>NZ_JALQDA010000034.1:0-309821 GCF_023631485.1 Caballeronia sp. GAFFF2 | reverse complement strand
CGAGCGATCCGATCAAGGTCATCACGGTGCGTGCAACGGGCTTCGATCCGGTGGCGGCGGAAGGCGGCAGTGCATCGATCGAGAAGATCGAAGCGGCAGCCGACGCTGGCATCTCGTCATTCGTCAGCCGTGAAGTCACGAAGCTGGATCGGCCGGAACTGACTTCGGCTTCGATCATCGTTTCGGGTGGACGCGGCCTCGGCAATGGCGAGAACTACACGACGGTGCTCGAACCGCTCGCTGATAAACTCGGTGCTGCGCTGGGCGCGTCGCGCGCGGCGGTGGATGCGGGTTACGTGCCGAACAGCTATCAAGTGGGTCAGACGGGCAAGATCGTCGCGCCGCGGTTGTACGTGGCGGTCGGCATCTCGGGCGCGATTCAGCATCTGGCCGGGATGAAGGACAGCAAGGTCATCGTCGCCATCAACAAGGACCCGGAAGCGCCTATTTTCAGCGTCGCGGATTATGGTCTGGCTCAGGATCTTTTCGAAGCCGTTCCGGAGCTGACGACGATCGTGTGACACATCAACGCCCAAGGAAGGCTCGATGCGCAAAATTCGAATCGCGATGGTCGGCGCTGGATTGGCTGCAACGCCTCACGCGCTCGCATTGAATGAATTGCGTGAGGAAGTGGAGGTCGTGGCGGTCGTCGGCCGTTCGCCTAAACGAGTAGAACGGTTTGCCAGCGCGCATGGGTTTCCTGTCGGCGCGTCTGTCGATGCGATATTGAACGACGCGACCATCGACGCCATGCTCGTCCTCACCCCACCGAATACGCATCTCGAACTGGTCGAACAGGCCGCCGCAATGCGCAAGCACGTGATGCTAGAGAAACCGCTCGATGTGTCGATGTCGCGCGCCACGCGCATCGTCGATATCTGCCGTACTGCGGAATGCAAACTCGGCGTGGTGTTTCAAAATCGCTTTCGTCCCGCCGTGCAGCGGCTGGCGGAAGTGAAGGCGAGTGGCGCGCTTGGTTCGATTGCATGCGCGGGACTCGATCTGCGCTGGTGGCGGCCGCAATCCTATTACGACGAACCGGGCCGTGGCACTTATGCGCGCGATGGCGGCGGCGTGTTGTTGACGCAGGCAATTCATTCGCTCGACATTCTTCTGTGGCTGGCGGGCGATGTGTCCTCGGTCGCGGCGGCTACCGCGACCACCGCGTTGCACACTATGGAGTCCGAGGACTTTGCAAGCGCTTCGCTTACGTTCGCGAGCGGCGCCGTGGGTCATCTTCTTGCAACCACGGCGGCGTTTCCGGGCTTTCCGGAGCGCATCGAGTTAATCGGCGATAAAGGCACGGCAACGCTCGAAGGCGGGCACTTGCGCGTGTTTTTCCGTGATGGAAGCATCGACGAGTTCCGCGATCCTTCGTCGTCGGGCTTCGGTGCGAAGCCGATGGACTTCTCGCACGCCGCGCATCGTGCGTTGTTGAAGGACTTTTTCGATGCCGTGCGGGATGATCGCGCGCCGAGCGTCAGCGGCGATGATGCGCTTCGTGTGCAGCGGTTGATCGAGCGCGTCACGGCGGATGCGGGGAAGCGGTTATAAAGCGTATGAGCGCACCGCTTGCCGGAACAATATGAGCACGGGACAATGGCGCTTTTCCAGAACAGCGGTTCGCGCCATCGAACATCCCGATCATGCCTACCATCAGCGCGCTATTCGTCTATCCAGTCAAGTCATGCGGCGCAATCGCACTCGATTGCGTGCAGCTCGCCGTTCACGGGTTTCCGTGGGATCGCCACTGGATGGTCATCGACGAAAACGGGCGCTTCGTCTCGCAACGCGAATTCCCGGCGATGGCGCGCATCGTTCCAACGCTCACGGCAGATGCGCTCGTGCTGAATTCCCCCGATACTGCGGAACCGCTCGAAGTGCCGCTTGCGCGCGCGAAAGACCCGGCGCGCGTTGCCGTGAATGTCTGGCGCGATCACTTCGAGGCGTTAGACGAAGGCGTGAGCGCCGCGCGCTGGTTCTCCGCACGCCTCGGCGTTCCCGTGCGGCTCGTGCGCTTTGCCGACGACGTCACGCGCCTCGTGAGCAAGACGTGGACGCGCGATGCCGACGCACCCACGCAATTCGCCGATGGCTTTCCGCTGCTGGTCACCAACCACGCCTCGCTCGACGATCTCAACGCGCGTCTCGAAGCAAAGGGCGCGCCGCGGGTGCCAATGAATCGCTTCAGGCCCAATGTCGTCTTGAGCGGTCTCGACGCCTTCGAGGAAGACTTCATCGATACGATCTCGGTCGATGGCATCGTGTTGCGCATGGTGAAGCCGTGCGCGCGCTGTCCGATCACGACGGTCGATCAGACGCACGGCGTGCGCGACGCGCAATGGCCCAACGAACCGCTCGACGTGATGATGGGCTGGCGCGCTAATGCTCGTGTAGATGGCGGCCTCACGTTCGGGCAGAACGCGATTGCTCTTGACGGCGCGGGCCGTGAGTTGCGCGTGGGCGCGAGCGTCGACTATGAACTGAGTTTCTCCGACGACTTTTAAGGCGCGTCCCTCTTCCTCTTAAGCGCGGCATTGCGCGTGCTGGTTTTTGGCGGCGCGAAGGTGCGCGATGCATCGAGCAATGCGAGGGCCGTTTTCGCGCTCGCACTTGAGCGGCCTCTGAGTGAAATCGTTGTCCTGCGCTTGTCGTCGAGCAGCTACACCTAAAGTGATGCACGCGTCGCAAACGTCGAACACGCTGCTTCGCGCGTGTCGTCAGAACGCGGTGGCCGTTGCATTGTCGCAGCGCGAGCCACCGTCGATCGACCCACGAATGTCCCGCTGAACCCGTCTTCCGGGCGACGTGCATGGTTTGTCCGACGACGCGCTGACCGGCTGCGCCAGTTGCGGATTTGCGTTCATCTGCGAATTGCCGACGACACTCGAAAGGTACATGGCCGAGTCTTGTGGCGAAGCCGGATTTTCTGCGCGTGCCGTACAGGTCAGACAGGTCGTGAGTGCAGCCAGCAGGATGGAAAGTCGCATGACGGACCTCGAAGATGAACGTTGAGCGGCGTGACGTGTATTCCTGGCTTCTGCTAGGATTCAGCCAGATTGGTGCATTGCACAACGTCAGGTTTCTCTGGCCAAAAAGCGTTGTCAACGGGATAAATTTGCTGGCGGATTATCTTCGACGCGGTAGACGATTTATTGCGCGTGGTTTTTCGAGGGAGCGTGTCGTACCGCCGCTCTGAATGGACGAAAAAAAAGCCCGCTAACAAGCGGGCTAAAACACTTCACCCAGAGGGCCGCAAGGAGATACGGTCCTCTCGTTGAGGCTCGGACGTTATCGGCAAGAATCAACGAGAGAAGAAGGCACGTGGTCCTTCCCTCTCTGAGCCTGCGAGCCCTTAGGCCTTCATACCGACGAACATGCTGCCGAGCGCATCGACCGACTTGGTGATGCTCTTGACGTCCACGTTCGTGTGTTGCGAGGCATCGACCTGCGTGACCGGTGCGACATTGATTTGCGGGCTCGCGAAAGACACGCCGCCTGCCTGATAGTTCGAGTTGACGCCGGTGTTCGAGAAGATCGAGAAGCCGCCCGCGATGGAGCCCATTGCAGCGCGATCGAGTTCTTTCTCAGCAGCAAGGTTCTTGATGGTCAACATGATAAATCTCCTAAGAAATGTGTTTGGATGGTGAGAATTAAAGTGCCAAGCCGCCGAGCAGGCTGCCCACAGCGGTGATCGATTTGTTGACGGTCTTGAGATCGACGGTGGTGGTGGTCGATGCATCGACTTGCGAAACAGGTGCAATGTTCGCTTGCGGCGAAGCGAACGACACGCCGCCAGCTTGCACGTTGCTGTTGATACCGGCGTTCGAGAAGAGCGAATTACCGCCCGTGATGACGCTCATTTCAGCGCGGTCGAGTTCCTTGGAAGCAACGAGGTTCTTGATGGTCAGCATGATGAATCTCCTAAACAGTGTGATTGGATAGTGTGAATTAAAGCGCCATGCCGCCGAGCAGGCTGCCCACGGCGGTAATCGACTTGTTGACGGTCTTGAGATCGACGTTGGTGGTGGTCGATGCATCGACTTGCGTGACAGGTGCGATGTTCGCTTGCGGCGAAGCGAAGGACACGCCGCCTGCTTGAACGTTGCTGTTGAAACCGGCGTTCGAGAAGAACGAGCTACCGCCCGTGATAGCGCCCATTTCAGCACGGCCGAGTTCTTTGGAAGCGGCGAGGTCTTTGATCGTCAGCATGGTGAATCTCCTAAGTGGTTGGTTGGTCGAGCGTTGATTTGTTGCGCTCGCAGCTACATATGCGAGAGGCATGCCAACGACGCAAATAAATTTGGTTTTGCTGTCTAAATGCTTGATTTAAAAGAATAAAAATTGAATTGACCGCACGCTTCGATCAGGTTGAGAAAGATCAGTAGAAACATTTGTGTTTTGATGGAGCCGACATAAATTTCGAAGATGACTGTCCTGAACAGACACAGTGGAAGGTCCTCTTGGTCCGAAAGACAGAGACGTGAAAAAAATCTAGTCCCAGCCAAGTCTCACGAGTCCTTGGCTAGCCGCCGTCCACACTTCCGATTGAAACAACTCAACTTTGCTGACGCGCAGAGTGTTATCTGGAGTCATTCCGGCCCTGATCGAGTCGTCCCGCCGTCGAACGCTCAACCATCCATCGTCTCTGCAAGCTTCTCGAATCCATGGAAAAATGTGCATATGCACTAACCATGGAGAGAATGTCATGTTCAAAGACGAAATCGTTCTATGCGCGCCGGTGCGCACGCCAATCGGAGCCTTTGGCGGCAGCTTGAAAGAAGTGGCGGCAACGGAGCTGGGCGCCACCGCTATCCGCGAGAGCGTGCGTCGCGCGGGTCTGGCGCCGCGAAAGGTCGATGCAGTCATCATGGGCAACGTCATCCAGGCAGGCAGCGGCATGAATCCCGCGCGCCAGGCGTCGATCAACGGCGGCATTCCGGTGGCATCGCCTGCTGTCACGGTGAATCGGGTATGCGGGTCGGGCGCGCAGGCAATTGCATCGGCGGCTCAGGAAATAGCACTCGATATCTCGAACGTGGTTATTGCCGGTGGCATGGAGAACATGGATCGCGCGCCGTATCTGCTGCCTGCGGCGCGATGGGGTCAACGCATGGGCGCGGCACAGGTCATCGACAGCATGTTGCGCGATGGACTCGACGACGCGTTCTCGGGCCGGCACTCCGGCTGGCACACGGAAGACCTCGTCAGCAAGTACGGCATCGGCCGCGAGGCGCAGGACCGCTGGGCAGAACGTTCGCAACGGCGCTTCAGCGATGCGCGAGATGCAGGTCACTTCGCAAACGAGCTCGTGACCGTCGACGTTCATGGCAAAAAAGGCGTGTCCCCATTCGATACAGACGAGCAACCGCGTCCCGATACCAACCTCGAAACGCTTGCTCGGCTCAAGCCCGCATTTCGCAAGGACGGCACCATCACCGCAGGCAATGCGCCGGGCCTGAATAGCGGCGCATCGGCGATGATCGTCACGCGTCGTGCCACGGCTGAATCGTTAGATGTAGTCGCTTCGGCGCGGCTCGTTGCTTTCGCGGTATCGGCGGTCGAGCCGGGGCTGTTTGGCATCGCACCGGCCCCGGCCGTGACAAAGGTACTGGAGCGCGCGGGCTGGAAGCTGGGCGACGTGGAGCGCTTCGAGATCAACGAGGCTTTCGCTGCAGTGCCGCTCGCCGTCATAGCTGAACTCGGGATTCCCGAGGACATCGTGAACGTGGATGGCGGCGCTATCGCGCATGGTCATGCCATCGGCGCCACGGGCGCGGTGCTCACCACGCGTCTCATCCACTCGATGCGTCGCGATGGCGTGCGGCGAGGCATCGTGACGCTTTGCATCGGCGGAGGGCAGGGCATCGCGCTCGCGCTCGAAAGTGTTTAAGGCATAGCGCAAAAAGTCCGGCAGGAATGCCGGGCCGAAATCCGTCGAGCAGCATGGCATTTTTGACGAGACGCGCGGGCCGTGCGTTACAGCACGCGATTCACGCCGCCATACGCGTGACGAAGGCATCGCGTTCGGGCGATATCGTCGGCGCATGCGCACAGGCCTGCCCCGTCGAAAGGCACCGCACCGGATCAATCGAAAACGCATAAAACCTCACGTTTCCAAGGGAGAAAGCTAAAGATCGCGCGCGCCGTGTCGTTACCTCAGGAGCGATCACACGAGGCGGACAGAGGTACGGATGTTTTCCATCATATGCAAGGAATGCGGCGCGGAAGCACGCACGGAAGTAGCGAACTGCCCGAGATGCGGGTTCGTGATGGAGAAACCGGCACCCGAGATCGTCGAGGCCAGCAAGCCTGCTTTGCGGATGCCAAGGCGTCTGCGCGATCACTTGAGCACCGTAGCCGCATGGACGACGGTCTGCCTCGTTGCACTGGCAGGCATTACGCTCTGGTCCACTCGCACGTCGGGTGATTCAGAGAGTGGCGCTGTCGCCGTCGGCAAGATCGAAACGGACGAGAATCGCATGACAGCCGATACTTCGGCGCTCGCTGCAAGCACGAGTCGGCCTTAGTCCCTAACGCATGCACCTAAAGACTCACCCCATCACGAACTCCGCTGCAGTCTCCTTCAATTGAAGGACGAATTGATTGACGATGACCGACCGCGGTCTGCCAGGCGCAAAGAGAAAGCGCGGTTCGACCGGTACGGCCGGCGAGAATCGTCGTGCAATCAAGTCCGGAAACGAACGGCTCATCAGCGAGAAAGGGTCCACCAGCGCCACCGCATTGGCTTCCCGCACGAGCGCGCACAGCACCGGCGTGCTGTTGGACACGAACGCGCTCGTAAAGACCCGTCCCTGCGCGCGGAAGGCTTCGCGCAGGCGCCATCCCGTCAACGTGTCTTCCCCGAAGGTCGCGAGCGTCTCGTGATCCAGAAGGCGAGGCGTGACCGTCTTGCGCGCAGCAAGCGGATGCTCCGCACGCATCACGCAGCATAGTTCGGCGCGACAGAACTCCTCCACCTCGAGCGTGCCTGAAGGCGCGGCTACATCCAGAATGCCAAAATCCGCCTGATTGTTGTTCACGTATTCGACGACGTGACGCGTAGGCAACGCCCTGATATCGAACTCGACTTGCGGATGCGTCTCGCGGAACTTGCCGACCGCGCGCGCGACGATAGTGGTTGCGAGCATGGAGACCGTCGATACGCGAATCGACCCGCGCTGGCCCTCCTGAATCTCGCGTGCGGTCTGCGCAATCGATTGCACGCTGCCAAACAACCGCTCTATCTCCGGCAGGATTGCCTCCGCCTCGGGCGTGCATACGAGCCGCCCCTTCACACGCAGAAAAAGCGTAAGCCCGATGTCTTCTTCCAGCATGCGCAGAGTCTTGGTCACGGCAGGCTGGGACACGTAGAGCAGACGTGCCGCAGCGGACACGCTGCCCGCCTTGACCACCGCGCGGAAGATTTCCAGATGACGCACTTTGAGCATGGCGGACCCGTCGAAGGTATAACTTTCTGGCAGGAACAAGGTTATCAGAATGTATTGGTTTTCATACTTTTGAAACCCTACACTTGATTTCAACGCTGGATGTTGAAAGGCACGCAGGCAATCGACCCAACTCAAGGAGCTTTGCAGTGAGCATTCCCGACGCATCGGTGTGGCGCGCCCGCGCGCAAGAAATCCGGCCCGAGGGCCGCGCGTTTATCGACGGGCGCTATGTGAACGCGCTCTCCGGCAAGCTCTTTGCGACCATCGACCCGGCCACGGGCCGCACCATCGCCGCAGTCGCCGAATGCGGAACGGAAGACGTGGACGTCGCGGTCAGAAGCGCGCGACGCGCCTTCGAATCCGGCGTCTGGTCGCGCGCCGCACCTGCCGAACGCAAAGCCGTCATGCTCAAATTCGCGGGCTTGATCATGGCGCATCGCGAAGAGCTGGCGCTGCTCGAATCGCTCGATGTCGGCAAGCCGATCACCAATGCCTACAACGGCGACATCATGAGTTCGGCCACCTGCATCCAGTGGTATGGCGAGGCCATCGACAAGCTCTATGGCGAAACCGCGCCCGCCGCACCCGACGTGACCACCATGATCGTGCGCGAGCCGCTCGGCGTGGTCGCGGCCGTGGTGCCGTGGAACTATCCGCTCTCGATGGCAAGCTGGAAGCTCGGCCCCGCACTCGCCGCAGGCAACTCGGTGATCCTCAAGCCCGCGGAGCAATCGCCGCTAAGCGCGATTCGTATCGCCGCGCTCGCGGCCGAAGCGGGTTTGCCGCCTGGCGTGCTCAACGTCGTGCCGGGCTTCGGTGAAACGGCGGGGCGCGCGCTCGGTCTGCACATGGATGTCGATGCCGTCGGCTTCACCGGGTCGACCGCTGTCGGCAAGTTGTTCATGCAGTACTCGGGTCAGTCGAATATCAAGCGCATTGGGCTCGAATGCGGCGGCAAGAGCCCGCATATCGTGCTCGACGATTGCCCCGATCTCGACGCCGCCGCGCGCGCCGTGGCGGCCGGTATCTTCGCCAATAGCGGACAGGTGTGCAACGCGGGTTCGCGGCTGATCGTACACGCGGCGGTACGCGATGAACTGCTGGAGAAAGTCGCGACCATCGCGCGGGATCTCGTGCCCGGCGACCCGCTCGATCCCGCCACGAAGATGGGTGCGATCGTGAGCCAGGCACAGCACGAGTCGGTCATGTCGTATATCGATGCGGGTCGTGCCGATGGCGCGCGTGTCATCGCTGGCGGGCGTACCGCGCGGCCGGAATCGGGCGGCTACTTCATCGAGCCGACCGTGTTCGATCGCGTGAGCAACGACATGCGTATCGCGCGCGAGGAGATATTCGGGCCGGTGCTGTCAGCGATCACGGTCGAGTCGCCGGAGGAAGCGGTGCGCGTCGCCAACGACACGATCTACGGCCTCGCCGCCGCGGTGTGGACCTCGAACATCGCGCGGGCGCAGCAGGTCTCGCGTCAATTGAAGGCGGGCGTGGTGTGGGTCAATTGCTTCGATCGCGGCACCATGTCCTCGCCCTTCGGCGGCTTCAAGCAATCCGGATTCGGCCGCGACAAGTCGATGCACGCCTTCGACAAATACATGGACTGGAAGGCGATCTGGATCGCTGGATGAAGCAGTGCCCCGACCTCGCATGGAGACCGACATGAACGCGCCACTATCCCAAGCCGAAACCGTATCGACCAGTCCGTCGCCTTCACGACGCACCTTCCTGCTGCAAGCCGGCGCGCTCGCCGGCACCGCGCTGCTCGGCGCACCGGCCATTGTGCGTGCGCAGGCAAAGAGCATCAGCGTGACATGCTGGGGCGGCGCCTATGAAGCGGCGGTGCGTGCCTCGTTCGCCGAACCCTTTGCGAAAGAGACGGGCATCGCGGTGAATCTCGTCAACAGCGCGGATCTCGCGCGCATGAAGGTGCAGGTCGAATCGAAGAATGTGTCGTGGGATGTGTTCGACAGCATTGGACCGCAGATCGTCGCGGGTTCGCGTCAGGGCATGTGGGAGAAACTGGACCCGGCTATCGTCAAGACCGATGGCCTCATCACGAAGACGGGCGCGGACTTCGTCGGCACGTATTCGTATGCGGGCGGGATCGGCTTCGACCCGAAGCGCGGCAGCAAGCATCCGACGACCTACGCGGAGTTCTGGGATGTAAAAGCGTTTCCGGGTCGTCGGGGTTTGCGCCCACGGGTGAGCGAGAACCTGGAGATGGCGTTGCTCGCGGATGGCGTCGCGCCCGACAAGCTCTACCCGCTCGATGTCGAACGCGCCTTTGCGGCGATGGACCGCATCAAGCCGGGTGTGCGCAAGTGGATCGAGACGACGCCGGAGACGGTGACGCTTATCGCGAGTAACGAACTCGATTTCACGTACACGTATCTGAGCCGCGTTTTGCCCGCGCAAAGAGCGGGTACGTCGGTGCAGATGTCGATGAAGCAGACGCTCAACAGCCTCGAATATCTCGCGGTGCCGAAGTACGGCAAGAACACGCAAGCTGCCATGCAATACGTGGCGTTCTGTCTGCGCCCCGACCGCCAGGCCGCATTCTGCGAGATGGTCGAGTTCGCGCCGAACGCGGTGCAGGCCATGCCGCTCGTATCCGCCGCCGCCAAGGCGCGCATGCCGGACATGCACGATCCGAACAGCGTGATCATCAACGACACGTGGTGGGGCGATCACTACGACGCGTTGCAAAACCGCTTCACGACCTGGATGCTGACATAAAGTAGCGTAAAACAAGGGGCGCGCGATGAGTTACACGCTGAACCTGAAGGCCGTCGTCGTGATGCTGCTGCCGCTCTACGGCCTGCTCGCGGTGTTCTTCTTGTGGCCGCTCGGCGTAGTCGGCTGGTCGAGCATCTACGAACACGCGTTCACGCTGCGCGGCTACGAACAGGTGCTGACGAGCGCGCTCATACATCGCGTGCTCGGCAACACGATGATCATCAGCGCACTCGCCACGGCGATGAGTCTCGTGCTTGGGTATATCGTCGCGCTGCATCTCGCCCGCATGCCCATGTCGAAGCGCGCGCCGTATCTCGTGATGGTGATGTTGCCGTTCTGGACCAGCGTGCTCGTGAAGAGTTATGCCTTCACCGTCGTGCTAGGCAGCGCGGGGATCGTCGCGAAGCTCGCGGGATGGTTGAGTGGCGATACATGGCATCCCGACCTCATGTTCAACCGCACTGGCGTCGTGATAGGAATGACCAACTATCTTCTGCCGTTCATGGTGCTGCCCATTCTCACGAGCCTCACCACGCAGAACCGCAACCTCAAGTTCGCCGCCGAACTCATGGGCGCAGGTCCCGCGATGATCTTCGCGCGCATCACGTTGCCTTTGTCGATGCCCGGCGTGTTCGCAGGCGTTCTCATGTGCCTCACGCTCTCCATGGGCATGTACATCACGCCCGCGTTGCTCGGCGGACCGCGGGACATGATGCTCGCCAACCTCATCGACTTCTACACGCGGCAGACGCTCGACTGGACGCTGGCCGCTTCCATCGCGGTGATGCTGCTCGTGCTGTCCGGGGCGCTGATCGCGGTGCTCGGACGTGTTCAGCGCGGCACGGAGGCGCTCGCATGATGGATACCGCAACGCGTGTCAGCAACGAATTCGTCAAGCCCGAACCGAAGCGCCGCGACTCGCGTGTATTCATGCGCGTGCTCGGTTCCATCGGCGGATGGTGCGGCTATTTGTTCCTGCTGCTGCCAAGCCTCGTGATCGTGCCGATTTCGTTCGGCGGCGGCAGCGAACTGACGTTTCCGCCGAAGACCCTCTCGCTTGCGCTATTCCGGCAGTTCTTCGCCGATCCGGCATGGTGGGGCGCGTGTGTGACGAGCGTGATGGTCGCGCTGCTGGCATCGGTAATCTCGATAGCGGCCGGTGTGCCAGGCGCTTATGCGCTTGCACGCGGCCGGTTTCCAGGCAAGCGCGTACTCGAAACCTTCGCCATCACGCCCATGCTCGTGCCCGTCGTCGTGCTCGGTCTTGGCGTGTATAAGCAGTTCTCGATGCTCTCGCTCGTCAACACGGTATGGGGACTTGCGCTCGCGCATGCCGTGCTCGTCGTTCCGTTCGTGATCATTGCGGTGGGCTCGGGCTTGCGTCACGCGGATGCATCGCTCGAAGCCGTCGCGCTTCTCATGGGCGCAAGCCGCGTGCGCATCTTCTTTCAAGTGGTGTTGCCGCAGATACGCGCGTCGGTGGCCGTGAGCGTGCTGTTCGCGTTCCTTCTGTCATTCGACGAAGTGGTGGTCGCGTACTTCATCTCGGGACCGCAGACCACGACATTGCCGGTCAAGATGTACAGCGCGATCCGCTGGGAAGTATCGCCGGTGCTCGCCGCCGTTTCGACGCTGCTCACGCTGATATCGCTTCTGGTGTGCATCGGCATCATGGCTTTGCAACGGCGCGACGCGTCCGCCGACTAATCTTGAACTAGAGACCAACATGGCGAACAGGTACGACGCGGTGATCATCGGCGCAGGACACAACGGCCTCGTGTGCGGTGCTTATCTCGCGCGCAAGGGCTTCAAGGTATGTCTGCTTGAACGGCGCGAACTCGCAGGCGGCGCGGCCGTCAGCGAAGCGGTGTGGCCGGGGTATCGCGTATCGACCGCGTCCTACACGATGGCGTTGTTGCAGCCGCGTATCATCCGCGAACTCGAGCTTGCGAAGTACGGTTACGAGATCGTCGTGCCGCCGCCCATGCTGCATCTCTATGGCGATGGCAAGAGTCTCGTGTTTCGCGGGGAAGGCGAACGGCTTCATGCGGATATCGCGCGCTTTAGCCGCGCCGATGCCGATGCATACGGTAAGTATCGCGCGCATATGGCTCGGCTCGGCAAGGTCGTCGCCGAGATGCTCTGGGAGATTCCGCCCGATCCCGCCGATGCCGCGCTCGGCGCGCGCGGGCGTTTGCTTGGATTCGCCTGGCGTTTCCGCGATATGGGCGAGCAGTTCTACGACTTGTACGACGTACTCACGTTGAGCGCGCGCGATTACCTGTCGCGCTGGTTCGAGTCCGATCAGATGATCGCGGCGCTGGGCTTCTACGCCTCGTGCGGCGGAGCGGCCACGAGCATCTGCTCGCCCGGCTCGGCGTATGTGTTGCTGCGCGGCTTCATTCGCGATCACACCACGAACGAGGGGCCGGCGGGCTTCGTGCGCGGCGGCATGGGTTCCATCTCCGAAGCCATCGCGGCATCGGGGCGGGCGCATGGCATGGAGGTGCGTTGCAATGCGCCGGTGGCGTCGGTAGAGATAAGCGGCGGACGAGCGACGGGCGTGCGGCTCGCATCGGGCGAATCGATCGAAGCGGGCTGCGTCATATCGAACGTGGCGACCAAGATCCTGTTTCAGCAACTCGTCGATGCGGATCACGTGCCGCCTGAATTTCTCGCGCGTGTCGCGCAAATACGCGACCGTTCCACCGCTTTCAAAGTGAATCTCGCGTTGCGACGCCTGCCCACTTTCACGGATTTCGATTCCAATGCAGCGGGTTTTGCTTATCCGGCGCAAGTTCGTATCGGACCTTCGGTGGAGTATCTCGAACGCGCGTGGGATGCATCCAAGTACGGCGAGATATCGCCGCGACCGCCGCTCGTCGTGTTGACGCCAAGCGTGATGGACCCAAGCGTCGCGCCTGCGGGCAAGCATCTGATGAGCATCTTCGGCCAGCATGCGCCTTATACGTTACGCGAAGGAACATGGGACACGCAGCGCAAACGTCTCTTTCATATCGTGCTCGATACGCTTGTGTTGCATGCGCCCGATATTCGCGACTGCATCGACGATGCGCAAGTGCTTTCGCCCGCCGATCTGGAGCGCATCTTCGCGCTGCCGGGCGGTCATGTGCATCACGGTGAACTGAGCGCGGATCAGATCTTCTTCAGGCGGCCGGTGCAGGGCGCCGCGGACTATCGCACACCGGTGAAGGGACTCTATCAATGCGGGGCATCCGTGCATCCGGGCGGCGGCGTGACGGGCGTGCCTGGCCACAACGCGGCGCAAGTCGTGATGCGCAGCGAGCGTCACTGAGCGGCATCATTCACGGAATCCGACGATGAACATGATCGAACTGAAGCAGGTCTCGCGGCGCTACGGCGAAGTGCAGGCGCTCGCGCCGCTCGACTTCAGCGTGAAGCAAGGCGAGTTCGTCACGCTGCTCGGCCCTAGCGGCTCGGGCAAGACTACGCTGCTCAACGTGATAGCGGGAATGGTCACGCCATCGTCCGGGCAGATTTTCGTGCGCGGCGTCGACATCACGAACGCGCCGCCGAGTGCCCGCGGACTCGGCATGGTGTTCCAGAACTATGCGCTGATGCCGCACATGACCGTGTTCGACAACATTGCGTTCCCGCTGCGCGTGCGCAAGATGCCGAAGGACAAGATTCGCCGCAAGGTAAGGGACGTGCTCGACATGGTGCGCTTGCCCGACATCGCGATGCGCAAGCCGAAGGAACTGTCGGGTGGCCAGCAGCAACGTGTGTCGCTTGCGCGTTGCATCGTCTATAACCCGGCGTTGATCTTGCTCGATGAACCGCTCGGCGCACTCGACAAGAAGCTGCGCGAACAGATGCAACTCGAGATTCGCCGGCTGCATGCGGAACTCGGCATCACGATGCTTAACGTCACGCACGATCAGGACGAGGCGCTTTCGATGTCGGACCGCATCGTGCTCATGAATCAGGGGCGCGTCGAACAGATCGCGACACCCGACGAGCTGTATCGTTCGCCGCGCACGGCGTTCGCGGCGAGCTTTATCGGCACGGCCAATCTGATCTCGGGCACCGTGCAGGACGACATCGGGACGCATGTGGTCGTGTCGACTCCGCTTGGCATGCTGCGCGCCGCGACGGCATCGCAGACGATGTCGCGCGGTGCGGCCGTGAAGCTACTGGTGCGACCGGAAAGCGTGCGAATGACGTCCGCGCATCGGCCGCCTGACGATCATGCTGTCGATGGCATTTGTCATTCCGGCACGCTCGAAGACTCGATCACGCTCGGCAGCGTCGTGCGTCATCACGTGCGTCTTGCCGACGATACGCAGATCGTCGTGCAGCAACAGGGAACACGGCGGCGCGCCGAACATGAGCGCGGCGCGCCGGTGCTCGTCGACTGGGCGCCGGAGGATTGCCAGATCATTCTTCAAGACTAAATACGCGCGACAGGCGCGCCTCGCCGTGCGAGGTTTCGAATTTCGTGGAGAGCATGTATGAAGACACAGTCGCCGACCGTGGCGGACGAACTCGTCCGTCGAAAGCGTCAGGAGCAACTCGCATTGCCTGAATCGCTCGGAGATTTCGTGCGCGAACAGGCCGCGCTATATGGCGACAAGACCGCTGCGGTGTGGTTCGATCGCGGTATCGAGATGACGTATGCGCAAATCGATCGCGCGGCTTCGCAGCTTGCCGATTCATTTGTTAGGCGCGGTATTCGCAAGGGCTGTCACGTTGGACTGATGTTGAAGAACACGCCCGAGTTTCCCATCTCGTGGATCGCGCTGGGCCGTATCGGCGCGGTCATGGTGCCCGTGAACACCGCCTACACGCAGGACGAAATGATGTTCGTCCTTACCGATGCCGACGTGCAGTACCTCGTGATCGACGCCGAATTTCTACCGCGTCTCGCCGATGCGCCCACGCTGCCCGCACTGCTTGCATGGGAACGTGTGATCGTGTGCGGCGAGAGCGAGCATCCGCTGCAATGGCAGGCTTTGCTCGATGCGGGCAGCGTCATGTTCAATGCGCCCGGAACAGTGTCGCGCAACGACCTGTTGAATCTGCAATACACCTCAGGCACGACGGGCTTTCCGAAGGGCTGCATGCTGACTCACGATTACTGGATGATTCATTGCCACGGTGCGGCGCGTAACAGGCGCGGCCCCGAAGCGGGCATCGAGAACGTGTTGATCTGGGCGCCGTTCTTCTACATGGACCCGATGTGGCAGTTCCTGATGACGCTTAAGCTCGGTGGCACCGCGTACATTGCCGAGCGCATGAGCCTCACGCGCTTCATGTCGTGGCTCATCGATTATCGGATTCACTACTGCATCTTTCCCGAGCCTGCCTTGAGCGCGCATCCACAGAGCGAACGCGACGCCGATGTATGCCTGAAGTATGTGAGCATCTACGGATGGACCAGAAGCGCGCGCAAAGAAGTGCAGGCGCGCTTCAACGTGATTGCCCGCGAAGGCTTCGGCATGACCGAAGTAGGAACGGGCGCACTCGTGCCCGCGTGGGCCCATAAAGAGGCGCTCGAACGCACTTGCGGTCTGCCTGCCCCGTTTCGTGAACTGCAGGTTCGTCGCGATGACGGCAGTATCGCCGATATGGATGAAGTCGGTGAACTCTGGATTCGCGGGCGCGGCATTTTATGGGGCTACTACAAGCGTCCAGAGGCCAACGCCGAGAGTTTCGATGGCGACTGGTTTCGCACGGGCGATCTGTTTCGACGCGATGCAAAGGGCTTTTATTTCATCGTGGGACGCATCAAGGAGATGATCAAGCGCTCGGGCGAGAATGTCTCGGCAACCGAAGTCGAGACCGTTCTACGCAGCATGCATGCGATCGATGAAGCCGCAGTCGTGCCGGTGCCCGATCCGCTGCGTCGCGAGGAAGTGAAGGCGTACCTCAAGTTGCGCGAAGGACTCACGCATAGCGACGTTCCGCCCGCGGCGGTGTTCGAGCATTGCGCGCTGCATCTCGCGTCGTTCAAGGTGCCGCGTTATCTGCAATATATCGTCGGCGATTTTCCGCGTACGCCTTCGCGCAAGATCGCGAAAAAACGCCTGATTGCCGAGACAACCGATCCGTTCGTCGATACCTTCGATCGTCAGGAGTCGCGTTGGCGGTAACGCCAGACGCTTGCCGGAGCTGCCCATGTTCGTGGACTTTTCGAGCCGTCCTCCGTCGTTGCAGTTCGACGGTCCTGTCAGTCATCTGGCGAATTATCGGCGCGTGTACGAGGGTACGGAGCGTCAAGTCGCGAGTGCGAATGGTGTCGATCCACTCGACGACTATCTCGCGACTTACGAGCGACTGAAAGCGCGATATGTCGTGTTGAAGGCGCGCGATCTCACCAGCACGTTCGGCGTGAAGATAGCGAACGAGCACGTGGCTGCGTTTTGTCACACGCATGGCGAGCGCTACATCGGCTTTGCAGGCGTCGATCCGCATAAAGGCGATGCGGCGGTCGCGGAGTTCGAGACGGCGGTGCGCGAACTCGGTCTGCGTGGGTTGAATGTGCAGGGCTTCGAGCATAAGTTGGCTATCGACGATCCCTTGCTGTTTCCGCTTTATCGCAAATGTGTCGAATTGGACGTGCCGGTGAATATTCATTGCGGCACGAACTTCTCGACGCATACCTCGATGATGCATGGCCATCCTGCCGCGCTCGACCGCGTGATGATGTCGTTGCCCGCGTTGCGGGTATGCGCTTCGCCGCCGGGATGGCCGTGGGTGCATGAACTGCTTGCGGTGGCGTGGCGGCATCCGAATGTATGGATAGGCACCGTGGCTGTGCGGCCGAAGCTACTTGCCACCGCGCACTCGGGTTACGAGCCGCTTTTGCAATACGGCAAGACAGTGCTTAAGAAGCGCATGATCTTCGGGTCCGCGTTCCCGATGATGCCGGTCGACAAGGCTTTGCACGAGTTCGATGCGCTTGGGATGGCGGATCAGGTTCGCGAGGATTGGCTCTGCAACAATGCGGTGCAGTTTCTTGGGGGCTAAAGCGCCCGCGTCGTGAATCAATGAAAGGCGGTACGCGTGTTGCTGACATTGAACGTCGTCTGACCTTCAAACCAGCGCTCAACTCACGAGGAACACGATGGAACCGATGAAGCCCATGAAACCCATGACGCCGATGCAACCGATGGAGCCCATGAAGCCGATGGAACATTGGTGGCCGGACAATCTCGGCGAGCCGCAAACGAGTGGTGCACAGAACGGTCTGCGCTACGCCTTCTTTGCGGATGCGAAGCGACTTTTAATCGAAGACAACGGCACGTTAAAGACTTATGACAGCGCGGACCATCGCATTAGCGGGGTGTCGCAAGGAAGTAGCGCAGGGCATGGCCCTGCGTTTACCAGTCAGAATGGCGTGGTAGACCTTACAACATTGAAGGAAATTAAGTAGCTGGCTTGTCAGGGATGTCTTCCAACAAGGACCGGAAATTTTTTTTCGATGCGTGTCAACACACAGCGTGGCGAGGCGTTAAGCAAGTACTCGCGGTACTTAAGCCGCGACACTGTTAAACAACCACGAAGGGCCTGACCGCCATGAAAAAGCAACTCGTTGCCGCATCGATCGCCGCTTTGTTTTCCGTTGGTGTATTCGCACAGGCTTCGGCGCCTGCCGTAGCCCCTGCAGCTCCGGCTGCCACGACGGCCGACGCCGCGCAGCCCGCAAGTGGAACCAAGACTAAAAAGCATCACCGCAAGCATCACAAGAACACGACGAAGGCTGCCCCGATCCCGTCGTCGGCACCGAAGCCCTAAGCTTTAGGGTGTCGAATTCGCTTCGTTCGGCAGTGGTTCAGGGTTGAAACGATCGAACGAGGTGACGGAGTATTCAAAGTGCGGCTTAAAGGCGCGATACCTGCGCCTTTAGGCCGTTTTCGTTTGCGCTTCCTGGTTGAGTTCTTAAAGCATCGTTGGTGCGGTTTCGTCGACAACGCGCGAACATTGCCTCAGGCTGCTACTAGCGCTATTCTTGAACCGCTTGCAGTAATCGAATGCTGGTCAATCCGGGGACAACAACTTCGTGAAGCGAACTCTGGCTTTCTGCTGCATTTTTACCTTGAGCGCAATCCTCTGCGCATGCAACAAAGACGGATCGCGAAGCGCGACTCCAGATGCGGGCGCATCAGCGAGTCAGGCGCCAGTCCAACCCGGACAGGTCGCGAGCGGTACGCAAGCCGCATCGGCCACGCAGGAACACAGCGCGCCAGCCGCCGTCACCGCTATCACCAAAGCGCAATTGCCAGGCGAGGCGACTGAGACACTGCGTCTGATCAAGGCCGGTGGTCCGTTCCCCTTCGCCGAGGACGGTGTCATGTTCCGCAATAGCGCCGCAATGCTGCCGCAGCATCCGCGTGGCTACTACCGCGCCTATACCGTGCGCACGCCGGGCGCGACGGATCGCGGGCAACGACGCATCGTGTGCGGTGGACAGCGCAAACAGACTAACGACTGCTATTACACTGAAGATTACTACGTCAGTTTCAAGCGTATTGCAGATTGATTTGGAAAAAGCGGCAATGCGCTGGGGCGCTTTTTTAGAGGACCTCGATTGCTTCTTAGCGGTTCTTAGGCGCGCTGCTCGACGTTGGTAATGGCGGTGGGGAATGTTATTGTCATACGTTAGATGGGTTGAAGCGTTGGATGGCATCCCCATCCATATCGAGGAGCGTAAGTGATTCTTGAGGCAAGTCGTAGACAATAATTTCGTATGACCCGCCAACATAATCGAAGGGCGTGAGTCGACGATCAGTCCTGTGCGCCCGCAAGCCCTAGCAAATAGGCGCGATCTGCCTCCGGCAGCCCGTCAAGCCACTGTTGTTCAGTTCCAGGCCGAGGCAAGACTTGTCCATATTCGATCATGTTCGCAGGCGGCAACTCGGAGAGATAAACCCATAAAAAACGCTTTTCCAACTTCGAGATTCGATGAAGGGATTCCACGATATCGGCAAGCAACCTGGCCTTCTGCTCAGGCGTTCTTCCTGCGCGAATGTGTCCATGCACGAAGATCTGATTCGTATCGATCCGCTTACCGCCCATGAAATGAGCGCCTCGTGAAATCGCGCTGAACATGACCTGCGCGAAGAAAGTTTGCGCACCCGTGGCTTGACTATGCGCTCGGGTGATTTCGCGCGCGATGTTTGCTTTCGCGTCATCGGAAAGCAGTCCGTCCGTGACAGATACGAGGTAAGTCGGCATAGGGCGTCTCCCTGGTTAGCGTTTATCCGCTAGCGTTGCATGTCCTTTTCGAAGCGCTCCGCAAATTCATCCGATAAGAGCTTGTCCAGCACGCCGCGCAGTGCTTCGGCTTCGGCGCGGCCCAATGATGAATCGAAGATAGCTTGCGCCTTGCGCCACAGAACGTCGGATTCAGCGAGCTTCTCGCGTCCTTCGGGCGTGAGACCAATCGATTTATGCCGCCTGTCGTCAGGGTTCACCTCGAGTGAGATGAAGCCGTCACGCTCAAGCGGCTTGAGCGTATGCGCGAGCGCGCCCGAATCCATTACCAGCGCTGCAGCGAGCTTGCCGACGTTGGTCGGCTCCGATCGCCCGATCTGAGCGAGCACCGCGCGCTGCGTGATTTTCAGGCCGCTTGGCGATATTGCCGCGTCATAGAGTTGTGAAATACGTCGCGTGGCCTTGCGCAGTGCGGTGCAACTGCAACCGGGTCGCCCGCGATTCACATTCTTTGCCGCCATTTTCGTTGCCATCACTCATTCCTCTGCGAAGTTTCCTGCAGAGTGATTATTCCATTATCAGCATATGCAGGCAATTGACAGATTGCAAGCATATGCTGATAATTTGCCGCACCGGTCCTCATCAATGGAGCTCCATCATGCCGTTTGTTCGTATCGACTTGAAGAAGGGAAAGGATGCCGACTATCGCCAGCAGATCGGCCTCGTCGTTTATGAAGCGATGCTCAGTGTCGGTGTGCCACAGAACGACCGCTTCCAGGTCATCAACGAGCATGAAGACGCCAACTTCATGTTCGATCCGACGTATCTTGGCATTGCGCGCGACGACGACCTCGTCATCATCCAAATCACGTGGAACGAAGGACGTAGCACCGATCAAAAGAAAGCGCTCTACCGCGCGATTGCCGAGGGACTCTCGACAGCGCCGGGCATACGGCCTGAGAACGTCTTCATCAACCTGGTCGAAGTGAAGAAAGAGAACTGGTCGTTCGGCAGCGGCATAGCGCAATACGCGGTTTGAGGAGCGCGCCACATGGATCGCTCACTCGCAAGCAGACCGGACGCCGCGACGAAGCGGCATGAGTGGCTCGTGCTCATCTGCACCTCGGCGCCGTCCTTCATGCTGCAACTCGATGCGAACATCGTGTCCGTGTCGCTGCCCTCCATTGCGCGCTCGCTGCATGCGGATTTCGCGGGCATCGAGTGGGTGATCACGGCGTACATGTTGAGCTTCGCGTCGCTGTTGATGCCAGCAGGCGCGCTCGCCGACCGCTTCGGACGCAAGCGCTTGCTCGTTACAGGGCTGATGTTGTTCACCTTCGCATCGCTGCTATGCGGGTCCGCGTGGAACTTGCCGATGTTGATAGCCGCGCGCGCGTTGCAAGGCGCGGGCGCGGCCATGCAATTGAGCGCCGCACTCGCCACCTTGTCGCACGCATTCCACGGCGAAGCACGGGCGCGAGCGTTCGCGTTTTGGGGCACCGTAGTGGGCATCGGGATCGCGAGCGGTCCGGTGGTCGGTGGACTCATCACGCAGGCGTTCGGCTGGCAATGGGCGTTCTATGTCAACGTGCCGATAGGCGTCGTATTGCTTGCGTTGATCTTGCGCGTGATCGAATCGTCGCGCGATCCACACTCGATGCGACTCGACCTGCCAGGCGTCGCATGCTTCGGAACGGCGCTCTTTCTAACGACGCTTGCGCTTATCGAAGGCAATCGGCGCGGCTGGCATGATCGCTGGATCATCGCTGAATTCGTGGGCGCTGGCGTGCTGTTCGTGTTGTTCGTCATCGTCGAGCGACGTCAGACACGGCCGATGCTCGATCTATCGTACTTCCGCAATCGAACGTTTCTCGGTGCGACGCTCGCGCAGTTTGCGTTTTCCATCGGCATGCTCACGATGCTGACGTTCGTGCCGATCTTTCTGCAAAGCGGTCTCGGCGCGACATCGGCGAGTGCGGGTCTCATGATGCTGCCGATGGTCGGGCCACTCTTTATCGTGCCGCGTCTTGTGTCGCGTCATCTCGCGCATCGCCTGACAGGGCGCGCTGTGCTTACGCTCGGGTTGCTTACGGTGTGCATCGGGCTCGTCTGTTTCGCGGCGGTCGTGACCATGCTTGCTTATGCGCCTCTTATCGTAGGCATGGTCGTGACGGGCATCGGCGCGGGCATGCTCAACGGCGAGACGACCAAGGTTTCGATGACCGTGATCCCAAAGGAGCGATCCGGCATGGCGTCGGGTGTGTCGGGCACGACGCGTTTTACCGGACTCGTCATCGGAATCGCGATGCTCGGCGCGGTGATGTTTGCGCGTGTCCAAAATGCCATTACGAATTCGATGTCATCCGTCGATTTGCAGCAGCGCCTTCATCTCGTAGTGGATATCACTGCAGGGCATCTTCAGAGCGCAACCTTGCCAGGCTGGAGCGATGCCGCGTTGCATGCACTCGGTGGGATTAGCTTCGCCAAAGGGTATCAAGCGCTGTTCGTCGTGGCTGCATTGTTCATGTTGTTGTCGGCAGCGTTGACTTGGCGCCTCGTGAATCCGGCTGAGACACCGCCGACTTTAGCACGCTGAATCAAGGCTTGAAATCAGCCAGTATCACGCCGTTGCGAATATTTTCAAGCGCACGGGCTATGTAGTCGACGGTCGGCTCAGGCGGATGGTCCAGCGGCGCCCAAACAAACGCAGAACACTTGTGCGGCTCCATGTTCGCAAGGACGCCTTCCCAAGAACGACATGTCAAAAAGAAGCTTATTCGGTTCTGTTCCGAATCGCGTCGCATCACCAACGTGAAGTCGAATGAACCTGGCGCGATGCTCACGCCGGCTTCTTCCTTCGACTCGCGGATCGCGCATTCCTCGATGGATTCCCCAGGTTCGAGATGACCGGCGACCAGCGAATACTGACCGTCTCTATGGCCAGTACTTGCGCGCTGGATGAAGAGATATTCGTTATTGTCGTTCTTGAACAGGACATGTACGTCGACAACGCTTTGCATTCGGCTCATCTTTGTGCACCGTGGAAGAAGCTGATGTTCGGTTCGCGATCCTACGTCGCGAAGCGGCGAGCGCAAGTTTAAACCGCGAGGCGGCTTATTAATATTGGCGGCGATGAATCAGGCTGATTGCGTCGAGCCTCGACGGCGACTTCGGTTGAATCCTGATCCGGCGTGCACTATGTTGGAACTCATCCTCTCAGTATTTCCCGAAGCGAGCGCACAAAGCAGCCCTGCCAATGAAGCGCGAATTAAAAAGTTGGGAATCCAAATCAGCGTGCTAAACCGTCGCGCCGGCTCTGTGACTCGACACGATCGAATCCGCGTCGGCGTTAAGCTCCTTGCGAGTGACGACAGCATGAAATCACGGTCGACGCTTTGTTCATCACGCCCTTTGTCGCCAATCGTTGGCATGTTGTTCGATAGCGGCACCTCGTGGGGTCCGGTCATGGCCGCAGGCTTTGGTGAGCCGTATCTGCGGTGGCAGTGAATTCGGGCTTTGATGAGCGTGGCGGAGTTCTCGCATCCTCACCGATTCGTGATCGGGTCGCAGGAAGGCGGCGCGCCAACGATTCAGGCGCACCCGGCCGGGAGAGAACTCCGGCATCGCGTTTGCATGACGAGATATCACGTTTGCAGCGATGTTCACCGGTTTCCCGAGGATTGCGCTCCCTGCATGTCGAGCCTCGAACGGCCCTTTAATGCGGGTCATCCATTCAGCATGCATAGCGCATGCGATTCCACTTTGCCTTTTGCCATCACGATGCTTCGCGATGTTATCGAGAGGCCGCTAAGAAGTATCGCTTAGTCAACTTTGTTACCCAGCTTTCGAGCATCGGGATGACAGGGGACATCGCGCTTTGCTTCTAGAGTAACGCTCTAGCCGTTGCGGACGGTTGAGAGCCTGAGATTACCGGCTTTCGCAAATGGCCCGGCCGAATTTCTGCCCCTAAGAAGTGCGATAAGGGTCGCTGTCTTTAGCGATCCTCTAAGCAGCTTGCGCTAGCAAAACTCGTCGGCCTGTCGCGTCGATTCCATCACACATGGCAACGTCTCGCGACTCGACGCTAGCGCCTACGCCCTGTGCGCTCTCTACCGTTCTAACGGGCTACGCGTCGATCCAACGATTGCGGAATGTCGCACAACGCCTTTAAGACCAACTGTGTCCAATTTTTGTACCCCTGAAACCGCCGCCATCCTTTCGAAATGGAAACGTCATATCAATCGGTATATGTTTCACTGTCAGGAAAACTTAACGCATTTTTTTCTTAATTTCACATTTACAGTCATCTCATAAGACGATAACCTTGCTTCCGTTCTCACCAATTCGGCACATCTTGCTTTAAGCAAGAACTCGTACAGCCGAAAGCGGTAATAGTTGCTACATCTAACGCGGTTTCTTGTGTCTTACGTTCGGTAGCTTCGATCGGCAGTTCCTGCAGTATCGAAGCAATCGTTTGCTTACGTGCTGAGTACAAAGCAAGCCGCGGAAAGCCGTGACTCGTCGCGAAGTCGACGTGGTGCAACGGCAAACCTCGCAACTAGCGAACTGTGTGCTAGCTGTCGGCGGAAGTGCCGGCAACCTTTTAAACATGTGCGGGCGCTAGCCCGGCAATTAGGTATGCAAACTAACATGAATGAAAATCAGTCATCCCATTTCCTGAAAGTTCTGTCGAAAACTAAAGCCGCAGCGCTTGCCACTGCTCTGGTCGCTTCCACGTTGCTAGCAGCTTGCGGTGGCGGCGGCGAAAGCGCAGTCGATGCCGCAGTCGACAAGTCTGCCGCCACGCCGCAATCGACCGAAAAGGCCGCAACCACCAGTTCCATTTTCTACGGCGCAAACGGCCACATCACGAACGGCGGCGCGTATGACACCACGTCGTACGCAACGCAGCTTTCGCAACTCCAAAATCTCGGTGTGAAGATTTACCGTAACGACGTGTACAGCCAGGCATCGGCGAAAGTTCTCGCCACGGTCGCAAAGCAGTTTGCGGCAGGCGGCGTACAGGTTTATCCGGTGATGCTGCTGGGCCTGAACTACAACAGCGAGCAGGCCGCCTATAACGCGGGCTACACGATGGGCCAGCAGACGGCGCAGACGTACAACTACACGTACTACGAAGTCGGCAATGAGCTCGAAGCAAACACGCTCTCTGGCAACTACGACGGCAACGTCTGGAACCATTACAGCAATCAGCCGTTCACGGTCGCACGCGGGTTGATTCGCGGCATGATCGCGGGCGTGAAGTCGGTTAATAGCTCGGCGAAGATCATCGTCGACGGCACGTGGAAGCACACCGCGTTCTTTCAGATGCTTGCGGACGGCTCGCAGCCGGACGGCACGCATGGTCACCCGACTGTCAGCTGGGACATCACGGCATGGCACTGGTACTCGGACCAGGGCGACATGACCCACGCTTGCGGCAACACAGGTTGCCATGACATCCTCGGCGTGCTGAACTCGTTTGGCAAGCCGGTCTGGATCAACGAGTACGGTGTGCGTCCGACCTACGGTACGTACTCGGCAATCGCGTCGTACTTCACCGGCAGCTTGATGATGCAGCAGTTTTACAACAACGCGGCAAAGTACAACATCCAGTCGATTCAGGCTTTCGAAATGTACGACGACAGCGAAGGCGCATACGGCCTCATGACGAGCGATGGCAAGACGCAAAAGCCTGCCTTCACCGCAGTCAAGAGTTTCATTGCAAGTCACCCGAAGTAAAGCGAGTCAGAAAGGGCCTTCGGGCTCTTTCTTTTCTTGTTTCGGTAAGCGTTGAGGCCCGTTCCCATTCAACCGATGGTCAACGTTCACCAGGGCGCACGTTACGTCACGATGCTCGCTAGCCGCATCAATTCCGACTGACGCGAGCAGGACGTTTTCTTGAGCGTTGCGGCAAGGTGCTTACGTACGGTCGCAATCGACAAGTCAAGAATCGCTGCGCATTCATTGACGCTGTGACCGCAGATCAACTCGCACAGCATCCGCGCTTCAGCCTGCGATAAGCCCAACACACTTTGTAGTGTCGCTACCTCCGGCCGGCGAAAAATATGACGGCGCTCAATGCGCAATACCGCTCGCGGCCGTGAGGAAAGTACAAGGTCGTCCGCGCGCGTGATTACGATATGCCACGCATGTCCCCAAGCTCCAGTCACGACGATCGTGCTGCACTGACCGCGAGCCAGCGTCTTCGCCACGCTCGACTTGAGTCCTTCGTAGGCCTTCGGGTTCAGATGCATGAGCTGTCCATCGCGGATAGCAAGACCACCCTGGTCGCCAAGTAGGGCCAACGCGTTCGACATCTTGCACATGACGTTCAGATCGGCATCGACGGCGACGACCGTGGTCTCTTCGTTGAACAGATAATCGACCAGCGCTGCGGCATCGCTGCTTTCGAGCGCGACGGCCTTGACCGTCCGAGCGTCCGACATCGCTTCCTGCGCGTTGATCGAAACCGCGACGTTCATCTCCGATGCCACGATACATTCCAGCATTTCATCCCCTTCGGTGTTTTTTTAGGCCGGCTTTGGAGCCATCACGTTGGCACTTTTGCATCGACCAGGCAGAGGCAATTTGTATGCCAAATCCTGCGAAGCCTTGTTGGACAAGAGGTCTCCAAAAGCCGCTCACTGCTAGTTGAAATCCGCACGAATTTGAACCAGGCGGACCAAAATTGTTTCAGTCACGAACGTCCAGTTTTCGGTCGCTAACGTTTGCGCAGCGGCTTTTAAGGGCGATCGCCTCAACCGAACGAGCGTCTCAAACGCCCGCCGCACGTGCGTTCTCGTAACACCGTAACGTGTTCCCCGCGACACGAGTCGCGGAAGTTTCATGGCAGCGAAAGGTGTTCATTTGACCCATCGACATCCGCCATCGCCATCCGCCAGAATGCGTTCCATACCACTGCATCGCTTCGGCAAACGAAGTCTGCAGGAATGACGACGAGAGGCTTGTATGCGACACGATGGCGATGCAAACAGGATCTCGACGAAGGGCGCGTGGCGCATGCCGCAGTTCTGGGTCGCGTCGATGACGTTCGTGACCACGGCCGCGCTACTCGGCAACATGGTCGATAACGCGGCATATGCTCAAGGCGCGCAGGACGCCGATTCGCCGTCGAGCGCTCATGGCTCCGCTTCGGGTAATGAAGCACGTGCGCTCGTCACGCTGCCGAACCCGCCGACGCCGAGTCCGCTTACGAGGGTCCGGCCGCAAGCGGCGTCGCCTGCACTCACCGACAGTGCGACGGTCAGCCGCCAGTCGACGATCACGGGCAGCAACACATTGCCCGCCAAGCCGGATGCCAGATCTCCACTCGTGGATACGCTTGGCGGGATCGTTACCAACGACGCGGTGACGCTGGTAGGCGAAGACTTCTATAACTTTTTTGCTCAGGCATGGACGCAGATGCCGATGAGCGAACGCTATAACGTGTCGGTCCATGAGCGTCCCTCTGCAAGATACGGCAGTCTGGTCTGGATCGAATACGATCAGCGTCGTGTGTTTCAGGCGTTCTTGCCTATTGCCCGGGCGAACGTGCGGCCTATTGCCGAAAGCGCGGCGGCGAGCGCGTTGCAGACAGTGCTGCAGGCGGATATATCGCGCCTGCTGTTTCATGAAGCCGATCTCGCATCGGATGAAATGTAAGTCGCGGCATACGGTAGCAGAAAGACAAAGACAGCATTCAAACGATAAAAGAGAGTTCGAGGAAATCGGGATGACTAACCAAAAGACCTTCACGCGGATACTGCTTACCGCCATTGCCAACGCGGGACTGATCGGCGGAGCGTATGCCTCGCCGCTGGTGTACGAGCCCATCAATCCGACCTTCGGCGGGAATCCCGCGAATGGTCCTGTTCTCATGGATCAGGCGACCGCACAGAACAAGCATCAGGACCCGAGTCTGGCGAGCCTGACCAGTTCGCAGTCCACGCTCGATCAATTCAACAGTCAGTTGCAGCAGGCCATTCTGTCACGCGTGGCGAGTTCGGTCACGAGTTCGATCGTGGGCACGGATGGATCGCTCAAGCCAGGCACCATCAACACGGGCAACTTCTCGATCAACATCGCGCAGATAGCGAACGGCAATCTGCAAGTGACGACGACCGACAAGACCTCGGGTGCTTCAACGACTTTCGTGGTGAGCGGCGGCCAGTAACGCAGCCTACGCCAATTGCTGGAGCGAGGGCTGCGACCAGCCGTCATCCAGATCGATACCAACAAGAAACAGCAAGACACGGGGAATATCATGAACCGATTCGCACTCCGGGCAACGCTCGCGCTCGTCAGCGCCGCCGTGCTCACGCTCTCAGGCTGCGCGGTATCGCCGCAGAATGTGGCGGGCAACGCGACGCTCACGCCGCCCACGCGCGTGACCCGCGACCTCGTGCATCTGCCGCCGCCCAAGGGCCGCGTGCTCGCTGCCGTCTATGGCTTTCGTGATCTGACCGGTCAGTACAAGCCGTCGCCCGACAGTTCGTTTTCATCGCAGGTTACGCAAGGGGGAGCGTCGTTCCTCGTTGCCGCCATGCGCGATTCCGGCTGGTTCACGCCGGTCGAGCGCGAGAATCTTCAGGACCTGCTGACCGAACGCAAGATCATGCGCGCGCTCGAAACACCGGACGACAAGAACCGCGTCATTCCGCAGATCGGCGCGTTGGCGCCGGCCAGCATCATCCTCGAAGGCGGGATCGTGGCGTACGACTCGAATGTGAAGACCGGCGGCGCCGGCGTGGCGTATCTCGGGATCAGCGGCTCGCAGCAATATCGCGTGGATCAGGTGACCGTGAATCTACGCACCGTCGATATACGCAACGGGCAAATCCTGAATAGCGTCTCGACCACCAAAACCATCTATTCGTATCAAGTGGATGTCGGCGTCTACAAGTTCGTTGGCTTCAAGGATCTGCTCCAGGCTGAAGCAGGCTTGACGCGCAATGAGCCGGCGCAGTTATGCGTCAAGGAGGCGATCGAATCCGCAGTGGTTCATCTGATCGTGCAGGGACTGAAGAACCAGACGTGGGCGCTCAAGGACGACAAGGACTGGTACGACCAGACGGTTCAGCGTTATCTGCAGGAAAACCAGAACTACGTCGCGGAGATGGACAAGGTCAATACCTCGTATGACCCGACGAAGGTCGAACCGGAAAAGGCATCGTCGGGCGGTTGATTCCGGCGCACGCGATTAGTAGCTCGCATCAGGAGCCGTAAATGAAGAACCAAAGAATCAAGAAGTCGCTCGCTCATAAAATATACGGAATGCTTATGATTGTTGCGTCTACCGCGAGTGCCGCTGACCTGTCCTTCATCTCGGACTTCGGTGCAGGGGAGCCGGCTTTCACGGTGAGCCGCCAAAGTGCGACGGTGAATCAGACGGGTTCAGCGAACACGGTGCAGGCCCGGCAAACCGGCGTCAACGCGATCACCATCAATCAGATTGGCGTGGCGAACGTGGCGGCGTCGCAGCAAACCGGGACGCAGAACTGGCAGTCGCTCGTGCAGTCAGGTAACGGCAATCAGTATGTCGGCGTGCAATCGGGGTCATACAACACGGCCAGCGTGACGCAACGAGGCAATAGCGACTACGCGTCGGTTACGCAATACGGGTCTCGCAACGACGCATCGGTGGCGCAACGCGGCAACGGTAATCAGGCAACCATCATTCAAGGAGGCGCCGGCAGCGGCATTCAGGTCCAGCAAACGGGTAACGGAGCAAAAGCGTTGGTGATCGCCCGATAAGCATACAACGACGAGCAACGAATCAAGGAGCAGCCATTCGATGAAACGACGAGTGAAGTAGCGGCAGCAGCAGGGGAAAGGCGGCAAGTGCACACCATGAAAAATGCCAAGCAGGCCGGACCGCTGAAATGAAAGCAAAAGCACAAACACGAAACCATCGTTCACTGGTTCATATAAGGGGTTGACCAATCATGAAGATCAAAGCATCCGTCGTTGCAATGGGGTTTCTGGCACTGGCCTCGTCGAGCGTGTTCGCCGAAGCCATCAACAACACCGTCACCGTGACCACGACCGGTACATACAACAATGCATTGGTTGACCAGAAGGACACGAACGGCGATAACGTCGCAATATCGCAGCAGGGCGGCCTTATCGCGGCCGGCAACCGCGCGAGTGTCACCGAATCGAGCTCACGCGACAACACAGTTGTGATCAACCAGTCGAGTATGCTGAACAACGCATCGGTCAATACGAGCGGCGGTGCGGGCAATGCGACGAACATCGATCAGAGCGGTGTGCTTACCGCGGCCAAGGCGTCGGTCGTGCAGACGGGCGAAGTGCAGAACAAGGTCAACATCACGCAGACCGGCTTCGTGAGTGGTTCGAGCGCCAACGTGAACTCGAACAATGGCACCGGCAACACGACTTCGATCTATCAGACCGGCGTGAATTCGGCGAGCGTTGCGCAGAATGTCGGTTCGGATAACACGACAATCATCAGCCAGACCGGCGCGCTTGGCGTGGCATCGGTGGGCCAGGCCTCGTCGTCGGGTAACAACACGAATGTTCAGCAAGATGGCGCCAGCGGCAACGCGACGGTCTCTCAGACGCTCGGCTACGACAACACCACGAACATCGCGCAGCATGGCTCGCTGGAGACGGCAACGGTCTCGCAACTCGGCGCGCTCGGCAACACGACGCAGATTCTGCAAACCGGTCCGAGCAACACGGCAAACGTCGCACAGACTTTGTCGGCGGCCAACCTGACTTCCATCTTGCAGACCGGCTCGAATAACAACGCGGCCGTCTCGACGATGCTTGCGCTAGGCGGCAACGTCACGGTGTCGCAGATGGGCTCGAAGAGTCAGGCCTCGGTTTCGCAGGTGAGCGAAGCAGGTTCGAGCGCGACCGTGTCGCAAAGTGGCTCAGGCGTGAATAATGTCAGCACGTTGCAGCACAACGGCAGCGGCAACGAGATCACGTCGACCCAGGTTTCGACTGGCACGGCCGTCAACACGGCGGGCCTTTCGCAAGTCGGCGCATTCGGCTCGAAGCTCGATGTGCTCCAACATGGCAGCGGCAACAATGCGGTGGCGTATCAGGCCGGGATGGAAGAAACGCTGCTGGCATCGCAAGATGGCGTAAGCAACGAGTTGTACTCGTCGCAATCGGGCAGCGGCAACCGCATTGCATCGACGCAAGTTGGTGGAAGCAATTACGCATCGGTCACGCAAGCCGGTTCAGGCAACATCGCCACCGTGACGCAAACAGGCATCCACAACTCGACGACGATCGCTCAGCACTAAGGGGCGTAGTAAAGATCGTTGTGTGTGTTCGACTCGAACGGCCGAGCCCCCGGCCGTTTGATCGATGCTCTCCTTCACCCCGCGTGGTGCCGGTCGATATTCATAGCCACCACGCCGGGTGCTTTTCCATTCAGACGCGCTTTGCCTGAGAGGAGCCAATCATGATCGCGTTCTCCGATGTCGCCGTGTCCTTCGATGTCACTTCCGCCAACGGTTCAATCCGCGTCGTTCCGTACGTCGTCAGCGTGTACGACACCGGCCTCGACTACGACATGCACGTGCTCAAGTCGGGCGCGTCGGGCACGTCGAACGTGTCGCAGTCGGGCAGTTTGCACTTGCGCGGCGGCGAGAGCCGAGCGGTCTCGACGCTTGCCGTGTCATCGGCGAAAGGGGAGGCTTGCAAGGTCAGCATCACGTTGATGCAGGCCGGGCGTGTGATCCGTACGGTCAGCACGGATTGCGGAACTGGCAGCGCTTACCAGGCGACTCGTTGAAAGCCCGAGCGGCCGTTTGAACCATCAACTTTGCCACTGAGTCTTCAATCGTTCGATGAACCATTTGCCTGCCGGTCCAGGCGGCTGCGAAGGCTGCTGAAAGATGGACATCGTCAAAAGCCAGCCGCTGGGCGGCATCTCGTCCGTATCGAGAACAACCAGCGTCCCTGCGGCGATGTCTTTTTCGACCATATGCAAGGGCATGCCTCCCCAGCCCACGCAGTCCTTTAGAAACGCATATTTGGTCGACAAGTCCGCCAAGCGCCAGGTCGAAGCGGAGGCCACGCCGAAGTCGCGACCTGCCGTGAGATCGGATCTGTCGGTCAGCACTAGTTGAACGTGGCGGCCCAGTTCACGCCGTGTTATCCGGCGACCGATGGCTGCAAGCGGATGCTGCGCCGAAGCCACCGCGACCACGGGCACGTCGCCGAGCCGCTCGCTCGTCAGCGATGAAAATGCCTGTGGCAGCGGCGGTAGTATGCCGAGACTGCATCGGCCGTCGAGAACGGGTAGATAAGCCGCTCCCAGTCCTTCGACGAAGAGACGTAGCGGCGTCAGTGGAAACTGCTCGGCGAAGGCCTTTGCGACTGCACTGATCACATCAGTCGGGAAGAAAACGTCGACCACTACCGAGAGTTCGGCTTCCACGCCCGATGTCATGAGCCCCGCACGCGCCTTCAACGCATCCACCCCAGCGACGATATTGCGAGCGTCCGCGAGCAACAGCGCGCCCTCCGGCGTGAGCTTCGGGAATCGTCCAGAGCGCTCGAAAAGAATGACGCCCGTTTGATCTTCCAATCCTCCGACCCAGCCACTTACCGCCGACTGAACGCGATTGAGTTTTCGCGCTGCCGCCGAGAAACTGCCCTCATCCACGGCGGCGATAAAGGTTCTGAGTTGGTCCAGCGATATTCCATCGAGCATAGCGGCTATCCATCTCCGAGCATGATGGATTGTATCTCGATATGCCGTCTTCCCAGATCGTTCACGCGCTGCCACGATCCACACAAGCAACGACGTACTCGTGACCAACCAAAAAAGGAATTCTCATGACTTATTCGATCATCGGGAGCGGCAGCGTAGGCGCCGCGATTGCCCGTCAATTCGCTCGCAGCGGCATCACGGCAGGCATCGCGAACACGCGCGGGCCGGAATCCATCGCACCTATCGCGCAAGAGCTCGGCGACAAGATCGTACCTATGACGTTGCAGGACGCGCTCAAGGCCGACGTGATCATTCTCGCGGTTCCGTTCTGGGCGCATCGCGATGTCGCCAAGGCTATGGCTAGCTGGCAAGGCAAAGTCGTCATCGACGCCACCAATGCCTATGGCGTGCCGCTAAACGAACTGGACGATCTGCCTTCCTCGGCGGTCGTGGCGAAGGCGCTGCCGGGCGCGCATTTGGTCAAGGCGTTCAACCATCTGCCCGCGCGCGTGCTCGCGCAGGAACCCGCGACTTCAGCGGGACGCCGAGTGCTCTTTTTATCGAGCGATGATGAGGGCGCCAATGCAACCGTCGCGGCGCTCGTCGAACGGCTCGGTTATGCGCCGGTCAGTCTCGGCAAGCTCGCCGAAGGCGGACAACTCGTGCAGGCCCGTGACAAGCATTGGGCGGCGTTGATCTTTCAGGACCTGTTCAAGAAGGAGCAATGAGCCCTGTACGATCATGTCATCGGACCCAAGCCGTATGACCGGGGAAGGTCGGCTATCCGTGCCCTCAATGACATATAAAGGCGCCGCTTGAAGTCGTGTGAAAGTTGCTCGTCGATGCAAAGCAGGGGGCGAGCGACTACTGCGTGCCTCTATAAGAACGCATTCAGCGCACCCGCCGCGACGAATACAGCGATAGTCCGCTTGACATGCGAGCGGATCTCGTTGCGAAGATCATCGAGGTTTTCATCCATCAATGCTCTCATGAGCATGGGCGGAACGATTGCATCGAGCATCTGAGTAGCGATGATCAACGCATTGCGCTTGATGGCAGCGCGCGTACTGGCGTCGCGCGCAATTTGCGAATGTTCCGCCATCAAGCTCGCGACCGCATCGATGCCGCGCAGGCGCCCCGCCTCGCGTGTCATTTTCGCCAGCGACGGAAATCGCGGCGCGTCCGCTACCACCACTCTGATCAACCCGATCACCTCGTCGTCGAGCAAGCGTGTGACGAGCGCGCGCGTCACCCCTTCGAGTTGCTCGACGAGAGCAGAGGATTGCGGCGCCTCGAACACGGGACGCAAGCACCGCTCACAATTTCGTTTGACCACTTCGGCGAAGAGCGCTTCCTTGCTCGGATACCGACTGTACAACGTTGCCTTGCCTGCGCCCGCCGCCTCGGCGATGCGCTCCAGCGACGCTCCAGCGAAACCCTGCTGCAGAAAGACGGTACTCGCCGCGTCCAGAATGCGCTCTTCCACATCGCCTGCCATCGCGTTGGACGGACGGCCTTTCTTGCGCGAGAACATGGCTCCTATGGGGCATAGGGAGGCATGTCCGTTGCCATCTTTCATCGTGCGTTTCACGGCTGATCCTTGCATAAATCTCCAGCGCAAGATTAACACAGACGCCGCTTATTAAAAAAAGAACGAGACCGTTCCGTTCTATTGTAGAATGCATCTCAATATTGGTTGGGAGACTGCAATGGCCGGAAGTGAAAGCGAAGATAGCAAGCCCTCCGGCGATGCCGGAGAAGGCGACCGCGAGCAAGCCGACAAGAAGCCGGGCGAGGAAACGTCCAAGCCGATGAGCCCGAAGCGCAAGCGCATGAATGCCATCATCGGCGGAACGGTATTACTGATTTGTGTGGCTGGAGGCGTTGCGTACTGGCTCCATAGCCGGCACTACGAGAGTACCGACGACGCGTTCATCGACAGCAATCAAAGCCAGATTGCATCGCAGGTGAACGGTCGCGTGATCGAATTGCTGGTGGCGGATAACCAGCACGTCGAAAAGAATCAGCCGCTCTTGCGCATAGATCCACGCGACTTCGAAGTGAAGCTCGAACAAGCCGAGGCACAGGAAGCCAATGCCGTTGCGCAAGTTGCGCAGGCGCATGCCGACCTGCTGTATCAGCAAGCCAATCTCGCGCAGCAGACCGCGCAGGTGCGCGTCGCGCAGGCCGATCTACTGCAGGCGCAACAGGATCTCGCGCGCTATACGGGCACGGACCCGGCCGCCATCACGCGTCAGCAACTCGAACAAAGTCAGGCGACCACCAAGAGCGCGCTCGCGAGGCTCGATAGCGCGAAGCAGGCCGTTCAGGCGGGCGAAGCGCAGGTCGCGTCGCAACGAACCAAGATCGACGCCGCTCAGGCATCGGTGCGTCAGACGCATGCGGATGTCGATAACGCGAAGCTGCAATTGAGCTACACGGAAGTCGTCGCACCGCAGGCAGGGAAGGTGACGCGCCGCACCGTGAACCTTGGCAACTACGTGACGCCCGGACAGGCGCTCGTTGCAGTGGTGCCCGACGAGATGTGGGTCACCGCGAACTTCAAGGAAACGCAGCTCGTTCACATGAACGTGGGACAACCCGTGGATGTCACCGTGGATGCTTATCCGGACAAGGTTCTCCACGCGCATGTCGAGAGTCTGCAACGCGGTACGGGCTCGGTGTTCAGCAGCCTGCCTGCGGAAAACGCCACGGGCAATTACGTGAAAGTGGTGCAGCGTCTGCCCGTGAAGATCGTCTTCGATGGCGACGACTGGCGCAACATGCCGCTCGCGCCGGGTCTCTCCGTCAGTCCGCGCGTGACGGTACGTTGACATGGCCGCTACGCACGCAGCATTGCCGAGGTCGGCGGCGGGGCCCTTCAATCCGTGGCTCATCGCGGTCATCGTGTCGATTGCCACCTTCATGGAAGTGCTCGACACGACCATTGCGAACGTGGCGCTCAGGCATATCGCGGGCGGACTCGGTGCGAGCCTCGACCAGAGCACGTACATCACGACGAGCTACCTGGTGAGCAACGCAATCGTCTTGCCTATCAGCGGATGGCTTGCGAACGTGATCGGGCGCAAGCGCTTCTACATGATCTGCGTGTTCCTGTTCACGGTCAGTTCGGTGGCGTGCGGCTTCGCCACCTCGCTGCCGATGATGATCGTCTTTCGCGTGCTGCAAGGACTGGGCGGCGGGGGTCTCGCGCCGGTCGAGCAGAGCATTTTCGCGGACACGTTCACACCGGACAAGCGCGCGATGGCGTTCGCGCTGTATGGTTTTACGGTCGTCACGGCGCCCGCCATCGGACCGATGCTTGGCGGCTGGATCACCGAGAACTATTCGTGGCACTGGGTGTTCCTCATTAACCTGCCGGTGGGGATGGTGTCGCTCGTCCTGACGTGGATGTTCGTAAGCGACAGCAAGCTCGTTCAGCAAGAGCGTCGCGCGCTGCTCGACCGAGGCTTGCGCATCGACTATCTCGGCTTCTTTCTGGTGGCGGTCGGCTTCGGCTGCCTGCAGATCGTGCTGGATAAATTCGAGCGCGAGGACGGGTTCTCGTCGAACTTCATCTGCTCGTTCGCGGCGGTTGCATGCGTCGCATTGGTGGCGCTGGTCTTTCGTGAACTGACGACCGCGCAACCAATCGTGAACTTGCGGCTTTTCAAGTCGCGCGCATTCGCCATCAGTTGCGGCGTCATGTTCGCGTTCGGGTTCATCATCAACAGCACGACGCAGATTCTGCCGCAATTTACGCAGGAATTACTTGGCTACGATGCCACCAACGCCGGCCTCACACTTGGCTTGGGTGGTCTCGTCACGTTGTTCTTCATGCCCGTGGCGGGCATCGTGACCGGGCGCGTGTTCCAGCCCAAATGGCTCGTGATGATGTCGCTTGCGGGCACGGGCGTCGCGTTACTGCATTCGGCGGGTCTCAATCTGAACATCGGCTTCTGGGATGTCTCGTTGTCGCGGCTTTATCAGGTCATCTGGCTGCCGTTTCTCTTTATTCCGCTTTCGACCGTGCAGTTCATCGGCATTCCGCCGGAAGAGAACAACAACGCATCCGCGCTCATCAACATGATGCGCAATCTCGGCGGCAGCTTCGGCGTGTCGCTCGTGACGACGCAACTGGCGTGGCGCGATCAGTTTCATCATGCACGGCTCGCCGAGCACATCACGCCGTATAACGGCTTCGTGAATGCGCTCGGCTCCATCGCCGGACGGGTCGAGCAACAGGCGTCCGTCATGAGTTATCTCGACGTGTTCATCATGCTCGGCGTCATATCACTCGTGCTGTGTCCCGTCTGTATCTTGTTGCCGAAGCTGCCGAAGCTGCCGAAGGGGGCACAAGTCAATGCGCATTGATTATCGATGGATTCCGTTTGTCGCGTTCCTGTCGGCCTGCACGGTCGGCCCGAATTTTCAGCGTCCTGCATTGCAGACACCGGCGCCGTGGCCCGAAACGCAGTCCACGAGCGAGGCTAACCGGTCGGTCGCGGTGCCCGAACCTGTCGATCCGCAATGGTGGAACAGCTTCGGCGATCCCGTGCTGACCGAGCTCGTCACGCGCGCGATGGACAGCAATCTCGACATCAAGGTCGCGGCGGCGCGGCTCCTGGAGTCGCGTGCACAGCTTGGCCAGACGAAGGCCGACGCGCTTCCGACGCTCAACGGCAACGCTTCCTACACGCGCGAGCTGCAGAGCGCCGATGGCGTCATCGGCTTGCTGGGCAGCGGCGGGTCATCGGCCACGGATACGAACGGACTCGGCGGACGGCAAGGCGGTGTTCCGACGTCGAGCGCGGCGCAAAACGCACTGCCGCCGTTCAATTTGTATCAGTATGGTTTCGATGCATCGTGGGAACTCGACCTCTGGGGCCGCGTGCGACGCACGACGGAAAGCGCGAGCGCCACGGTCGAAGCGCAGAACGAGGCGCGGCACGATGCGATCGTCTCGACCGCCGCCGAAGTCGCGCGCGATTATCTGAATCTGCGTGGGACGCAGGAAAAGCTGCGTATTACGCGAGAGAATCTGGCGTTTGCAGAGCGTACCGTGCAACTCACGGAGGAGCGCGCGAAGCATGGACTCGCTACCGATCTCGATGTCGCCAATGCGCAGAGCCAGGCCGAATCGAATGCCGCGGATATTCCGCAGGAAGAGCAGCAGGAAGCGAAGCTGATCAATGCCATCGGCGTGCTGCTTGGCGAGTATCCGCAAGCGCTTGCGGCGAAGCTGTCGCCGCCATCCGCCGTGCCGATGGCGCCGCCGCGCGTGCCGGTCGGGCTTTCATCGGAACTGGCGCATCGGCGGCCGGATATCCGCGAGGCGGAGGCGCAGCTTCATGCGGCAACGGCGAGCATCGGCGCGGCGAAGGCGGACTTCTTCCCCAAGATCACGCTGTCGGGAAGCGTCGCCATTCAGGCCACGCAATTCACGAATCTCGGTAGTTGGGGCGCGCGCAGCTACAGTGCGGGGCCGAGTCTTTCGCTTCCCATCTTCGAGGGTGGCCGCTTGCGTGCGACGCTCGCGTTGCGGGAAGCCCAGCAACAGGAAGCGGCGATCACGTACCGCAAGACCGTGCTGTCGGCATTCCAGGAAGTGGATGACGCGCTGACGGGATTCGCCGCCGAACAGCGCCGCCGCGATCGCCTGGAGGCAAGCGTGCAAGCGTCCAAACGCGCGCTCGACATTGCAAACAAGCGCTACATTCGTGGCCTGTCGAACTACCTCGACGTGTTGACGGCACAAAAGGCGTTGCTCACCGCCGAGCAGCAATGGGTCGACAGCACCGCGACGGTATCGACGAATCTCGTCGCGTTGTACAAGGCGCTCGGCGGCGGCTGGGATACGCAAGACGGCGCGTATGCGGCGCTTCCCGCCAAGCAGGAATAAGGCGCACAAGCGCGCGTTCGCGATGCCTCGATGACGGCTTGCGCGAGAACGAGGCTACACTCAGGGTTTTCCAAGCCGGAACGCGCTGTGCCCAAAGTGTCCACGATTCGCGAAGTGGCGGAACATGCCAAGGTCTCGAAGGCGACCGTATCGCGCTACCTGAACGGCAGCCTCGCGTTGCCGCCGGACACAGCCGAACGCATCGACGCCGCCATCGCGGCGTTGAAGTACCGGCAAAACAGCCTTGCTCGGCGCCTGAGCCTCGGCAGCAGCGAGACTATCGGCTTGGCCATGCCGGACGTGGCGAATCCTTTCTTCGCGGAGATCGCCGACGAAGTCGAGCTGGCCGCTTCCGAGCATGGCTACGGTCTGTCCTTGTGCATCACGCGCAACCAGTTCGCTCGCGAATCGCTGTATGTCGGCTGGCTCGACATCCAGCATCTCGACGGCCTGATCCTCGTCTCCAACCGTCCCGACGACGGCACGCTGCGCACGCTCATCGGCACGCGCGGCAATATCGTCGTGATCGATGAAGACGTGCCGGGCGCGGACGTGCCCAAAGTGCTCGTCGATAACGTGCAGGGCGGCTATCTCGCCACGCAGCATCTGATCGAGGCGGGGCATCGGCGCATTGCTCATATCAGCGGCCCGCTCGGTCTTTTTACCGTGCAGGAGCGTTGCGAAGGGTATCGGCGGGCGTTGGCGCAGGCGAATATCGAATTCGATGAAACGCTCGTTTGTTTCGGCTCGTACGAGCGCGAGTTCGGCGCGACGGCGCTCGGCCGTCTGCTTGCGCTGCCGTCGCCGCCCACGGCGATTTTCGCGGCGAGCGATTACCTCGCGGTCGGCCTGCTCGAAGCGCTGCGCGATCGACGTATCGACGTGCCGCGCGATATGTCGATCGTCGGCTTTGACGACATGGAGTTTGCGAGCCTGCTGATGCCGCCCATCACGACGCTTCGGCAGTCCGCGCGCGATCTCGGCCGCACGGGCGTCGAGTTGCTGCTTGCGCGTCTTTCGGGCGGCGGACCGTCCGCCGTGCGGCGGCTGCCCGTGAGTCTGATCCAACGCGCGTCCGTCGCGCCGCCACGTTCGCGCTGAACTCAGCGTCAACGCCACTCCACGCAAATTCTAATTTTGACCGGTTGACACGAACGAGGCGACGGCCGTAGCCTAAGTAAACCGGTTTACAAAGCGGCGCGTTTTCATCCGCGCCCTCTGAAGTTTCAACCATGCCAGGACCAGCCGACGAGTCGCTCGTTCTGCGCCTTTGCGATGGAGGAGCTGTGATGAACGCCATGCTTTCACGCCGGATCATGTCCGCGGTCGCCGTGATGTCCGCCGGATCGCTGATTACACTATCGGGCGGCGCGCACGCCGCCGACAAGAAGAAAATCGCGCTGGTCCAGATCAATCAGGAAGCGCTCTTCTTCACCCAGATGGATGACGGCGCGCAAAAGGCCGCGAAGGCCGCGGGTGCGGACCTCGCCATCTTCAATTCGAACAATGACCCGAACGCGCAGAACAACGCCATCGAGACATACATCCAGCAGAAGGTGGATGCGCTTCTCGTGGTCGCCATCGACGTGAACGGGATCAAGCCGGCGATTGCCGAAGCAAAGAAGGCCGGCATTCCGGTCGTCACCATCGACGCTATCGTGAACGGCGATAACGACGTGCAAGTCGGTGTCGACAATCTCAAGGTCGGCAAGGACATCGGCACCTACACGGCCGATTACGTCAAGAAGTCGCTTGGCGGCAAGGCAAGCGTGGGCGTGGTCGGCGCGCTGAATTCGTACATTCAGAACGTGCGTCTGGACGGCTTCAAGGCCGGTCTCGCGGGCGCGCCCAATGCGAAGATCGTGTCCACGGTCGATGGCCAGAACGTGCAGGATCAGGCGCAGACGGCCGCCGAAAATCTCATCTCCGGCAACCCGAACATGCAGGTCGTTTATGCAACCGGCGAACCGGCCTTGATCGGTCTCGTGGCCGCCGTGTCGGCGCAAAGCGCGACGGATCGCGTCAAGATTTTCGGCTGGGACTTGAGCGCGCAGGCCATCAAGGGCATCGATCAGGGCTTTGTCGTGGCCGTGGTGCAGCAGGACCCGGAAGGCGAAGGCAAGGCGGCCGTCAACGCCGCGCTCAAGCTGATCGCGAAGCAACCGGTCGAGAAGAACATCTCCGTTCCGGTGACCATCGTCACCAAGGCGAACGTGGCGAAGTATCGCAGCGTGTTCAAGTAGGCCGCGTCCAAACCGGGAGAGCCTCATGTCGAGTGTGGACACAGGCGCGCCGCTGCGTGTGCGGATGCGCGGCATCACCAAGCAATACGGCGCGATACAGTCGCTGCGCGGCGTGAATCTCGATGTCGCGCCGGGCGAAGTGCTGGGCCTCGTCGGCGACAACGGCGCGGGCAAATCGACGCTGTCGAAAGTGCTGTCGGGTGCGGTCGTGCCCGACAGCGGATCGATCGAGATCGACGGCAAGACGGTCCATTTCGACAATCCGGGCGATGCCCGCACGCATCGCATCGAGATGGTCTATCAGGACCTGTCCTTGTGCGATACGGTCGATGTCGCGGGCAATCTGTTTCTCGGCCGCGAGCCCATGCGCCGCGTGCTCGGCATGCCGATGCTCGATCACGCGAAGATGCATCGCGATGCACGTTCCATGCTGGACGGGCTCGGCATCCGCATTCCGGACACGAAACTCGACGTGGAAAATCTGTCGGGCGGACAGCGTCAGGCCATCGCCATTTCGCGCGCGGTTTCGTTCGATCCGAAAGTGCTCATCATGGACGAGCCGACTGCCGCGCTCGCCGTCGCGGAGGTCGAAGCGGTGCTCGATGTCGTGCGAACCGTAAGCGCGCGCGGCGTCAGCGTGATTCTCATCAGTCATCGGCTGCAGGACCTGTTTCTGGTCTGCGACCGCATCACGGTGATGTACGAAGGCACCGCTATCGCGGACCGGCCTATCGGCGAGACGAATCTGCAGGAGATCGTCGATCTGATCGTCGGGCACAAATTCAACGCGCGCTCCGCGCGTCCACACGCCGAACATTGATCATGGGTACCACCGTGTCCTCCGAATCTTCCGCACGGCGCGCGCTTTCGCTGTCGCACCGGCTGGGCCATCGTGCAGGCGTCGCGAGCATCGCGGCCTTCTTCGCGATCTGCGTCGTGGCGTTCAGCATCGCCACCGACACTTTTCTCACCACCGGCAATCTCCTTAACGTGCTGCGTCAGAGTGCGCCGTTGCTGATCGTCGCCACGACGATGACGCTTGTCATCACCACCGCGGGCATCGACCTTTCGGTGGGCTCGACGCTCGCGTTCGTCGGCGCGCTCGCGGCCATCGCGTTGCACGCGGGCATGCCGGATACGCTCGTTCTGATCGGCGGCCTCCTGCTCGGCGGGGTCATCGGGCTCGCGAACGGCTACTTCATCGCGATCGCGGGCATGCCCGCGTTCATCGTCACGCTTGGCACGTTGTCGATCGTGCGCGGTGCGGCGCTTCTCATCACGCAAGGCTATTCCGTGCCCGTGGATGGCAACGGCTGGTTCGTCGCGCTCGGCCGCGAGTGGTTCCTGGGACTTCCGCTGCCCGCCGTGATCGCGGTGGCCGTGATGCTCGCCGGATGGGTCGTGCTGCGTCATACGCGCTTCGGGCGCTACATCATCGGGATCGGCACGAACGCGGAAGGCGTGCGGCGCGCGGGCGTCGATACACGCGGCGTCATCATCAAGGTGTATGTGCTGAGCGGCATCGCGGCGGGGCTCGCAGGGCTCATTACGACCGCGCGGCTCGGGAGCGGTTCGTCGAATCAGGGCGTCGGCTTCGAGCTCGCGGTGATCGCGGCGGTCGTGCTCGGCAGCACCAATCTGTTCGGCGGCCGCGGCACCATTCTGGGCACGCTCCTCGGCGCGCTGACCATTGCCGTGCTCGGCAACGGGCTGATTCTGGTTCACGTGTCGCCGTTCTATACGCAGATCATCCAGGGGGCCATCATGCTGTTCGCGATCTGGCTGAACACGCGCATCTTTTCCGCCCGGCGTGGAAAGAAGGGCTGAACATGATGTCGACGAAACCCGTATTCGGTCATCCGGCGACGCTGCCCATAGGTGTCGGCAGCGGCCACGTGATGACGGTGCTCGGTCCGCTACCGGTCGAGCAAATGGGCATCACGCTGATGCACGAGCATATTCTGGTCGATGCCTCCGGCAAATGGGTCGCGCCGGCTTGTTGCGGCGAACGGCATATCGGCGAGCAGAAGGTGCATGTCGGCATTTTGGGCGCGCTGCGCATGAATCCGCTCATGAACCGCGACAACTGCCAGCTATTCGATGTCGATGCCGCCACCGAGGAACTGATGAAGTTCCGCGAATTGGGTGGCCAGACGGTGGTCGATCCGACCAACCTCGGCATTGGCCGCGATCCGCTCGCGCTGCAGCGCATTTCGCGGCGCACGGGGCTCAACATCGTCATGTCGACGGGCTTTTATCTGGAGCCTTCGCATCCGGCGTACGTGCGCGAGCGTTCCATCGACGAACTCGCCGAGCAGATGATCTTTGACGTGGGCGGCGCCGAGCGCAAGCCAGATGTGATCGCGGGGCTCATCGGCGAAATCGGCGTGTCGGCGGCGTTCACGGCGGAAGAAGAGAAGTCGCTGCGCGCGGCGGCTCGCGCGAGCGCCGCCACGCGCGTGCCGCTTTCGGTGCATCTGCCGGGATGGGTGCGGCATGGACATCGCGTGCTCGATATCGTCGAGCGCGAGGGCGCCGATCTCGCGCATACGGTGCTTTGTCACATGAACCCGAGCCACGCGGATATCGAGTATCAGCATTCCATCGCGCGGCGCGGTGCGTGGCTCGAATACGACATGATCGGCATGGACTACTACTACGCCGACGAAGCCGCGCAATCGCCGTCCGATGAAGAGAACGCGCGCGCTATCCGCGCGCTCATCGATGCGGGGTTCATCGGCAATCTGCTGCTCTCGCAGGACGTGTTCCTCAAGATGATGCTCACGCGTTACGGCGGCTTCGGCTACGGCTATATCCTCGAACACTTCGTGCCGAGACTCAGACGCCACGGCGTGAGCGACGCGCAGATCGAAACCATGCTCGTGACCAATCCCGCTCGCGTGTTCTCGGCGGCGGCATCTGGCGTGACGAGCCGTCGTGTTCAAGGAGATTGAGAATGACGAAGAAAGTCCTGCTCGCCGGAGAGTCGTGGACCAGCACGGCAACCCATGTGAAGGGTTTCGATCTGTTCGCGTCGGTGACGTATCACACCGGCTCCGAGCAGTTTCTCGCGCTCTTCAAGGACAGCGCCGGGTACGCGGTCACGCACATGCCGAGTCACGACGCGCAGACGCGATTTCCCACGACGCTCGAAGGGCTCAAGGAGTATGACGCGATCATTCTTTCCGACATCGGCGCGAATACGCTCTTGCTGCATCCGGATACGTGGGTGCACAGCAAGCGCACGCCGAACCGCCTGAAGTTGTTGCGCGAGTATGTGGAGGCAGGCGGCGGTCTCATGATGATCGGTGGCTATCTGAGCTTTCAAGGCATCAACGGCAGTGCGCGCTTTCGCAATACGCCCGTCGAGGACGTGCTGCCCGTGAAGTGCCTCGCGTGGGACGACCGCGTGGAAGTGCCCGAGGGGTTCACGCCGAGTATCGTCGCGCGGCATCCGGTGATAGAGGGCCTCGGCATGCAATGGCCGCATCTGCTCGGCTACAACGAAGTCGAGTTGAAGCCAGGTGCGACGCTCATCGCAACCGTGCCGGACACGGGCCATCCGTTGCTCGTGGCGGGGCAGTATGGCGAGGGCCGCACGCTTGCTTGGACAAGCGACATGTCCGTGCACTGGCTGCCGCCCGAGTTCTCCGCGTGGGACGGTTATGGACGGCTTTGGCGGCAGTGTCTCGACTGGCTGACCGAGGCGCGCGCGGCATGATGTATTTCGGTATCGCCGACCTCGATCTCGATCTCGACCTCGCGCGCGCGGCATGCGCGGCTTGCCGCGATGCTTGCCCGCGTGAGGCGCTCGGCTCGTATCTAGCAATGTTCGGCTACCGGATGGCACCATCATGAGCAGCGCGCGCGTCTGCGTGATCGGCAACGCGGCGATGGACATGACGCTGCGCGTGGCTTCGTTGCCGAAGCCCGGCGAGACGTCGATTGCGCTTGGCAGCACGCTGGACTTCGGCGGCAAGGGCGCGAATCAGGCGGTGATCGCTGCACGCGCGGGCGCGCAGGTGACGTTGCTTGCGGCTGTCGGACGCGACGCCGACGGCGCGCGCATCGTCGCCATGCTCGGTGAGGAAGGCATCGATACGCGGCACGTTGACCATCTCGATTGCACGACGGACCTTTCCATTGTCACCGTCGATGCTGCCGGTGAAAACACCATCGTCACGCGCAACGAAGCCGCCAGCGGCTACGCACCGGATGCCGCGTTGCTGGATGCCGTGAGCGCGCCGGGCGACTGGATCGTGCTGCAAGGCAATCTGGCGCGCACGGTGACGGCGACGTGGTTGCGCGCGGCGCGTCGCGGCGGGCGGCATACGCTTCTGAATCCGGGACCGGTGCAATTCGAGGTCAACGCGCTGCTGCCCGATGTCGATGTGCTCGTCGTCAACAGCGTCGAGGCCGAAATGCTGTCGGGCGACGCCGATGCACGCCGCGCGGCGCTCGCACTGCACGCGGCAGGCGCGACCGACGTGCTGCTCACGCTCGGCGCGGGCGGCGTCGTCTGGTGCGGCGCGCACGGCGGCATCGAGCAGATGCCCGCATCTGAAGTCATTGCCGTGGACACGGTCGGCGCAGGCGATGCACTCTGCGGCATGCTCGCGGCTGGGCTCGCGCACGGCCATCGTCTGCGCAACATCCTGCCTCGCGCAATGGCCGTTGCCGCCTATGTGGTCGGCCGGCACGGCACGCAGGCGAGTTTTCCGGATCGTGCGCGCATGCTCGAACTCGCGCGCTTCATCTGACCGATACTTCGACAGGATTCTCATGGACACCGGACACGAGGTTGGACGCGGACGCACCGACAGCATCGCGCATATTTTCGGCCGCCCGCGCGGCGTGGTCATAGGCGTGATTCACTGCCCGGCGTTTCCCGGCGCGCCGCGCTACGACGGAGGCACGAGCGAGGCGCTATACGAAACCGCTCTTGCCGATGCCCGCGCGTATGCAGCAGGCGGCGTCGATGGTCTCATCGTCGAAAATCATGGCGACGTGCCGTTCGCAAAACCGGATGACATCGGACCGGAAACATCGGCGTTCATGGCCGTGAGCGCGGACCGGATTGCGCGCGAGACGGGCCTGCCTATCGGCATCAACGTGCTTGCCAACGCTTCGGTGCCGGCGCTTGCCATCGCGGCCGCGAGCAATGCCGCGTTCGTGCGCGTCAATCAGTGGGCGAATGCTTATGTGGCCAACGAAGGCATCATCGAAGGCGAGGCGGCGCGGGCCTTGCGATATCGTGCGCGGTTGCGCGCGGAAGGCATCCGCGTGTTTGCGGACGCGCACGTGAAGCACGGCGCGCATGCAATCGTCGCGGATCGTGCGCTCGAGGAACTCGTGCGCGATGTCGAATTCTTCGATGCCGATGCGATCATCGCCACCGGCCAGCGCACGGGCGATGTCGCGAGCCTTGATTATCTTCGGCAGATTCGCGCCGCGACCAGGCTTCCGCTTTTGGTGGGCAGCGGCTGCACGGAAACCAACGTCGCGGAGATTTTGTCGGTCGTGGATGCGGTGATCGTCGCGAGTTCGCTGAAGGTGGGCGGCGTGTGGTGGAATCCCGTCGATGAAGACAAGGTGCGGCGGTTCGTACACGCGGCGCGAGGAGGTTAGGACGAGCGGTAGACTTCTCCTCGTGCAACCGTCTTCCGGGAGAATGAATTTGAACCAAGACAAAGAGGTCGAGCCGCTCTCGCGGCGCTTCGGGTTTCTGATCGAACTGGACAAGTTGAAGTCGGTTATGCGGCAGTCGCCGCTCATCGACCGCAGCCGCAGGGAGAATTCGGCGGAGCACTCGTGGCATCTGGCCATGTTCGCGCTGGTGCTTTCGGATTGCGCGAAGGATGTCGACAGTTTTCATGTCATCAAACTGCTGCTCGTGCATGACATCGTCGAGATCGATGCTGGCGATCATCCGCTGCACGCGCCAGGCGCGGATTCCGCGTCGATCGAGCAATCGGAGCAACGGGCCGCGGAGCGAATCTTCGGGTTATTGCCCGACGATCAAGGGCGCGAACTGCGCAAACTATGGATGGAATTCGAGGCGGCTGAGACACCGGAGGCGATCTTCGCCAAATCGCTCGATCGGCTGCAGCCGTTGCTGATCAATACCTTGACTGGCGGAGGCACGTGGACGGAGAACGGCGTGAACGAGCAACAGGTCGTGGAGCGGTACGGGCCTGTGATTGCACGCGGATCGCCGCAGTTGTGGGAAGCGGCGCGTGAGCTTGTCGGCGCGCACTTTTCCGGTGACGTCGCTCGCCGGAAAGACGACTGATGCCGTGGCGAATGGCGTTGAATGACGGCGAGATGCATCCGCAGTGTCGTAGTTGGCGATGATCGCCACCTTGGTTGAGGCGACGCGTTTTGTTCCGGTCGCTCATCGCCATGTTCAACGCGTGCCCGATACATGTCCCTGACGAGCCGAAGCTAACCGTGCCATCGGCGAGCGGATTTAACAAGCCCGCTCGGCGATTCGCATCCAGGAAAACCATCAATCGTTCAAGCCGCGTTCGTCGCCCGTCGATCCGCATCGCTCGTCTTGCGTGTTTCATGGCCGTGCCGCAACCGCACACTGCATATTGCCGCGACAATCAGCGCGACAGCAAGACACACCAGCCCGTTCATCGCCTTGCCGGTCGATTGCTCGATGATCCCCATGACCGTGGGCCCGACGAAGCCGCCGAGCAACCCGCACGTGTTGACGAGCCCGAGTCCGCCTGCAAGCGCGCTGCCTGAAAGCCGCGAAGACGGGAACGTGAAGATGATCGACTGAACCACGAAGAACATCGAAGCGGACACGCACACGCCGAGAAAGCCGATGACGGGCGTCGAATAGGCGGCGACCAGCATGCCCGCGGCCATGATCAGCAGGCCGCCCACGAGCATGCGGCGGCTGCGCGATGAATTGCTCGCGAAGCGCGGCAAAAGGGCGGCGCCGAGTGCGGCGGCGACCCACGGCGTGGACGTCAGCACGCCGACGACGAATGGCGAGAAGTGCCCCGAAGATCCGATGATCCCTGGCAAAAAGAAGATAACCGTATAGATGGTCAACTGATGGCAAAAGTAGACGAAGATCGAGAGCCAGATCTGTCTGTCCGCCAGCGCCGCGCGAAACGTATGACCGCCGTGACCGGTACCGATGGCTTCCTGTTCGGCGGCAAGACGTCGCTCCAGCGCCAGCGCTTCCTCGCGCGGTAACCACGAAGCGCGTGTCGGCCGGTCGGGCAACATCTTCCACACGACGATCGCGAGCAGCACGGCAGGCGCGCCTTCGACCATGAACAGCCATTGCCAGCCGTGAAAACCGAGCACGCCATCCATTTCCAGCAGCGCACCGCCAAGCGGGCCGCCGACGATGTTGGCCACGCACACGCCGAGCAGGAAGTAGCCGGTGGCGCGCGCGCGATCCTCGCGTCCGAACCAGTAAGTCAGATACAGCATCACGCCGGGAAAGAGTCCCGCTTCGGCCACGCCGAGCAGAAGACGCATCACATAGAACGAGGTCTCGCCGCGCACGAAGGCCATCGCCACCGAGAGCACGCCCCATGTCACCATGATGCGCGTGATCCAGAAGCGCGCGCCGACACGATGCATCACGAGATTGCTCGGAATCTCGAAAGCGGCATACGTCAGAAAGAACAGCCCCGCGCCTAGCCCATAGGCGGCGGATGACAGGCCAAGATCGATGCTCATCGTATGCTTGGCAAGCGCGATGTTGGTGCGATCCAGAAAGCTGATCACATACGAGATCACGAGCAGCGGCATGAGCTTGCGAAACAGCAGCGCGTTCAGCGACGCATGGGGTGACGCATGTGTTGAGTTACGCGAAGAACTGGGCGTGGACATGATGACTCCCGGCGTCAGGACAGATTGGAAGAGCAGGGCGCGCATGGACGACGAGGTGAAGCGTCGCGGCGAGATAGGTAGGCTTTCATGACTTGTCTCCTTGTATCTTTTCGTTGTCATGGCGCGGACGTCGCTTGGCGCGCGTCCGCTTGCTTCGGTGCGGTCTTCAGAAGTTCACGTTGTCGTGGCCCTTGAGCGCGAGCATCTGACGCGCTTCGGCGGGCGTCGCGATGTCGAGCGACAAGCCTTCGATCACCTGGCGAATCTGGCGCACTTGCTGCGCGCTCGATTCGGCGAGCTGGCCAGGACCGATCCACAGCGAATCCTCAAGGCCGACGCGCACGTTCGCACCTTGCGCCGCGCCGATGGACGCGAGCGGAATCTGATTGCGCCCCGCGCCGAGAATGGACCACACATAGTCCGAACCGAAAAGGCGATCGGCGGTTCGCTTCATATGCGCGAGATCTTCCGGGTGCGCGCCTATGCCGCCCAGCAGTCCGAACACGGTCTGCACGAAGAACGGCCCTTTCACTAGCCCGCGATCGACGAAATGCGCGAGGTTGTAGAGATGCGAGGTGTCATAGCACTCGAACTCGAAGCGCGTGCCGTTCGCCGTGCACGAGCTCAGGATGTACTCGATATCCGCGAAGGTGTTCTTGAATACGAGATCGCGACTCTTCTCCAGATGCTGACGTTCCCAGTCGTGCTTCAGGTCCTTGAAACGGTCGAGCATCGGATACAGCCCGAAGTTCATCGATCCCATGTTGAGCGATGCCACTTCCGGCTGAAAATGATGCGCGGGCTTGAGGCGCTCGGCGACCGTCATATGCGGACTGCCGCCCGTCGTGAGATTGATGACCGCGTTCGTTTCCGCCTTGATGCGCGGTAAAAAGCGTTCGAAAACCGCAGGGTCTTGCGTCGGCCGCCCGTCTTCGGGATCGCGCGCGTGCAAATGAAGAATCGATGCGCCTTCGCGTGCGGCGGCGAGTGCGGCATCGGCGATCTGATCCGGCGTGACCGGCAGATACGGCGACATGGAAGGCGTGTGGATGGCGCCCGTCGGCGCACAGGTGATGATGACTTTGCGTTTGCTTGCCATGGTGTTCGATCTCCTCTCGTACTTGTTTGAAGCGATATTCAGAGCGTTTCGACGTTGCCGCAGACGGACAGCGCCTGACCGGAAATCGCACTGCCTGCTGGCGAGCTCAGGAACAGCACGCTGGCGGCGATCTCCTCTTGCGTCACCATGCGGCGCAGCGAAATCTTCTCCAGATAACGCGCTTCCATTTCCTGATAGCTGATGTTCAGTTGCTTCGCGCGCGCGGCGATCACGCCTTCCATGCGCGGCCCCTTGACGATGCCCGGCTGCACCGCATTCACGCGAATGTTGTCCGCGCCGAGTTCGATGGCGAGACTCTTCGCGAGGCCCACGATCGCCCATTTGGTCGCGGAATAGGGCGTGCGGAATCCATAGCCGAGACGTCCTGCGACCGACGACATGAAAACGATCACGCCGCCGCCATTTGCTTCGCGCAGCATCGGCACGGCCTGGCTCGAAAAGTAGTAATGGCTATTCAGATTGATGTCGATGGTGCGTTCCCAGTCGTCCGACTCGATCTCGTCGATGCCGCCCGTCGGTCCCGCGATGCCCGCGTTGTTGATCAACACATCGAGGCCGCCGAGTTCGCGCTTCACGTCGTCGAACACGCGCGCGACGTCGGCTTTGTTCGATACGTCGGCGCGAGTACCGGTGATCGACGGCGATTCGGTCGCATGAGTCGATAGGGCATCGATGGCTTTGGCGTCAACATCGCATACATGCACGCGCGCGCCCGTGGACACGAACGCCTGCGCGATCGTCAAACCGATGCCCGACGCGCCGCCAGTAATCAGCACGCGCAATCCGGCGGGCGGGGCGAGCAGTTTGAGGTAATCCATGTGGTTGGCTCCTGTAGGACGGTTGTTATTTGGTCAGCTTTTCGAAGCGCGGGCGATGGTGATAGGCGTGTGCGGTTCTTGCTCGCATGGCCCATTTCGCGCTTTTTGCATCTTGCGCATGTTGATGCGTTGGTCCGCGCCACGGGCAGCGCAAGAGAGCCGGATTGATTCCGTGATCTGTGATCACAGTGTGTGTTTGTTGCTGATCTGTGTCAATCCGGTTTGCCTAGGGGATAACCCTTCTGCGAAGTAATCGCCTAGGCGAATTTATGAAATAGGCGTTTAATAAAGCAGCGAGCTCCGCTATTCTCACGTCATCGACAGTTGCGGCGCGCGCGAGACGAGCGGGTTGAATCGCTCGTTTCGAGGACGCGCCCAACTGAAGAACCGCTTCTGCTTACAACAATCAACCCCGAACCGCAGTCATGACGCAGGGATCGCCGTCTCCCGCAGCACCCGTCCCGCATCCGCCGTTGCAGGGCGGCCAGCTCGTGATTGCCACCATCGTGGTGGCGCTTGCGACCTTCATGACCGTCCTCGATACGTCGATTGCGAACGTCGCCGTGCCGAATCTCTCGGGAAACCTCGGCGTATCGGTCGATGAGGGAACGTGGGTCATCACGATCTTCGCGGCCGCGAATGCCGTATCCATTCCATTGACGGGCTGGCTTACGCAGCAGATCGGCCAGATCCGCCTGTTCGTCGGCGCGATTCTGATGTTCGTGTTCGCTTCGTGGCTTTGCGGCATCGCGCCTGACCTGCCTTTCCTGCTGGGCGCGCGGATCTTGCAAGGCCTCGTGGCCGGGCCGCTCATTCCCTTGTCCCAGGCCGTGCTGCTGAGTTCTTATCCGAAGGCGCGCGCCAACATGGCGCTGGCGCTCTGGGCGATGACCGCCACGGTCGGTCCGATCGCAGGACCGGTGCTAGGCGGCTGGATCACCGACAACTACAGCTGGTCGTGGATCTTCTACGTGAACATTCCGGTCGGCTTCATTGCGGCGGGCGCCACGTGGATCATCTATCGCAAGCGCGAGACGCCGACGAAGAAACTGCCCATCGATACGGTCGGCCTTGCGTTGCTCGTGGTGTGGGTGGGCTCGCTTCAGGTGATGCTCGACAAGGGCAGGGACCTCGACTGGTTCGCTTCGCCCTTCATCGTTGCGCTGGGGCTGATCGCCCTCGTCAGCTTCGCGTTCTTTCTCGTGTGGGAGTTAACGGAGGCGCATCCGGTCGTCGACCTGAGGCTCTTCGCATTGCGCAATTTCAGCAGCGGCACCATAGCCATTTCCGTTTCCTACGCGCTCTACTTCGGCAACCTCGTTCTGCTGCCGCAATGGATGCAGGAGTATCTCGGCTATCGCGCTTATGACGCAGGCCTCGTCACCGCGCCGGTGGGCATTTTCACGGTATTGCTTTCGCCTTTTATCGGGCGACTTTTACAGTTATTCGATGCCCGCGTTCTCGTGACGGTCGCGTTCATGGGACTGTCCGGTGTGTTCTTCATGCGCACGCAGTATCTGAGTACGGTCGATGCGTGGCATCTCGTCATACCGACCTTGCTGCAAGGTATTCCGACCGTGCTCTGGTTCGTGCCCCTCGTGTCGATCATTCTTTCCGGCTTGCCGCCCGAACGAATTCCCGCAGCGGCGGGGTTGTCGAATTTCGCGCGCATTTTCTGCGGGGCGGTGGGCACGTCGATCGCGGGCACCGTATGGAATCATCGGACGGTCGTGCATCACGTGCGACTGACCGAACAGGCGAGCGTCGACAATCCGATTTTCAATCAGACCATCGCGGCATTGCAGTCGCAGCTTCATATCGATGTGGGTGCGGCTTACGCATCGTTCGAGTTGATGGTGGCGAATCAGGCTGCCGTCATGGGGCTCGACGATTTCTTCTATGCGTCCACGTTCATTTTCATTTTGATCATTCCGCTTATCTGGATTACGCGGCCGGTGAAGGGTGGGGATTCGGCGGAGGCGGCTGGGGCGCATTGAGGCCAGGGAACAGGCATGCCTGCGGCGCGCGGTCGGGGTTCTAGTACGTCACGAACGCTTCCTGCAACGCGTGCGTGGTTCTCGTTCCCGTGAGCGCCACCATCATCAGGATTCGCGCCTTATGCGGGACCTGATCGTCCGCTGCGATCCATCCATAGCGATCGTCCGGCTGTGCGGCATTACGGATGACGATGCCGCTGCCCGTGCGCGACGCACGCACGATATGAATGTGTCTCGCGCGCGCTTTCACGAGCGAATCGATCAACTCGTGCGCCACGTTGCCGTTGCCCGTCCCGGCGTACACGATCGCATCCACGTCGGAGCACGCCATGTGTTCGACCACCGTCCGGTTGATGCCGCCATGCGCGTAGACGATAGCGACCTCGGGCAAGGTCTGGATGGTGTCGATGCTCCATTCGCTTTCCACCGTATGCCGCCGCGCCACCAGCCGATAAAAACGCGCGCGTCCCTCGACCACGTAGCCTAGCGGACCGAAGGTCGAACGAAACGCTTCCTGCTTGAAGGTGCTGGTCTTCACGACGTCGCGCGCCGAGTGAATCTCGTCATTCGAAACGACGAGCGTACCCTTGCCGCGCGATGCCGCGCTCGACGCCACCACGATCGCGTTGTACAGGTTGAGCGGTCCGTCGGCACTGAGCGCAGACGCCGGGCGCATTGCGCCGACCACGACGACGGGCTTCGCGCTCGGCACCACCAGGTGCAGAAAGTATGCCGTCTCGTCGATGGTATCGGTGCCGTGCGTCACCACGACTCCGTCGATGTCGTCCTGCTTGAGAAGCGCGCGAACATGCCGCGCGAGCCCGAGCAACTCCTCATTGCCGAAGTTTTCAGAGCCGGTCTGGAAAAGCTGGGCCGTTTGGATATCGGCGAGATCGCGCGCGCCGGGCAACGCGTCAAGCAAATCATCCACCGTTTCGACAGAGCAGTCGTAGGTCGCGGTATGCGCGGCCGACGCACCGCGCCCCGCGATGGTGCCGCCCGTGCCGACAATGACGACGCGCGCATTCATGATGCAGCACGCGGCGAGAAGGGGGTGTCGTCGAGCGAAGGTTGGCGCCCGGCCATCCGTTGCGCGAGCACGTGCGCCGAGCCCATGGCGAGCGTGAAGCCAAGCGCGCCATGACCGACGTTGAACCAGAGATTCCGGTATTTGGACCCTCCGATGATCGGCGTCCCGCGCGGGGTGGCCGGCCGCAAGCCCGCCCACGCGGCTGCCGCGTCATAATCGCCCGCGTGCGGAAAGACGGCCTGCGCTTCGCGCCGCAGCGTCGCGAGCCGGGTCACATCGATCGCACTCGAATGCCCCACGATGTCCGCCATGCCCGCCACGCGCAGACGGTCGCCCAATCGGGCGTACACCACCTTGCGGTCGAAGTCCGTCACGCTCGTCGCGGGCGCAGCCTTTCCCGCGACTGCATCGAGCGTCAGGCTGTAGCCCTTGAGCGGATAGACCGGCACCCGCACGCCAATTGTGCGCAGTAAGGCCGCGCTGTCGCAACCCGACGCCACGACAACATGTTCCGCGTCCAACCTGCGGCTTCCGGCAATTGCCCGGACCTCGCCTTTGTTCGACACGGACAGCGAACGCACGGCCGTACCCAGCTCGAACGCCACGCCTCGTTCGCGCAACAAGCTTTCGAGTCCCACGCAGAAGCGGTGACAGTCGCCTGCCTCTTCGCCCGGCGTATGGATGCCGCCGACGAATCGATCTGCCACCTGGGCCAGCGCGGGTTCGAGCGCGACGCAATCGCTCACGCCGAGCGCTTGCTGCTCGCTACCGAGCGTACGCTGGTACGACAGCAAGGACGCGGCCCGCGACATCGCCATTGCGCTTCGATGCATGACGAGCTTGCCAGCGCGGACGTAGTCGAAGGCAAGCGTGGGATGGGCGGCGGTAAATTCGTGCATCAGCGAGCGGCTCAGAAAGGACAGCGCAAGGAGTTGCGCCGTGGTCGATTCGCTCATCGCCTGAGTACAGGCCCGTGCGAATTGCCAGCACCAGCGCCACTGATTCATGTCGATGGCGGGCGAGACGCGCACCGGGGCGTCGCGACGCATAAGCCAACCGGGAAGCTTCGCAAGCACGCCAGGACCGGCGAGCGGCGCCACGTAGCTGTAAGAAAGCTGCGCGCCGTTGGCGCGGCTCGCTTCCGCCGCGACCTCCGTGCGCCGGTCGATCACGCTCACTTCGTGGCCGTCCTCGCGCAAGCGGTATGCGGTCGTGAGACCGATCACGCCCGCGCCGATCACCAGAATGTTCATGGCTTGCGTCGTCCTTGTGAATGTGCGGCCATTACATCTTGACGACGTCGAGCAACGTTTGATTTCCGCCCACGTAGTGATAGAGCGAGATCATTCCCTGCCTGAGGTCGCCGTGCGCGTCGAATTGCGTCTCGCCGAGTACGCCCTTGAAGTCGGTGTTGGGCATCGCCGCGAGAATCTTGTCCGGCGAGGTGGAATTCGCGCGCTTCATCGCGTCGACGATGATGTACACCGCGTCATACGCGAACGGGGCGTTGAGCTGCACCTTCTGCCCGAAGCGCGCTTCGTAGCGTTGCTCGAACGCGGGGCCATCGGGCATTTTAGCGAGCGGCATGCCGGCGATGGAACACACGACGTTGTCCGCCGCCTCACCCGCCAGTTGCGACAGCGACGCTGCGCACAGGCCGTCGCCGGCCAGTACCTTCGAGGAGATTGCGAGCTGGCGGGCCTGCTTCGCGAACGGGCCGCCTGTCGCATCCATGCCGCCGTACATGATCACGTCGGGATGCTCGCTCTTCACCTTGGTCAGGATCGCGCGGAAGTCCACGGCCTTGTCGGTGGTTGCGTCGTGCGACAGGACGTTCATCCCGTTCGCCTTGGCGCGCTTTTCAAATTCGTTCGCGAGACCCTGACCGTAAGCGGTGGCGTCGTCGACGATGGCGACCGACTTCGCCTTCAGCACTCGGGCTGCATAGTCGGCAAGCGCCGGACCCTGCTGCGCGTCGGTGGCGACCACGCGATACGTCGTGCGAAACCCCTGCTGCGTATAGACCGGATTAGTGGCCGAGGGCGAAATCTGCAGCACGTTGGCATCGCTATAAATTTTCGAGGCCGGAATGGAGGTGCCGGAATTCATGTGCCCGACCACGGCCGCCACCTTGTCGTCCACGAGCTTTTGCGCGACCTGTGTGCCTTGGCGCGGATCGGAGGCGTCGTCCTGCGCATCCAGCGCAAGCGTGATCTTCTGTCCGCCGATCACGAGGCCCTTCTTGTTGATCTCCTCGACGGCAAGCCGTGCGCCGTTCTCGGTGTCCTTGCCGAGGTGCGCATTGGCCCCCGTCAGAGGCGCGACGTGGCCGATCTTCACTACTTCATCGGCGCACGCCTCGACCGGATGCAGGACGACGAACGCACTTCCAAATGCGGCGCAAACCGCCAGATGCAACGCTGCTGACATGACGCACTCCCTGTTTTGAATCGGTTCTTTCCGGCCGTCTTCACCCCGGAACTGACTTCAATGTAACGGCGACGAAATAGGCGGCATTGCACGCGCTCGCGGAAAAATAGAACGAATGCGACAAGTCGCACCGATCGCTTTTCGGCGCTCCTATACTGGCGCCGACGACCTCACGGCATTCAAGGAGTGCATGGATGGCAATGGCGAATGCAAAAAAGTCCGATACCGCGACGCTCGGGCGCGGACTTGTCGAGCGGCTCGATCGCATGGACGGCGTGGATCGCAAGGTATCTGCGCGACGCGCGGGCGCCGAGCTCAGCGTCGGCCTTCTACTTTGGCCGAGCTTTCCGCTGCTTTCGCTCGCGAGTTTCTGCGACTGCCTGCGGCACGCCGCGGATCTCGGCGACCAGAGCCGCCAGTTACGGTGTACGTGGACCTTGCTCGGGCCGACGGACGACACCGTGGAAGCGAGTTGTGGCGTGAGCGTGCCAGTTCGGGCGTATTCCGGGAAGGCGTCGCGATTCGACTACTTCGTGGTGATCGGCGGCTTGCTGCCCAGGCTCGAACATGTCGACGAGCGCTACTGGGACGCGCTGCGCGACGCCGACGCAGCCGGCGTGCCGCTCATCGGCCTGTGCACTGGCAGCTTCGTGCTGGCGAAAGCGGGCTACATGCACGACCGCGTCGCGTGCGTGCACTCCTTTCACTACGACGATTATCAGTCCATGTTTCCTGGCCTGCGCGTGGTCACGAACGCCGACTACGTGATCGACGGCAACCGCATTACGTGCGCGGGCGGCGTGTCGGCCATCGAACTCGCCACGCGGTTGATTTCCGTGCATTGCGGCGCCGACCGCGCGTCGAAGGTCATTCACCAGATGACGGTGAGTCGCAAGAGCGGCACGTCCTTCGTCGAACGCCGCCGTGCGCTCGGCTACCTCGCCGTCGATAGTCTCTTGCTGCGTCACGCGATCGTGCTGATGGAGGAGAATCTCGAAGCCCCGCTGACGATCGCCGCGATTGCCAGGATGACCGGTTCAAATGCGCGGCAATTGGAGCGCGTGTTCATGTCTGAAATGGGCGTGACGCCAAAGGAGTTCTACCGGACGATGCGCTTGCGATACGCCCGCTGGCTACTCTTGAACTCGGCGAAGCGCGTCACCGCGATCGCCTACGAATGTGGCTTCGCGGATTCGGCGCACTTCATTCGCGGCTTTCGCGAAGCGTACGGTGTGACGCCGGGTAAGCTGCGCGCGTCGCTTAGCCGGACGTGAAGTGCGGAGGTCTTTGGACTTCGCTTACTTTGGCGTGCGCTTAGTTGCTGGCCGTGTCTGCAATGAATCGTGCAAAGTTCGGTGTAAGTCATCGTGCGAGATGAACATTTCGATCCAGTTGCCTGTCGGCGTTGCCCGGCCGAAGTGCGTGACTTCTAATCGACGACGCAGCCTTGGGAAACGATGAGCCCGGACTTCGGCAGAAGAATGATTCCGGTTGAGGTAGCGAAGTAAGTGCTCGAGTCGAGTCTCTGGAACGCGCCTCGATTCTGGAGGGTATTGAGCTGCGGCAGCGCTGCCGTTTCCGCACAGTCGAGCCGCAGCATTGTAAAGCGCGCGCTAGTCGGGCAGTTCGATGGTTCCTTCCATATATTGAACCGCGTGACCGGATATCAAAACACGCTCCGGTTCGATCTCGCAATGTAGAACGCCGCTTCGTTGGGAAGCCTGTAACGCGACGAGCTTCGGCTTGCCAAGAATGTCGGACCAGAGCGGAGCAAGCGCCGCGTGAATGGACCCCGTCACCGGGTCTTCGGCGCCGCCGTTCGCTGGCCAAAAGTATCGGGAGACGAAGTCGTATTGGTTGCCACGAGCGGTGACCGCGACATCCAGTGGTCCAAGTTGCGCGAGCAGTTCCAGATTTGGCACGACGGCGCGTACCTCGGCTTCGGTGTCGTAGAGGGCGATGTATGACTGCTGGTTTATGAAGACTGCCGTTGGCTTGATCGACAAACCATACGCGAGCTGGTCCGGAACATCTTTAATCCGTTCACTTTGTCGTCGCGGAAAGTTCATTTCAATCAGCCCCCGCTCGCGCCGATGAACAGAGAACGCGCCCGTTGCTTCTGCATGGAAGACGAGGTGATCGTCTTGAGGGAGATGTTCGAACAGAACGAAAGCGCTCGCCAGCGTCGCGTGTCCGCAAAAGGCGATTTCCTTGATCGGTGAGAACCACCGGATGTCGAAAACGCCATCGTCTCGACGCACGATGAACGCTGTTTCCGACAGGTTGTTTTCGCTGGCGATGGCTTGCATTAGCGAAGCGGGAAGCCACGCGTCGAGCGGAATGACCGCCGCATAGTTTCCCTTGAATACTTCGCTGGTGAAAGCGTCTATCTGATAAAGCTTCAGTTGCATGGGCGGTAGAGTCGAAGAGAGATGAGCTAGTTCGTTCCTATCCTATCGGCTTGAATGATTCGCGAACATGCACAGTTTCCATCTGACACGCTGAAAAGTGACAGCCTCGAAGCCATCGCGTAGCCGCGCCCGACTTGCCAAAACCCGTGCCCCGGATAGTTGTTCCGTCCACGAAAAATCTTCTCTTTTTTCTGCTCAGTGCAGAGGGCGCATGTTTGCCATCATCGCATCAGCGGACGCCATTGAGCATGGGGGAGGGTGCTGCCACTTACGACCGGATGGCTTTCACCGATAGCCATGCAAATGTATTGCTCCACGTAATGGCCGCCGATGGACTTACTGTGAATTACGCGAGAAGCTCGATGTCGACCGCCAACGGTGACGACCGTCTTGCTGTCGCGGAGTTTTCCGAAAAGGTCGCATTCGGGTTTGCTGACGGTTTCGCCTTGCAAACGAAGCTTTGGATCGCAATTGAAGCGGTACCGCTGCACTTACTCGACCTTCGCTTTTCGCGGCGGATGCGCGGCTATCTTGCACGCGAGTTCGACAAAAGCGCCTAGCGCAGCAGACGATTTGGGCTCCTTCCACGCAAGGTAGAGTTCGCTCTTCGTGTGCTCTTCGCGCAGAGGACGAAAGACGACGTTTTCCATGTGCGTTCGTTGAACCGACGCCGGTACGAGCGTCACACCGAAGCCGGCGCTTACAAGGCCAAGAGAAGCGTAGATCTGGCCCATTTCAAAGCTCGTGGAGGGAGAAAATCCGGCAAGCGCGCACAACTGGTTGATGGCGGCGTGATAATCGGGCGCGACATCCTTCCGATAATTAATGACGCGCAACTGCTTACAGTCCTTGATGGAAATGCGTCGTTTGGCTGCTAGAGGATTGTCTTTAGCGATGGCAACGTAAAACGGCTCCTGGAGCAACAAGACGCTGTTCAGTTGAGTATTTGGCGGCAACGAACGGACGAATGCCAGATCGACGTCTCCTCGGTTCAAGGCATTGATCTGTTCCGCAGAGGAAAACCATTGAAGCTCGACGGTCACCGCAGGGTAGCGCTGTTGAAAATCGCGCAAGAGCGGTGGCAGCAGTGTGTACGCAATGTGTTCGAAGAACCCAACCGCCACCCGGCCGGTTTCGCCTCTTGCTGCACGTTGCGAATCCACGATTGCGGAGTTCGTGTCCTTAAGAATCTGCTGGGCCCGTTCCTCGAAGACCTGGCCCGCCAATGAGAGAAACACGCGTTTACCTCGGCGCTCGAAAAGCGCTACGCCGATTTCTTCTTCCAGTTCCCGTATCTGCCGGCTCAACGGCGGCTGCGCCATGTGCAATTCGTCCGCCGCCTTCGTGAAGTTGAGTGTGCGTGCCACCGTCAGGAAATAGCGAAGATGACGCAGTTCCATTTGGAACCTTGTGAGTATCGATACGCGACCTATTATATCTTTTACATTGGATGCGAACGCTCTTAGGATCATGAGACCACACTAACAAGTCAGGAGATTCCCTCATGAAACTTACGACGTCGCAGTTGGAAGCGTACGAGCGCGATGGCTTCGTGGTTCTGCCAGAGCTTTTCTCGAAAGAAGAAGTCGAGCATATGAAGAGCGAGTTGCGCCGAATCCAAAAAATCGACACCGACCATCTCGTTCGTGAAAAAACGGGCGGCATTGCAAAAACGATTTATAAAGTTCATGAGACCGCCAGTCCAACGGCATCGCCGATTTTTCACTCCGCAGTGCGCTCGCCCAGATTGCTCGAACCCGCACAACAATTGATCAACGATCCCCAACTTTACGTCTATCACACGAAGTGCAATTTGAAGACGGCAATCGACGGTTCGGTCTGGCAGTGGCACCAGGATTTCGGCACCTGGCATATGGACGGCGTGAAAGAACCGCATATGACAACCGCGTTGGTCATGCTCGATGAGCCGACCGAAATTGGCGGATGTCTCTACTTTATTCCGGGAAGCCACAAACTAGGCTCACTCGATCCAACGTTCGATGAGACGACCGGTTATCGCTTTTACGTGGTACCCAAGCCGACCATGCTCGATATCTTGTCCAGCCATCCCAAGGCCGTGCCTATCATCGGCCGACCGGGAACAGTGGTGTTCTTCGACGCAAACATCGTGCATTCATCGGGTCACAACCTTTCAGGTGACGATCGATGGCAAGCCTATGTCGTCTACAACCAGGTGGAGAACAAGCCAGAACAGGTGAAGCAGCCGCGACCGGATTATGTGCGCTCGACCAATTTCGCTCCTCTCGAGGAAGGTTCGGACGAGATTCTCGACAGAGTTCAGATCGACTGAAATCTATCGATTTACTTTACCGAGTCGGCTGCAGGTGGCAGCGTGTCTATCGACGCGCCAGCGTGCTCGCATGGTCCATCGTTGGATCGCATCAATTGGACTGGACGCCGCCGCGTGCGGCACGTGCACAACGCTTTGCATGAAGGCATCGTTGATCCATCAACGCATAGGGAATGCGCGCCCGGTCCAATTACTTTTGACTCATACGCAGACGTTGCGTGGGCTGCTTCGGGCTTCCAGAATTTCATACGTGATGGAAGCCAAGAGTGAGAGTGAACATATCCTTCGCGACATCGCTCAGTCCTGAAAGCGGCAGCGCGGCCTCAAGCGCTTGCGGCGAATACGCTCATTCGTTGAAGAATCCAACTCAGCAGTTGTTCCGCGGCGCCGGAAAGCGGCCGTCGCGCCTTCACGAGAATGCGTGCCTTCGCCGCCTCGAATAGCGGGTGCTGTGTGTGTGCGGGTGGGGAGCCGTTTGAGGGCCGAGGGGAAGGTATGCGATCGACAGGAAGCGCGGCTTGCCACCGTTTAGTGGCTCTGGATTAACCGAGAGTCCGTCGGGCTGTGTTCAACGAACGTTGGTCATTTGGTAATTTACATAATCTTAATTATCGATTATTTAAATGTAGGTCCCAAGTTCAAATGTCGTTTTTCTGCCAAGTAGAGATGTCGCCTTTTGACATAGGTTCATTGCCAGACAAGAGTTTCTGGCGCGCGAGCAATCATCGACTATCTGAGGGCGTGGCGCAGCGCGCGCTTAGGTTAATCCGCGAGCGTTACGCCGACTTCGGACCCACCCTGGCATGCGAGAAGTTACGGGAGTGCCACGGCATCAGACTGGCTGTCGAGACAGTGCGAACGTTGATGACGGCCGCAGGACTCTGGGTTCCCCGCAAGCAGCGCCCGCCCAGCATTCACCAGCCGCGTAATCGGCGCGCGTGCCTGGGTGAGCTGATTCAGATCGATGGCAGCGATCATCGCTGGTTCGAGGATTGCGCACCGGCCTGCACATTATTGGTGTTTATCGACGATGCGACGAGCCGGCTGATGACGCTGCACTTCACCGCGACCGAGTCGACCTTCAGCTATTTCGAGGCGCTGTCAAAGTACTTGCGCGCACACGGCAAACCGATGGCGTTCCGTAGCGACAAGGCCAGTGTGTTCAATGTCAAGAACCGTTCGAGCACGGCGGGCAAAGGCGTGACGCAATTCGGGCGAGCCTTGTACGAGCTCAACATCGACGCATTTTGCGCAAACACGAGTCAGGCCAAGGGCCGCGTGGAGCGTGCCGATTTGACCTTGCAGGATCGGCAACGTCCGGACATTCCTTCAGAAAAAAAGCGAATGAAAATAAATACGGGTCAAGATAATCAACGTAATACGCAAAAAATCAAATCAACCTAATCTCCAAGTTAGACATTAATATCATAATGTCGGTTAAGTTCGTATGCGTCCCAGAACAACCCAAGCAAGCCTCACCCCCTCCCCTGAACCCGTCGCATGATCCGATCAAGCGCCTCCGAATAACTCGCGAAAGTCCCCTTCTGCTGCAACTCCGCGTGAAGCTGCTCGTTGATGCCGCCGGGCGTGCTCGACTCCTTGATCATCTTCGAGAACGGTTGATCGCCTTGCGTCGTATCGTGTGCCAAGCCGACGTGATAGCCCGACAAAAACGATCGGGCCGCCTCATACGGCAGCCCTTGGCGAACGAGCCACGCAGCCTGCTCTTCCAGTAGCGCGTAGAAACTGGCCATGGTTGCCGTGACTGCCGACAGCGCATCGAACTGATGTTCGCTGTCTACTTCGACCGCCTTACCCAACGGCCCAAAGAGCGCTCGCGCAAGTGCGCTCGGCGGACAGATGGCCGTGCTGCCCTTGCGTTCCGCGACGGCCGGCAAAGGAACCGCGCGCGCGACACTCGCGGCCGTGCGCACCATGTTGGATACTCGCTCGATCGACACGCCCGCCATGAAGCTGATGACCTGATGCCGTGCATCGAACTCGAGTTCGCCAAGCACCTTCGACGCAATTTGCGGCACGACCGCGAGACACACGACGTCGCTGGTGTCGAGCACCTCCTGATTGCTGCTGCACACCGCGACGCGCGCGTCGCGACTCGCAAGTTTCGCGGCGATTTCGGCATTGCGCGGCGAAAGCGCAATGTGTTCAAAGGGAACGTCGAACCGAATCATTCCGGTCACGACGGCCCGCGTGATCGTGCCGGTGCCAATGAATCCAATGCGCATAGTGCCTCGTATGGTCTGAGATGAACGGTTCAATCGAGCCCTAGCCACGTGGCCTTGGGCTACATATACCGTATCGTGCCGCAAACTGCGTTGTCATGCCGCGAGTGAAAATAGCCGGCAAGCGCAGTGGCCAATGCCGCAACAACGAGCCGTCGCGACATTGAGTCGGTCATCTATCGATGCGCCTGACGAACGTGCGATGCTCATCGTGCAAGCGCGCGATCGCCCGCCGAACCAGGGTCCGTGGCGCGAATGGCTTCGCTTCATTTGACCAACTCGACGCCCGACGAAAACTCACGCGATCTCGCTGACGTTGCACAAGGCGGTGCTCGATGCCATTATCGGCGGCGACGGCCCGCGCGCGAGCGCCGCCATGCTGGAACATCTCGTCGATACGGAAGCGCGCCGTCGACGTTCCGCACGGCTGCAAGGAGACAGCGGCTCAGAGGCGTAAGCACGCAGTGGTGCCGCGCAGCATCTTTCGTTTGATCAATCGTGAGGACGTGTCATGGCGATCGTCAGTGATGTCAGTAGCGACTATTTCCGCGTTCCCCTGCCCGTGCCGCTGTCCGACAGCACGCACGGCCTCATTCCCAATTTCGAGCTGGTCACGGTAACCGTTCGCGATGCCGATGGCGCCCAAGGTGTCGGCTACACCTACACCGTCGGGCGCAACGGCCGTTCGGTTCAGGCGGCGGCAAACGAGATCGCCGAACTGGCCCGGCATCAGGATGCGGACCTGGCCGAAGCGCTCTGGAAATCGATCTGGTGGGCCATGCATTACGGTGGGCGCGGCGGCCCGACTGTCCTCGCGCTATCCGCTTTCGACATGGCGATCTGGGACCTGAAGTCGAAGCGCGCGAACCTGCCGCTCTGGCGCATGCTCGGCGGCTACGATCCCAAGGTGCCGGTCTATGCGGGTGGTGTCGATCTGGACTTTCCACTCGATCAGTTGTTGCGCCAGGCGGAAGGTTTCATCGACCAAGGCTTTCGCGCCATCAAGATGAAAGTGGGACGCAAGAATCTGGCGGAGGACGTGGCGCGCGTCGCGGCCATGCGCGAGATGCTCGGCGACAGCTTCCCGCTGATGGTCGACGCCAACATGAAATGGTCCGTCGATGAAGCCATCCGCGCCGCGCGCGCACTTGCACCGTTCAACCCCGGCTGGCTCGAAGAGCCGACCATTCCCGACGATATCGCGGGTCACGCGAGGATCGTCAGCGAAGGCGGCTTGCCGGTCGCGACAGGGGAAAACATGCGCACGATCTGGGAGTTCCAGCAGATGATCACCATCGGTCGTGTGACGTACCCGGAGCCCGATGTCACGAATTGCGGGGGCATCACGCCGTTCATGAAGATCGCCCATCTCGCGGAAGCGCACAACCTTCCCGTCACCAGCCACGGCGCCCATGACGTGACCGTGCATTTGCTCGCGGCGGTTCCGAATCGCTCTTATCTCGAAGCGCACGGTTTCGGGCTGGAGAAGTATCTGGCCGAACCGCTTCGTATCGAGGACGGTTTTGCTATCGCTCCGGAAAGGCCGGGGCATGGAATCGAGTTCGACTGGAATAGGCTGAAGGCGCTGAAGGCTTGAGCTGGCTGTCGCCTGCTCAAGCGAGCGTCGCGCATGTCTTCGCCAAACGATCGCGTAGCCCGCTATGCCCCGGCGAGCGATGCGCGCGCGACGTTCACTTCTGGTTAGGCAACCGGCCACGTCTTTCGAAGCTGATTACCTTGAAGGTCACCGGAACACGTACACAGTCCGCGCCCGCGCCGAAACCTCACATCACCTTATCCAACGTGATCGGCAGATCCCGAACCCGCTTGCCCGTGGCATTGAAAACCGCATTCGCCACGGCCGCACCCACGCCCGTGATACCGATCTCGCCGACGCCACGCGCGCCCATCGGCGTGTGCGGATCGGCTTCATCGTTCCAGATGACATCGATTCTCGGGACATCGAGATGAACTGGGACATGGTAATCGGCAAGCGATGGATTGATCACGCGGCCGCTTCTCTCGTCGAATTGAGTCTCTTCCATGAGCGCAAGGCCGAGTCCCATGATGATGCCGCCGCGAAACTGGCTCGCAGCCGTCTTGGCATTGATGATGCGGCCGCAATCGAACGAACCGAGAAAACGGCTCACGCGAATCTCGCCGGTGACGACGTTCACACGCACCTCGCAGAAGAGCGCGCTATGGCTGTGCATCGACCAGTGCTGCAATTCAAAAGGCATCGGGGCTTCGGCCTCCACGGTCACTTCATCGCGCTGACCGCGAGCGAGTATGGCGCCGTAGCGTTCGTGCCGGGTTTCGTCGTCGAGCGCGCAAAGGCCGCCGTCGTGGCCGCCAACGTCGTCGGGCAAAAGACCGGACAGCGGCGAACTGTTGCCCGCAAGACGGAGCAGTTCCTTCACGAGCTTGTGATGCGCCGCGATCACCGCAGCGCCAATGGCCGCCGTCTGCTGCGAACCGCCCGCGAGCACCGCGCCGGGCAAGTGTGAATCGGCGTACTTGAACTCGATGTCCTCCATGGCGAGTCCAAGGCGTTCGGCCACGATTTGCGTCTGCGCGGTCGATGTTCCCATGCCCATTTCGTGCGCGGCGATGCTTACCGTCGCACGCCCCGCGCTATTGAGCGTGATGCGCGCCGCACCGCCGGGCATCCGATAGTACGGATACGTTCCCGTTGCGCAGCCCACGCCAACGAGCCAGTCGCCGTCGCGGCGTGCGCCCGGCTCGCCGCGCTCGGCCCAACCGAATCGTTCACGGCCGGTCTTCCATGCCTCGACGATTCCGCGCTGGGAAAATGGCAGTCCCGTCGTCGGATCTTTCTCCGGCTCGTTCTTGAGTCGCAACTCGATAGGGTCCATGCCCATGGCGTGCGCGAGTTCGTCGATGCCGCATTCGAGCCCGAAGGTGCCGACCGCCTCGCCGGGCGCGCGCATGAACGTATTGGCCGTCATGTTCATCTTGACGGTCTCGACATCGAGCAGAAAACTGCGCGACGCATATGCGCTCTTTGCCGGCAAGATGAACGGCTCCGGCATGTTGTTATGAGGCGTCATGGCGACCGTGCCGGTATGAATCAACGCGTCCAGGGTTCCATCAGCCTGGGCACCGAGCGCCACGCGTTGCTCGGTGAGCGTGCGTCCACCGACGATGCGATATACGCCCTCGCGCGTCAACATGATCCGCACCGGCCGTTTCACGAGTTTCGATGCAGCCGCGGCCAAAACCTGGTGTTGCCAAATAGTCTTGGAACCGAATCCGCCGCCGACATACGGTGACGTGACATGCACGTCCTTCTCGTCGATGCCGAACACCTGCGCAATGGTCCACGCTTCGTGCGCGACCGCCTGCACGGTATCGTGGATACGCAGCGTCTCGTCCTTCCAATAGAGCGTCGCCGCATGCAACTCGATTGGATTGTGATTGTGACGCGGCGTCGTGTAGCGCACGTCGATCTTGTGCGGCGCGGAGGCGAGCATTGCCTCGGCATCCTTGATCTCGAGCTTGAGCGGCTCGCCCTGAAACACGCCCGGCTCCGAGCCGTGCGCCTTCGCTGCCGCCAAGGACGTCACCGCATCGCCTGAGGTCTCGTACGTCACCTGTATCAGCGACTGCGCGTGGTCCGCCTGCTCTTGCGTTTCGGCCAGCACGAGCGCAACCGGTTGACCGTTCCAGTGAACTTGATCGTCCTGCATGATCGGCACATCGTCGCCACCCGCGGCCTTAGGCTTCGTCATGAACGCGGGCATCGGCTTCAGACGCGGCGCGTTCTTGTACGTCATCACGAGCACGACGCCCGGCGCGGCGTCCGCCGCCGACGTATCGATCTGCACGATGCGGCCGCGCGCTATCGATGCGTACTTGAGTGCCGCGTACGTCATGCCATCGACTGGAAACTCGGCCGAGAAGGTCGCCTGGCCGGACACCTTCAACGGTCCGTCGATACGGCTAACCGGTGCGCCGATCAGCCCGTGCTTGTGAAGGATCAAAGGGTCCGGCTTGCCGCCGGGAATGAAGCTATCGGGTGCGAGGGCGATGGCTTTTTTCATGACCGCCTGCACGGTGTCCTTGAGGATAGGCATTAGCGGATCTCCTTGCGAGCGGTCAGTTTGACCAGTGTGTCGGCAATCACGCGCTGACCCAGTTCGATCTTGAAGGCGTTGTCGCGAAGACCTCGAGCGGACGCAAATTCCGCCGCTGCGGCAGCGCGATACGCGGCTTCGGTCGCGGGTCCATCCTTGAGCGCCGCTTCGAGCGCGAAGGCGCGCCACGGCTTGTGCGCGACACCGCCCAGGGCGACTTTTACCTCCTTGACCATGCCGCCCTGCACGTCGAGAACCGCCGCCACGGAAACGAGCGCGAAGGCATAGGAAGATCGATCACGGACTTTGCGATAGGCGGATCGGCCCGCCGATTCAGGCGGCAACGTAACGGCCGTAATCAGTTCGCCTGCTTCGAGCACCGTTTCGATGTTCGGTGTGTCGCCGGGCAGGACGTGAAGATCGATCAGGGGAATACGACGCGCGCCATTGAGGCCTTCGACTTCCACGTTCGCGCCGAGTGCGGCGAGCGCTACCGCCATGTCCGAGGGATGCGTGGCCGCGCACGCGGAGGACGCGCCGAAGATGGCGTGCATGCGGTTGAATCCGTCCATTGCATCGCAGCCCGAACCCGGCTCGCGTTTGTTGCAGCGGGCGGCATCATCGTAAAAGTAGCCGCAGCGGGTGCGTTGCAGGAGATTGCCGCCGACCGTTGCCATGTTGCGAATCTGCGCGGAAGCGCCTGCAAGGATGGCTTCGGACAATAGCGGGTAGCGTTCGCGCACGCGCCGGTCAGCGGCCACGGCGGTGTTCTTTACGCCGGCGCCGATTCTCAGGCCGCCGTCATCCGTGTCTTCGATGGCGCATGAGAGGCCCGTGATATCGATCAGCATCGTCGGATGCTCGATCGTCTCTCGCATCAGATCGACGAGATTGGTGCCGCCGCCTAGGTACTTTGCATCCGAACGGGCACCGGACGTCAACGCCGCCTGCTGATCCAGGGCGCGTTCATAGGTGAAGGGATTCATTGTTCGACCCCTTGCTCGACGGACTCTTTCTGCGTCTGAACCTTTCCGAACGTGATCTGAATGGCGTCGACGATACCGTTATACGCACCGCAGCGGCACAGGTTTCCGCTCATCCGTTCGCGCAGTTCCGCATCGGTCAGTGAGAAGCCTTCCGCACTCACGTCCTCGCTGACATAGCTCGGCACGCCGCCTCTCAACTCCTTTTCCATTCCGATAGCCGAACAGATTTGACCGGGCGTACAGTAGCCGCACTGAAAACCGTCATGCTCGACGAAGGCTTCCTGAAGTGGATGAAGCGCGCCCGGTGCGCCGAGTCCCTCGACGCTGGTGATCTCGCGGTCCTGATATTGAACGGCCAACGCGAGGCAACTGTTGATGCGCGTGCCATCGACCAGCACCGTGCAAGCGCCACATGCGCCTTGATTGCAGCCTTTTTTAGCGCCAAAAAGATGGAGATGTTCACGCAGCAGATCGAGCAGCGACGTTCTTGGATCGAAGTCCAGGTCGACTGCCTTGCCGTTGATAACGAAATGCATGATTGCTCCTGTTGAATTAGAGCTCGCGCCAAGAGGCGGTGTACTGGCTGTTGAAGCGAAATGAGATGCGCCAGGCGACCCACGTCAGGTTTGCCTGGACCATTGGGCAAGCGCTGGTTCTTCGTCGATTGGAACTGTTTGCTCAGACGCGTCTTTCGGCAAGACCTCGACTGTTGAAAATCCGAACGACGCATGAGACGCCTGACAGCAATTCATGGACCTCATCTGCCGCAACGGTGCAGGGGCTCTAGGAAACAACCAGTCGCCTTTGACAGCCGCTTGGCGCATTTTGTCCTCATCCTGACCGCAAGCATTCTCGATTCCCGCAAAAAGCCCGCTTATGATGGGACTTTCCCAATCAAGGAGCGTCAAAAATGTCCGCCACCCTTCCCCGCTCGGCTTTGATCATCATCGACGTACAGGAATCGTTCCGTCAGACCGCCGACTGGTCGGATGCCGATCTGCCTGCCTTCAAGAGCGCCATCCTGCGTCTGGACCGTGGCGCGCGCGAAGCCGGCATTCCGGTCGTCCACATCTTTCACATCGGCAAGGCTGGTCCGTTCACCAAGGAATCCGGCTTTGTCGTGCCGCAGGATTGGTTGCCGGGCGCGCCCTCCGTGGTCTTCGAAAAACACACGCACAACGCGTTCACCGATACCGGCCTCGATCTCTGGTTGCGTCGCCGGCAGATCGATCATCTCGTCATCACCGGCATCCGCACCGAGCAATGCTGCGAAACCACGACGCGCGTAGCCTCCGACATCGGCTATACGGTCGACTATGTGACCGACGCCACGCTCACCTTCCCGATGACTCACGCGACGAGCGGACGCGTCTATTCGCCGGCAGAAATCAAGGCGCACACGGAACTGGTCTTGCAGAATCGCTTTGCACGCATCGCCAGCGTCGACGATGCGCTCGCCAATTGGCAAACGTCACGCGCGGCATGAAGCCCGCGACATCCGTATGGTTCGTGCTGACGCCCTCCGTGCTGATGCTCGATTATGCGGGCCCCGCCGAGGCTTTTCGCATGGCGGCCGAATCCGGCGCTTCGTTCGACTTGCATCACTGCGGCCCGCTGCCTCGCGTCGCGACCTCCATCGGCACGTTTGTCGATGGCCTCGAACCGCTGCCCGACAAGCTGCCGCCGAATAGCCTCGTCATGGTCGTCGGCACCACGGAATCGCCCGAGCCCGGCACGAGCGCGCCCTTCGATGCGGTCGCGCATTGGCTGCGAACCGCGCCGCGCGACGACACGCGCATCGCCAGCATTTGTTCCGGCGCCGTGCTGCTCGCGCGCGCGGGCTTGCTCGCCGGGCGCCGCTGCACCACGCACTTTGCGTTGATCGATCTGCTCAGGCGTGAGGAACCCACGGCGCGCGTGCAGGACGACTGCCTGTTCGTCGATGACACCGACGTGTTGACGAGCGCCGGCATCACGGCGGGCATCGACCTGGCGCTTCATGTGATCGAGCAGATCGAGGGGGCGGAACTGGCTGCGTCAGTGGCGCGACGTCAGGTGATGTACCAGCGCCGCGCGGGAGACGAATCGCAGCTGTCGCCGTGGCTTGCGCATCGCAATCACATGCATCCGGCGGTGCACCGGGCGCAGGACGTCATCGCGCGGGACCCCGCGCGCGCCTGGAGCGTGGCCGAGCTTGCGCAGGCCGCGCACGTGAGCTCGCGGCATTTGAGCCGGTTGTTCGCGGAGCATGCGGGCGTCACCGTGCTGGCGTATCAGCAAAGTCTTCGCGTGGCTCGCGCGCAAAGATTGCTGACGAGCCCGGACCTGTCGATAGAACGCGTGGCCGAGCAATCGGGGTTCGCGTCGGTACGCGACTTTCGCCGTGTCTGGAGGCGATATCACGATACGGCACCGCGCGAGTATCGGAGTGCAAGCGCCGTCTGAGCGGCGCGTCGAACTACCGCTCGCTGCGCGACGGACCGCTTTCTGTAATCACGCCCACAGATCGCAACGGCTCCCCGATGCACAATCGATCCGGAAAACGCGACGCCATTCGGCGCCCACCGCGTGCACGGAGGAGCAATGGGTTGGAAGAGTCTGCTGACGGAATTGCCGGTCTGGACGATTGGACGCTTGAACCCGGCACGGCATGATCCGCATCGCGACGTGCCGCGCGAAATCCTCGTGCTGCGCCCGAACGATTTCGGTGAATTGCTGACCACCACGCCGATCTTCGAGGCGCTCAAGAAGCGTTTTCCGACGACGCGCCTTGTCGCGGGCATCGGCGGTTGGGGGCGGCCGATTCTGGAAAACAATCCGTTCATCGACGAGATCGTCGAGATCGATGCGCCTTGGAACAACAAGCTCGTCCAGGACCGTTCACCGCGTAACGTTCTGCGCTTTCTACTGTCGTCGCCGCAAGTCGCCGCGCTGCGCAGGCGTGGCGGCTTCGATGTCGGCATCGACGTGCTCGGCAGCTACATGGGCGCGCTTTTGATGATGCGCTTAGGCGTGCGCTACCGCATAGGCGTGCGCGGCTATCGCGGCGGTCACAGCGGATGCCAGGAATTTATCGACTTCGCGCGTCGCCAAAGTGGACGCGCCGCGCTTGCGCAGGCCGAACTGCTGGGCGCGACCGATCTGCCCGAAGCGCGGCCGCAACTCTTTCTTACCGCGGATGAGCGCGCGCAGGCCGCGAACGTCTGGCACGCCGCCGAGTCTGGCAATCGCCCGGTGCGCGTGCTGGTCGGCATCGGGGCAGGCGTGCCGACCAAGGTCTGGGACCCAAAACAGGTCGGCCCCGCGCTCGCGCGGGTTGCGTCGGCGCTCAACCGAACCGACGACGCCTGCGACATCCTGATTGTGGGCAGCGCCGCCGACAAGGCGCGCGCCGCCGAAGCGATCGCCGCCGCCGGTCCGGGCGTGCCGGTTCGTTCGGTGGCGGGAACGTTGTCGATGCGAACGGTTTTCGCGCTTGCCGAATCGGCGGATGTCGTGCTGACGAACTCTTCCATGCTCATGCACGTGGCGGCCGCGTTTCGTCGGCCGACGGTCGCGGTGATCGGCGGCAGCATTACGAGGCCGAACGTTCACGACGCGATCTGGGGCTATCCGGAGCAGTATCGGAGTGTCTCGCCGGATAGCTATGTCGAGCATGCACCGGATAAAAACTGGCCTTCTGTCGACCGGGTCGTCGAGGCAGTACTGGACTCCGTGCGCGAGCGGCGCCCTGCTGCAACGCAGAGCTGAACTTCGCCAGCGATGACGCCGCGCCGCCTACGGACGGCGGCGCGTGAGAATCTCGGCTTCGCCTCGGCACCTCATTTCAAAGGGTAAATCCCGATCCAATCAGCGACCGGAAGGACGCTCGCATCTTTTATACTCGGTTTCGATTTGGCGAAACTCTTTTCGAACATACGAAATTGAAGCCGACTGACCGTGCTCTAAGCATCTTCGAGGCATTCGAAGCCGCATGCCGCCCGATGACGCTGTCGGAACTCGCATCGGCGTCGGGCATGCCGGTGAGCACCAGTCACGGCATCGTGAAAGTGCTGACCGAGCGCGGCTATCTCTACGTCACCGGGCGTCGCAAAGACTTGTTTCCAACGCGGCGGCTGCTCGACATGGCGCTCGAGATCGCCTCGCACGACCCGTTTCTCGAACGCATCGAGCCGTCGTTGCTGGCGTTGCGCGAGGCCACGCAAGAGACCGTGATCATTGGCAAACGTCAGGGCGATCACATCGTCTATCTCGCCGTGTACGAAGGTCCGCAGACCATTCGATACAGCGCGCCGGCCGGTGCGCTCAAACCGCTCTACTCGACGTCGATCGGCAAGGCGATGCTCGGTCAACTCGACGATGCAACGCTTTCCGACTGGCTCGCGCGCACGACGCTCGCGCCGGTCACCGCGCACACTTTGACCGCTGCAAACGCGTTGATGGCCGACCTCGTGGAATCGAAGCAACGCGGCTTTTTTCTCACGCGCGGCGAAAGCGTGAGCGATGTCTTTGCACTTGCCATGCCCGTGCATGTGAACCGGGAAGTGCTCGGCATCGCGGTCGCGGGGCCACGGTATCGGATGGAAGGCGCGCTCGACGGCATCGCGGCGCGCATACGCGCGGCTATCGGCGAGATTCAGGAAGAACAGACGCGCTGAAACGATGGTTCGATAAATAGAAAATCAGGAGACGGAAGATGCAGGCAAAGCGCTGGACCCGCATGTTCACCGCCATGTTCGCGCTCGCCGCGATATCGACAGCGGCACACGCCGACGACGTCGTGACGCTCAAGATGGCACACCAATGGCCCGACGACCCGAACGATTATGTGGTGCAGACCGGCAAGAAGTTCGCGCAGCAGGTCGAGCAGAAGTCGGGCGGCAAGATACACATCAACATCTTTCCGGCCGAGTCGCTCGTCAAGTCGCTGAACACCCACACGGCCTTGAAGAACGGCAGCGCCGATCTCGCAATCTATCCGTACATCTATTCGGCGGGCGCGATCCCGCAGATGAACCTCATCCTCCTGCCGGGCCTCTGGAAAACGCCCGAGGACGTCTTCAAATTCCGCACCTCCGCGCCCTGGAAAGAACTCGAAGCGAAGATAGAAGCATATGGCTTCAAGACGCTCTGCTGGATTCAAATCTCGGGCGGCATGGCATCCAAGTCCAAGCCCATCAACGTGCCCGCGGATCTGCCGCAACAGAAGGTGCGCGGCGCCGGAAAGATGATGGAGGCGGCCTTGCAGAGCGCCGGCGCGAGTACCGTGTCGATGGCGTCGTCGGAAACCTATAGCGCGATGCAACTCGGCTTGCTCGATGGCTTGTGGACGTCGTCCGGCACCTTCGGTTCGTATCGGCTTTACGAAGTGGCGAAGTACTACAACTCGCCCGAGGACTACAGCATCTACTACACGATCGAGCCGATCGCGATCAGCATGAAGACGTGGAACAAGCTCACGCCCGAGCAGCAAAAGATCATGACGGACGTGGGTCGAAGGCTCGAGCAGAGCGCGTTCGAAGGGGCGAAAGCGGACGACCGCCGCGTCGCGCAACTGTTTGCGAGCCATAACGCGAAGATCCACAAGATGACGCTCGATGAGTGGAACCAGTGGCAGACCTTGTTCCAGAAAGTCAGCTTCGCTAAGTTCCGCGCCGAAGTGCCCGACGGCGGACGTCTGCTCGATCAGAGCACGGCGTTCTACAAATAAGAGGCCGCGATGCGCCACGCATTGGACCGCTTCTCGCGCGGGCTCGACGCCTTTTGCCGGGGCGTCGCGTTGTCCGTCGGCGCGGCGGTCATCGCGACCGTGCTCGTCATTTCGTATGGCGTGCTCGCGCGCGAAGCGCTGCATCTTTCCGATGTCTGGGTCACGGAAGTCACGACTTACCTCATGGCCTACATGACCTTCGTGGGCACCGCGGCGCTGGCGTGGCAAGGCCGGCATCTCAAGGTCGACGTTCTCAGCGCACATCTCGGCGAACGTGGCAAGCGCGCGCTCGCGTTCATATCGACGGCCATCGTCACGGCGGTCGCGTTCGCGCTCGCATGCCTCGCATTCGACTTCTGGTGGGAGGCGTACACGAGCGGTGAACGTTCGTGGGGCATGTTCTCGCTCTCGCTGTGGATTCCTTATTCGGGCTTCTTCGCGGGCATGCTGCTTTTGTGCATCGCGCAGATCGTACGCTTGCTGACCATCGTATTCGCACGCGAACCGGCAGGCCGTGAAGTCGCCATCGACGACATGCTGCTCGGGAGAGAAGAATGAATCAGCTCGTCATCGGTGCGGGGATGTTCGGCGGCTTGCTCGCGGTGTTGTCGATGGGCGTGCCCATTGCGTTCGCGTTGCTGTTTGTCGCCCTCGCCTCGCTGTTCGTCACGGGCGGCGGATGGGATGCACTGAGTCTCGTACCGAGCACGTACTGGGGATCGGTTGCCACCTTCACGCTGACTTCCGTGCCGATGTTCATGTTCATGGGCGCGATCGTCTCCGCGTCGGGCATGGGCGCGCGTCTTTATGCGGCGCTGGCGACGATCCTCGACGGCGTGCCCGGCGGCCTCGCCGTCGCGACGACGCTTGCATGCGGCGTGATGGCGGCCGTATCCGGTTCGAGCGTGGCGACGGCGGCGGCCATCGGCGGCTTCGCTGTGTCGGAGATGCGCCGGCACCGCGTTCCCGAAGCGCGTGCATGCGGCGCGGTCGCGGCCGGCGGCACACTCGGCATTCTGTTACCGCCGAGCATACCGTTGATCGTGTATAGCGTGATCGCGGAGCAAAGTATCGGCAAACTGTTCGTCGCGACACTCATCCCCGGCGCGATCATGGCTTCTGCTTTCGGCATCTATCAGATACTGCTCGCCATGCGCGATCGTGCGCGCGGCAGCGAGAGCGAAAGGCGCACGCGGCCGCTCGCGAGCATGCGCGAACGTGTCGTCGCATTGAAAGACGTCGGCCCGTTCGCTCTGTTGATTCTCATCATTCTCGGCTCGCTGTATCGCGGGCTTGCAACGCCTCAGGAAGCGGCGTCGCTCGGTATCGTCGCAAGTCTGGTGCTTGCGGGCGTCGTGTACCGGGAGCTTTCGTGGAGCAAATTCCGGCAGATCCTGATCAGCGCGGCCCAAAGCAGCGTGATGATCCTCGCGGTGATTTCATCGGCCATCGTGTTCGGCTATGTGATGACGACGAGCCAGGTTGCGGCGTCGCTCACGCAAACCGTCGCGGGCGCGCACGTCGAACCGTGGGTGCTGTTCGTGAGCATCAACGTGTTGCTGATCTTTCTCGGCTGCTTCATGGAGACGATCGCGATCATCGTCGTGACCATGCCCGTGCTCGTGCCGGTCGTGGAGGCGTATCACTGGAATCTGATCTGGTTCGGCGTGGTCGTCGTCATCAACATGGAGATGGCGCTCATCCATCCGCCGGTGGGACTCAACCTCTTTGTCGTGCAGAGCGTCGCGCCCGATGTCCCGTTGCGACGGATCGTGCTCGGCACGTTGCCTTATGTGTTCATCATGATGGGCGTTCTTGCGCTCATCGGTATTTTTCCTTCGCTTTCGACAATGCTGCTCGGCGCGAACTGACACACGCCCGGCTACGAGGAGTTCGCATGGACATTCGCAAAGTGGCGGGCGCGCTGGGCGCCGAAATCTCCGGCATCGATCTGTCGCGGGGCGTGACACGCGAACAAGCGAGCGTTTTGCGCGCGGCGCTCAACGAGCATCTCGTCATCTTTCTGCGTGACCAGAACCTCGCTCCCCGGCAGTTCCTGGATTTTGCGGAGGCGATGGGCGAGCCTATCGAATATCCCTTTGTGAAGAGCCTCGAAGGTTTTCCGACCATCATCGAAGTCAAGAAACTGGAAACGGAGCGCGTGAATTTCGGCGGCATCTGGCATTCGGACACAACCTATCTCGACGTGCCGCCCATGGGCTCGATGCTGCTCTCGCGCGAGATTCCGCCCTATGGCGGCGACACCCTGTTCGCGAACCAGCAGCTTGCGTACGACGCGTTGTCCGACACCATGAAGCGGCTCCTCGAAGGACTGAAGGGCATCAGTTCATCGGCCAAGGCGGATGTGTCGCGTACCCGAGAGGATCGCATTCGAACGGACGGCGCGGGCAAGAAGCCGGACGATTTCGTGGCGAAGCATCCCGTCGTGCGCACGCATCCGGAAACGGGACGCAAGGGGCTTTACGTGAACATTGCGCATACGGTCGGCATCGACGGCATGACCACCGACGAAAGCGCGCCGCTGCTCGACTTTCTGTTTCGACACCAGGTGAAACCGGAGTTCACGTGCCGGTTCGTCTGGTCGAACAACGCGATTGCGTTCTGGGACAATCGCGCGGCTCAGCATAATCCGGTGAATGATTATCACGGGTTTCGGCGGGTGATGCAGCGGATCACGCTCAAGGGGGACGTGCCGCGATGAGGGGGGCGACGTTGGTTTGGCTCGAGTTTGTAAGGCGCGCTCAGCCAACGTATGCCGCTTCAGCGCATCCTTCAATATCGGTGCGCAAACAAAACAACGCCCCTGCAAGCGGTTGCGTCTCGAGCGCTTCCACGGACAACTTACGCGTACCGCTCGTCACAAAAAGCGTACGCATATCCGGCCCGCCGAACGTGCAGCTTGCTGGCTGCGTGACCGGCATCGGCACGACGCGGTCGATGCGTCCATCGGGCGCGTATCGCTTGACGACACCGCCGCCATATTGCGCGCTCCACAGGTAGCCATGACGATCGACGGTTGCGCCATCGGGAATTCCCGTGTCGCGGTCGAGCCGCGCGAAGAGACGTCGCTCGCCCGGCATGCCCGTCGAAATATCGAATGGAAACGCCCAGATCACGGGCTCGATGCCGTCCGCAAAGTACATCGTCGCGCCGTCCGGCGAGAAGCACAGGCTGTTGGGCACGGCTACGCGTTCGATCACGCGCGTATAACGCCCCGCTTCGAAGCGATACAGCGCGCCCACCGGCGTGCGTCCAATGTCATCCATCGAGCCGACCCAGAATCGTCCCTGTCTATCGCACTTGCCATCGTTGAAGCGCATTTGTGGCTGGCTTGCGTGCGGCGCGTCGAAACGTTCAATGGCGCCGCTCGCCGGATCGAAGAACGCGATGGCCGAGCGTAGCGCCACGATTAATCCGAGCCGCGACGCGCATGGCGCGATCGAGCCTACGAGTTCGGGCATGGTCCAGGTTTGCGTGTGGTCGTCGCCCCATTTGCGGCGGCGGATCAGATGGCTGCGGATGTCGACCCAATACAGCGCCTGTTCTTCGACCGACCAGTACGCAGACTCCCCGAGTACATCGCGCGTATTGCCGACACATTCCAGCTCGCTCAATGGGCGATCTCCTCCAGCGCTCGGCCCGTGACACGCGGACCGAGCCACGCCACCGTCGTGGCGATGATCGCCATTGCACCGCCGATGAACGCAAACACGCCAGCCTGCCCGAATTCACGCAGGAAAAAGGCGATGAAGAAGCCTGCGAATATCGAACTCAACCGGCTCCACGAGAACACGAAGCCGACCGCGCGAGCGCGCATCCAGGTTGGAAACAGTTCCGACTGGTAGGCATGCACGATGGTGGACATCCAGTTGACGACAAGCGTCTGCAGGCATCCAACCATAATGAGCCAGCCCGGCGCGTTCAGCATGGCGAAGATCGTGCCGATGATCGCCACGGATATCACACTGCACACGAGCTGCCATTTGCGCTCGAAGCGGTCTATCACGAGCATGACGAGAAGCGGCGCGACCGGATAGGTCAACACGATGAGAAACGTGTATTCGAGACTTCGCGTGACAAGAATGCCCTTCGCTATCAGAAGCGTTGGAATCCAACTCACGAAGCCGTAATAGCCGATGGTCTGGCAGAAGTTCACGATCATCAACATGATGGTGCGCGTGCGATAAACCGGCCCGAACATTTCGGCGATACGCCCTTCCGGATGTACCGTGCCAACGGCCTTTTCAGGTTCGGGCAACGCTTGGCCGTACTCCTTTTGCACCTTCGCTTCGATAACCGAAAGCACGCGGTCGGCCTCGGCGAGCCGCCCATGTTGCGCGAGCCAGCGCGGCGACTCGGGCAAGCGGCGCCGCAAGAACAGCACGAGCACCGCGCCGAACGAGCCGAAAAGAATCACCCAGCGCCAGCCATCGAAGCCGAACGGTCTCGTCGGCACGAACATCCACGCTAGAAAGGCCACGAGCGGCGCGCTGATTTGCGCCAGCCCGTAGAACAACGCGAATGCTTTGCCGCGCGCACCGCGAGGCGCGAGTTCGGAGATGTAGGTGTCGATCGTGATCATCTCGACGCCGATGCCTATACCGCCTATCAGCCGCCATATCTCGAGACCGTGCACCGAGCCCTGAAACGCCAAAATGAACGTCGTGACGCTATACCAGATCATCGAGCCGAGAAAGACCACCCGCCGCCCGAAGCGATCGGCGATATAGCTGAAACAGATCGTACCGATGAACAGCCCGAGGAACAGCGACCCGAGAAAGGCTGCAAGACCGTTGAGATCGAAGAACGATGCAGTGGTCGAAGTCAGCAGCTTGCTCTGGAACAAACCCGGCGCGATATAACCCGTGAAATAGATATCGTATTGTTCGAAGAGACCGCCCGCTGCGATCAGCATCAAGAGCGTCCACATGTGCCGGGTCATCGGCAGCCGGTCGAGCCTGCCGTTGATGGTGCCGGATACGACCTTCGGGTCTACGGAATCCATTGGCTGCTCCGCAACGGCGTCGATGCGCGTACTCACCGCGCGATGTCGTCGAGGGCCAGCCCCGTGGTGCGCGGGCCGAAGAGCGCCACCGCCACGACGACGATCGCCATCGCGGCGAAGATGAAGGCGAATACGCCCGGCACGCCGAACTCGCGCAAAAAGAACGCGATAAAAAAGCCCACGAAGATCGACGACAGCCGGCTCCACGAATACACGAAGCCCACCGCGCCCGCTCGCATGCGCGTCGGGAACAACTCGGCCTGGTAGGTATGCACGATAGTCGACAGCCAGTTGACCACGAGCGTCTGCACGATCCCCACCGCGATGAGCCAGCCCGGCGCCTTGAGCATCGAGAAGATCACGCCGATCACGGCCACCGAGATCGCACTGCACACGAGCTGCCATTTGCGCTCGAAGCGGTCAGCCACCAGCATGACGATGAATGGTGCGATTGGATAAAGCAGCACGATCAGGAAAGTGTATTCGAGGCTGCGCGTCACCATGATGCCCTTGGCGATGAGCAGCGTCGGAATCCAGCTGACGAAGCCGTAGTAACCAATCGTCTGAAAGAAGTTCACGACCACGAGCATCAGCGTGCGGCTGCGATAGCGCGGGCTGAATGCCTCGCGCAACGTGCCTTCCTGCTCCTCGGCTTCGGGCGCGTCGGCCGGTGGCGGCAGGTCCTTGCCGTAGTCACGGCGAACGCGGGTTTCAATCATCTGCATGACGCGTTCAGCCTCGTCGAGGCGACCTTTCTGCACGAGCCAGCGCGGCGATTCCGGCAGACGCAATTGCAGATACCACACGAGCAGCGCGCCCACCGATCCGAGCGCGATCACCCAGCGCCAGCCCTCGAAACCCAGCGGGGAAATCGGCACCAGCACCCACGCAAGGAACGCGATCAGCGGCGCGCAAATCTGCGCCACGCCATACACGAGCCCGAACGCCATGCCGCGTGCGTGTCGCGGCGTCAATTCGGAGACGTAGGAATCGATCGTCACGTACTGCACGCCGACGCCGATGCCGCAAATCACACGCCACACGTTCAGTCCTAGCGCCGTATCCTGAAACGCGATGAAGACCGTCGCAATGCAATACCACAGCATGGATGCGGCGAAGACGCGGCGCCGGCCGAATCGGTCAGCGAGACTGCCGAAGCAGATCGTGCCAATGAAAAGCCCGATGAACAGCGACGCCAGAAAGCCGGCGAGACCGTTCATCGCGAAGAAAGTGGGCGTGGTCGCCGTGAGGATGCCCGAGCGGAACAAGCCCGGCGCGATATAGCCCGCGAAGTACACATCGTAGAGTTCGAAGAAGCCGCCGAGTGCGACGAGGGTGAGGAGCTTCCACAGCGTGGCGGTCATTGGCAACCGGTCGAAGCGTGCGGTCACGCCGCCTGCCGTGATGACGCGCGCCGGATAATCCGCGCTGTCGAGCGACCCGGCGACATCGGCGCCGATGGCCCTGTTCGGGGTGTTCATCCTCTTCTCCTCCTGTGCAGCCGGCTGAATGCCTAAGGCGCATCGTACCGGTCGTGAATATCGGCGATACTAACTATTCGATGAGGACGGTGTGGAATTGCTGGCTTGGTTCGCATTGTCTGTCGCTAGCTTGTCCGGGCCGCTGTCTCCTTTCGATTAGCCCAGTCTAGTGACGCATGGAGCGGCCCACAATACTTGATCGTTGAATCAACTTGATCGCGGCGCCCAAGAAAAACGGCCCTCGCGAAGGGCCGTCGGCGTCATGTCGTGCGATGCGGAGATTCAGGGCGGCAGGATCGACGTCAGCAAGCGCGTCTCGTCCGAATCGTTCTGCGGGGCGTTCGCCTTGAGGTAGTCCGCGCGTGGACGTATCAAAGCGCCGGATTCGCGCTGCTCGATGATATGCGCCACCCACCCCGCCGACCGTCCGATGATGAACAGGCAAAACGCGCTGCGCGGCGGCAGCCCCAATGCCACGGTTAGCATGGTCAGCCCAACTTCCAGGCTCGGCAGACAGCCGTAGCCCGCTGCGATCTTGAGTGCCGCGAAGAGCGGATCGACCGCGGCGTGCCGCCCTTCGAGCCGCCGCGCGAGATCGATCAGGTAGCTCGCGCGCGGGTCGCCATCCGGATACAAGGGATGATTGAAGCCCGGCAGATTCCGGTGTGCCGCATAGTGCTCCGTGAAGAGCCGTTGCGCTTCTGCAACCGTGCGGCATGCGCGCAGCAGGTCCTCGGTGGCTTCGTACGATCGCGCGGACGTGAGCCCCGTCTGCGTGAGGATGGCCGCCGCCACGCATTCGCCGATATCCGCTCCCGCCGACGCCGCGATACGCGCCACGAAGGTCGCCTGCGCGAGTTCGTGATCCGCGCACAGCACGAGCGCGGCGTCAAGCGCGGCACGATGCGCGGCAGACGCCGAACCACCGAGCACGGTCAACAGCGTCGCGGCGAGACCGTCCGCGCGTTTGCGCGTGACGCCCGCCGCAGCGCCCGGCGTTGCGCGTCGCAAATGCGCAAGGCAATGCGCCATCGTTGCGATCATGCGGCTGCATTCGATGAACTGCGCGTCGCCGGCCTGCAACGCGCGCAGATGCTCGCCGCCGAAGCGCATTGCAATATCGGCGAAGAAGCGCACGAGTTCTCGACGTGGCTGGAGACCCGCCGTGCGCGACCAGGCATCGGCGAAACGTAACGTGCGACCGCACGGCTGCCACGAAAGGATCACGTCGTCGCGTGGATTCCAGAGCGCTTTCACGACCTGTTCGAAGGTCTTTCCCTTGCGCGCGAGTTCGAGCGCCGCGACGCCGCGATAACGCGGACCTTCGGCCGTGATTTCGGTGAGCGTGCTCGATATGATCGGCTCGCCCCAGCGCATGGCGGCCGCGGCGACGGGCGCGTGGCCACTGCGGGCATCGGCGCGCGATTTCATGCGTTCGACATCCTGGCGCGCATAAAGCCGGCGCCCCTTGTCGCCTTGCGGCACGCTGCGAATCAAGCCGCGGCTGACGTAGGCGTACAACGTTTGCAGCTTGATCTGCAGCAGCGCGAGCGTTTCAGCGCGTGTCAGATAATCGCCGGGCGCGTCGGGCGGCGCGCTGGCGGCATCATGCGGGTTCGATTGCACCTCGGTCTCCTGTCGACCCAGGACGGGCGCCGAAGCGCCCGTCCTGGTCCCATGCGAAGCTGCCAGCGCAAAAGCGCCGGACGGGGCACAGTGAACCACAAGATAATCAAACGCGTGGATGCTCACAATCGGGTCATGCCAGTACCGCGGTCGAACACGCTCCGTCTATGCATGAAGTCCAGCCGTCCGGCGGAAAGTCTTGGGAATGCCGGCCTTTGGCACCTGCCCGTACATCGGCTCGCCAGGCAGCCCTTCGTGCAGCAGTTCGCGCGCGGCGATCAGCCGTTCCAGGTCTATTCCAGTATCGAAGCCCATGCTTTCCAGCATGAAGACGAGGTCTTCCGTGACGATGTTGCCCGACGCGCCCGGCGCGAACGGACAGCCGCCAAGGCCCGCGAGCGCGGAATCGAAGAAACGGATGCCTTCTTCGAGCCCCGCCAGCGCATTGGCGAGGCCGAGTCCCATCGTGTCGTGCAGATGCAGTTTGGTCAGCTTGTCGCCGATCTCCGCGCGCACGGCCTTGACCATCTTGCGTACCTGAACGGGATTGCCGTAGCCGACGGTATCCGCGAGCGCGACGGCATCGACGCCTGCTTCGGCTAGCGCGACGGCCGTTTCGATTACCTTTTGCAAGGGAATCTCGCCGTCGATGGCGCAGCCGAAGGCCGTCGCGCAACCCGGCTCGATCGCCATTGGCCGCTCCTGCTCGCGCACCCATTCGACGATTCGCCGTACTTCGTCCACCTGCTCCATGGTGCCCTTGCGCGTGTTCGAGCGGCTGTGTCCCTCGCTCACCGAAACCGGTATGCCGACGCCATGTGCACCCGCCGCATATGCCGCCTGCGCACCGCGCAGGTTGGGCACGAGTGCCATCACGCGCAAGCCGGGTTGTAGCAGCGCCGCCTTGACGATTGCCTCGGTGTCCGCCATTTGCGGCACGAGCTTTGGCGGAACGAAACTGCCGACCTCTATTTCGCCGATACCCGCTTGCGCGATTGCCGCGATCCAGCGCGTTTTCTGCTCGGTCGGCATGATCTCGTGAGCCATTTGCAGACCGTCACGCGGCCCGACTTCGCAAACCATCACTTTTTCTTTCATGGGTCCTGCTCCTTCAAAAATGAGTCTTTGCACGAACGCGCTCGTCATCAACGCAGCACGCCCGCTTCGGTCAAGGTTTCAATTTCGTGCGCATCGAGGCCGAGCAGCTCACCGAACACGTAGTCGTTGTGTTCGCCGAGGCGCGGCGGCGGCGTGAAATCGCCGCGAAAGCCGGCGTTATCGCGCCACGGAAGCGCAATGCTGCGTGAGCCGTCCGCGAGCAGCGGGAAGAGGCCGCCATCGGCGAAATACGGGTCTTCCATCACCACGCCAATGTGTCTCGAACGCGCGGCCGGCACGCCACGCGACTGCAGCGCATCGAGTGCTTGCGCGGGCGTCTGGTCGCGCAGCCACTCTGCCAGTAAATTGTCCGCCGCTGCGCGATGCGCGGCGCGGCCGAACGCATCGGAGAAGCGGGGATCGGTAGCAAGTTCGGGCTTGCGCATGGCGTCGCAGAGCGCTCGCCATTGCCGGTCGTTGCCAATGGAAACGGCGAGCCAGGCGTCGTCGCCTGAGCAGCGGAAGCATCCGGATGGTGCGGCGTCCCATTCGCGCGCGCCCGTGGCCGTTGGCGTCTTGCTGCCGAGCGCCTCGCGAAACAGCTGTTCGGGCAATAGCGCGACGGTGCTTTCGAGCATCGACAGATCGATGTACGCGCCCTCGCCGCTCACGCGCCGGTGCCGGATGGCCGCAAGCACCGCGCAGCTTTCCCACAGCGCAGTGATCGGATCGGTCCACGCAGGCAGAATGCCCATGGCCTCCACGCGCTCGTTCGGCGTGCCCACCACGCTGGCGCGACCGCTGTACGCCTGCAATAACGAGCCGTAAGCAAGCGCATCGCGCTGCGGGCCTTCGCGACCCGTGCCCGACGCGGACACGAAAATCAGATCGGGGCGAATCTGCGCAAGCGTCGCGTAATCGAGGCCAAACTTCGCCAGCACGCCGTTGGAGAAGTTTTCGACGACCATATCGCTCTGCGCGATCAGACGCCGGATCAGTTCCGGACCTTGCGGCCGGCTCAGGTTGATCGTGCAGCTCTTCTTGCCGGCGTTCACCACTGCCCACCAGGGCGGACGCTGCGTATGTTCGGGCCGCGTCGCGGATTCGATCTTGATGATCTCCGCGCCCATGCCCGCGAGCATCTTGGTAGTCATGGGTCCGGCCAGCACCCAGCTGAAATCGACGACGCGCAAGCCCGCCAATGCTTTCTGTGTCATCACACGACTCCATGCCGGCGCAAGCTTTCGACTTCATCCGGCGACAGTCCGAGGCGCTCTTCGAACACCGCGCGGTTAGCGGAGCCAAGTGCGGGCGATACGACATCGCGCGCGCGTGGCAACTCTGCGCCCGAAGTCGTGCGCATGGCAAACGGCAGGCCGGGCATCGACAGTGGCGTGCCGCCCGCGCACTGCCAGCGATCGAAAAACCCGCGCGCATTCAGCTGCGCGTTATCCAGAAGATCGCGCGCACCGCTCACCGGAAAACACGCCACGCGCGCCGCCTGCGCGCGCTCGAAGACGTCGGCGCGGCTATGCTCGCGCGTCCACTTCGACATCTCGTCTTGCAGGATCATCCAGTTTTCGTTGCGCGCCGTGCGTTCGCCGCACAGCGTCTCATCGCGCGACCACGCCGGGTTTCCGAGCAATTCGACCCAGCGTTCCCATTGATGTTGTTCGCGCGGCGAAATCATCACGAAGCCGTCCTTGCACGGCAACAGCCAGATCAGCCCGCCCGCGACCTCGGTGCCCTGCAGTTCCTCGCGCAGCCGGCTGAAGCTGCGTTCGCCGCGCCCATGATCGGCGACGGGCTCGATCAGCAGATGCGCGATCACATCCAGCTCCGCGCATTCGATACTGCGTCCCTCGCCATTCATCTGCGCTTCGAGCAGGCCCCAGAGCGCCGCGTTCGCGGCGGCCACACCCGTGGCCAGCGCCACTTCGCGGTCGGCACAGGCGACGGGCGCTTGCTGATCGGGTGCGTGAACGGGGCGCGCCTGATGAAATGCATAGCCCGCGTGATGCGTGAGGGTGAAGTCGGTGTACGCGGACGGCGCGTCGGGTCCCGCATGCGTAGCCCAGGGCGTGACGGAAAGCGTGACGAGCGCGGGCTGAATGTGCCTGAGCGTATCGCCGTCGAGTTGCAGTTCCGCAAGGCGGCTTGTATTGGACGTAATCAGCAGATCGGCGGATTCCACGAGACGCCGCAGCAACGCAGCTCCTTGCCGATGCGACGGATCGAGCGTGGCGCTTTCCTTGCCGTGATTCAGATACGCGAAGAGCGCGGCATCTTCACCATAAGGAGCATTGGGTGCGAACGGGCCGGTTCGACGCAGCGTATCGCCAGTACCGGGCGGTTCCAGCTTGAGCACCTGCGCGCCGAGGTCGCGCAGCACGCGCGCACAGAAAGCGGCGGGCATGGCGTCGCTCCATTCGATCACGCGCACGCCGGCGAGCGGCGCGGCGACCACGCGCGCTGGGGATACGAAATCAGCGGCGCTCATGCGGCCTCTTCGAGAACGGCTGGATCGAAGGGATAAGGCACGGGCGCGCCGTTGCGCAAGGGCAGAACGACCGTTGCGCTGCCGGGCGTGCTTTCCCTGCCTTCCTGATTACGCAAGCCGATTTCCAGATGCGCGAGACCGAAGCCGCCGCGCCGTTCGGTTCCGGTCACGCGGCCCCACGCCGTGAGCAGATCGCCCGGCACGTTCATGCCGCGAAACTGGAACTGGAGCTTCCATGCCCAGCCGCTTTCACCGGCCCAGTCCGTCAGCAGTTGCAGCATGATGTGCTGTTTCCACGAGCCGTTGACCATTACGTCGGGTAACTTGTCGTGTTGCGTGGCGAAGCGCCAGTCGTAATGAATGCGATGCCAGTTCTCCATGGATGCCGACCAGCGCACGATATGCGCCGTGGTCATCGGTCCCTTGACGAGCGCCGGGATCTCCATGCCTGTTTCGACATCCTCAAAATACAGTGCAGCCATGATGACCCTCGCCTAGCGCATGATCTGGGTGTTCGTGACCTTCAAAAGCTTCTCGCCCTTCTCGTTCACGTAGGTCTCTTCGATGATGACGAGCACCATCGGTCCGCTTTTGCCGTCGCGCTGCACGATGTCCTTGTAGCGCGCCTGACGCAGCACCTTCTCGCCGACGCGCGCATAACGGTAGAGCTCGTATTCGTAGCCGCCGTTCAGATCGCGTGGCAACTCCACTTCGACGGCCGGCAGGCCGCTGAAACTGCGGCTCAGGCCATCGTAGTCAGGCTTGTTCATGTCATCCAGCGGGTCGGGCGATGACGGCGGTCTGCGAAAGGCATGCACCGGAAAACCCGGCGGCGCGACCAGTGCGCCATAACGACTTGTCGCGGCCCAGTCTTCGTCCCAGTAACGACGCGCGTCATCCATGGTTGCATGATGGAAGCGGCGCACTTCGCTTGCTTCGACGGCATGCGTCGACGTGACCCATTCGGTCTCGGCGCCGATGATGGCTTTCACCTTGCCGGTGATGTATTCGTTGCTCACGGCTCTAGTCTCCTGTCGCTACATCGACGAAGCCAGTCTAGGGGAGCCGCCCTTTAGCGCACAATACTTGATCGTTGAATCAACGTCTTCTCAGGGTCGCATCGATCGACTATCGTGCCTCACGTACCGCTCGACGCATGACACCACCAAGGGAGAGATGTCGATGAGAACGACCCGCTACGACGCGAACGCGCTCTTTGAATATGCAATGGAAGTGCTTTGCCTGGCGGGGCTCGCGAGCGCTCATGCGCGGGACGTGGCACGCACTCTCGTCGATGGCGACTTGATGGGACACGACACGCACGGACTCGCGCTGTTGCCAGGCTACGTGAAGCAGCTCGAACAAGGCGCCATGACACGCGACGGCGCGCCCGCAGTCATCTCTGATCGTCCTGCCGCGTTGCTGTGGGACGGACGGCGTCTGCCCGGACCCGCGCTCGTGCATGCCGGCATCGACGTCCTTGCCCCGCGCGCCCGCGAACTCGGCGCCGCCACGCTCGTGATCCGGCGCAGTCATCACATTGCATGTCTTGCCGCGTATCTCCTGCGCGCCACCGAAATGAACCTGGTGATGATGCTGGCGAGCTCCGATCCGAGCGTGCAAAGCGTCGCGCCGTTCGGCGGCACGCGGGCCTTGTTCACGCCGAACCCGATCGCTCTCGGCATACCGACATCGACGACTCCGATGCTGATCGACATCTCGTCCTCCGTGACGACCAACGCGATGAGCGCGCGCCGCCATCAGAACGGCCAATCGTTCGACGAACCTTGGATGATGGATGCACAAGGTAACGCGACGCATGATCCCGGCGTGCTGTTTGCCGATCCACCCGGATCGATCCTGCCGCTCGGTGGACTGGCCGCCGGTCACAAGGGATTCGGCATGGCGTTGATGATCGAGGCGCTGACAGGCGGACTGGCCGGCTTTGGCCGCGCCGATCCACACGAAGGCTGGGGCGCGACCGTGTTCATGTCGCTGCACGATCCGGCAGCATTCGGCGGTATCGAAGCATTCCAGAGGCAGATGGATTGGCTCGGCGACGCCTGCCGCACCAACCCGCCTCGCACGATCAACGACCCCGTGCGCCTTCCCGGCGAGCGCGCAATGGCAAGGCGGGCCGAGCAACTGAAGAATGGCGTGCATCTGCATGCCGATCTCGACACACCGCTCAAGGCTTGCGGAGAACGCTACGAGGTGCGCTTTCCGCAGCCCAAGCCGGAGGCAGCATGACGCCTAAACCTTTGCGCTCACCCCAGACCCGATGCATACTTTCTCTTCGGAAGCAGCGCTGCGGCGAAAAGACCGCACCCCGGAGACTCGATGCGATTCGACCTGCAATCGTTGAAACTGTTCATCGCCGTGTGCGAGCACGGCAGCATTGCCCGCGCGGCGGAAGCGGAAAACATTGCGCCTTCCGCGCTCAGCAAGCGCATGTCCCATCTTGAAGACACGCTCAAGAACGCGCTCTTCGTGCGCAGCAACAAGGGACTCGAACTGACGACCGCCGCTGCGGCACTCCTGCAGCACGCCCGCGTGCTGTTACGAGACATCGCCCAAATGGAGAGCGAGTTACTGGACCACGCCGAAGGCGTGCGCGGTCAGATTCGCTTACATGCGAGCCTCTCGACCATCGTTCAGTACATCGCCAACGACATACGCGTTTTTCTGGAGATGCACCCCGGGCTGCGCATCGATCTTCAGGAAAGCCTGAGCCCCGCGGTGGTCCGCGCCGTGGCGGAAAACGCGGCGGATATCGGCGTGTTCGGCGGCACGACGGTTACCACCGGCCTGCAGGTCTTCCCTTATCGCAGCGACCGGCTGGTGGTCATCATGCCGCCCGATCATCCGCTTGGCCGCGCCGAACGGGTCACGTTCCGCGAAGTCGCCGAGTACCCGCTCGTGGGGCCGCAAGTGGGCAGCTATCTGAATTCGTTGGTGCTGCGCGCGGCGGCGGATCTCGATCACCCGCTCAAGCTGTCGATTCGCGTCAACGGTTTCGAACCGGTGCGCAGCATGGTGGAAGCACGGCTTGGCATCGGGCTCGTGCCGGAGCATCACGCCGAACGGTACGTCAGTTCCGCGCCGCTGATCGCCGTGCATCTGGATGAAGCCTGGGCGGAGCGCCACTGGAAAATCTGCGTACGCGAAGCCGAGTCGCTTCCCGTGCCGGTGCAACTGTTTCTCAAGCATCTGCTTGCAAGTCAGGATGCGGCACACCATTAGGCGCCGGCAATCGGTCAATCACGAATAAGCCAGCTGCAATCCTGCTTGCGGCCATTGCAGCCTGGCCAGGCGGCCCGTGCCGGAGAGCGTCACGTAGGCCGTCTTCATGTCGGCGCCGCCGAAGCAGATGTTGGTCACCATGCCATCGGGCACCGGCACCTGTCGCAGCACTTCACCGGATGGCGCGACGACCGTGATGCAACCGGTCACGAGCGTGGCCACGCAAATGTTGCCCTCGGCGTCCAGCGCCAGGCTGTCGAAGCGCTGATAACCCGGCAAGCCGCAAACCAGACGCCCGCCATGCGGCGACGGATAAGGGTGCCTGCGCGCCCGGCCGGGCGCTTCCAGATCGAATGCCCAGAGCCGCGCGGTCTCGGTCTCCGCCACATAGACGATGCTGTCGTCGGGCGACAGACCGACGCCATTGGCCGTGGTGAGCGGATACGCCACCTCGACGATGGCCGAACCATCGGCGCGAGCGTAATAGAGGCCCGCGTGATCGCGCTCGCGCAGCCGGTTCTTTCCGAAGTCGGTGAAGTAGAAGCCGCCGTCGTGGTCGAACACGATGTCGTTCGGACCGCACAGCGGATGATCGCCGCAGTGGTCATACAGTGTCGTGAGCAAGCCCGACTGCGGGTCGAAGCGCTCGATACGCCCGCTCGTATAACGCGGATGCACGCCCGGTTTCGTGCGATTCAGTCCGGCAACGGTACGAAACAGAAAACCGCCGTTATTGCAGATGTAGAAGGCGCCATCCGGCCCGAGCGCCAGACCGTTGGGGCCGCCGTCCACCGCCGCCAGCACGCTCACTCTACCGTCGGGCGAAACGCGGCTGATGGTCTCCCGCTCGATCTCGACGAGCACCACGGAGCCATCGGGCATCGCCACCGGCCCTTCCGGGAACTTCAAGCCTTCCGCCAGGATTTGTATTGGGCTTTCCATCGCTGTCGTCCTCCCTTCAGCGCTTGTCGGCATGCTCGACAAAACGATTGTCGTAAGTCGCCTTCAGATCGATGGACGCCTTGCCGATGTCGGGATCGAACGCGGCCAGCACGTCGTGCACGGTGTGGGCCGCCGCATCGGTCATCAGGCCATCGCGCGAAATGCAGTCATGCATGTTGGCGTAGGCTTGCGCGAAGACATCCTTGTCGGCTAAAGCGTATTGCGCCGGCACGGCGGCGGCGACTTGTTCGGGCGTCGCCTGCGCCATCCAGCGTTCGGCTTCCAGAATCGCATTGGTCACCGCCTGCACCGTGTTGGGATATTTGGCCGCGAACTCCCGCGTGGTGTAGATGGAGGCTTCCGGATAATCGCCGCCGAGCGTCGCTCGGGTGCCGGCCGGGTCGCGCATCACGGCAAGCGGGAAGAGGTCGCCACTCGTCTGCAGCACAGTTGCGACCGGGTCGTTGCTCATCAAGGCGTCGATCTGCCCGCTGCGGGCGGCGGCAATCGCGCCTGCCGACGAGCCCACGCCGATGATCGAAACATCGCCCGGTTTCACGCCCGCCTTGTTCAGCAGATAGTTCGCGCCCATATGAAAGCTCGACCCCGGCGAACTCACGCCGATGCGCATGCCCTTCAGATCGGCGTAGGTCTTGACCTTGTCGTGACTCGCTCGCGTCACGCCGAACACCCAGCCGGGGCACGAAGCCAGCGTGACGAACGACACGAGCTTCTGGCCTTTCGCGGCCATCGTGATGGTGTTCGAATACGCGCCCGCGACGATATCGGCGCTGCCGCCCATCATCGCCTGAAGCGCTTTCGCGCCGCCGCTGAAGACGCCGATTTCGACTTCCAGCCCGGCCTGTTTGAAGTATCCGCGGCTATCCGCAATGACGAACGGCAGATACGGAAAGCCCACACCCGCCGCGGCCAGATGAAGCCTGGGCTTTTCCGGCACGGGAGCGGCGCTGCTCGCCGACTGGCTGACCAGTGCCGCACAGATGGCGAGCGCTGGCAACGACAGGCGCCTGAGCGTTCTCACGATGATGTCTCCCTCTTCCCAGGCTGACGTTGCTAGTAAGTGGCCCGACCGCCGGACAGATCGAAAACCGCTCCGGTGGTGAATGAGTTTTCCTCGCTGGCGAGCCACGCGATCATCGCGGCGGCTTCGTCGAGTTCAAGAAAACGGCCGCGCGGAATCTTGCCGAGCATGTAGCGGATATGCTCGGGCGATTGCTCCATCGCGCCGGGCGTTCGCGCCACGGCGGGTGTCACGCAGTTCACCGCGATATTGTGGCTTGCCAGTTCCTTGCCGAGCGACTTGGTCATGGCGATGACGGCCGCCTTCGCCGAGCTATACGCGGCCGCATTCGGATTGCCTTCCTTGCCGGCGACCGAGGACAGATTGACGATGCGCCCATAGTTCTGGTCGATCATCACCGGGGCCACGGCACGGCAGCAGTGGAAAGTGCCGTTGACATCGATATCCATCACCTGCTTCCAGATATCGATCGGATACTCGATCAGCGTGGCGTTCGGGCCGACGATAGCCGCGTTGTTGATGAGAATATCGATGCGCCCCGCGGCCTTCAGCGTGCCCGCCACGGCGGCCTGCACGCTGGCGTAATCGGCAATGTCGACACGCTCGAAGTGGACATCGTGCTCGCCCAGTTGCTCGCGCGCCTCGTCCATGCCGGCGGGGTTGATATCCCAGATGGCAAGCCGCGCGCCGGAAGCAAGCAGCCTGCGGCCGACCGCGAAGCCGATCCCCTGCGCGCCGCCCGTCACCACGGCAACGCGGCCCCTCAAATCGATTGCATTGGTCTGCAAAACGGTCTCCTCTAGTGATCTTCGATTGCGCCGGGGGTTTAAGCGCTCGTGGCCACCGTCTGTCCAGCGACAGGACGCCAGCGCAGCAAATGATCCTCGACCATCGACACGGCGGTATCGAGTATCAAGGCGAACACGGTCAGCACCAGAATGCCGGCGATCACCGAGTTGATATCGAATACGCCTTCGGCCAGCAGGATCAGGTAACCCACGCCCTTTTCCGAGCCGAGATATTCGCCCACCACGCTGCCCACGAAGGCGATGCCGATTGCGTTATGCAGGCTGGAAAAGACCCAGCTCGTCGCCGATGGCAAGTACACATGCCGCAACAATTGACGTGAGTTGGCGCCCAGCATCCGCGTGTTGGACAACACCGTCGGGCTGACCTCGCGCACGCCCTGAAAGACGTTAAAGAACACGACGAAGAAGACGAGCGTCACGCCCAGCGCCACCTTGGACCAGATGCCGAGTCCGAACCAGAGCGCGAAGATCGGCGCGAAGATCAGGCGCGGCATCGAGTTCATCGCCTTGATGAACGGATCGAAGACCGTGGCGAGGAACGGGCTGAGCGCAAGCCACAGGCCGCATGCCAACCCGAGGACCGTGCCGATCACGAACGCCAGCATGGTTTCGACGAGCGTCGTGTACAGATGACGGTAGATCGAGCCCGTCACGAACCAGTCGACGATACGCACCGCCACGCCGAGCGGATCGCCGAAGAAGAACGGCGACAGCCACTTCTGATGCGTGCCGAGCCACCACAGGAACAAGACACCGAACAGGATCAAAAGCCGCGTGACCAGGACGGTGAAGCGATTGTTTGAGTCAAACTCGATTGCGCGCATAGCTTTTCAAAACCTCGCCTCTGAGCACGTCCCAGATCTGGGTGTGCAGTTGCAGGAAACGCTGCGTCATGCGGATTTCCGACATCTCGCGTGGACGTTCGAGGTCGATCTTGAACTCGGCGATAGGCCGCGTTCCAGGCCCGGCCGAGAGCACGATGACGCGGTCCGACAACGAGATGGCCTCCTCCAGATCGTGCGTCACGAACATCACGGACTTGCGGTCGTGCGACCACAGTTGCAGCAACTCGTTTTCCATCAGGTGCCGCGTCTGGATATCCAGCGCGCTGAACGGCTCGTCCATCAGAATGATGCGAGGGTTGAGCGCGAGCGCCTGCGCGAGACCGGCACGCTTGCGCATGCCGCCGGACAACTGATGCGGATACTTCTTGCCGTGTCCTTGAAGTCCCACGCGATCGAGCCAGCCGCGCGCCACGCTGAGCGCCTGTTCGCGCGGCGTTCCCCGAAAGATCAGACCCATCGCGATGTTGTCTTCGGTCGTCTTCCAGGGCATGAGCGCATCGACCTGAAAAAGATAGGCCGCCTGCGTATTCAAGCCCTGCGTCAGCTTCTTGTCGAAGACGCTGATGCTGCCCGACGAGGGCCGCGTAAGCCCGGCAGCAACGTTGAGCAAGGTGGATTTGCCGCAGCCCGTGGGACCGACGATCGACACGAACTCGCCGTCGCCGATCGACAACGTGGCCTCCGAGACGGCGGTGTAGGTCTGCGCCCTCTTGCCGTTGCCGGCGAAGGTGCAGGTCACATTGTCGAAACGCAGGGCTTCGCGCACTTCGGTTTTTTCGCTGTCGAGGGGGACGCTCGGGGTGCCCTTGATTCCATACGTTGCCGTGCTCATGGCTGGATCTCCGCCGCTTTCCTGACGAACCGGTTGTCATACGTCGATGCAAGATCGATCTTCGCCGATGCCACTGCAGGGTCGAATGCCGCCAGCACCTCGCGCACCGTCTGCGCGCCCTTCGGCGTGATCTCGCCGTTCTGCGCAATGCAACGGCGGCTGTTCGTGAAGGCCTCCGCATAGAGCGCCTTGTTCTCGCCGATATATTGCGGGGGCACGTTGTCGGCGACTTCCTGCGGCGTCGCCTTGGCGATCCACTTCTCGGCGCGCACGATCGCATTGGCGACGGCCTGCACCGTCTTGGGATTCTTGCCGATGAACTCTTGCGTCGCGAAGAGGCTCGACTCGGGGTAATCCGAACCGAACACCTTGACGTTCCCTTCAGCCGTGCGCATGTTCTCAAGCGGCTTGAGGCTGCCATCCTTCATGAGGATAGTGGCGCTCGGGTCGTTGACGATCAGCGCATCGATCTGCCCGGCCCGCACGGCCGCCACCGCGCCGGCCGCTTGTCCCACGCCGATGATCGACACGTCGGAAGACTGCAGCCCCGCCTTGTGCAGAATGAAATTGAGTGCCATGTGCGTGCTGGAACCCGGCGCGCTCACGCCGATTCGCATGCCCTTCAGGTCCTTGGCCGATTTCACTTCGCCCTCGCGTTTTTGCGACACCCCGAAGATCCATCCCGGACAGATGACTTGCGCCGCGACCACCACGAGATGCTGTCCCTTGGTGGCCATGGTGATGGTGTTCGAATACGCGCCCGCCACCATGTCGGAGCTGCCGCCGAGCAGCGCTTCCAGTGTCTTCGATCCGCCGGAGAATGCGGCGATGGTCACGTCGAGCCCTTCGTCCTTGAAATAGCCGCGCTGTTTAGCGACGAGCATGGGCAGGTAGGTGATGCCCACCGACGCCGCCGCGATGTGCAGTTCGGGCTTCTCAGGCACATCCTTGGCTACGGCCGTCAAGGAACCGCAGGCGAGCGCGAACGCGGCACACAGCGCGATGGCGAGTTTCAGCTTCATGGTTGTCTCCTCCCTTTTTAGGGATTTTTAGGTACTTCAGGGACGACAGAGTGTCAATTGCGGACCGGCTTATGAATATCCTGGCATCTCCCGCGACTGCTGATTATCGACATAGCGGAGCCGGTCCGCGCAACGCGATCTTCTTAGGCCGCCTGTTTGCGCAGCGCCTCGACCACGGCATCGCCCATGTCGCGGGTGCCGACGCGCTGCGTGCCTTCCTGCTGGATATCCGCGGTCCGGTAACCGGCTGCGAGCACCGTGCGCACGGCCTGCTCGACCCGGCGCGCGTCGTCTTCCATTTCGAAGCTCTCGCGCAGCATCATCGCGCACGACAGAATCGCGGCAAGCGGATTGGCAATGTCCTTTCCGGCAATATCCGGCGCCGACCCGTGGACCGGCTCGTACAAGCCCTTGCGGTTATAGCCTAGCGAGGCCGAAGGCAACATGCCGATCGAGCCGGTCAGCATGGCGGCCGCGTCCGACAGAATATCGCCGAAGAGATTGCCCGTGACGATCACATCGAATTGCTTGGGGCGCCGCATCAGCATCATCGCGGCGGCGTCCACGAAGAGATGGCTCAGTTCGACGTCCGGGTATTCCCGCCCGACGCGCGTGACGACCTCGCGCCACAGCTGACTTGCTTCCAGCACGTTGGCCTTGTCCACCGAGCAGAGCTTGTGATGACGGCGCTGCGCGGCCTTGAAGGCGGCATGCGCGACGCGCTCCACTTCCGACTCCGAGTAACGCATCGTGTTGAACCCCACACGCTCGCCCGCCTGATTGGTCTCGAAGCCGCGCGGCTGGCCGAAGTAGGCGTCGCCGTTCAACTCGCGCACGATCACGATGTCGAGTCCATCCACCACTTCCGGACGCAACGTCGAAGCGCCGATCAGCTCCGGGAACATGAAGGCCGGGCGAAAGTTGGCATAGAGCGTCAGTGCCTCGCGCAATTGCAATAACCCGGTGCCGGGACGCTCCTCGCGCGGGATATCGGCTTCGTCGGCCACGCCTACCGCGCCGAAGAGAATCGCGTCGGCCTTGCGCGCCACTTCGAGCGTGGGCGGCGGCAGCGGCACGCCGTGCGCCTGAATGCCGGCATCGCCGATGGCAGCCTCCTGCGTCTCGGCGTGCGGCGCCACGATTCGCAGCACCTTGAGCGCCTCCGCGACAACTTCGGGGCCAATACCATCGCCGGGCATGACTGCAATCTTCATCTGTAATCTCCTTGGTCGTTATTGGAAACAGCGCGCCGTGTGCGCGCCGTCAAAAGGTTTCGGCACGGTCGCGCTCGAATGCCACGATGCGGTCCAGATGCGAAAGCGTGTAGTCGATCTCGTCCATGCCGCGCAACAGGCAATCCTTGGCGAAGGGCTCCAGCTCGAACGCGTGCGAGGACCCGTCGGGCAAGGTGACGGTCTGCGCGGGCAAGTCGATGGCGATGCGGCTGCCCGGACTCTCCGACAACCTATCGAGCAACGGCAGCACCACGGCCTCGGGCAACACGATCGGCAGCAGTCCGTTCTTCAGGCAGTTGATGAAAAAGATGTCGCCGAAGCTCGGTGCAATCGCCGCGCGGATGCCGTAGTCATAGAGCGCCCAGACCGCATGCTCGCGCGACGAACCGCAACCGAAGTTATGGTTGGCCACGACGATGCGCGACTCCCGCAAAGGCGCCTGGTTGAGCAGGAAGTCGGGACGTTCCGCGCCATTTGCATCGAAGCGCAGCGCACGAAACAGGAACTGGCCGAAGTCGTCGGAGCGGGGTTTTTGCAGATAGCGCGCGGGCAGAATCTGGTCGGTATCGCAGTTGATCGCGACGATCGGCGCCGCGACTGCATCGAGGTACTCGAGTCGTTCCATGTTCACACTCCCAGGAGACGGCGGACATCGGTGAGACGTCCCGTCACCGCCGCGGCGGCCGCCATCGCCGGGCTCATCAGATGCGTGCGCACGCCGGGTCCCTGACGGCCCACGAAATTCCGGTTGGATGTCGAAGCGCAGCGCTGGCCGGGTTCGGCAATATCGCCGTTGGTCGCGAGACACATCGAACAGCCGGGATAGCGCCACTGAAAACCCGCTTCCATGAAGATGCGGTCGAGCCCTTCCGCTTCCGCCTGCGCACGCACTTCATGCGAACCCGGCACGACCCACGCTTCCACGCTTGGCGCGATATGACGGCCGCGCGCCACTTCCGCCGCGCTGCGCATGTCCTCGATGCGCCCGTTGGTGCACGAGCCGATGAACACCCGGTCGATCGCGACGCCTTCGAGCGACTCGTTCGCCGCTAGGCCCATGTAGTCGAGCGCACGCGACATCGCCGCGCGCAGGTCGGGATCGGGCTGCTCCATGGGGTCCGGTACGCGGCCGTCGATGGCGCAGGCATAGCCGGGCGTGGTGCCCCACGTGACCATCGGGACGATCTCGGTCACGTCGATAAGCACTTCGCGATCGAACACCGCGCCTGGGTCCGTGAACAAGCCGCGCCAATACGCGAGCGCCCTTTGCCACCGGTCGCCCGTGGGCGCGTAGTGCCGTCCGGCGAGATAAGCGAAGGTGGTTTCGTCCGGGGCGATCATGCCGGCGCGACCGCCCGCCTCGATGGTCATGTTGCAGAGCGTCAATCGCCCTTCCATCGACAAGCCGGCGATGGCGGAGCCGGCATATTCGATCACGTGTCCCGTCGCGCCAGCCACGCCGATTCGCGCGATGACCGCGAGAATCAGGTCCTTCGCCGTGACGCCCGCACCCGGCGTGCCGTCGAGCGTGATACGCATGTTGCGCGACTTGCGCTGCCACAGGCATTGCGTGGCGAGCACGTGAGCCACTTCGGTGGCGCCGATACCGAAGGCCAGCGCGCCCACCGCGCCATGCGTGGACGTGTGGCTGTCGGCGCAAACGACGGTCATGCCGGGCAGACTCAGGCCCTGCTCCGGCCCGACCACGTGGACGATGCCGCGCCGCGTGTCGTTCATGTCGAACAGGGTGATGCGCGATTCGTTGGCGTCGCGTTGCAGCGACTCGATCATGGCGCGCCGTTCGAGGTCGGTCACCGCCGCAATATCGTTCGCCGTGCTGGAAACGTAGTGATCCGGCGTGCCGAAAATGCGCTCGGGCGAACGCGGCTTGAGCCCGCGCTGGCGCAACAGGTCGAAGGACTGCGCGGTGACATCGTGAATGTAATGACGATCGATGTAGAGAAGATCCTGCCCGTCGTCGCGGGACATCACGCGGTGGCTGTCCCAGATCTTGTCGTAAAGCGTGCGTGGACCCGCGCTAAGCTGATCGAGTTGCATTGCTTCGTCTCGCTCCGTCAAATGACCGCCTCGTCAGGCGCGGTGCAGTTTTGTTGTCGGTGGCTGTTTGAGAAGCATCTTGCATCAGGCCGGCTGGCTTGGACGTGGTCATTTGGCAAGGCACCATCGCCAATGGCGATGACAAAGCTACGTCGAACGGCTGACGCCATGCGCGTTCAGCACGTCGCGCAGGATCTCGACGAAGCGCCGGGCCGCGTTCGACAGCGGCTCGACGTGCGAATAGATGAGACTCGCGGTCAGCCGATGCTCGGCTTCGGCACGCAACGGCACGACATCGAGCAGGTCTCGCATGGCGGAATCGATGCAGAACGGATCGACCACCGCGACGCCGACGCCTTCCCTCGCGAGCGTGCAGGCGCTGATGGCCGAGCGCACGCGCACGACCGGCTCCGGCCGCCGCTCGTTCCTGAACACGTGCCCGACGATCCGTCCGAGCGGCGTGTCGTGCTCGTAATCGATCCACGGCATGGCGGCGACCTGTTTCGGGTCGAGTGCACGCCGCCGGGCCAGCGCGCCTTTTTTCGCGACACAAAGAAGCCGTCCGCTTGCAATCGGCATGGTGACGAGGTTCGGGTGCTCGACGGCGAACATCGATACGCCGATGCAGTTCTTGCCGAACAGCACGCGAGGCACGAGATGGTTGTGCGTGAGCGGTTCGAACTGAATGGGCAACTGCCGGAATTCGGCGTGGAATCGTGCAATGGCGAGCGGCACGAGATGCACGCCGAGACTGGGGCTGCATACAATGTTGAGCTTGCCGCTCGTGCCGTCGGCGAGAGAACGGACGAGATTATCGACGCGCTCGATGCCTTCATACGCGCGCATGACTTCGTCGAAGATACGTTTTGCCTCGGGCGTCGGATAGAGCCGGCCGCGCATGCGTTCGAAGAGCAAGAACCCGAGTCGGCTTTCCGTCACCTGCAAGACACGGCTCACGGAGGGCTGCGCCACATACAGCGAACGCGCGGCCTCGCTGATGGAACCCGTCATCATGATCGCGCGGAATACTTCAATCTGCCGCAGGCTCATGGTGCGCGTGTTGGGAATTTCCTCGTCGTAGTTCATGGGCTTGGTCGTTGTTCATCGCGCCGTCATGTTGCCGCGCCGCCGCTTTCGGATGTATGTGAACCGCCCGCAGTGTAGCGCGGGCACCGCCGCGCGACGAATCCATGCAGCGCGTCTATGGGATACGAAATTTGAACTATTTCACGGCGAATATCGACGTTGCTATGGTTCGTTCTAGTCGAGCCCCGCGAAGAGAGTCGATCCGAGCCATGCCCAAGCTTATCCATTTCCTGAATCCGAACGGTCTCGCCACCGTCACGCGCGAGATCGAAAAGACCGTGTGCGCGCTTCGAGGCGCGGACGACGCGCCCGTTTGCTTCGAGACGCTTTTCGCGGTCGACGGCGGCATCGAAACCCAGCGCGATGCCGACCGCGCCGCCGTCGCCGTGGCCGAGTACGTCGCGCGGCATGAAGCGTCGGCGAGTGCGTTCGTCATCGCGTGCTACAGCGATCCCGGCTTGCACGCCGCGCGCGAACTCACGCAACAGCCGGTGCTCGGCATCGGTGCCGCGGCCATGGGCGTCGCGCTTGCGCGCGGGTCGCGCATCGGCGTGATCGCGGCGAGCACGCACGGCATGCTGCGTCACTGGCGGTCTTATCATGCGGCGCGCATCGCACAGACGGTCGCGGGAGAACGCGCCGTGAATCTTGGCGTGGCCGAATCGGGCAACCGAGACGCCGCGCTCGACAAGCTCATCGCGACCGGCCGCGCGCTGTGTGACGAAGATGGCGCCGATGTCATCGTGCTCGGCTGCGCGGGCATGACGCCGCTTCGCGCCGATATCGAAGCGGCGCTCGGCGTGCCGGTAATCGATCCGTGCTCGACGGCCGCCTCGCTCGCCTTCGCCATCTGTCGCGAGCGGCAGGACCCATGGCGTCCGACATGAACGCCGCACTCATTGCGCTTCCGCGTCTCGGTGTGCTTGGCGGCATGGGGCCGCTCGCCACCGCCGACTTTCTCGTCAAGCTGATACAGGCGACGCCCGCCGCGTCCGATCAAGAGCATATGCCGGTCATCGTGCATAACGTGCCGCAAGTACCCGATCGCAGCACGGCCTTTCTCGCGGGATCGGACGCGCCCTGGCCGCATCTGCTCGACGGCCTGCGCACGCTCGAAGCGGCCGGTTGCGCGGCCATCGCGATTCCTTGCAATACGGCGCATGTCTGGCACGAGCGGCTCGCGCAGGAGACGGCACGGCCGGTGCTGCATATTGGCGAGGCAGCGCTTCGAGCGCTTGCGGTGACGTGCCCCGGTGCGCGGCGAGTCGGCATGCTCGCGACGACAGCGACGCTCAAAGCGCGTATCTATCACGATCAACTGGCTGCAAGCGGCATAGACGCGATCGAACCGGGTCAGATGTCGCAGACGACGCAGGTCATGGGCGCAATCGCCGCCGTGAAAGGCGGGAGAATCGACGAAGCGCGTGCGTGGCTCAAACGCGCCGCTCATGCACTGATCGATCGCGGCGCCGACGCGTTGCTCATGGCGTGCACGGAAATTCCGGTGGCGCTGGCGGGCGTTGCGCTCGACGTGCCCGCAATCGACCCGACCGAAGCGCTCGCGCGTGCAAGCGTCGACTGGTGGCTCGCCGCGCGCGAGCGAACCAACACCTCTGAATTCTCAAGCGGACAAAAGACATGCAGCAATTTGATCTGACCATACGTCATGGACTCGTCGCGTCGGACGAGGCAGTCTTCGAGGCGGACGTCGGCGTGGTCGGCGACCGGATCGTCGAAGTGGCGCGCGGCCTGCCCGCAGGCAAACGCGATATCGACGCGACCGGACGCTACGTGCTGCCGGGCGGTATCGACACGCACTGTCACGTCGAGCAACGCTCGGGCATGGGAATCATGGGCGCCGACGACTGGTACTCCGCAAGCGTCGCGGCGGCCCACGGAGGCACCACCATGATCGTACCGTTCGCCGCGCAGCATCGCGGACAATCGCTCAAACAAGTGGCCGACGACTACGCGGCGCTCGCGCGGGCAAAGTCGGTGATCGACTATAGCTATCACCTGATTGTCTCTGAGACGGACCGCCGCACGCTTCAGGAAGATCTCGTCGAGCAGATTCGCCGGGGCATCACGTCGTTCAAGGTCTACATGACCTACGATCAATTGAAGATCGACGACTACCAGATGCTCGACGTGCTCGCTCTCGCCGCACGCGAACGCGCGCTCGTGATGGTACATGCCGAAAACAACGACGTGATCCGCTGGGTCTCGCAAAAGCTGCTCGAAAGCGGCCGCACCGCGCCGAAGTACCACGCGACGAGTCACGTGGCGCTGGCGGAATCCGAAGCGACGAATCGCGTGATCCAGCTCGCCAGGCTTTTCGACGCGCCCGTGCTCATCGTTCACGTGTCCGCGCAGGACGCGCTCGCGACCATCGGCGCGGCGCAGCGCATGGGCGCGCAAGTGTACGGCGAGACCTGTCCGCACTATCTGCTGCTCACCGAAGACGCGATGGACCTTCCCGGCGTCGAAGGCGCGAAGTATTGCTGCAGCCCGCCGCTGCGTGACGCGAACGCTCAGCAAGCCTTGTGGACGGCGCTGAAGGCGGGCGTGTTGCAGACGGTGTCGTCGGATCATGCGCCGTATCGCTTCGACGAATCCGGCAAGCTGCCGCATGGCGAAGCCACCACGTTCAAGCAGATGGCCAACGGCATGCCCGGACTCGAAGTGCGCCTGCCGCTGCTGTTCTCCGAAGGCGTTCACAGGGGGCGCATGACGTTGCCTGAATTCGTCGCGCTGAGTTCGACGAATCATGCGCGCATGTACGGCATCGCGCCGCGCAAAGGGCTGATCGAAGCGGGCGCGGATGCGGACATGGCGGTTTGGGACCCACACCATGAAGTCGTGCTGACAGCCTCCGCATTGCACGATCGCGTGGGCTACACGCCCTACGAGGGGACGAAGGTAACGGGCTGGCCGCGCACGGTGGTGAGCGCGGGCCGCGTGATCGTCGATGACGCCGGCCTTCATGCCGAACCCGGCAGCGGCCGCTTCATTGCACGCTCGACGCCGTTGCCCTATCAGGCCACGCGCGAAGTCTCCGCGAGCGGCCGGTTTTTCCGCGCGCTTGCCGACGCCGGGACAGGCGCTCTCCACCCGTCTTTCGGATACCCCGAACATCAACACCCGGAACAAAAGAGGAAGTCATGAGCAAGTCACGCAAAATCGGCCTGGCCGTCGCGCAAATGGGACCGGTCCACCTCGCCGATGACCGTCGGGCGGTCGTCGAGCGGCTCGTCGCCATGCTGTACGAAGCGAAAGCGCGCAGTGCAAAGCTGGTCGTGTTCCCGGAGCTCGCGCTCACCACGTTTTTTCCGCGCTACTGGATGAGCGAGGAAGCGGCCATGGAACGCTTCTTCGAGCGATCGATGCCGAATCCCGACGTACAGCCGCTTTTCGACGCCGCGCGCGACGCGGGCATCGGCTTCTATCTCGGCTATGCGGAACTGACGGCGCAAGGCGAGCGCTTCAATACGTCGATCATCGTCGATGACAGCGGCAAGATCGTCGCGAAGTATCGCAAGACGCATTTGCCGGGGCATTCGGAGCACAAGCCGGACGCGCCTTTCCAGCATCTGGAGAAGAAGTTTTTCGCGGTGGGCAACTCGGGTTTTCCTGTCGTCGACACGATGGGCGCGCGCCTCGGCATGTGCATCTGCAACGACCGCCGCTGGCCGGAAACATGGCGCGCGATGTCGCTGCAAGGCGCGGAACTCGGCGTGCTCGGCTACAACACGCCGTCCGAGAACATTCATTGGCCCGAACCGGTCCATTTGCGCATGCATACCCATCTCGTCACGTTGCAGGCGAGCGCTTATCAGAATGCGATGTGGATTGCCGCCGCCGCCAAATGCGGCAAGGAAGACGGCTTTCATATGATCGGCGGCTCGGTGATTGTCGCGCCTTCGGGCGAGATCGCCGCGCAAAGCATGAGCGAAGACGACGAGGTGATCTTCGCGAACGTCGATCTCGCGTTTGGCGACACGTTCCGCGAGCACGTCTTCAACTTCGCGAAGCATCGGCGGCCGGAACATTACGGGCTGATCGTCGAGCGCACCGGCGCGGGCGCGCCGCTGCCGCACGATCCGGACGCGCTCAATTAAGGCGTCCACGGGGAGACCACACATGAACGACGACATCACGCAAGATGCATCGGCGTCGGCACGGCCGGCGTCTTACGGCAGCTCGCCACAAAGCGCCATGGACAAATCGATATTCGGACCGCCGCACGTGCGCGCGCTCGTCGCATCGATTTCCGGCTACGCCATGGACGGCTTCGACCTGCTGATCCTCGGCTTCATGCTGAGCCTCATCTCGGCGGACCTCGGACTCAGCTCCGCGCAAGCGGGCTCGCTCGTTACGTGGACGCTCGTCGGCGGCGTCGCGGGTGGCATCGGCTTCGGGATACTCAGCGATTATCTCGGCCGCGTGCGCGTGCTCACTTACACCATTCTGCTCTTTGCGCTGTTCACCGGTCTGTGCGCTTTCGCGACCGGATACCACGACCTGCTCGCGTATCGCTTCGTGGCGGGCCTGGGACTCGGCGGCGAGTTCGGTATCGGCATGGCGCTCGCCATCGAGGCGTGGCCCGCCGAAAAGCGCGGACGCGTCTCCTCGTATGTCGGCATGGGCTGGCAGATCGGCGTGCTGATCGCGGCGCTGCTGACGCCGGTATTGTTGCCGCATATCGGGTGGCGCGGCATGTTTCTCGTGGGACTCGCGCCCGCCGTGTTGTCGTTCGTCATCCGCAAGGCGATTGGCGAACCGAAGATCTTCATCGAGAAAGCAATCAGGAGACGGCACGAATTTCCCCTCAAGACGCTGTTTCGCGATCGGGAAACGCGACGCCGCAGCATCGGCATGATCGTCATGTGTTCGGTGCAGAACTTTGGCTACTACGGTCTCATCATCTGGATGCCGGGCTATCTGACGAAGGCGTTCGGCTTCACGCTCGCCAAGTCGGCGACATGGACGGCGGCGTCGATTCTCGGCATGCTGGTCGGCATCTGGATCTTCGGGCAGCTCGCGGACAGAATCGGCAGGAAGCCTACCTTCGTGATCTATCAGTTGGGCGCGCTCGTCATGGTGTTCGTCTACTCGCGCATGACGACGCCCGAGGCGCTACTGATTGGCGGCATGGTGGTCGGCGTGTTCGTAAACGGCATGATGGGCGGCTATGGCGCACTCATGGCCGAGTTGTATCCGACCCATGCACGCGGCACCGCGCAGAATGTGCTGTGGAGCATCGGCCGCGCGGTCGGCGGGTTCGGACCGCTCGCGATCGGCGCGGTGGCGAGCTATTACTCGTTCGGCACGGCCATCGCGGCGCTGGCTTGTATCTATATCGTCGATGTCGTCGCGACTGTCGTGCTGATTCCGGAGTTGAAGGGCGTGGAGTTGGAGTGAGCGGACGTGACAGGCGGAAGACGCTGGCCGGCGGTCGGGATGCATCGCGAGACCGATCGCACCCCGACGAGAGCTAGCGTTTGCCACGCCCGCCAGCCGGCTTACCTGCAACCGCGGCTGGCTTGTTGCCGGATTTACTACGCGGCTTCTTCACGCTAAACGGATTGACGCCAGACAATCCTGTGTCTTGTTGTGCCACAGGCTTGCGCTTGTTTTCACCATCCTGCGGGCGCGACTTCTTGCCGGGCACCGGCGCCGCGCCCGGCGTAACCTGCGGCACTTTCGGCTTTTTGGGCTTTTTAGGTTTTTTGACGATCTCGCCCGTCGCGCTGGTTTGCGGCACGCGATGCTCGGCTTCGAAACCTGGTTCTTCCCGGCGTACCAGCGTTTGCCGGATCAGCGCTTCGATCGCGGCAAGTTGCGGCGCTTCATCGGCACATACGAGCGACACCGCCACGCCGCTCGCGCCCGCGCGGCCGGTGCGGCCAATGCGGTGCACATAGTCTTGCGCCACGATCGGCAGATCGACGTTGATGACCAAAGGCAGGTCGTCGATATCCAGTCCGCGCGCAGCCACATCGGTGGCGACCAGCATATGGACTTCGCCGGTCTTGAAGCGTTCGAGTGCACGCAGACGCGCGGGTTGCGGCTTGTCGCCGTGGATGGTGTCGACCGAATAGCCCGCTTCATCCAGCATGGCCGCCAGATAGTCGACGCCATTACGGGTCTTGACGAACACCAGCGCGTGCTCCCACTTGTTCTCGGCCACGAGGTGCATGAAGAGTTCAGGCTTGTTCCTCTTATCCACCGTCACCACCCACTGCTTGATATTGCTGGCCGTGGCATTGGGCGGGCTAACGCTGATATTCACCGGGCTGCGCAGAATGCTCGCGGCCATCGTGCGGATTTCATCGGAGAACGTGGCGGAGAACAGCAGCGTCTGACGCTTTGCGGGCAAGGCGGCGAACACGGCGTTGAGTTCGCGTGCGAAGCCCAGATCGAGCATGCGGTCGGCTTCATCCAGCACTAGCGTCTGTACTCGATCGAACTGCACCGCGTTCTGGCGATTCAGATCCAGCAAACGGCCCGGTGTGGCGACCAGCACATCGACGCCTTTGCGCAAGGCCATCATCTGCGGGTTGATGCTCACGCCGCCATACGCGGCCAGAAATCGCAGGTCCAGGCCTTCGCCGTAATCGATAAAGCTTTGCAGCACTTGTTCAGCCAGTTCGCGCGTGGGCACGAGAACCAGAACGCGCGCACGATTGCTGGACACCGCCGGCCCGTGTTGCACCAGCCGTTGCAGCAGCGGCAGCGCGAAACCCGCCGTCTTGCCCGTGCCGGTCTGCGCGGCGGCCATGACGTCCTGGCCACCGAGCACAGCAGGAATCGCCTTGACCTGCACCGGCGTGGGTGTCTGGTAATTGAGCTTCTGCAGGTTGCGCAGCAACGGATCGATCAGGCCAAGCGAGGCAAAAGACATGCAGGTATTCCGGGCTAAAGCCGCAATTTTAGCGGTTACGGCGCTCGTTGCATGCGCCGAGCCATATCGACAGCGAGCAGCGTCGGCAGTCTCTTACAGGACGTCGACGGAATCCAACGGTAAGGAGCGCTCATGCAGCAGGAAGCGCCTTGAGTGACGCCCTTCACTTCTCGGTGCGTGGTTTCTCGATGGTGACTTTCGCCATGGCCGACCAGTCTCGCTCGCCCAATCCCGCCGCGACGGTTTCAGTCATGCGTTCGTAGACGGCGGCAAGCATCGGCAACGCGGCGCCCAGCTCTTGCGCGGCTCCAGACGCGAGTCGCAGATCCTTCAGTCCGAGCGATGCCTTGAACCCGGTTCGTAGTGTCCATCCGCGATATTCGCCGAATAGACTTGATACGACCGGCTGCCGAACGACGTATTTAGATCGTGAGATTTGCCGCTGCCGGCATTAGGGCGCTCGTCGCGACAAGTCCGGACGCTGTGCCGAAACTCGCTGCGACACCGCCAGCGGCGAAGCGTTCGAAGCGCGTGGAGCAGTCGGGTTCAGCATGACGGGAGCCTGACGGAATGATCATGCAAGGTGTCGGGGCACGTGCAACGCCTGACCGCGACGCGCAAACATGTTGGCTATCCGGTCTTCTCCATTCCCGCAGAACATTCCGACAGCCGCGTCTCTGTTCGTCATCGCACAGTTCGTGTATGGGAGTACGTAGTCAGTCTCGCCTTCCTAACTTATATTTGCATCGGCACCGCAAAAAAAAACGTCCCCGCCCTGATCACCCGCGACCGATGTCCGGTCAAATGCTTCCTCCAAGCGGCGACTCTCAACGCATTGCGCTACAACCAAAAAGGATACGACGCAATGATGTCTTTCCGCTCGGCGATCAAGCCTTTGATGGAACCGACCTTCACGCGCTGCATGGCGCTGGCGTCCGCCGTGTTGCTGGCATCGTGCGGCGGCTCGGACCATACCGATACCACGGTGCCCGACACCATCATGCAGGTGATGAAAAAGCCTGCGTACAGCGGCGCGACGTGGACCATGCAGGTCGTCGATCTGGATTCCGGACATGTCATCTACGATCTCGACTCGGGCTCACAGGTGTTCATCGCGTCCGTGCGTAAGCTCTTCTCCACAGCCAATGCGCTCGACGTCATCGGTGCGCAGCATCGACTGGTGACGCCGGTCTACAAGCAAGGCACCGTCGATGCAAACGGCACGCTCACCGGCAATCTCGTACTCGTCGCGAGCGGCGATCTCACCATGGGCGGTCGCGCGAATCCGGACGGAACGATCGCGCTCACCGCGTTCGATCACAACGAAGCCAATAGTGTCGGCAACGCGCAACTGACCACGCCCGATCCGCTCGCCGGTTACAACGCGCTGGCCGCGCAGGTCGCCGCCTCGGGCATCAAGACGGTCAATGGCGATGTGGTGATCGACGATCGTCTGTTCGACGCGTTCGACTTCCGCGATGAATTCAACGTGACGCCGATCCTGGTCAACGACGATCTCGTGGATGTCGCCTTCAGCGCGAGCGCGCAAGGTGCGCTGCTGCCGTTCGTGTACCGGCCTCAGTCGGCGGCGTTCACGGTGCAATCGACGCTCACCACGGGCGTGCCGACGTCGGACTTTGCCGTCGTGCTCAATCAGGCATTCCCGGATGAGCCGCTCGACTGTATCGGCCAGGCTACCTGTGTCGGCGATGTGAGCGGCACGGTGCCGGCGGGGGTTCCACCCGCGCTGACCGGCGCGTATCCGCTGGTGCAGACGTTTCGCATCACCGATCCCTCCACGTATGCGCGCACGGTGCTGATCGAAGCGCTCGCACGCGCGGGCGTGACCGTGACGGCCGCGCCCGTCAAGGCGAATCCGGTTGCATCCTTGCCGCCTCAAGGTTCTTATTCGAGCGCGCAACGCATCGCCCAACTCACCGCCGCTCCGTATGCGCAGGATCTGCGTTTCGTGAACAAGGTGAGCTACAACATCGGCGCGGACATTACGCTGATGCAATACGGACTGGCGAAGAACGGCTCGCGCACCATGGCCACGGCGCTTACGACCGAACAAGGCGAACTGTCTTCGACCTTCGGCATTTCGCCGGACCAATATCACTTCATCGACGGCAGCGGCGGCGGCGATACCACCGCGAACGCGAAGGCTGTCATCACGCTGCTGCGCGCCATGCGGCTCAAGCCCGACTATGCGACATACGTCGATACTTTGCCGGTACTCGGCGTCGATGGCTCGCTCACGACCGTCACCGGCTTCGAGGCCGATCCGACGCTAGCCGGTGCCAAGGGTCGTGTCTACGCCAAGACCGGCACGTATGGCGGTTTGAGCAACACCACACCGCCCGTGCCGCTTCTCAAGTCACAGGCGCTTGCGGGGTATATCGATGCAAAGAGCGGCCGGCGGCTTGCCTTCTTCCTGACCGTGAATAACGTGCCGTTCGTGGGTCTGGAAACCATCCTCGATGCTTTCCAGGACGAAGGCGAGATCGCGGCGCAAATCTGGAAACTGCAATGATGCGACATATGCCGTGGGCCGCTGACTTCGTCGGCGGCCTCACGCTGCCGAAAGATCGATCATTCTCAGAACAGGTGATGAATCCCGGCAAGACACACCACCTGCTTCCCACCCGAAGCCGCCCCGATGCCAAGCGTATTGGCCACCGCGCCGCCGCCCGCCGTTTCGAACATCACATCGGCATAAAGCTGGGTTGTCTTCGATAGCGAATACACATTGGCCGCCGTGAATTGCGTCCAGCGACGCGCGCCGAGCGTCGCCGTCCATGCGCCCACGCCGATTTCCTCCGCGGGTGTCACGCGCAGATTCGCGCCGGCGTCGATGCTGCGAAAATGTTCGCTGCCGCCCTTGGACGCGATGCGCATATCGGTTGCGAGCGCATGCAGCGTGACGCGCTCGAACCGGTACGAGCCACCAATACCCATCTCCCGCACCTGGCTCGCATTGAACGTGGCGCCGGGCGCGAGCGTCTGGCCTTCGAACGAAGTCAGCCCAAGCCCGCTTGATAGCGGCAGCAGCCGGTCGCGGTACTCCGAATACACCGCCACCAGTTTGAGCGGACCGTTGGTATAGTTCCCACCGAAACTGATCGTCCGCCCGTTGGTATTGCTGGCCGATGCGCCCGGGAATCCATAAAGCGCGCCGACGCTCAGGCCGCGATAAGCAGCGCTCTTCCACTTGACCGTGCTCGATAACTGCACGGGAAGCGTGCTGCCGAGACCATCGAGATTGCCTGGATGAAACGCGGAAAAGTCGCCGAGCAACTGCGCTGTCGAAACCGAGCCGAGCCAGTCGAAGTTCCAGTCGGTTTGACGCCCGAGCGTGACCGTGCCGAGCGTCGCGTCGGACATTCCGACATAGGCTTGTCGATTGAAGAACGTCGTGCTGCTGGCGGATGCACCCGTCGTCGTGACAAAACCGCTTTCGAGCCTGAACAGCACCGAGCGCCCCGCGCCGATTTCCTCGACACCCTGAAAGCCGAAGCGGTCCGCCTGCAGGGTCCCTTGCTGCGCGATATAAGCCGACGAGCCGCGCAAATTGCTCACGTATCCAATACCCGAATCGATGCTGCCGTATAACGTGACGCTGCTTTGCGCGAATGCCAGCGGCGAAACGACGAGCGTGGTCAAACCCGCGACGAGTGTCGCGCGATGAGTTTTTGTTGTCATGCTGTCTGGGAGGAGCGTTAGAAGGAGAACTGCCTGAGCTCGAAAGTCCGGAAATCAGGTTGACTGAACCTTCTCCACCGGCGCGAGACGCCACGCGCCGAATATGAGATTGACGATGATCGCCGTCAGCGTGCCCGCCGCCATGCCGTTACCCATCACGATCTGCAGCGAGCCGGGAAGCGCTGCATAGACGTTCGGCACGAGTATCGGTAGCAGACCCATGACGAGCGCCGCAGCCAGCGTGTACTGATTGCCGCGCGCGTGCAGATCGACCTTGCCGAGCAAGTTGATCCCCATCACGCCGATCATCGCGAAGACGATCAGCGCGGTGCCGCCGACCACGGGCGCCGGAATCGCGTAGGCAAGGCGTCCGAGCGGCACGAACAGCGCGATGAGCATCAGCATCACGCCCGCCGTCGCGGTGACGTAGCGAGACCGCACACGCGTGGTCTGCACGACGCCGATATTCTCCGCGCTCGTGATGATGAGCGACGTGCCGAGCAACGAGCCGATCAGCGACGCCAGCGCATCGCCGCGTATCGTGCGCGGTACGTCGCGGCGAACGTCGATCTTCCTGCCCGTGATCTCGCCGACGGCAACCGTCTGTCCAGTGGCTTCGGCCATCGAAATGACACTGAAGATCAGCATGGGAAGCGCGGCCAGCACGTCGAAGCGCGGCATGCCGAAGGGCAATAGCATCGGCCAGGTAAAGAGCGGGCCGCTCCAGAGGCCGCTTAGCGACATCGAACCCATTGCCCAGGCGGCGAACGTGCCGATGACAAGACCCAGCAGCACCGCGAGCCTGCCCAGCGTGCCCTTGAAGAGACGCGCGACCGCGAGCGTGGCCACGATGGTCAGCAGCGCAAGTCCGAGCGCCTCGGGCCGCGCAAAGCCCGGCGTGCCCGGCTGCCCGACGACGATTCCGGCGTAAATCCGGATGAGACTGACCGAGACGAGCAGCAGCATGGCGCCCACGACCACGCGCGGAAAGAAGCGCAGGCAGCGTGCGAATACCGGCAGCACGATCCAGTAGAAGAGACTGGTGAGGATCGCCGCGCCCGCCGCGGTACGCAGATCCGTTTGCATCGCGATGACGGCGAAGAGCATCGCGGGCGCGCCGCCCGGCACCATCACGAATGGCAGCCGCGCGCCCACCGGCCCTGCGCCGAGCGACTGTAAGATCGTGCCGGCGCCGCACACGAAGAACGTCGCGCCGATCAGATGCACGGTCATCTCGGCTGGCAGCGACAACATGCGCGACATCAGAAAGACCGCCGTAACGGGCGATGCGGCCATGGACAGCACATGTTGCAAACCGAACAGCGCGAGTTGCCATGCGGGCAAACGCGCGTCGACATCATGCGTGGCGGATTCAGCTTTCACGAGACCCCCATGGTTTCGAAGCGCGCGGCGCACGGCGCTCAAGCAGGCAACCATGGCAATTGCTCGCGGCGGTAGCGGAAGGTTTGAAAGACGCTGTTCAATTGCCCCGGACCTGTCTTGCGGGCCGCTTCGTCCGGGTATTCGGCGAACCACGGAATCACGTATTCCCATACCACTTCGCCTGCGGGCGTGACTTCGAAAAGACGCCCCGTCGCCGATTCGGTGATATGCGTGTTGCCGTTCGCGAGCCGCTGGGCGTTGCCCATGAACGCGCTGTAGAACATGTTGACCATGTCGTCGGCGTAAGACCATACGATTTCGTGCGTCGACGGATCGATCTCCAGCACACGCGAGAACGCCACGTGCGCGCCCGCGCGAAAGTTGCCGTTGTCGAACGTGAGGATGTTGCCGTTGGCGAGCGCGACCGGCGCATGCTGATGCGAAACCACGTCCGGTGGGATATGCATGGTCACGTGGCCCGTTCGACGGTCGACCGCGATAATGCCCGACGTGGTGCGTAAGCTAATCAGCACCTCGCCTTGCGCATTCACACCGAGCCCGTTCACGAGCGGCCAGTGATAACGGCCGAAGCCCGGCGCGATAGGAAAGTCTTTCGGATCGAGATGCTCCCAGGCTTTCCATTCCCACACGAGTTCGCCCGCGCGATTCACTTCGCGGATCACGTCCGCGAACATGGGCTCGTCCGGACCATGCGCCGTGCCGCCCGGCACGCGATCGGCGAAACCCGCGGGCACCGGCGCGCACGCGGCGTACAGCAGGTTTCCGTTCGGCAGCCACTGCGCGTCGTGATGATGCGCCGGGTCCTGGTAACGCCACACCACCTCGCCCTCCGGCGATACTTCGTAGAAATCGCCGCCGTGCCACATCGACCAAGGCGCATATCGATCTTCCGAATCCGCATGATTGCCGTTGTAACCGAGATTGCCGTTCGGGAGAATCACCGCATGACGGCCGGGGCGCACCGGCATCTGCCATTCATGCACGACTTCGCCGCGCATATCGACGAGAAACACGCGCCCGCCTGCCGTTTGCGGCGCGATCAGCGTATAGCCGCCAGCGGACAGGTTCGGGTCGTGCGCTATGAGCCCGACGCCGCGGCGACGCTGGGTGATTTGATCAACGGTGGTAGTCACAGTTTGCTCCGTTAAGATGATGGAGCAAAATTTAGGCTATTCCACGCGTCAGTAAAACCTGATTGTTTTAAACGGGTCGTCAGAAAAATCCATACGGTAAGCCATGCGTCCGATATCACAGACCTTCCGTTGCTTCGACGAAGTCGTCAGGCGCGGTTCCATCCGCAAGGCGGCCGAATCGCTGCATCTGACCGCGGCTGCGGTGCATCAGCAGATCCTCAATCTGGAAGAACAGGTCGGCTCGCCGCTCTTCGACCGCTTGCCGCGCGGCATGCAGCTCACCACGGCGGGCGAGATCATCATCGCGGCGGTGCGGCGCGGTCAGCGCGATTTCGACAACGCGATGACTCAGGTCGAGGACTTGCGCTCGCTGCGGCGCGGACACGTCAATCTGGCCGTGTCGCCTTCGTCGGCGGAGTATCTGGTGCCCGGCGCGATTCAGGCCGCGATGACGCGCTATCCGGGCGTCACCTACAGCGTGCGTTCGGGTAACGGCGAAAACATCTTGAAGTGGGTGGAGACCGGTGAGGCCGACATTGGCTACGGCCTGCGTCGCAAGCCGCCGCCTGGCGTCGTGGAAGTGCGCGCATATGTGCAGCACCTCGGCGTGGTCACGCCACCGGGACATCCGCTCATGAAACTCCAGCGACGTCCGCGACTACGCGACTGCCTTGGCTATCCGCTCATCCTGATGTCGCCGGATACCGAATTGCGCGCGATGGTCGATCAAATCGATCACCGCGACCGGCGCAATGCGCGACCGCTCGTCGAAACCAGTTCGGTCGCCATGGTGCGCCGGCTGGTGGCGGATGGCATCGGCATCGGCTTTCTGATTGCGGAGAATGTCGCGGAAGACGTCGCCGGGGGCAAGCTCGCATGGACGCCGCTCGCCGATGCGGGCGCGCAATCGTCCAGTTGCCTGTATCAACGCTCCGATCTGACGACCACGGTCGCGATGGGCATGTTCCTGCAATTTCTCGGACAGGCTATCGAGCAAACCGAGGACCGCTTTCACACGTCGACGCGCCCCGTGCGCAAGCGCGGCGCACGGGTCTAGCGAGCACTATCCTAGCGATGATACTTGTCGTCGAGCTCGTTGATCGCCTTCACATTGCCCGCGCTGCGTCCATTCTCGTCGAAGGAATTGGCGAGAAACGAATCGGCGATGGTCTTCGCGACTTCAGGTCCGATCACGCGCGAGCCCATCGTGATGATCTGCGCGTTGTTGGAAAGCGCCGCGCGTTCCGCCGAATAAGTATCGTGGCACAGCGCGGCGCGAATGCCCGGCACCTTGTTCGCCGAGATGCTTACACCAATGCCCGTCCCGCACACGAGAATCGCGCGATCGTATTCGCCGCTCATCACACCAGAGGCCACGCGGTCCGAGAGATTGGCGTAAAACTCGTTCGGGCTCGCCTCATTGTGCGACACCTCGAATACCTCGAAGCGGTCCTTCAAATAATCCGCCAGCACGCGTGCAAGTCCCACTCCGGCGCTGTCTCCACCAATTGCTAGCTTCATGAGTATCTCCGTCGATTGTTCGATGCAGGTGGCGCATGCCAAGTCAAAGCACCGCGCCGACGCGTTTCAAAATATCCAGATAGCCGCTCACGCTCCACGCCGAACGGCCGATGAAAAGTCCATCGATGTGCGGGCACGCGGCCAGTTCCGCGCAGTTGCCCGGATTGACGGAGCCGCCGTACAAACAGGGAATGCTTCGCCCGAGCGTTTCCTCCGCCACTTTGCTGATCTCGGCTTGACGCGCATCCGCATATTCGGGACTAGCCGGAATGCCGCTCTCGCCGATAGCCCATACAGGCTCGTACGCGAGCAGAATCGGCGCCGTTCGTTGTTCAGGAGAAAGACGCGCCAACGCGCCGCGCACCTCGGTGGCCAACACGTCCGCAGCGCGTCCGCTCTCTTTGTCGGCGAGCGTTTCGCCAATGCAGATCAGCGGCGTCAATCCGTGACGCACGGCGGCCTCGACCTTGCGTCCGACGGTGTCGTCGGTTTCGCCGAAGTGCTCGCGCCGTTCGGAATGGCCGAGTTCGACGAGATCCATGCCGCAATCGACCAGCATCGGCGGGGAAATCTCGCCGGTCCACGCGCCCTCTTCGGCCCAATGCATGTTTTGCGCGCCGACCTTGACATTGGTCTCGGCGAGAATCGACTTCACTTCGCGAATCGCGGTGAACGGCGGAATCACGAAGCACTGGATTCGCGGGTCGTCAGGGCTCGCGAGCAAACCCTCGGCGAAAGCGATCGCTTGCGCCAGGGTCTTGTTCATCTTCCAGCTCGTGCCGACCCAGAACGGGGTATCAGACATGGTTAGGTTGTCGGACAGTGTGTCTTGCAAATGAGGCCGCGTCATGCGCCGGACGTGCCTTATGCCCGCCCGGCGCGCGGATGAAAACGCCTGCTAGGTCACTTCGAAAGCACGAACGGCGCGGTGTATTTCGACACGTTCGCCTTCGTGATCAGCACGCAGTCGAACAACTGCTTTTCGCTGGCGGCGCCCGTCTTGCCGGTCTTCAGGAACTGATCGGCTTCCTGCACGGCCTTGGCGGAAAACTCCGCGACCGGTTGCAGCACGGTGTACTGCAACTCGCCCGCTTTCACTGCCTCGACCGCGGCCGGCGAGCCATCGAAACCACCGACTTTCACGTTCTTCAGCTTGCCCGATTGCTTGAGCGCCGCAATCGCGCCGAGCGCCATTTCATCGTTGCCGCTGATCACGCCGATCACATCCGGGTGCGCCTGCAGCAGGCTCTGCGTCGCATTGAAGCCTTGCGTACGATCCCAGTTGGCCACTTGCGAGCCGACCATCTTCAGATCCGGATACTGCGAGAGCACCGACTTGTAGCCGTTGGACCGCGTCGCGGCGTTGTTGTCCGAAGGCGAGCCGAGCAATTCGACATAGTTGCCCTTCGACCCGACATCCTTCGTCCATTGCTGAGCACCGAGCGCCGCGCCTTGCGCGTTGTTCGACACGAGCTGCGCCTTCGCGAGCCCCGGCTGGTTGATTTCCGCGTTGACGAGGAACACCGGAATGTTCGCGGCAATCGCCTTCTTCACGGCGCCGACGGAGCCGCTCGCATTGGCCGGATCCAGAATGATCGCAACCGACTTGTTGGTGATGGCCGTGTCGATCTGCTGGCTTTCGGTGTTCGTGTCGCCTTTCGACGCCGACACGTTCGCGCTATAGCCCAGCTTCTTGGCTTCCGCCGCCGCGATGTTGCCTTCGGCGAGCCAGTACGGATTGGCGGGATCGTTGACGATAATGCTGATCAGCCCGCCCGCCGCCTGAGCCTGGCTCGCAAACAAGGGCGCAGCCACGGCGAGGGCCGCAAGGATCAAGGTCTTTCTCTTCATAGTCATGGCGTGTCTCTTTCTTGGGTTGGTGTTGGCGCAGGACTTCGATATTCTTCTCGCGTGCCGGAGGTCGGGCTATGCCTTGCCGCCGCCTTGCGGAGAAGCCAGTGGGCCGCCGGTCGGCGTCGGACGCTTGACCTTGCGGCGATATTGAATGGCGTTGAGCAACACCGCGAGCACGATGACCGCGCCGGTGAATACCGTTTGCCAGTAAGACGAGATGCCGATGATCACGAGCCCGTCGGACAGAAAGCCGATCACGAACGCGCCGAGCAACGTGCCGCGAATGTTGCCGGTGCCGCCCATCAGCGATGCCCCGCCGATCACGACCGCCGCGATGGCCGTGAGTTCGTAGGTCGTGCCCGCGGTCGGCCCGGCGGACGTGAGCTGCGACGAAAGAATCAGTCCCGCGATAGCCGCGCACATTCCCGACAGCATGTACACGCTGATCAGCACGCGCTTCACGGGCACGCCCGACAATTCCGCCGCGCGGTCGTTGCCGCCGGACGCATAGAGCCAGCGCCCGAAGGCCGAGCGATTGAGCGCGATACTGCCGAGAATCGCGATGATCGCGAGAATCAGCACGCCCACCGGCACGTTGAACAAGCGGTCGAAGCCCAGGTAGTCGAAGCCGGTATTGCCCAGGTCCGCCTGACCGCCCAGGTTGTTGTACGTGAGGCCATTGGTCATGAGAAGGGCAAAACCGCGCACCACGTACATCACGCCGAGCGTGGCGACGAAGGCCGGCACCTTGAAGCGCGCAATGAGAATGCCGTTCACGAGCCCGATGAACGCGCCGAGCGCGCAGCACAGCACCACCACGACCCAGACCGACGGGTACATGACGACCCCGAACATATTGAGCGTCACGCCTTGCATGAAAAATCCAGCGACGACGCCCGACAGCCCGAGCGTCGAACCCACCGACAAATCAATGCCGCCGTTGATGATCACGAGCAGCATGCCGATCGCGAGAATCCCGTAGATAGCCACGTGTGAGGCCATCGTAAGGAAGTTTTCTACTGCGAAATAATTCGGCGAGAGAAACGAAAAGATGATGATGATGGCGATCAGCGCGAAGAACGCGCGTCCTTCGAGCAGCACTTTGCCGAGGTCGAACCCTTCGCCGGACGATCCGGAGCGAGTCGATGTTTTGGCGGCGTCGTTCATGTTCAATGTCTCCAGGCATGTTCTGATTCAGGCGACCACGGCTTCGCCGGAGGCGGCCATGATGTCGTCCTTGTTGGCGTCGGGGCCGAATTCCGCGGAAATCTTTCCGCGCCGCATGACGATGATGCGATGCGCAACGCTCAGGCATTCGCCCACTTCCGACGTCGAATACACGACGGCCAAACCCTTCTTCGCGTTCTCGGCGAGCAGACGAAAGACTTCCGACTTCGCACCGATGTCGATGCCGCGACTGGGTTCATCGAGCAGAATGACGCGCGGTCCGGTAGCCAGCATCTTGCCGATCACCACCTTCTGCTGATTTCCGCCCGACAGCGAACGGATCGAAGCGCCCGGTCCCGAGGTCTTCACGTGCACGTTGCGGATCGACTGGCCGACGAGTTCACGCTCGACCGGCGGCGACATCAAGATGCCCTTCACGAAAGAGCGGATGCTCGCGAGCGACAAGTTCGAGCCGACGCTCATCGTCGGCACGAGGCCGTCGCGCTGACGATCTTCCGGCACCAGCACGAGCCCACGGCCAATGCGCTGCGCGATACTCAGCCCCGCCATGCTCTCGCCCTCGAGCCGAATGGTTCCGCCCGTCACCGGCAGCCGCGTGCGTCCCGCGACCGCTTCGAGCAGTTCCGTGCGGCCCGCGCCCATCAGTCCGTAGATGCAGACGATCTCTCCCGCGCGCACCTTGAGCGACAGACGATCGACCACGGACACGCCCGAGCCGGATTCATCGGCGATGCTGACATCGTCGATATCGAGCGCGACTTCGCCGAACTCGTAGCCGGTCGGCGGCGAGCCGAGGTCGAAGTTCTCGCCGACCATGTTGCGCACGATCCATCCGAGGTCGATGTCCTTGCGCTCCGCCGTCGCGGTGATGCGGCCATCGCGCAGCACCACGGCATAGTCCGTGACCTGCAATGCTTCTTCCAGATGATGCGAGATGTAGACGATCGATACGCCCCGGCTCGTCAAGTCGCGAATCACCTTGAACAGCACCTCCACTTCGGATGCGCTCAGCGCCGAAGTCGGTTCGTCCATGATCAGGATGCGCGAATCGACCGACAACGCCCGCGCGATCTCGACGACCTGCTGCTGACCGAGGCGCAGATCGCGCACCAGCGTCATGGGGTCGACGTCTTCTTCGAGTTCCTCCATCAGCGCGCGCGTCTGCCGCGCTTCTTCGGCGAAGTTGACGCCGGTCGGCGTGCGCAGCTCGCGGCCCATGAAGACGTTGTCGCGCACGCTCAGGTTCGGCGCGAGACTCAGTTCCTGATGAATGATCGAGATGCCGTGATTGCGCGCATCCGTCGATGACGTGAACGCCACGCGTTCGCCATCCAGCTCGATTTCTCCGGAGGTCGGTTTTTCCACGCCCGAGAGGATTTTCATGAGCGTCGACTTGCCCGCGCCGTTTTCGCCGAAGAGCGTCGTGACCTTGCCGCGATGAATCTCGAAGTTCACGCCCTTGAGCGCATGCACGCCGCCATACGACTTGACGACATCGCGCGCAGACAGCAGCACGCCATCCTTCGCCGCGCCCTGTTCGTTGGTTGGATCGATGGTGCTCATTTCGCGTCCAGCTTCACAGGAGTGACGAGCCAGCCGTTCGGATTGATCAGCTGGAACACGCCGACGACATCGACTGTCTTGCCCGTCAGCTTGGCGGTATCGACCTTCGACAGAACCTGTTTCTTCATCTCCGTGTTGATGGCGTAACCGGCGTTCTGGTAATCGATCTGATTCGTGAACTGCCCGAAGCTGATGTCGCCCGTGGCATCGCGCAAGTCGGTGCCGTTGATCGCCGGTCCCGTCTGCACGCGTATGACGAGCGAATCGGGCAGGCCCGGCACCTTGACTTCGTACACGCCGGAGTCTTCCTTGCCCGCGACACCCGAGAACTTCACCGACATCTCAGGACCGATGCCGCCGCCCGCGATGCCGTATTGCTTGCCCGCCGCGTCCTGATCCTTGGCAATGGCGGCGGCCAGCGTCGCCGCATCGACGGCGCGCTTTTCTATCGCGGCCTGCGTCTTCGGAAACTGCTTCTTGCCGTAGGCTTCCGGCTCGAATTCCTTGGTCTGCGTATCGGCGCCGGAACCGATCTTCACGATTTTGGTACTCATGGCCATCGCGATCAGCAAAATGGCCAGCAACACGATGCCGATCACAACGCGCATGCCGCGCTTGCCCTGATGCTTGATCGACGGAGTCATTGCGCTCATTGGCTCACCTCGCGGCTGTCCATTCGTTCAGTGCGTGTCATGTCTTCCCCAGTTTTCTGCAATCACGTTGATGACCATCGCGGCGGAGGCCGCGCCCGGATCGATGTGACCGATGCTGCGTTCACCGAGGCGCGCCGATCTTCCCTTGGTCGCCACCATCGCCTTCGTGGATTGCGCGCCCGCGTTCGCCGCTTCGCGAACGCGGGTCAGGATGTCGCTCACGGACAAGCCGTCCGCCATGCCTTGTTCGGCTGCCGAGGCGGCAGGCGCCCACGCATCGACCATGGTTTTTTCGCCGACTTCCGCCTTGCCGCGCGACCGGATGCCTTCGGCCATCGCGACGATCAACCCCGGCGCTTCGTTCAGCGGCAATGCCTGACGCGCACCCGCCGCCTTCGCCGCGCGCATGAACGCCGTTGCGTAAAGCGGCCCCGACGATGCGCCGACCGCGTTGAGAAAACCCTTGGCCGCGGCGTTCCACTGATCCGCGAACGTGCAGTCGGACGGCAACGCGTCGATGGCCCTGGACGCGGCAGAAAAGCCCTGTTCCATCGCGATGCCGTGGTCCGCGTCGCCGATCACGCCGTCGAGCCGGCACAGTTCGTCGCGCGCCGCCGCGATGGTGCTCGCGAGTTCGCGGAACAGTTGCGCGTTGTCGGCGGTGGAAAGCGCGGACATCATGCGGCCCTCTGCTGAAACATCGCGCACTCGCACGGATGATCGATGAGGCGCTGCAATTCATCGTCGAGATGCATGACGGTGATCGACGCGCCCGCCATTTCCAGCGATGTGCACAGCGGCCCCACGAGCGTGCGATGCACGACGAGTCCCGCCTCCTGCAAGCGCTGCGAAACGCGCCGGTTGAGAATGTAAAGCTCCATGAGCGGCGTCGAGCCGAGCGAATTCACGAGTACCGCCACGCGGTCGCCCTTGGCCGCGCCCATCTCGGCGAGGATCGCATCCATGATTTCGTCGGTGATGTCGTCGGCCGTGCGCAAGGCTTCCCGGCGCATGCCCGGTTCGCCGTGAATGCCCATGCCGATTTCCATGTCGCCGGCGGCAATCTCGAAGTTCGGTTGACGCGTCTGCGGCAGCGAGCAAGGCGCGAGCGCCACGCCGAGCGTGTACGTGCGCGCGTTGGCATGGCGCGCGACGCGCTCCACCTCGCCGAGCGGCATCATCAGGTCCGCCGCGGCGCCCGCTGCCTTGAAGATGAACACGTTGCCCGCCACGCCGCGCCGCGTCTCGCGCTTGTCGCGCGGCGCGGAGGCGATGTCGTCGGTGGTCAGCACGGTGCGCGCCTCGACGCCGTCGAGTTCGAGCAGTTCGGTCGCCATGTCGAAGTTCATGACATCGCCCGCGTAATTGCCGTACATGAACAGCACGCCCGCGTTGCCATGCGCGGCGAGCGCGGCATCGACGGCCGGTTGCGGCGGCGGCGAAGCGAAGACGTTGCCGATCACGGCGGCATCGGCGAGACCGCGGCCGACGAAGCCCAGAAACGTCGGCTCGTGTCCCGATCCTCCGCCGATGATCAACGCCACCTTGCCCTCACGCGGCCCGTTGCGCGCGATGATCGCCCGGGGCGCGCTGTCGCTGCGCGTCAGCAGATCGCCGTGCGCGGCCATGACGCCCTCGAGCATCTCGTCGACGGCGGCATCGCCATCGTTGATCAGCTTCTGTGTCATCGTGCCTGGCATGTCTGACTCCTCAGATGTTGAGATCGGCGATGCCGGTGTCGAAATGCGGCGCCCAGAATGCCACCGATTCGGCGATCTGCGCGACGACCTGCCGATCCGTCGGCTCGCGTTCCTTGAACGAGAGTTCCAGGCAAATTTCGTTGTCGCGCCCGCCGCCCGCGTGCAGCGCCTCGATGAGCGGTTCCGGCTGAATGCGGCCGCGCGCGTTGTACTCCGCGGTGAACGGGCGATGCCCGCCCTTGTCCATCAACGACTGCTTGATATGGATGATCGGCGACACGCGCGGCACGGCGCGCGCCCACGCATAGGGATCGAAGTCGTCGGGGTTGGAACTGGTGACGTCGCCGTGGTCGATGTCGGCCATCATCCACATGGGAATGGCCATGTTCGCGGCGCTCAGGCGGTCTTGCAGCGCCATGCACGCGGCGATGGTCTCGCCGAATTCGCGGCCAATGGACATCGGTTCCCAGAACACGTATTTCAAGCCGGCCGCTTTGGCATGCTCGGCGACTTCGGCCCAGCAATCGATCGCGGTTTGCAGCAGCGCGTCACGCCGTTGCGGATCGTCGAAATCTCTGTAAGTGAAGATCGCGAACTGCGTGCCGATGGAGTCGCCGCCCAGATCGGCGGTGATATCCGCAAACGACTTGAACCAGTCGATGTAGTAGCGGCGCACGTCTGCATCCGGATGACCGAAGTGATTCAGACGGCCATACGGCCCGGTCATGCCCGAGGTGATCCGCACGCCGGTGCGCGTCATCGCCGCGCGCATCTCGCGCGTGAGCCGCCGCGTGGTTGCCGCCGGCCACGACGGATTGATGAACTCGTGCGTCAACTGCACGTCGCGGATTTTCATGTCGTGCGCGATGGTGTCGATCAGGTCGCCCGGTTCGGCGAAGCGGTTCACCAGTGGATTCGTGTTCAGTGCAAGCGTGAATGCCATGTTCGTCTCGTGTCTTTAAGCGGATTTACGCACGAGGCCGTCGAGCCAGGCTTCGAACGCGGACTTCTGCGCGGCGCTCATGTGCAAGCCGTGCTTGGTGCGCCGCGTGAGCATGTCGTCCGCCGACTCGGCCCATTCGTGCGACATCAGGTAGCGCGCTTCCGCTTCGTGGAAGTTCGGTCCGAACTGCTGGCCGAGACCGGCGAGCGAGGTCGCGCCGTCGATCACCTGCGAGGTCAGCGTGCCGTAGGTTTGCGTGTAATAGCGCAGCAGATTGCGCGGCAGCCACTCGTAGCGGCTTTGCAGACTCGCCATGAAGCGCGGCACGTCGGCGCCTTCCATGTCGCCGCCCGGCAGCGTCGCCGATGAAGTCCAGTCGGGGCCCATCTTCGGGAAGGTCGGCTGCAGCTTTTGCAGCGCGTGTTCGGCGAGCTTGCGAAACGTCGTGATCTTGCCGCCGAAGACATTCAGCAAGGGCGCGCCGCCGCTGGCGTCGAGATCGAACACGTAGTCGCGCGTGACCGCCGACGGATTGCCCTTGCCGTCGTCGTAGAGAGGACGCACGCCCGAGAACGTCTGCACGATGTCTTGCTTGCGTAACGGATGCTTGAAGTAGCGGTTCACCGCCGTCAGCAGATAATCGATTTCCTCGTTCGATATCTGCACGGTTTCCGGCGCGCCGTCCCACGGCACATCGGTCGTGCCGATGAGCGCCTTGTCGCCCTCATAGGCGTTGATGAAGATCACGCGCTTGTCGTGGTTCTGCACGAGATACGAGTGCGGACCGTCCCAGAACTTCGGCGTAACGATATGACTGCCCTTCACGAGCCGCACCTTGCGCGTCGACTTCGCGCCCGCGCGCCCGATGACATCCGATACCCACGGTCCCGCCGCATTGACGAGCGCGCGTGCGTTCACGACGCGCGTCGATCCCGTGCGCGTGTCGCGCAGTTCGACGCGCCACGCATTGCCCTCGCGCCGCGCGCCGATGCATGCGGTGCGCGTGAGCACTTCGGCGCCGCGCTTGGCGGCATCGACGGCACTCAGCACGACGAGACGCGCGTCGTCGACCCAGCAATCGGAATACTCGAAGCCACGCCGGTACTCGTCCTTGATCGGCGCGCCTTCCGGATTGCGCCACAAGTCGAGCGAACGCGTGCCCGGCAGCTTCTTGCGGCCGCCCAGATGGTCGTACATGAAGAGGCCCGTGCGCACGAGCCATGCGGGACGATCACCCGGACTATGCGGCAGCACGAAGCGCAGCGGCCAGATGATATGCGGCGCGGCATTGAGCAGCACTTCGCGCTCGATCAGCGCCTCGCGCACGAGCCGGAATTCGTAGTATTCGAGGTAACGCAGCCCGCCATGCACGAGCTTGCCGGAACGCGACGACGTGCCCTGTGCGAGATCGTCCTTCTCGCACAGAATCACCGAGAGTCCGCGGCCCGCCGCATCGCGCGCAATACCCGCGCCGTTGATGCCGCCGCCGATGACACACAGGTCCACCCTATCCTTCTCGCTCATCTCAGCGTTCCATGTTCGACGTTAGTTGAGGCCTGCGGCTAGCGCGTTCGGCCGATGCCGCGATTTCAGCAACCGCGCCGTTTCATCCCAGGTCGGTACGAGCGCCTCGCGCGCCTTCCGATACGCGGGAAAAAGCTGCGCATACAACTGCGTCAGTTCCGCATCGGGCGCTTCCACTTGTCCGAGCAGCGGCGTCACCCATTGCGCGATGCACGTGTTCATGTCGGGATACACGCCGAGCGCGACCGCCGCCATCATCGCCGCGCCCGCCGCGCCCGCTTCCTCGCGCAGCGAGATACGCACCGGCGCGCCGACCACCGCGCCGAGCACGCCGCGCAACGCGCGCGAACGCGTCGCGCCGCCGGTGAGACGCAGTTCATCCGGCATTGGAATGCCCATCGACGTATAGCAATCGCGCGCGGCCATGCCGAGCCCTTCGACCACCGCGCGAAACAGATCCGGGTAGCGGCTCTCGCTCGTGAGCCCGATGAAATCCGCGCGCGCGTTCGGGTCCACGAAAGGACCGCGCTCGCCGGCATCGGAGATATAGGGGTGATACAGAAGCGCACCGGGACGTCCCGACTGCAGCCATCCGTCGATACACTTCATCCGGTCGCCGTGCGAAAGGCTCGTGCCGAACTGCGCGAGCAGATCGCACGCGAGATTCAACACCCAGTCCACGTTCAGCGTCGCCGCCATGTTCGACTGCACTTGCGCCGACATGCCCGGCACCGGCAACGCAATCACGTAACCCGTGCCTTCCGCGTTCAGATGGATGTCGGCGTTGTGCATCGCGCGCATGTGCATGCCCGTGGAGCCGACGATCGAGCAACTCGCGCCCGTCGCGCCTTCCGTGTGAATGCCCGCGCCGAGCGCCGTCAGCACGATATCGACGAAGCCCAGACACACGGGCGTGCCTTCGAGCAGGCCGGTCGCGGCGGCGGCGTCTGACGTCAGCGGATGCATGATCTCCGTGCCGTCGACGATTTCCGGCAACAGGTCGCGCCACGCGGTGAGGCCGAGCGCTTCGATCACCGTGTCGTCGTATTGGCGCGTGCGAAAGTCGCCGTAGGTGAAGCTCGCCTCGGACGGATCGGTGGCGCGCACACCGGTGAGGTTGAGATACAGCCAGTCCTTGCAATGCAGTGCCACTTCGGTGCGTTCGAGCACTTCGGGCGTCGTCGCGGCCATGTGCGCGATCTGCGCGCCCTGACTGCACGCGGCGAGTCCCGTGCCGGTCGCCTGGAACCGCGCGCGGCTCGCCGGTCCTTCCTGCAGCAGCCGCACCGTGTTCGCGGCGCGCGCGTCGAGCCATAGCCATGCGTCGCTCGCCGGCTTATTGCCTGCGCCGACGAGCCATGTGCCGTCGCCTTGACCCGTCACCGCCAGCGCGCGCGTGCGTTGCGCGAGACCTTCGATCTTCGCGCCCAGATCCCGCAAGGTCTTCGCGCAGTCGCCCCAAGTTTGATCGAGCGATTGAGTCGCCGCGCCATCGGGGCTCGTGGTGTAGCGGTTCGGCACCGAGGCGACGGCAATCTGCCGTCCCGTCAGGTCGAAGGCCACGGCCTTGATGACCGAGGTCCCCGCGTCGATGCCGATGAGAAGGTCGCGTGCGTTCTCGCTCATCACGCCGCCTCCGTCGCGACAGGTTCCATCTTCAGCGCCAGCGCCGAGGCTTCGTCGGTGATCAATCCGCTCAGAAGGCCGCTATTGAGCACCGCGCGAATCGCCGCGATCTTCGACGCGCCGCCCGCAATCGCGATGATGCGCCGGCCCTTGAGGTCGTCGAGTTCGGGCGCGACCGTGCGCGCCGCCAGCGATGTTTCGACGGATTGGCCGGTATCGCTGAAAAAATGTCCGAGCAATTCGCCTTGACCGCCCTTGTCGCGCACTTCCTGAATTTCGTCGGGCTCGATCATATGCGATGCGACGAGTTGCGCGTCCGCATTCACCGATCCGATACCGACGACCATCAGATCCGCATGCGCCGCCATGTCGAACACTTCGCGCACGCCACGCTGCGCCAGCAACACTTCGCGATCCTCGGCCTTGTTGGCGAAGAACGGCAGCGGCAGCACATACGACACCGCGCCCGTCTGCTCGGCAAGTCGGTGAATCACGTCATACGGATTTGCCGTGTATTTGCGCGTGACGCCGCCAAGCAAGGACACGAAGCGCACCGTGCCCGCGTCCAGGCGCGGAATGTTCTCCACGACGGCCGCGAGCGTTCGCCCATGTCCTATGCCGATCACGCCGCCTTGCCGCGTCGCGATCTCGCGCTGCATGAAGTGCGCGCCAGCGACGCCAAGGGCGCGCAGCGGCAGATCGCCTTCGTTCAGATCGGGGACCACTTCGCAATAGCTAAGACCGAAGCGCTGCGCAAGCTCCGCTTCGAGCACGACGCATTCGGCGACATCGCCGTCGATGGTGAACTTGACCGCGCCGCTCTGATTCGCTCGCATGATCAGCCGATGCGCCTTGACACTGCTCACGCCGAGACGAGCCGCGACGTCGGCCTGCGTCTGACCGGCGGCGTAGTGCAGCCACGCCGCGCGAATCGCAAGACTGTCCTCGGCGTCACGCCTGTCGGCGGATTTCGTCATGTCGTCTCCGTGCGCACGTTGAAGTGATATTTTTTCTACGTGCTGAAATTTTTTTCACTGTAAGCACAATAGGCAACCCGATCCTCGATTACCATCCGCTATAACCCTAGATAAGCATCGCGCAATCCGAAGGCGAAATGTCGGCTTGACGCGATGCAACAAAAAATTCGGAGACACGATGGAGACGTATCTGCTCGGCGTCGACAGCGGTTCGACAGCCACGAAGGCGGTTGTTTTCGACACGGCCGGGCGCACCGTCGCCGTGGGCAGCCGGCGCGTCGAACAGCGGCAGCCGCGTGCGCGCCATGTCGAACGGGACATGCGAGAAACCTGGGATGCGGCCTGTGGCGCCATTCGCGATGCGTTGAGCGAGATTGCGCCTGGTTCCATTGCGGCCGTCGGCGTAACCGGACACGGCGATGGGCTCTATCTCGTGGATTGCGCGGGCGCGCCGCTCGGCGCCGGCATTCTCTCGCTCGACAGCCGCGCCTTCGACGTCCGGCAACGCTGGCGCGAGGAAGGCGTGCTGGAACGGGCGCTGTCATTGACCGGACAGCAGCCTTATCCGTACGCCGCCGTCAGCCTGCTGAAATGGATTCAGCTCAACGAGCCAGCGCGCTTCGCGCGGATCGGCCATGTCTTGTTTTGCAAGGACTGGCTGCGGCTCTGTCTCACGGGCGTCCCCGCCACCGATCCAACCGAAGCCAGTTCGTCCTTCACCGATGTGAACACGCAGCAGTACAGCGCCGAGGTCATGGCGCTCTACGGCCTGGGGACTATCGGCCAGGCGCTCGCACCCATCGTCGCGTCCACGGCGCAGGCCGGCCGCGTGACGGCGCTTGCCGCATCGCAAACCGGCTTGAAGGAAGGCACGCCCGTCGCAACCGGGCTGCACGACGTCACGTCGAGCGCGCTCGGCATGGGCAACGCCGAACCGGGCGTGTTGTCGGTGACGGCGGGAACGTTCAGCATCAACGAAATACTGTCGGATCGGCCGCAACTCGATCCGCGCTGGTCGTGCCGTAATGGCACACGGCCCGGCCAGTGGATGAACATGTCGATTTCGCCCGCTTCGTCGAGCAATGTCGATTGGGCTTTGCGCGAACTCTTTCAGCACGAAACGCAGGAAGCGGCGCGGCGCGGATGCTCGCTGTTTGATCTCATCGGCGACGAAGTGCAGGCGGTGTCGGCCGAACCGAGTTCGGTCATGTTTCATCCCTTCCTGTTCGGTTCTCCGTTCGAGCAGCCGGCGAGCGCGTCGTTCTTCGGCTTGCGCTCGTGGCACCGGCGCGCGCATCTGGCGCGTGCGGTGCTCGAAGGCATGGTGTTCAATCACCGCTGGCACATCGAAGCGTTGACGAGCGCTTTTCCGGCGCATCGTGCGGGGTTGACGGGCGGTGGATCGTCGAGTCCGTTGCTTGCGCAGTCGTTCGCGGATGTGCTTGGCATCGCTATCGACATACCCGAAAGTCAGGAGGCGAGCGCGCTCGGCGCGGCGCTTTGCGCAGGCGTCAGCGTGGGCGTTTTCGATTCGCTTGCCGATGCCGTGGCGCGCGCCTGCCGCGTTGCGCGCACGCATGCGCCGGACCCGCAACGCCACGCGAAGCTCGACGACGCGTACGCGCTCTGGTCGCAACTCATCGCCGCAGTTCAGCCCTTGTGGCCCGCGCTCGACCGCGCGGCCACCTCGCATTGAAGCCGGAGAATCTCGATGACAGAACGAAACCGTAATTTCTTTCTCGACCGGTTGAAGCAGAGCCCGAAGATCGGCGTGTTGATCGTGGGCGGCGGCATCAACGGCGCGGGTGTGTTTCGCGATTTATCGCTGCAAGGCGTCGACTGCCTGTTGATCGACAAGACCGACTTTGCCGCCGGTGCGAGTAGCGCGCCATCGCGGCTCATACACGGCGGCGTGAAGTATCTGGAGACGGGCGAGTTTCGCCTCGTCGCCGAATCGACGTTGGAGCGCAACCTGTTGCTGAAGAACGCGCCGCATTACGTGCTGCCGCTCGAAACCGTGCTGCCGATTCACTCGTACTTCGGCGGCATGGTGGCGTCCGCTCGACGCTTCTTCGGCATGAAGGCCAAGCTTGCGGATCGCGGCGCGATCATCTCGAAGATCGGACTTGCCATGTACGACTTCTTGGGACGGCACGACCGCACGATGCCGCGTCATCATCTCGCGACGCGAGCGCAATCGCTTGAAGACCTGCCGCTGCTCGATCCGGCAATCAAGGCGACCGCCACGTATTACGACGCCAAGGTGACGCAAGCCGAACGCCTGAATTTCGAGCTCGTCGCGGACGGGCTTGCCGCGTGCAAGCAATCGGCGGCGGCCAATTACACGAGCGTGGAGCGCGTCGAGGGCGGCGTCGTGTGGTTGCGCGACCTCGTAACGGACGAGCTCGTCGCGGTGCGGCCCGAGGTCGTCGTCAACGCGGGCGGTGCGTGGATCGACAGCGTGAATGCTTCGCTCGGCATAAAAAGCAAGTACATCGGCGGGACGAAGGGTTCGCATCTGATCGTCGATCACCCCGAGCTCCATGCGCAACTGCGCGGCCGCATGGTGTACTACGGCTCGAAGGACGGGCGCATCTCGCTCATCTATCCCTTCATGGACAAGTTGCTGATCGGCTCGACCGATATCCGCACAAGCGAGCCCGACGCCGTGCGCTGCGAGGACGATGAAGTCGCCTACATGCTCGGCGCGCTGCGGGAAGTTTTTCCACGCGTGGTGTTGAACGAATCGAACATTGCGTTCCGATACAGCGGCGTGCGCCCGCTGCCCTATTCCAATGCCGCCGATCCCGGCGATGTAAGCCGCGATCACGCGATGCATGTGGATCGTCTTGCCGGCACGCAAGTCCCGGTTTTATCGCTCGTCGGCGGCAAGTGGACGACGTTTCGCGGATTCGCCGAAACGGTCACCGACGACACGCTCGCACGCCTCGGACGCTCACGCGCGGTCCGCACGCGTCACACGGCGATCGGCGGAGGCCGCGATTTTCCGCGCGATGCGTATGCACGGGCCGAATGGATCGGCAATGTCGTTCGACAGTATGGGGTGTCGGCCGAGCGTGCCGACGGCTTGCTCACGCGCTATGGCACGACTGCTTCGGCAGTCGCGGCGTTTTGCGCGGGCGCACCGGATCGGCCCTTTGGCAGCGCATCGGACTTCACGGTGCGCGAGATCGAGTACCTGTGCGCGCACGACATGGTCACGCGTCTTGCGGACCTATTCTTCCGTCGCACGACGATCGCGATCTCCGGACATCTGACGAACGCGCTGCTGCTCGAAGGCGCGGAGATCGCGGCACAGGTGCTGGGTTGGGACGAACTTCGCAAGCAGAAGGAAATCGATACGACGCGTCAAGCGGCTCGCGAGCGGCATGGCATTGCGCTGCCCAGAGTCGAACTCGCGCGACAGACTATCGATTGATGCGAAGCCTCGGTTATCGCATTGCGGACTAAGGTTAGCTCGATCAATCTGTTCCGCCCGCATGGGTTGCGTTGATACGATTTCTGCTTTCGTTCAGCCCACTCATTCCCATGATTGCACCGGTAAAACTCAGGCCGTTCCTGCTCGCGCTGACGTTGAGCCAAGCCGTCTTCATCTCGCCCGGCTTCGCCGCGGACAATGCCACGCACACACTGCGAGTAGGCTTCGTGCCCGGCCCTTACGCGGACGAGTTTCGTCAGGGCGTCGAACCGCAACTCTCGAAGAAGGGCTACACCGTGCGCTACGTCGAGTTCAGCACCGGCCTGGAAGCGAACCAGGCGGTGTATCGCGGCGAGATAGCGGCCGACGTGATGCAGCACAGCGTGTATCTGAAGTCCTATAACGACCGCAACGGCACCGATCTCGTCGGCGTGGTGCAAGTGCCCACGCCACCGATGGGCCTTTTCTCCACGAAGCACCATGCGCTTGCCGAGGTCCGGAAAGGCGCGACGGTTGCCGTGCCCAACGATCCCGTCAATCTGGAACGCGCGCTCAAGATCCTTCAGCGTATCGGCTGGATTCGCATCCGTCCGAATCCGAATCCTGTCGATGTAACCGAGCGCGACGTGACCGATAATCCTGCCGGCATCAAGCTCGTGCTGCTCGAATCGGCACAGGCGCCGCGCGCGCTGGAAGACGTGGATTTTGCGGCGATTCAGGGCAACTTCGCGGTATCGAGCGGACACGCCCTGACCACGGCGCTGGCGCTCGAGGAGATGACTTCGCCCTACGTGAATCAGGTCGTGGTGAAAGCCGCGAACCAGCATTCGCAGACCACCGACGATATCGTCGAAGCGTACCGTTCGGATGCGTTCAGGCAAGCCATCGTCGGCAATCACGCGTATGACGGCTTTCGGCTGCCCGACTATTTTCCTCGATGACTTCGAGCGGCGCCCCCTTCACTGCTGTGCGCGACTGCTCGAAGCGAGCAATCGTTTGATCGAAGCAAGCCCACGTCCGTGCGCTGGCGGCATGGATGTCCATGCATCGGCTTGCATCGGAAGTTTCGTCGAACGAGAAAAACGGATGAACGTGACCTGCGGATGAGTTCACGCGAAACGCAGATTGTTCTCCTCGACCCAACCCGCGAGCCAGAGTTCGAGCTTGGCCGGCGGCAGCGGGCGGCTCAAATGAAATCCCTGCGCAAGATCGCATTGCAACTCCCGCGGGCGCGTCATCATTTGTTCGCTCTCGACATCTTCCGCCACGACCTTCAGTCCCATGTTGTGCCCGAGATCGATGGTCGAGCGCACGATGGTCTCGTCGTCTTTATGATCCGTGATGCCCATGACGAAGGATCGATCGATCTTGATCTCGTTCCCGGGCATGCGCTTCAGGTACGACAAAGAAGAGTATCCCGTGCCGAAGTCGTCGACAGACAGGCGAATGCCGAGCGCATGCAGACGGTCGAGGGTTTCGATAGCATGGTTCGGGTCGTCCATGCGTTGGACTTCGATCCTGTGGTCAATGCCGCGCGCCAAGCAGCAGCCAGCGAGCGGGCACCGACGCGATTGCGGAATAACGGCGCATGAGTATGAAGCGCCGTTTTCCCACATCGATAAATCAGGCAGCCAGATTCACAGGCAAGTCCACGACATGCCAGTACGACGCATATTCCGGCCCTTGCGGCGCACTCGATAACTTTCTGGTGAAGCGCACATAAACCTTGAGCGCAGTGCCCGTGTAAGTGTCCGCGAGAGCGATCCTCAGATAGACCTGCTTGCCATCGAGGACATTCGGCGTCGCAAGCGAGTTATTGACGTTCGGGCCGCCGCCGTTCGTCAAGTTCACCGTGCTCGGTCGGGCAATGGGCGCCGGGCTCGCCTGATTCGTCAAGACGATGCTCGTAACCTGCCCCGCCATCACGGCCCATTCCACGGTCCAGTTTGCGTTGAAGGAGGCGAAGTCGTCCCCGTACGCACCGGTGTAGCCCTGAATGGTCATGCATAGCAATTGGCCGGACTTGAGACCCGCGGTTGCCGTCGTCGCGCTGTCATAGGTGGTCTGCGTTTCGTCGCCGATACGAAAGCGTCCGATCACATAGCCGCCGCTGCTCGTTCCGTTCACCGTGGGAACAGCAAGCCGGGTCTTGATGGTGTCCCAGGTCGGATTGTCCTGTGGCTCGGTCCACGTTGCGTACGGTACGTCGGTAGCCCAAGTTGGCACATCCGGTAATACCGAGCGGCCCGCCCACTGATACGCGGAGAAGGGGCTGACCTCGGTAAGCACGGGGCCATCGAAGCCCACACCCTTCTTCTGCGTGAGGAGCCAGTCCTGCCACGGATAAACACTCGTAACGGGCGTGGCCGGGAAATACTGCGTGCCCGACAGCGCGTGCGTTCCCGTCACCACGTCCAGCTTGATGTTGCGTTTGCCGAGAGCGGACAAGTCGTTGTACACCCGGTACGCTTCGTTCACTGGAATGTACTGATCCTGCGCCCCGTGCGCGATATAGAGGTTGACGTCCTTTAACTTGGTCAGGTCTGCTTCGTTGCCCCAGGTCGTATGGACGACCGTTCCTGAATTGATGAAGAGTGCCGCGAACAGATCGGGTTGCAACGATGCCGCTTCGTAGGACCAACCCGCGCCCTGCGAGATGCCTGTTGCGTATATGCGCGTCGAGTCGACATTGCCTACGCGCGTCGAGATGGCCTTCATCAACTCGCCGATGGCGTTCATATAGACCATCTCGGCGTCGTAGTTGACGCACGCTTCCCAAGGCACGGTCACCGTCACGATGTATGACGGATACTTCGCCTGCAAGGCCGCGTTTGCGAAATCCGCCGCGCCGTTGGAGGCGTAGAAGTTGGCCGTCATGTTGGCGTCGTTGCCTAACCCGCCCAGCACGGCCACGAGCGGATATGTCGTCGATGCCACCGTTTTCGGCGTGTAAAGCCGCACGTACATCTGGCCGACGCCGTCGTTTGCTGTCCCGACTGCATCCAGCGTTTTGTCGATGGGAAACGTCCACTTGTACCATTCGAAGTCGGTGTAAGTGTCTGGATTCGCGGCTTTGGCCGTTGGATCGAGCGCCAACGTCCCTGAAGAATTGGATGAATCGTCTCCGCCCCCGCCGCACCCGACGAGCAACGCGAGCGGCGCGGCGCCGAGTAATCTGGCAAAGTCTCGCCGACTCATGCCTTCGCGACGCGCATCGCTCGCTTTTACGCCGTGCTTCTGGCTCGCGTCATCGTCCGGTTTCCTGAACATCGTCTCTCTCCTCGTTTGAATGCATGGATCGAACGCATGAGCTAACGTGCCTTCGGTCGATCGCGTCAGCCGTTTTGTTTTTGTAAATGTACTGACTAGTTCGCATGCGGATCAGTAGGAGAACACCTTACGATCGTTTTTTCTCTTTATGGTCTAGTGGGATGCGACGAAGGTAATTAGTGCTGTGACGCGCCGCACCAACGTAACGGCGGATAGGGACTTCGTAAGCGGAGCTTCGCGACGATCGCGCGACGACATGATCATCGCGCGAAGATTTCAGACCGGACCTTTGAGCGTCCGATCGAAGAATTCGATCATCGTGGACCATCCGCGCTCGGCGGCCTCTTGGTCGTAGACCGGAAAATCCGGCTTCATCCAGCCGTGCGCGGCGCCGGTATAGGTCTCAGCGACATACCGAACGCCGGCCTGCTTCAATGCGTCTTCGAAGCGCTGCGCCATGGATGACGGGTAACTTCCATCGGCGTCGGCCGCTGCGATATAGAGTTCGGCCTTTAGTCGTGGCGCTGAGAGATGCGGGCTGTCAGGGGCATCGGTTGCGAGATTGCCGCCGTGAAAGCTTGCCACCGCCGCGAAGCGATCGGGATATTGGCCAGCGGCGGTGATAGCCATGCCGCCGCCCATGCAAAAACCGACCGCGCCGATACGTTCGGGTTCAACGTCCGTGCGCGTGTCTATGTAGGCAAGCAATGCTTCTGTATCTTCGGCGGCCTTCGCGTTACCCGTGGTGACCATCAGCGGCCCGAGGATCGCTCGCACATCGCCCTTGAATACTTCCACGGGATCGAAAGGCCCATACGAACCGTGGCGATAAAAAAGGTCTGGCAGCAGGACGACATAGCCCGCGTTCGCCAGCCGTTGCGCCATATCCGATACAGCTGGACGTATGCCGCCCGCATCCATGTAGAAGACGATGACCGGCGAGGGCGTTGCCGTATCGGCGGTGAAAACGTGAACGGGACACGTCCCGTCGCGAGTGGAAACGCTCACCTTTTCATAAGCCATGATGTCGCGCCTTGAGTTGAGAGCCGTGCTTGGGAATTGTCGAGAGATCATGTGTGAGCAAGACGCTTCAATCCTTGACCAAACCGCCATCGACGACGAGGTTCTGTCCCGTCACCGCTCGCGCCCACGGTGAGAGAAAGAACAGCACTGCGTCGGCGAATTCTTCCGGCGTCGTGACACGGCGCAACGGCGTGAATCCGGCGACCATATCGAACACGGCTTCGGGCGTCGCGCTGCTGGCGTCGGTCGTGCGCAAGAGTCCGCCGGACACCATGTTCACCGTGATGCCGTCCGGTCCGAGATCGTTCGATGCAGTTCTCGTCAACGCGAGCAATGCCGCTTTGGCCGCCGTGTAGTCGTGATAAGGCACGACGGGGTTCTGAAATAGGTTGGTGCCGACATTCACGATACGGCCAAAGCCAGCGGCACGCATTGCGGGCAACGCGGCTTGAATCGTATTGAGCGCGCCCTTGAGGGCGCCTTCGATCTGCTGCTGAAAGCGCGTCCATTCGATATCGCCGATCTTCGGTCGCGCGTCGCCATCGAAGCTGAATTCGGCAAGCGCGTTGTTCACGACGGCATGTATCGGCCGGCCGCTTTTAGCGAGCGCTTCGTCGAAGAGACGCGCGACGGATGCCTGATCCGTGATGTCGGCCTGAACCGCCACGACGCGCGGTCCAAGCCGCTCGACCAGCACGTTCGCTTGCGCTTCGCTACGACGATAGTTGATGACGACACTGGCGCCTTCACGCGCGAGGGCTTCAGCGATCGCCGCGCCCAGTCCGCGCGCGCCGCCGGTGACGAGTACGTTTTGTTCAGACAGCAGCATCGACATCTCCAAGGTTTGTTCTGGAATAGCCGATGCATTATGCAGCATGGGGTTAAGCGGCGCGTAAGTACACACGCGCTTCAGGCGCGCCGCAGCCTTCGTTTAAGGCGTACGCAGTTGCGTCACGAGCAATCTTTGCGTCTAATTTAGCTAGACCATAGCGTGGCTTCGGACAGCGCCTGCGCGGCTATCAGCCTTTGCCAGAGCGCTCGAAAAAATTGCAAGCCACGCGCTTCTTGCCAGCAACCGTCAATGCAGCCACTAAACCCAATTCGCTCAGGCGAGATCGACTTGTCGCGGTCGCAGAATCTTTTCGAATTCTTTTCTTAAGATGCAATAGCAAGCGCACGCCTGCTTCTCCAGACCAACGCGATCGAGAATTTCAATGCTGCCTCGGCCGTGCCGAATCAAGCCTGCATCGTGAAGTTTGCCCGTCGCCTCGGTGACGCCTTCTCTTCGCACGCCAAGGCTGTCCGCGACGCCTTGTTGAGTGACGCGCAAAACCATTGACGGCGCCCTGTCCGCCTGCGTCAATAACCATCGGCACAATTGCTGGCGCAGCGAATGATGTCGGTTGCATGCGGCTGTCTGTGCAACCTGGGTCAGCAACGCCTGCGTGTATAGAAGCATTAAACGGCGCAAGAACGCCGAACGGCCAATGAGTTCACGCAACGCATGAGCCTTGATGCGGTACGCAGATCCGGGAAACTGGACCTGAACACGCGTTGGCATGAACTTGCCGCCCGTTAGCACCGGCAAACCTGTCATGCCCTCGCGCCCGACGGCGGCAATCTCGGTCGATGCACCGTCCTCCACCATGTGAAGAAGCGAGATGATCGACGTAGTCGGAAAATAGACATACTGCATTTGTTGGCCGGGATCATACAGGCGTTGTTCGCTACGCAGTTCGATCAACTCCAGATGGCGTGCGATCTCTTTCCACTCCGGCGCGGGAAGCGAACATAGCAAGGCATTACCATGCAGATCCGATGTCAAATTCAGCATGCTCTTCGCTCGTTTAAGCTATTGCATAACCTTAGCATTTTTTCGTTTGCAGGTTGCTTTTAGCCTTAAGCGGTTGTTGGTCCGGCAGCTATCCTGTCAAGCGAAAGCTATAAGCGCTTAGCGTCTTAGCGGTCGTTTTGTTAAGGCGCCATCAGGGGTCTGATCTTAAGCCTTGAACGGCTTTTGTCGAAGTGGGACAGCCAGCTAAGAACCTGCTTCTTTAGACGTTAAGGCATTAATGGCTGAATTTCGCTCAAGCGTCTTTGAAGATCGCCACCGCTGATTCTTCTTCTTAGAATCGAACGAATCGCTCTGTTGCCAGCCATCGTCGTGAGTCAAAAATCCGGGCACGACTATCTGTTGTTTTAGGCAAAGTCAGCCACCCGACCTCTGCCACGCGCCGACTGCATCCTTGCTATCTTGCTGCCGATAGTGACTCTCGCATTTTCCACAAATGCTCGCCAACACGTGCATGAGCACAACCCAATTCTTTCTAAATAATTCTATTTTCCTGTCATATACATTTCATCATCCGGCCTTACATTCCTCTTTCGACGCTGCACGCGGGCCGAGTGCCTAAGCAGCCTGATCCCCCGATCATCGATAAAAACAGGAACTTCCCATGTCCGACCGGACGAATCTTTCCCGCCGCCGCACGCTTAAACTTCTTGCGGGGGCGCCGATGTTACCGCTCGGCGGATTCGCCGCCGCCACGACGCTCGCCGGCTGCGGCGGCAGTGATTCCAATGCGGCCCCGGCTGCCACCGCGGCGTTCGCAAGCGCGGCATTCACGTCGATGGCCGCACCCACGCTCAACGATCCCGCGTCGATGGCGACGACCACGGTGAAATCGTCACTCAACGTCACGTTCGCGGACGGCACCACGCAAGCGTACAAGCTCGCCTATCAACCGTTCTTCGTCACCGGCGACATGGTGCCGAACGGCAGTGGCGGCAACATCCTTGCAGGCGGTTATTACGATATCAACGGCCAGCCGATCATCGATACCTCGGTGCCGGGCAAGGAGCGTCAGTTCTATTCCGACTGCCCCGACGGTAGTTCGTTGCTCACGCTTGCCAATGCAACGGTGCCGGGCATCAAGGGCAAGACCGTATTCGCCGTGGTGCAGTTCGAATACACCACGCGGGATCAGAGCCTCGCGTCGCAGTACGGCCAGTTACCCTCGCCTATCGCGGTATTGACGCTCGATCAGAACCCGACGACGGGCCACCTCACGTTGGTGAAATATCACAACGTAGACACCTCGAAAGCGAACGGTCTATGGATCACGTGCGGCGCGAGCCTTTCGCCCTGGAATACGCACTTGTCGAGCGAGGAGTACGAGCCGGACGCGTCGAGCATCGCGAAGAACGCGCAGTTCAAGGCCTTCAGCCTAGCGCTATATGGCGACGCGACGCGCGCCAATCCCTACCACTATGGGCACTTGCCGGAAGTCACGGTGAATCCGGACGGGACGGCATCGATCAAAAAGCATTACTGCCTCGGACGCATCTCACACGAATTGATCCAGGTGATGCCGGACCAACGCACCGTCATGATGGGCGACGACGCGACCAACGGCGGCTTGTTCATGTTCATCGCGGACAAAGCGGCGGACCTCTCGTCAGGCACGCTGTACGTCGCCAAGTGGACGCAGACCTCGTCGGCGGGCGCGGGATCGGCGAACCTCTCGTGGATTCGCATCGGCAATGCCACGAGCGCTGAAATCGAAGCACTCGCCGGATCACTCAAGGCAGCCGACATCATGGACATCGCCACCGCGGACCCGGCGGACGCCAGCTACACGAAGATCAATTTCAACGGCACGTTCAACTGGGTCCGCGTCAAGCCGGGCATGGACAAAGCGGCGGCGTATCTGGAAACGCACCGCTATGCGGCGCTCATCGGCGGCAGCATGGGATTCACGAAGCTCGAAGGCACGACGGTCAACGCGAAGGACAAGATCGTGTACACGGCGATGTCCCGAGTCGAGAAATCGATGGTCAAGGGCAACGCGGCCTCGCGCGATGTCGCGGTCGACAAGACCATCGTCGCAGGCGCCGTGTACGCGCTCAATCTCAAGGCCGGTCAGAAAGACGTGACGGGCGCGGCGATAGACAGCGAATGGGTGCCGGTCGACATGGCCGCGCCCGCCGCGCTCGTCGGCGAGGACCTGGCTGCGCCCGACGCGCTCGGCAACCTCGCGAACCCCGACAAGATCGCAAATCCGGACAACCTGAAGTTCTCGGAGAAGCTGCGCACGTTGTTCATCGGCGAAGATTCCAGCACACACGTGAACAACTTCCTTTGGGCCTATAACGTCGATACCCAAACGCTTGCACGCGTGCTTTCGTGCCCGTCGGCGGCGGAATCCACCGGATTACACGCGGTCGACGAGATCAACGGCTGGACCTACATCATGAGCAACTTCCAGCATGCGGGCGACTGGGAGAGTCCGCTGCATGACAAGGTCAAGGCGACCGTCGATCCTTTACTGCGCGCGAATTATAAAGATCGATTCGGCGCGACTGTCGGTTATCTCACTGGCGACGCGAGCAGCATCAGGCTGGCTAAAGCTTGAGAAGCGGCATGCCGGCACTTCGCCGCATCTGCAATAGATGAACCGAACTTGAATCTGCAGCCAGGCCCGCAGTGTCGCTCACGACCGTCGGGCCTGACGATTAAAACCGCTACGACGCGTTCGCCTCAAGCAAACTACTTGACGGCACCCGACGACATGTCCGAACTCTGCGGCATGGCTTGCGACGAAGCTTTGTTGCCCGGCTCATAGGTTCGGTTCACATCGCCCGGATCTCTGTTCCACGGACTCGACACTGGCTCGCTGTGGTAGGTCCTTTCGGACGTAGCCGCGCCATGAGCACCACCGCTGCCGCTCCCGCCGTTACCGTTTCCGCCCGCCAGCGCGGGCATGGACACCAGCGCGGACACGAGTGAAGCCAACACGCACGAAACCTGGACATGCGACGCAGTCTTTGCCATTTCGGAACTCCTTAAGGACCACGAGCCTCGACACCCGTGTTCGATTCGTCGGTCTGATTTTGATAGAGCCGCGACGGGTCAAACATGCCGCAGCAAAATCAAATACGTAGAAGCCTGGGTGTTGGATGCAGCATTTCTTTTATTCATCAGAGTATGCAGTTGCTTTCCGCCAACGAGCAAAGACGATCGACGGGTACAAATCTGGCTAAAGCGCTCACTTGGAGCGCTGATCGAGGAACGAATTCAGCGCTCGGTCCCGACCATCCAGAGAAACTCATGCTCCCTTACAGCAGACAGGGCCAAGGCGACGTCACCTTCGTGCTCATGCATTTCTTAGGCGGCTCACACCGTACTTGGTTTCCTACCTTGCCTTTTCTCGACCATGAACACCTTTGCGTCGCGCTCGATACCCCCGGCTTCGGCGATGCCGCGCATATCGAAGGCTACAGCGTGAGCGAGATGGCCGATCACATCGACGCTACCATCCGTGCATTGCAACTCGAACGTTGCGTGCTCGTCGGTCATTCGATGACGGGCAAAGTCGCGGTTGTGCTCGCGGCCCGCAAGCCGGACTATCTGGCAGGCTTGATCCTCGTCGCGCCCTCGCCTCCCGGACCGCAACCCATGAGCGAGCAGGACCGGGAACAGCAACGAGCGTATGGCAAGACTCGGCCGGAAGCGGAAGCGTTCGTGGATGAATCGAGCGCACACCGCTTGCCGGATGATGTTCGCGAAGTCGCAATCCACGATGCCCAACGCGTCGATCTCGTTGCCTGGCGCGCATGGGTGGACGGCGGCAGCAAGGAGGATTGGAGCGATCGCATCGGTACGCTCGATTATCCGGCGTTGCTCGTTTGCGGCGCGGACGATAAGCAAGTGCCCGGTCCGGACGAGCAACGCATGACAACATTGAAGCATTTTCCGAATGGCAACGTGAGCGTGATCGATGGCGCAGGCCACCTCATGCCCTTGCAGACGCCGCGGATCTTGGCACAGGAGATGCTGAATTTTGCAGAGACGCTTTAGCCACGACGACTTGCGTGGTTGCGGAATCAATCAACTAAGGGGAATCCATGGACTTGGGAATCAGGGGGCGCGTGGCGCTCATCACCGGCGCGAGCGGCGGCATTGGTCTCGCGGTTGCAAAACAATTGAGTGAGGAAGGCGTGCATCTGGTGCTGTCGGACGTGGATCAGCAAAAGCTCGAAAAGGAAGCCGGCGTGCTCGCGCAATCCAGCTTGTTGATTGCGGCCGATATGACCAGGCAACAAGAGGTAGACGATCTCGTCAAGCGAGGCACGGAACGGTTCGGGCAGATCGACATCGTGGTTCATACGGCTGGCGTTACCGGCGCAAAAGGCGATCCGCTCGAACTGGCGGATGCAGACTACGAGGAAGCTTGGGCGACCGACTTTTTTTCGGCTGTACGTGTGGCTCGTGCGGCCATTCCGCCCATGCGTGCGAAGGGCTGGGGGCGCTTCGTTTGCATCACGTCCGAGAACGCGGTGCAGCCTTACTGGGAAGAGGCGGTGTACAACGTTGCCAAGGCCGCGCTTGCTGCATTCATCAAAAATCTGTCCTACAAAGAGGCTGCACAAGGCGTGCTGTGCAATACCGTCTCGCCTGCATTCATCGAAACCGGCATGACGAACGGCATGATGGAAAAACGCGCCAAGCAAATGGGCGTGTCCTTCGACGAGGCGGTCAAGAGTTTTCTCGACGAGGAACGGCCGGGAATCGTTCAAAAGAGACGAGGTCAGCCCGAGGAAGTCGCGGCGGCCATCGCTTTGCTGGTTTCGGATCGTGCGTCGTTCATCAACGGCAGCAACGTTCGGGTGGATGGCGGCTCGGTTCAGGCAATCCAGAACTGATTTCGATACGAAGCGCGCACGCTCGCCAGACATGCGCGCTTCAAAGCCAGCCCATTGCCGATGCCTTGAGCGTTGCCGCCGCGCGTGTCGAGCATTCGAGTTTGCGAAAAATATTCTCTACGTGTGTGCGCACCGTGCTTGGACTCAAGACGAGTTCGCGTGCGGCTTCCTTGTTACTCGCGCCGCGTGAGATCGCTTTCAAGACGTCGATCTCTCGCACGGAGAGCAGCGCACGCGACGGAGCATCGCTTACCTGACGTCTTACGGGAGCGTCGGCGTCGGTGAGCAGCGCATCGACTGCATTGGCATCGAAGCGGCCTTTAGCGACTTCGTCGAGCATTCTCTGTGCGGCCTCGTTGGGTGAAAGCGCCGCTCGCCACGGACGCAGTGAACGAAGCGCCACCCATGCAACAGACGCGGCCAGCACGCGCGCTTCCAACCCAAGCGCCTGATCGCGCACGCCGCGAAAATAGCCCGAGCCGTCGAGGCGTTCATAGGCATACGATGCGACCTCCGCCGCTTCACCTATCGCGCCCGCCAGACGTCCCGCACGCGACGTCCAGTACGGCACCAGACGCACCTTTTCCCACGCGCTTTCGCTCAAACGCTCCGGTTGATTCCACACCGCGTTAGGCACCGACGCGCGGCCAATGCCGTGGATCAACCCGGCGTGATAGACCCGGGCGCGCGATTCATCGCTCGAGGTGAGCCGGGCGCACGCCGCCAGTGCCGTCGATGCAACCGCGCGCGAGAAGCCCGTCATCCACGGAAGTTTGAGGTCGATGACGTCTGCAATCAACTCCGGCGAAGTGGTCTGCCGCATGTGCGCGGTTGAAAGAACCGCATCGACTTCGGCGGGCGTCAAGCAATTTAACTCCTTCAGCCAGTGCACCGCATGGCGCTTCGCATATCCTACAAGCACTGCCGGATAGCGCATGTCAGCGCGCTTCGCGATTTTAGCGAGCGCCCCGTCCACGCCATACACGCGGCTGTAGATTTCCAGATCGCCCGCTAGCGAGACGATGGACACAGGCACGGGAACCGCTTCGTGCGTGAGATGCGAAGGCAAGCCGCGACCGTCCCACGTCTCGAAGATGTGCCGCAACGCCGTTTCGGTCGCGCGCGCGAGTCCGAGCATGCGCGCCACTTCTCCCGCGACCTCGCAATGGGTCACGGCAAGCGGCGTGAGCGCCGCGCCAGCGTCGCCGAGCGCTTCGAGCGGTTCCGCCCAATCCGGATGATCCTCGAGCATGGCCTGGCGAAACGCTACATCGTCACCGAAAACCTGCGCGAAGCCCGACGCATTTGCCGTGCAACCGGACCAGCGCAGCAACGCCGCCTCGCGCACTACGTCGGCATTCGCGATCGCGAGACCGGCCGCACTCGCCAGACGCGAGGCGAGCCACGCCGTACGAGGCGAGTGGTCGGTTGGCTGCCCCATGCTCAAGTCACCGATGAAGGCGAGCGCCTTCACACAATCGAACACGAGCAAGGGAGACTGGCCGGCTTCCTGATCAGTCATGGGATGACCACGGGAGTTTTGCACGGAAATGCGCCCACTATACGCGACATCGATTTCCCATAGCCTCGGTCATTCGACCGATGCACAGTGCACGCGCGAGGTGCAAAGATCTCGGTCATCGTGAAGCGCCAACCAGTCATTGCAAGGAGTCACCATGTCCGACTACTCACTGCCAGAAAAAACGCTCGCCAACGCAGAGCGCTGGCTCAAGAACTACTATTTCACCCGCGCGGCGGTTTCGATCGTATGGGTGGCGCTGGCCTTCGTGGTCGGATTGCACTCCGTGGCCGGCGCGGCGGTTTTGCTGGTCATCTACCCGGCATGGGATGCATTCGCGAACTATATCGACATGTCGCGAAGCGGCGGGAAGACCGGCAATCGCACGCAGGCGATCAACGTTGCGATCAGCGCGGCCACGACCGCCGCCGTGATCATTGCGCTCAAAACGAATACGGCATGGGTCCTCGGCGTCGTCGGCGTCTGGGCCATCTTGTCCGGGCTTCTTCAACTCGCCACCGCGTTACGTCGATGGAAGCGCTTCGGCGCGCAATGGGCCATGGTTCTTAGCGGCGCTCAATCGGCACTTGCAGGATGCTTCTTTCTGGCGCTTACACCCGCACCTCTTACGCTTGCAATTTCGAAGATAGCCGGTTACGCGGGCGTCGGTGCGGCCTACTTCCTTATCTCGGCCTTGTGGTTATCGGCTGCGCAATTTCGGCGCCATCGCGCGAGCACGGTCTGAGCAATCGAGCGCGCCGAGATGGGTTGCAGCGAAGAACGCCCGTACAACGACCGCGATGTATGGGCACCTTTATTTGTACCCCTGCGCCTGTAGGCCGAACAGGTGCGCATAACGTCCATTCAGCGCGAGTAGTTGTCGATGGCTTCCGCTTTCCAGTATCCGCCCCTGGTCCAGCACGATGATTTGGTCGGCTCCTCGCACGCTCGAAAAACGATGTGAAATCAGAATGGACATCCGCTGCCCTGACTGCGCCTGAAACTGCTCGAACACCCCAGCCTCGGCTTCGGGGTCGAGGGCGGCGGTCGGCTCGTCGAGAATCAGGATATCCGCGCTTTCCCGCATATAGGCCCTTGACAGCGCAATCTTCTGCCACTGCCCGCCCGAGAGTTCTCGACCACCCGCAAACCAGCGTCCGAGTTGAGTCTCGTATCCGTTCTCCATCTGCTCGATGAACGCGGCAGCCATGCCCTTCTGTGCCGCTTCGCTCCATCGGGTCCTGTCCGAGAAGGCTTCGATATCGCCGACGCCCAAGTTCTCGCCAGCCTTGAACTGGTAACGAATGAAGTCCTGGAAAATGACACCGATCCGGCGACGCAGTGTGTATTCGTCCCACTCTTGGAGGTCCGAACCATCAAGAAGGATACGACCGGCGGACGGCGTGTAAAGGCGCGTGAGAAGCTTGATGAGCGTGGTCTTGCCCGAGCCGTTCTCGCCTACCAAAGCGAGTGTCTGCCCGGGCTTCAAATCGAAGCTGATGTCGGTCAGTGCCGGGCGCTCGGCACCCGGATAAGCGAACGACACACGCTCGAACTGCAGACCTTGTCCCGGATGCGTTCCTTGAGTCAGATGACCGGAGCTCACGTTTTCGGGCTGCGCGAGGAACTCGAACAAGTCGCTCAGGTAGAGACCATCCTCGTAGAGCCCGCCAATCGAGGACAGGCTGCTGCTCACCGCACTCTGACCTTGCCTGAACAGCACGAGGTACATCGTCATCTGCCCCAGCGAGATGGCTCCGCTCACCGTCTCAAGGACAATCCATCCATAAGCCGCATAGAACGCGATGGTGCCGACCACGCCGAGCAGAAAACCCCAACCGTCTCGTCGCAACGTGAGTGCGCGGTCTTCGGCATAGAGCTTCTCGAAGGTGTCGCGATAGCGCTGCAGAAGAAGCGGGGCAAAGCCAAACAGCTTGACTTCCTTGATGTTCGCTTCACTCGAGAGCAGAGACTCGATGTAATTCTGCTGTCTGCTTTCGGGCGTCCTTCGCCCAAAGAGCCGGAAGGCGCTACCCGAGAATCGCGCTTCGGAAATAAAGCTCGGAATGGCACCGACGACCAGAATGACAAGCGCCCATGGCGAAAACCTCACGAGCAACACCGCGAAAGTCGTGACGGAGATAAGGTTTTGTACCAGACCGAGCGACTTCATCACGAGCGACAACGGCCGTGAAGACGCGTCTCGCCGTACTCTTACAAGGCGGTCGTAGAACTCTGAATCCTCGAATTGAACGAGACTCAATTTTTGAGCCTTCTCCAATATAAGCAGGTTGACCTTCTGCCCGAGTTGCGCGCGGAGTAGCGCCTGCAGCAAGGACAACGACCGCTGACTCGCCGCAAGCGCGATGAGCACCAATGCTTCGAGGAGGAGATAGCGAACGACCGGCCAATGTAAGCGATGCGCTGGTTCATGAGAGGCCGTGACGACCGCGTCGACGATACGCTGCCCAATGACCGCGGCCGCCGCGGGAAGCACGCCGGCAACGATGGTCGCGACGAGAAGCCCACTGAGAAATAGCGGTGACGTGCTCCAGACGAGCATGAACGCTTGCGTAGCTCGCTTGAGAAACTCGCCGACCTGACGCAGCATTTTCATGGTTCTGCTAGGCGACATTGGAATGAGAGATGATCCGGAATATGCAGTGGACGCCTGGTCGCACGTGGCGAGCCTGCCAACGTAGACGGTCCCGTTGTCCGCGAGACGAGCTTACCTCACAACGAATGGCAAGACTGCATGAACAAACTTGCGAGGACCGTATGAGCAGTCGGTAAGAAAACACGCTTCTCCGGGGGGTTCCCACCAACGGCATCCGCTGCTTCGCTTCCGGACGTGCAGAAATCTGGAGCTGCAATTTCTGGGAGCCTTGGAAATAGAATACAGTCCGGCAGTTCAGCACGCGGTTATGGCCGGCGTCCGGACGGCAAGATGGATTGACCACAAGGAAGACGCATGGACTTCGATGCAGTCGTATTGGGCGGGGGTATTGTCGGAACGTCGATAGCGATTCATTTGCAGCGCCGTGGACTCGCCGTTGCACTGATCGATCGCAAGCCTCCAGGCAATGAAACCTCACTCGGCAATGCAGGGATAATTCAGCGCGAGGGCGTTTATCCCTATGCTTTTCCTCGTGACCTCGCCAAGATTGCCAGGTATGCGAGCAATCGCGCCACGGATGTTCGATTTCATGCGGCAGCAATGCCTAAGCTAGTGCCGTTTCTTTACCGTTATTGGTATCATTCGCGCGCCGACCGTCACGCAAAGATTGCGAAGGCTTACTCGACCCTCATCGAGCACAGCGTCTCGGAACATCGCGAGTTGATCGAAGCGGCCGGAGCGCAATCTTTAGTGCGAACGCAAGGCTGGATAAACGCTTTCCGAACTTCAAAAGCGTTCGAAGCGGCCATGGCGGAGGCGTCGCATTGGCAGGACGCCTATGGCATCCCGTTCGACGTTCTCGCCGATGGCGCTTTACAGGCAGCGGAACCCTCTCTTGGTCCCGCGCTCAGATATGCAATCCGGTACTCGTCGGCGGAGTCCGTGAGCGATCCATCAGGGCTCGTCGGCGCTTACGCAAACTTATTCGAAAAGCTCGGCGGCACGTTCTTCATTGGCGACGCGTCGACACTCGAGTCCGGGTGGCGGGTCACCACCGAGTCGGGTGTGGTCACCGCGGACCAGGTCGTCGTTGCCTTGGGACCGTGGGCCAATGACGTCACGACGAAGCTGGGTTACGCGTTGCCGCTCGAAGTAAAGCGCGGCTACCACATGCACTATGCGGCGAAGGCTGGAGCAACGTTGAATCAGCCCGTTCTCGATGCGGAAATCGGTTACGTCATCACGCCGATGGTTCGTGGCATCAGATTGACGACCGGCGTCGAGCTAGGCTTTCGTGACTCACCGAAAACGCCTGTGCAACTCGAGGCCGTGGAGCCCTTCGCCCGTCAGACGTTTCCAATCGGCGAACGTCTCGACGAGGTGCCCTGGCTCGGACGCCGGCCTTGCACGCCCGACATGATGCCTGTCATCGGCCGCGCACCGAATCATGAGAAGCTTTGGTTCGCCTTCGGGCACGCTCATCACGGGTTGACACTCGGCCCCGTTACCGGACGGCTCATCGCCGAGTTGATGACGGGCGAAGATCCGTTCGTGGACCCGCATCCGTTCCGGGCGGAGCGGTTTTAGGCCGCTTAGCGTTTGCAAGGCAAGTGCAGCAACGCGAGCACATCGAGGGAACATTCCCGCATGGCACGGCACGTCGTGTCATACCGCGAGCAACGGTGTTGTTATGATTGCGTCGTCGCGAGGCAACGTTACGCGACGACGCCCCTCGTCCTCGAGTTCCCTGATGCTCACGCACCATCTATCGTTTTTCAAGCGCCCTTGGTGGGGTGTCATGGCGCTGACTTTCGCGGCGTTCATCTTCAATACCACCGAATTCGTGCCCGTCGGTTTGCTTACCGCAATTGGTAACAGCCTCGACATGCGTCCGACCGACGTCGGCGTGGTGATGACCATTTACGCATGGACGGTGTCCGTCGCGTCATTACCGTTGACCTTGTTCGTCCGCGAAGTAGAACGCCGCACCCTGCTAATGCGCGTCTTTATCGTGTTCATACTCAGTCATATCGTGACTGGAGTCGCGCCGAACTTCGAGATATTCGTACTGGGTAGAATCGGCATTGCGTTTGCGCATGCCGTCTTTTGGTCGATCTCCATCCCGCTCGTCGTGCGCCTGGTTCCACCGGACGGAGAGCGCCGTGCACTCGCGATGATATCGATCGGAACATCGGTCGCCATGGTGGCCGGTGTCCCCATCGGACGAGCGATAGGCGATACCTTCGGATGGCGCGCGACCTTCCAGATCATCGCAGGCGCGGCGGTGCTCGGCATGGGCGCGTTATGGTTGACGTTGCCAAAACTCGATAGCCAGGGTTCAGGTTCGTTGAACAGTCTGCCAAAGCTCCTCAAGACACCCGTGCTGGTTGCGCTCTTCGCGGTGACGGTTCTTACGGTCTGCGCGCACTTCACTTCCTACACTTATCTCGAACCGTTTGCTCGCGCCGTGACAGGCGCGAGCAATATCGAAGTGACATTTCTGCTGGTGCTGTTCGGTGCCGCGGGCGTTCCGGCCGCAGTCTGCTTCAGTCGCTTTTACGCCAACCGCCCGCGCCGGTTCCTGCTGTGGACCTTGTGTGCCCTTGCCGCTTGCTTGCTGTTGCTTTGGCCTTGCGGACAGTACGTCGGCACGCTGTCGATGCTCTTGCTGTTCTGGGGCGTGGCGATCATCTGCTTCGGGCTTGCCATGCAGGCACACGTGCTGCGACTGGCTCCGGATGCGGCGGACATAGCCATCTCGATGTTTTCCGCTCTGTACAATATAGGCATCGGAGCCGGCGCGCTGGTCGGAAAGTTCGTCGCTCGCGATGTCGGGCTAGCCTGGGTCGGAATGTTCGGCGCAGCGGTCGCCGTGCTTGGCGCGGTAGTGTGTTGGCTCGCGTTCATGGCGGCACGTCGTGGCACGCGGCGCGCTGCGCCCTTGTTGACTCACTAGCGAGCCGCGTGGTCGGGCGTGGTTGGTCGGATGTCACCCGACCCGTGTCGACTTTCGTGAACCGCACGTCTTGCAAGAGCATCGAATACTCGAGGCCGGTGAGTGTTCCTTGCGACAAAGAAATCGAATAGGCGCGCTCCCGCGCGTGCATCTGAGTAACTGGCTTCGATCGTCGTTCTTGCGCGCCTGCGTCGCACGAATCGTCGGGACGAAACAGCATTGGAAGTCGCAAACAAAGAGGCTATTAGCAGCACATGGATATCTTTTATCACGCGCCAAGTTTCGAGCAGAACGTCAAGAACGGGCTGGTTGGTTCAATTGGCTCCAGCAGCGCCAAACTGGTCACGCTCTCCCAGCGGCTGCCTAAGCGGATCTGGGTCTTCAAGACGCCAAGAGGTTTGAAGGGCTCTATTCAGTTGCTCGCGTCATTGCTCGTTTGCGATGAACCCAGCGTCGCGGTGCAGTCCGACCAACCGCACATGGTCTTCTACGACGTGTTTTCGCCTGAATCCGTGATTTTTACGGAGTCAGGGACGCCCGAGCGCATCGAAGAAGTCTCGGGGTACTTCCAATACCGGTGGCATGCCGCCTTCAGCGCCAGTTTTAGAGGCGACGTGGGACTGCAGGCCATGGAAGCCGATGTCGTGCGAGGACTGGAGGCACTGGTTTCCGGTTGGGAAAGAGTACAGATGCTCGAACGTGTGAAGAACGTCGATAGCGTTCGGCCTATCAATCCCTTCGCGCCGCCGCGCTGAACAGTCGGAAAGCCAGCCGTTACGCTTGGTGTTACCGAATACGCCGTGCGACAAAGCACACGGCACATCCGTGATGGTGGTCGTGGCGCGGCGGCCGCCGGCGTCCGCCTTCAGCCGCCCCGTTTATTCTTCTCCTAACCCGAACAGTGCATTCTGCGCCGGGGTGATTCCGCAAGAAGCGCAAACGCTGCAGTATGGCTTCAGGCCGCTGCAGACCGGTTCCGAGCGAAACAAGTGCTCGCCGGGACGCGGCGCCATAACCACTCCTTGTTCGGGATACACCATGACCGCGATTCCTGTCATTCGATACCAGTCCGAGAATATCGATGGGCTCAACGTGTTCTACAGAGAAGCGGGGCCTTCGGAAGCCCCCGTGGTGCTGCTGTTGCACGGCTTTCCCACGTCCTCGCATATGTTCCGCAATCTCATTCCCATCCTGGCCGAAAAGTATCACGTAGTCGCGCCCGATTACCCGGGCTTCGGTCAGAGCGATGCGCCCGATCACACCGTCTTCAAGTACGGCTTTCAGCATTACGCTGAAATCGTCGATGCGTTGCTCAAGCGTCTTGGCATCGACCGCTTTGCAATGTACGTGATGGACTACGGCGCGCCTGTGGGATACCGCCTCGCGCTCATGGACCCGGCGCGGGTGACGGGGCTCATCGTTCAGAACGGCAACGCGTATGTCGAAGGGCTGCGCGAATTCTGGAACCCGATCAAAGCGTATTGGGCAGACAATTCGGTCAAGAATCGCGAAGCGCTGCACAGTCTCGTGACGCTGGACACGACGATTTTTCAATACACGGACGGCGTTTCGGACGTATCGAGAATCAGCCCGGATAACTGGATTCACGATCAGGCGCTGCTCGACCGGCCCGGCAACCGCGAAATCCAGATGGACCTCTTTCTGGACTATGGGACGAACGTGCCGCTCTATCCTGAGTTTCAGGCGTTCTTCCGTGAGCATCGGCCGCCGACCATCATCGTGTGGGGCAAGAACGACAAGATCTTCCCGGAAGAAGGCGCGCATCCTTATCTGCGGGATCTTCCGGATGCGCGAATACACATTCTCGACACGGGACACTTCGCGCTGGAAGACAAGCTCGACGAGATGGCGCCACTCTTGATCGATTTTCTCGATCGCTCGCTCGTGCGATCGAAGACGTAGTAAGCGGGCAGATACCGCAAAGCGCGACGTGACCGCCGTAACCATCGTCCGTCGCGCGCTTGGTACCGAAAGTGTCCCATTCAAAATGTCGACGCTGCGTATAGGACGTCCGCAAGAACTTCGCTCGCGCAGCAACGGTCGGAATCGGTCTCACTCGTGTAGACTGCGCCGTGATCTCGACAGATCGGCTGCCTCGACGCGGCTTATCTCGCCGGGTCCGGCGTGTGTCGATCTCCGCGTTCGACGCGACCATCGACGCTAGATGGTCTCGAACAACCGGTAGCAGGCCGGAACGATTGCTCGATCGAGCCGCCAGCGCAAGAACAAATAAAAAAAGGGCATCTCTGGAACACCCCCTGACTGAAGCGCAAGTCCAATCTTCGAATAATGATTGGATATGCGAAGCCGCATGTGACGACGTAATCGACGTCTCGACGAATTCCCGATCCGGCGAATTCGATAGTGCGACAAGCGCCCTCGCCGTCAATGGCTGGTGTGTCGTGCCAAATTTTCTGACACAGCCCCAGACACAGGCGTTGGCGACCGAATGCATGGCGATGTATGCAGCTCAGTTGCTGACACCCGCCCGTGTGGGTGCCAAACGCGCGGCCACGCTCTTGCGCGGCGACAGTACGCGCTGGTTCCAGCCCGATGCGTTGAGTCCGCGGCAGCAGACGTTCGCCGATCGCATCGAAGCGCTGCAAATGGCGCTCAACCGTGAACTGTTTCTAGGCCTGGTCGATAGCGAATCACACTACGCGGTGTATCGGCCAGGTACCGGATACACACGCCATCTCGATTGCCTGCGCAATAACGACAGCCGCGTGATTTCCGCCGTGTTCTATCTCAACGAAGCGTGGCAGGACGTCGAAGGCGGCGCACTGCGGCTCTACCTTGCCGATCAGACACATCACGACGTCTTTCCACGCGCCGGGACGCTGCTGTTGTTTCTCTCGGCACAATTCGAACACGAGGTACTGCCCGCAACACGCGATCGCTTGAGCATCGCGTGCTGGATGAGGCAACGAGTGTGACGCTGGCGGCACGCAAGCCATGTTCATACGTTGGCTGCCGGCCGCATGACTGAACGCACGATAGCGAGCGGCCCGGGCCCTCGCTATCGTTGTCCTGCTTCTACGCTTTTACGCTTCGTGACTGAGCGCGGCAGGCGGAATCGGGCCGCGCACGAGCAACCAATAGCCGATCACCGCAACAGCGGCAACGCCCGCTCCCACGAACAGCGCGGGCTGGAACGAATGCGTCTTTTGCACGATGAAGCCCGTGACCACCGGCGCCAGCGCCCCGCCGAAGTAGCCGCCGAAGTTCTGCATCGCGCCGATCGACGCGGTGCAGTTGGCGGGCGCGGCAACGGACGCCGTCGCCCAGGCTGCACTGCTCGATACATACAGAAGCAACATCGAGATGGAGATGAACACGACGGCCAGCGTCGCGCTGTGCGTGAGGCCCGTTAGAATCGTGAAGACGCAGACACCGAAAAGCGATGCGGCCATCGGGTATTTCCTGCTGTTGACCGCCGATACGCCGCGCCGCGCGAGCACGTCGCAGATCTTTCCGCCGGACAAACTACCCACCACGCCGAAGAGATACGGAACGGCCGCCACCCATCCCGACTTCGAGATGGTGAGATGAAATTCCATTTGCAGGTACGTCGGCAGCCATGCGTTGTAAAGCCACAAGACGTAGATCGTGCCGAAGAAACCCAGCAGCATGCCCCACGTCGTTCCGAACTCCAACAGACGGCGCCACTCGCGCCATGTCGGACGGGTCTGCACTTCGCCATCGACGTCGGTCAGATAGGCGCGCTCCCGATGCGTCAGGTCGACCTGACGCGGGTCGCGATGCACGAGGTAGAAGCACAGCGCCACGACGAGGCCCGCGATACCCATGATGCCGAACATCCATCGCCATCCGACAGTCAACATGACGACCGTGAGCAAGGGCGCCGATATGGCGGTGCCGAGCGTCGACGAGCTGTTCCAGATGCCGGTGGCGGCACCGCGCTCTTTCTTGCCGAACCAGTCACGAACGACTTTGGCGCTCGTCGGAAACTGCGGCGCCTCGCCTATGCCGAGCACCATGCGTGCCGTGAAGAACTGGGCGAAACTGGTCACGACGCCGCCGAACGCTTGCGCTATCGACCACATCGCGAGGCTTACAGAGAGCATGACACGCGCACCGAAGCGATCGACCAGCGCACCCGCCGGGAGTTGCGCAAAGGCATAAGCCCATAGAAACGCCGACAGCAACAAACCCATTTCCCCGACCGAAAGGCCGAGATCCTGCCGGATGAGCGGATTCGCAATGGACAGCGTCGCGCGGTCGATGTAATTGATGACTCCGCTCAGGAGCAGCAAAGCAAGTGCGGTACGCTGAATTCGCCGCACTCTCGGTGAAGCCTGGTCATTCGATGCCATGCTCTCAGCATCGCCAAGGTCGGATTCCGGGACATGCGGCGCCGTGGTGGATTGCTCCATGTATCTGTCTCCTGGATGTTTGGTTTTATCAGCGAAGCCGTTTTTTAGATCCGAACGCGAGCAATACTGCATTGGACTGACGCACGATAGCTCCGCCTTAATTAGAAATCCAATCAATTTGCGCGTGATGTGGCCCGGGGAAAACCCGCCTTCTGCCTTGGATCAAGGCGTGCATGTAACGGCAGCCGCCACATGGTTACCGCGCGCGCCGTAGTTGTAGTAGCAACGGCCGTTGCCACCAGACTGAAATTGGTCTATATTTAGTCTCGTTCAACCTGTAGAACGGAGTATCCGATGCACATTGCCGATCATGTGAAGCCGATCAGCTATTTAAAGAGCGAAGCGGCACAAATCGTCAAGGACCTTGCCGAGTCGGGCGAGCCGCTAATCATCACGCAGAACGGCGAAGCAAAGCTCGTGGTGCAGGATGTGCGAACTTACGAAGCCGCCCAGCAGACACTCGCCATGTTGAAAATTCTGGCAATCGGTCAAAAGCAGATCGAACGCGAGGATTATGTCGAAGGCGATGCATTCTTTTCGGAACTCGACGGATTGGACCGCGAGGAAAGGCTTCGTTGATGCCGGCGCTGTTGAAGTACCGGGTGTTGCCGACAGCCCGAATCGGCATCGAGGAACTGAGAAGTTATATCGTCCGTACTTTCGGCTGGGAAACGTGGCGTCAGACCTCTGCGCACTTGCAGGAGACGATCACGCAAATCCGCCAGTTCCCCGAGAGCGGCCATATTCCGGTTGAACTCGAAGGTTTCGTCGACGACACTTTCCGGCAAGTCATTTCCGGCAAGAACCGAATTGTCTATCAGGTGCGCGAAGGCGTTCTGTACATCCATCTCGTCTGCGACACGCGACGCGATCTGCAAGCGCTCCTTCAGCGAATCGTGCTGCGGCTGATCTGAACCTAGTGGTACCGCACGTCAAGGACGTGCGGTACCACTTAATTGCCGGCATCGTCCGTGGATGAGGCCTCGTCCTTCGTTTCCTCGTGCTTTATATGCGGCTTCTTTCCGGGCTGCGGCGCGTGTTCCGCGTCCGGCGCGATGTCTTCGCCGTGATGTTTCTTTTCCTGCTGCACTTTTTTGTCGTGCGCGACGTTACGGGGATCGGTCATGGATTGTCTCAACGGTTGGTTCGACTTGGCCGCTCAAGTTCGCGACACCGAAAAGGCAGCGCAGATTCCGGGCCAGCTACCGGCGCGAAGCTGGCGACGCGTTCCGTTGAGCTGCCAGTCGCGTCGCGAACTTTGCCCGCGGTTGGCGAATCGAGCGCACAGGCGCCGAAGCACTTCGAATCCGCGCCGATGTGAGCCACGCCGTGTCCGGCTCAGCGCGTGGTCAGCGTCTTCGCATTGGCATGCGCCGGCATGTCGTTGCCGCGCACGGCTCTCATCCCCGCATCCTGCCTTAGGCCCCAGATCCATGTCACAGCGAGACAGGGCAGGAGCGAAGCGATCGAATAGCCGACGCCCGCAAGCGGGTTGCCGGTCAGATTGACGAGCGCGAGGCTGATCAAAGGCAGAAACCCGCCGAACACCACGTTGCCGAGTTGTTGTGCAAGGCCGAACCCGGTCGTGCGGCTCTGCGGAGGAAAACACTCGGCGACGAACGCAGGCAGTGGCGCCATGATCATCGCGGTCAGCACGGCGAGTACGGCGATCAGCAGCGAGACGGAGATCCACTGCGACGACGCCGCGCTGGCCCTGATGCCCGCAAACGCCGGATAGACAGCCGCGATCCACATGACGATGCCGATCAGCATCACGCGCGCGCGCCCGACGAGATCCGACAATCGGCCGAACACCGGATAGAGCGGCGAGGCGATCAAGATGCCGGCGCCGAGACACACGTTGGCCTGTGTCGGTTCGACTTTGAGGACGTTCTGCAAGAAATAAAGCATGTAGACGATCGAGGTGTACAGCGACACCGAGGTGCCGCCTTGCGCGCCGAACATCGCCACCAGAATGGCTTTCCAGGACGTTCTGCTCGACAGTGTCTCCTGCAAGGGCCGCTTCGACAGCCGGCCTGCGTCGCGCATCTCCGTGAATACCGGCGTCTCCGTCATGCCGAGCCGTATCCACGTGGCGACGGCCACGATCGGCGCGGAGATCAAAAACGGCGCCCGCCATCCCCACGATTCGAAGCTGGCCGTATCGAGCGAAAGCTTCAGGGCCGAGACAACGACGAGCGCAAGTAGCAAACCGATGCTCGCCGTGCTCTGCAAGACGCTGGTCGCCATGCCCTTGCGGCCTTCCGGGGCATGCTCCATGACGTACACGACAGCCGAACCATACTCGCCGCCGAGCGCGACGCCCTGCACGATGCGCAATGTGAGCAGCGCGATGGGCGCGGCAATGCCAGCAGATGCATAGGTAGGCAGACAACCGATGCCGACGGTGGCAATTCCCATGATCGCGAGCGTGATGACGAAGGTCTTCTTGCGTCCGATGCGGTCGGCCATCGGACTGAAGATCACGGTGCCCAGCGGGCGGGCCACATACGCGATGCCGAACGTGGCAACGCCGGCCAGCGCCGCGACGGACTTGTCCGTGGAAGGAAGGAACAGATGCGTGAGCGTCGCCGTCAGCGCGACGTAGACGAAGAAGTCGTAATACTCGAGCATCGTTCCGAGACTGGACGTCACGATTATGCGCAACATGCCGGGCCGACCATGCACCTTGCCTGATTCTTTGTTCATGTGTGTCTCCTCCAGTTGGTCATGTCAGGCGGCGCCGCCTTCGCCGCGCGGCGCCTTTCGTCGGGCCTGCTGCTCGATGAATGCCGACACCGCCTGTTTGTGCTCGTTCCCGCACAGCAAGATGGCCTGCATGTTCGCCGCCAATTCGAGCGCGGCGGGCAACGTACAGTGCGACGACTCGCGCACCAGCTTCTTCGACATACGCAGCGCGAGCGGCGGACTGCCGGCAATGCGCCGCGCAAGCGCGAGCGCTTCGCTATCCAGCATGTCGTCGGGATAGACGTTCGCGACGATACCGAGCCGCCTGGCCTCGTCGGCATCGATAAATTCGCTGGTCAGCGTCAGTTCGAGCGCCTTCGCAGGTCCCACGATGCGTGACAGAAACCACGCGCCGCCGATACCGGAAACCAGGCCCAGTCGAAGGAAGCTCTCGGCGAAGACCGCGCGCGCGCCGGCGACCCGGATATCGCACATCAGCGCCAGGTCGCAGCCTGCGCCGACCGCCGCGCCGTTCACCGCGCAGATCGACGGCACCTCCATTTCGCCGAGCGCGCGCGTGATCCGGTGCAGACTCGTACGCAGGCGTTCGCGCACTTGCTCGACGCCGCCGTCCATTAGATCCTTGCCGCTCTGCATGTCCTTGACGTTTCCGCCCGTGCAGAAATGCCTCGACGACGATCGCAGCAGCAGGCAGTGCACATCGGCCCTGCGATCGACGGTTTCCAGTACATCCGATAACGCTTCGGTCATTGCCACCGTGAGGGCGTTGCCATTCGCGGCGCCATCGAGCGTGACGGTCATCACGCCTTCGTCGACTGTGTAGCGCACGAGCGGCGCATCGCCGCGTTCCATGTCCTGCATGGTCTGTCTCCTGAGGTAAATGCGTTCTTGTCCGACGCCGCGCGCCTACGTCGTACCGGCATGCGCCGCGCTCGCGCGTATCACGCCGGCGTTCAGCAACGCGGCGATTTCCTCTTCCTCGATGCCGTAAAACCCCAGCATGTCGAGCGTATGCTGACCCGTCGTCGGAGCGGGCGTCTCGTCGGGCGGGGCTGAATCGGATGGCCCGAGCGCGAAGCCGTGGCTCTGCATACGGCCCGCGACCGGATGCTCGACCGTGCGGGCAATGCAGCTCTCGCGATACTCCGTCGTCTCGATGACCTCGCGATACGTGGTGACGGGCGCGCAGAGAATATCTCTAGCCGAGAGCAGGTCGATCCACTCGCCCGTGCTCCGCCGGGCGAAATGCGCGTCCAGAATCGTGTGAAGTTCGGCACGGTGACGCACGCGGGCGTCGTTGGTGGCGAAACGCGTATCCGCTTCGAGGCCGGGCGCATCGAGCAACTCGCACAACGCACTCCAGCGGCCGGGATGGTAGGCCACGACCATCATCCATCCGTCGCGGGTGCGGAAGGCTTCGTTTGGGCACGCATACGGCGCCGCGCTGCCGACTTTCTCCGGGTCCGCTCCCGATGCAAAGAACGCCGCGAAGCTGATCTGCTGCAGCATCAGCGTTGCGTTGTAGAGGCTCACGTCCAGGTGTTGCCCCGTTCCGTTCAAGCGCGCCGTGTGCAACGCGCCCAGCACGGCGATCGTGGCGAGATAGCCGCCCATCATGTCGGCTACCGGCACCGGCACTTTCAGCGGATCGCCGTGCGCCGTCCCGAGCGTGCTCATGAGTCCGCTCACGGCCTGTATCACGCCATCGACGCCGGGCCGCTTCGTGTTCTCGCCGCGTTGACCGAATGCCGAGATCGAGCAATAGACGAGTTTCGGATTGGCGGCGCGCAGCGCCTCGTAGTCGAGGCCCAGCGACGCCATGACGCCCGGCCGAAAATTCTCGACGAGCACGTCCGCGCGGCGCGCCATGGTCGCGACGGTCCGCCGCCCGGCGTCGGTCTTGAGATCGATGGCAAGGCTGAACTTGCCGCGATTGACGCTCATGAACGTCGGGCTCACGCCGTTCTGCCACGGCGGCCCTATCTGCCTGCCGATTTCACCGCCAGGCGGCTCGATCTTGACGACGTGCGCGCCGAGGTCGGCGAGCGTCATCGAACAGACCGGTCCCGCCAGCACATGCGAAAAGTCGAGGACGCGCACGCCTTTCAAGCTATCTCGAATCATTGTCGTGGTCCTGTCTCCGGGTCCGACGTTGCGTCGAACCATGGCGCAGATTAGAGCCGCGCCATCACCGGAACAATCGACTTTTTCGAAACGAGGCTTTGAGTTTTTGTTAAGAGGTGCCGCTAGTCTGGACGAGCGAGATCAACCAGTCGCGGAAGGTCGTCAAGGCTGCGGAAGGACGGCGCGTGGCGGCCCACGCGAAGTAATAGGTATACGCGCCACGGTCGAGCTCGAGGCGAAATGGCGCGACCAACTCGCCGCTGTCGAGTTCGGCCCGGACCAGCGCTTTTTGCGCGATTGCCACGCCATGACCTTCGATTGCGGCCTGATACGCCAGCAGTGAGGTTTCATAGCGCATTTCGCGACGGCGCCCATCGAGCGGGAAGCCCGCCGCCTTCATCCACAGCGCCCAGTCGTCGGCGCGCGCGAGCGAATGCAGGAGCGTCTCGCCCTGCAACCTGCCGCGCGCGCGGGTCTTGCGCGATGGCGCGGCGACGGGCACGAGTTCATTGGGAATGAGCCTTTGTGCGGAGAGACCGGGCCACTTGCCGTCGCCGAGCTGGATGCCGCCGTCTATATCCTCACGCTCGAAATTGAGCGGTGCCGACGACGTGGTGAGTTGGACATCGACGTCCTCATGCTGGCGATGAAAACTGGCGAGCCGCGGAATGAGCCAGCGCACCGCAAACGTCGCGGGGCATCGAATCTTGAGCACCTGCGAGCGCCGCCCTGCCCCGCGGATACTGTCGGTTGCCTGGCGCAGTCCTTCGAAAAAAGGCATGAGTTCGGCGAGATAGCGCGCGCCCGCCGAAGTCAGTTCGAGCCTGCCCCTGACGCGCTCGAACATTTCCACGCCAAGAAAGCCTTCCAGCGCTTTTACTTGCCGGCTGACGGCCGCCGGTGTCACGGCGAGTTCGTTCGCCGCTTTCGATACACTCAGAAGACGTCCGGTAGCTTCGAAAGCGCGTATCGAATTCAGAGAAGGCAGCGGCGCGGGACGGTCCATGAACTTCTGCGTGATCTACGGAGGTTCTAATACTGACGTAAAAGCGCGGCTAATGCACTCCGTCTGCGGCGATCTTCAAGTGGCTAATGCAACCTCGTTTTAACTTCTTGATGATGTAATCGGGATATTCGTCGCGCCGAATGAACACGGTATGAATAACTCGTCGTCTTCTTTGGATTGAACGCCTCAAGCAGCGGCGATCAATGGCCCGCTCTGATTTTGGTGATTAACTGTCTCACGGCATACGCGTTCCATGCCGACTCCTCGAAATCGAGTCGCCACGCTTCTTATGTTCGGGAGATTGGCAGCCGGTTGGGTACGTCGTTTGCGCCATGGCTCCTGCAAGACGACACTAAACACTTTCCTGGAGTTAAAGATGGCAACGACGGACTCGAATCGCGCTGGCGAAAAGAACCTGACCACCCCGACCGACCTCGGCAACGACGCCCGCACGGAGGTGTCCGCAGGATTGACCCAACTTCTCGCGGACGTCTTCTCCTTGTTCGTCAAAACGAAGAACTTCCATTGGCATGTAAGCGGCCCGCACTTTCGCGATTACCACCTTTTACTCGACGATCAAGCCGCCTTGGTCTTCGCGATGATCGATCCGGTCGGAGAACGCGCTCGTAAGCTGGGCGGAACGACCTTGCGCTCGATTGGGCAAATCGCTTCGCTCAAACGACTAGGTGACAACGATGAGGCGTTCGTCGCGCCCGAAGCGATGCTGGATGAATTGCGCCAAGATAACGAACTGCTGATCAAATTCATGCGTGAGCTCCACGAACTTTGCGACGACAAGGATGACGTGGCAACGGCGAGCCTGCTCGAGAACTGGATCGATCAGACCGAAGAACGGGTGTGGTTTCTCTTCGAAACGACTCGTCATACGCGCTGAGTCCTTGGGGAAAAGCACGGTCGCACGTGCCGGCGCACGGTGCGACAGGGCATGGACGCGACCGTTAGCCTGTTTCCGCCTGGCTTCGTTCACTTATCTGGATGGGTTGCAAGCTCGCTCATGTGAGCCAGCATATCGGCGGGGTCGACGAATACGTGCAAGGCCCCTGCCCGCTGCAGCTCGGCCTCGCCCACACCGCCCGACTGCAGCCCTATTCCGTAGGCATGGCAACGGCGCGCGCCAAGCAAGTCCCAAGTGCTGTCTCCGACGACATAGCTGTATTCGATTGCAACACCTAGCTGCTTGGCTGCGGCCATGAACACATCCGGCTCCGGCTTGCCATGCTCGACTTCGCTGCTGGTTGCAACTACGGCCGCTTTGGCATCGATGCCCAGCTTTTCGAGGTTTGCCGCAGTTGCTTCCGGGCTTCCGCTCGTCGCGATGGCCCACGGTATATCGGCCTTGGTCAAGGCTGCAAGCAACGCCTGTGCACCCGGCAGAGGCAAGATCTGCGGTGACAGTTCCTTCAACAGTTCGCCCTGCCGACGCTTCACGCGATCAATGCAGTCTGCGGACGTTTCGCCAGCGATCTCCCGAAAAATCTGCGCTGCGAACAGCTCGCTACTCATCCCGATTTTTCGATGGATTCTCGATCCAGGCAGCGCAAGGCCCTCGCTCGCAAGCGCTTCGGTCCAGGCGGAGACGTGTTGGTAGACGCTGTCGACGAGCGTTCCATCGAGATCGAAGATAAAGGCCGTTTTCATCGTTTATTCCTGAAACATGCCGGTTGACTGAAAAGCTACTTGGATATGCGAACGCGTGACGGGCTGCGCCTCTCCTTCCTTCCTGTCGAGATCCGACATGACCCGCGCACGCGGGCGGGCGCTTGCAGTTTGCCGATGTTGACTAGCGTCGAAGTGTGAGTTGAGCCGTTTTCCCGGATGCTAGATGTTCGGCATCCTTAGGTCCAATCCCAAAGGCTCACGCTTGCCAGGGGTCTTCCCTAACGCTGCGCACGATGGATGCCTGGGCGTGTGTCACAACTGCCATCCACTCCGATTTGCTCGGCGCGCTGCTAAAAATGCGGCATTCATTCGCCTTGAGGTTGCGCATGACGGTCGCTTTCACTGACAATCACCAAGCCACTCGTCGAGCCGCGGCCGGGCCGTCGATCGAAAAGTTATTCAGGAGATCGAGGTTTGACCCCAGAATACACACTGCCGCGATAGCGTCCGGCATACCGCCTTCAATAAGACTGTTCGAGCAGACTGATCTCGTCGAGGAATGACATGGCCCCGAATTCGCAGCGAACGCCGGCGTCGGTATCGTCGAAGCTGGTTGCACAACGTCTGCGCAAGCAACAGGAGCTGGCAGTTGCGTTTGGCGCCACGGCTTTCGGGTTGCTTCACTTCCCTAAGGTTCTCGACGAGGCATGCCGGGTCCTGTCCGAGGGAATGAATGCGAAGCATACAAAAGTGCTGCGCTACGTCGCCTCAAATCACACGCTCATCATGACGGCGGGTATTGGATGGGACGACGAGGATTGGCTCATTCCAGTGGAAGCAGAAGCGAGTAATCCTGCTGGGGCGGCGTTCCTCACGCGCCGCATCGTCGTAAGCGGCGACATCGACGTGGACAAGCGATTCAACGTTCCTCCAATCATGGCCCGGCATGGACTCAAAAGCGCGATCAATGTCCCGATTCAAGGTATGGGAGAGCCGTTCGGCATTCTCGAGGTGGATAGCACGCATAGCCATGCTTTTGCCGACGTCGACGCGGTGTTCATTTCGGCTATCGCCAACATCATTTCCTTCTGCCGGGAACAGAGCCTGGCCGAGGACGGACTCGGCGCGGCACAACGCTTTTCGCCTCAACTCGTGGGTGCGAGTTCCGACTGCGTGTTGCTGGTGACGACGGACGGAAAAATCGAATTTGCCAACGAAGCCTGCCAATCCGCATTTGCATTCGAGGAAGGCTCCAACCTCGTCGGGGCTGCTCACACCGCGTTATGGCACGACGATGACCAAGCACGCATTGCACAGGCCGTTCGCGCAGCCATTGCAGGGAAGTCCACGCGCGTCGATGGGCGCAGCGCGTCTACCATCATCGGCGACGAGCAGTCGTGGGATGTATCCATTTCCCCCGTGCTCAATGAGCACGGCGCCATTACCGGCGCGTTGATGGTGCTGCGGAACATCACGGAATGGCGCTCGCATGAAGACGCGCTCGTCAAGATGGTCTCATCGCAGGAAGCCAGGCTGGAAGACTCGGCTCTGGCAATCAAGGAAGTGCATCATCGCGTCCGCAATAGTCTCCAGTTGGTGCAGACTCTTCTCTCGCTGCAGGCAAGTTTGGCAGCAGACGCAACCGTCAAGCATCAGCTCCAGGCAGCGGCCACGCGAGTGGATTGCATTGGATCGGTACATGAGCGTTTGTATTCGACGGATAACGCCTTGAAAACCGATGCGCAGGATTATTTAAGCGGCGTGGTCGATCACATAGCCGAATTAGACCCAGGCAGATCGATCTCGGTCGATGCGAGAGGCGTCTCGTTGAGCGAGACGCAGATGACCACATTGGGACTCGTCGTGGCTGAAATGACGATGAACGCGTTGAAGTACGGTCGTGGGCATATTCATGTGGGCCTGACGGACGAGACGGGTAATCTGACGTTAGTGGTCGAGGATGAAGGCAACGGCTTTCCGGAGAATTTTCCTACGCCTAGCGGGACCGGTCTCGGAATGCGCTTGATTCAGCGGTTCAGTGGCGCGTCTGGAGGCAGCGTCCGGGTCGACAGGTCGGTTTCGTTTAGTCGACTGGTTGTAACGTTCACCAAGAGGTGATGGGCGACAGGCCAGCGATGGATCGAGAGCGCAACGCTGCTCTTAGCGATGGTGTGAAACTCCTCATCGGCCGTCGATTGTCGCAGCGAACGCGGCATGCCAAACCAGCGCACCGCCAACGACGCTCGCAGCAGCGCCGTGGTCCCTGACCTGCTAGCTTGCATGCCATGACAACGCAATTGTCCGAGCTTTCCTGACGTGCATTGTTTGGTCGCGCACAGAGTCCTGAACCCGCACGCGTAATATTCCGTAAGCATCTATTTAGCGCGGAGCCGATTGGACGAATGCCGTATTGCGGATTCGGTCTACTACGCGCGTCGAGATTCAATAAAACAAAGCGAGCATGCCCGCAGTCCACCGACTGTGAGTGTACGTGCGCGTATAAAGATTTCACCGGGGGTGTCGCTGTTTCATGACACGTCACTAAACTAAAAGAACTCATTCTGACCAAATGCAATCGTCAATTCTTGCCAAGCCTCCCAACGCGGACGAGACAAGACTTTCTGCGCCAGATAAGTCCATTAACGAATCGACACTCCGTGGATTGGCAGGTAAAGATCGACAAAGCTCCAAGCCGTCCGCTTTGCCAGAAAGAAAAGCGAAATCAGAAAGCGCCGCCCTCGCTCCTCGATCAGTCTTTCATGAACCGTGGTGGCTCGATATTGCAACCGATGGCAATTGGCGGTCAGCCAAAGTCCGGCGCGGCGACGAAGTTGTCGGCGAGATGCCGTACTCGCTAAGCCGCAAAGGACTCTGGCGCACCTCGCAAATGCCACCGCTCACGCGGACGCTCGGACCGGCTTTCAAGATCAATGAAACCGATAAGACGCGCGCGATGCTGGATCGCATCAGCATCACGGAAGAACTGATCGGGCAGATTCCCGACGTCCACAGCTTCTATCAGATCTTCGACCCGCGCGTGGAAGATGCCCTTGCGTTCGGCCTGAATGGCTTTACCGTGTCGACGCGATACACGCTGCAGTTCTCCGCCGATCGCTCCATCGAGGAACTCTGGAAAGGTCTGCATTACAAGACTCGCAATATGATTCGTACCGGTCAGAAGTTCGTGACCGTGAAGCCACTCGAACCTGCGCAATTCAACCGGTTCTACGAAAGCAACCTCGAAGCACGCAGTCGTTCGAATGTCTATGGATCGAGCGTGATGCAACGGCTCGTCGATGCATTCGTCGAGCGCGGCGCGGGATATCTGCTTGGCGCCTTCGACACGACCGGCGCGCTCGTCGCCGCGATAGGCGTCACCTTCGACAATCATGCCGCGTATTACATGCTGTCTTCGCGCACGCGGGATGCTCATGGCGGTGCGATCAGCGTGCTCGTCTGGCAGGCTATCGAAGACGCCATGAAACGACAGTTGACCTTCGACTTCGACGGCATTCCCAACGCAAGCACGTTCCGCTTTCTTAGCGGGTTCAAGCCCGTGCTCAAGCCGCGCATCGTGATCGAGCGGCATAGTCCCGTCTGGTCGATGGCCAAGGCAGGCCGCCGTCTGATTCGCCCGAGAAAATCGGACTGGTTCGTCTCGACAGTTTGACTGAACGCCGGGGGTGCGCTCGAGCATTTCATAGAGAACGGGGTCTGTGTTTTCCGCAAGGAAACACATGGCAGCGGTAAATCCAAAATAACAATTCGGCCAACGTTATGCAGCGACTGAACGGCAATGCAACACGCCAGCAGACTGGCATCAGCATCATCAGCGATCCGGAAAACTTTCTTGCACTCCGCGACGAATGGAACTCGCTATGGTCCCGTATAGGCGGACATCATTACCAGTCATTCGACGTTTGCTGGCTCTGCTGGACGCGAGTAGCCAAGCCGCGTGGCGGTAGCTTGCATTGCATCGTATATCGGGAGCGCGGAGAACTCGTGCTCGTCTGGCCTCTGGTGCGCCGCCGACACTCGCTCTGGACGATCCTCGAGCCGCTGGCATCGGGAACGGCCGACCATACGAGCATCCTCGCATCGACCGGATCGGAAGCGGCTATCGAAACTGCGTGGCAGGCCGCCAGCAAGGGAAGCCGCATCGATCTGTTCTCGATTCCCTACGTGAGCAAAGGCACGCGGCTCGACCGTCTTGCGTCGGGGCACGGCGGTCTCGTCGTAGCCAGACAGGACATCTCGGCCCTGGCGCTCCTGCGCCGGGAACCCGACTGGACGGCGTACTGCAAGACGCTCTCCACGTTGTCGAAGAAGAAGCCCGGCGCGCTGGAGCGCCGCTTCATGAAAGAGGGTGCGCTTGAAATCAAGGTGCTCGACGCTCGGGATGTGAGCGAGCATCGCAAATGGGTCGATTGGATGCTCGCGCAAAAGCGGCAATGGGCCGAACGAAACGGCAAGGACGGCCCGTGGCTGCATTCGGAGGGATACCGCGACTATCTGGTCGATCTGCTCGATGGAAGCCGTGGGAAGTCGTCGGCATTGATGTTCGTGATGACCCTCGACAATGCACCGGTGTGCGCCAACATGGTCGGACTGGCGCTGACTTGCGCAAGTGGTCTGATCGCGGGTTTCGATCCGAGCTTCGCCAAGTTCTCGCCCGGCGCCATCATGATGGAGCGCTGCGTCAAGTGGACATGGGAAAACCAGTTGGATCTCGATTTCGGCGTCGGATCGGAACCCTTCAAGGCTTACTGGAGTCGCGGCAACGTTCTTCACAACACGAGTTTCGAACTCGCGCTCTCCCCGTGGGGACGAGTCGCTTTCCTTGCGAAAGATTGCTTGAAGAAGCTGGCCGAGTGGAAGGCGTCGCGAGCGAATGGCAGTGAGGCGCAAGGATCGGTTCAGCCAGCCGATGCCGACATGGCAAAGTTTCCGTCCTCGCTGCCGGGGAAAAGCGTTGCAGGTCTCACGCGCTCGCGAATGAGTGCGCAGTGAGCTAGCGCGATCGCGCTACTCGCTTACCGGCTGCGAGCGCGCAGCGCTCGTCAGTGCTCGCAAAATTGTCTCAGCGCCGCGACGAGCAATTCGGGTTGTTCCTCGGCGAGAAAATGTCCGCACTTGGGCAGCGAACCGCCGCGCACGTTGTCGGCGACGGCGCTCATTCGGCTGACCATGTGCGGGCCCCAACGCTTCTCGCCGCCCAACGCGAGAACCGGGACGCTTGCCGGCAACCGCGCCGCCGCGCGGTTATCTATGACATCCTGAGGGAATTGCCGATACATCTCCATCGCCGCCCGGAACGCGCCGGGATGCATATAGGCACGCACATATTCGTCCATGTCGCGTGCCGATATGGCAGCGGGGTTATCGGTTCGATCGTTGATGAATGCGCTGATATAAACACGCTCACGGCCACCGCAAATCAGGGCTTCCGGCAGGAACGGCTTCTGATGAAACGAGAAGTGAAAGAGCAAGGGACTCGATGCGATCTCATCCCAATCGCCGATGCCCGGAATGGACGCGTCGAGCACGGTGAGCGAACGTACAGGAAACTGCCATGCGAAGGCGTAAGCGACCATCGCGCCGATATCGTGACCGACGACATGGGGCGGCTCGTCGCCGAACTTCCTCACCAGACCGAAGAGGTCTGCCGCGAGTTGCTTTTTCGTGTAGCCCGCTTCCGTCTTGTCCGAGAAGCCCACGCCTCGAAGATCAGGGACGATCAAAGTAAAGTCTTCGCCGAGCGGCAGGAGCACGCGGCTCCATTCCCACCAGTTCTGCGGGAAGCCATGGATCAGAAGCATGATTGGCGCTGTACCAACGGGCCTTCCGCCGGTCACGTAATGCAGTTTCACGTCTCCGACAACGTCTGCGTCATGCCGGAATCCGTCGGGGAGAACGTCTGGGGAGAATTGTCCTTCTGAAAACATCTGCATACTCCGGATCGAGTTATTGCATCAATTGAGAAGCGAACGCTTAAGTCTTAGCCAATTGCCGCGCCGATGATTTCCGCAAGCTGCGCGGGTTGCGAGAAGAATGGTGAGTGGCTCGTCTCGATGGTCACGACCTCAGCGCCCGGCACGTCGGCTTGCATCAGCCGTTGTTGCGCGATTGGAAGAGCGAGGTCCTTCGTGCATTCGATGAAGACTCGCGGAATCGATCCATAACGCTCCTTCGTCGTGTCGATTCGCGCAGCGTAAGGCGCCGTGGCATTGATGCGGGCAACGTTGGCCGCGGCCACGGCCACGTCTCGATCGCTGCAATCACCATAGAACGACGACCGCACTCTACGGACGTCATCGACGTTCAACGCGACGCCCTTGCCATCAGGCGTTGCATTCACAATCTCGAAGAGCGCTTCGACCGAAGGATCGTTCGTATAGCCTTCAGATAGAAGGTAATCGTTCGCCGATTTGCCCGGCGGCGTCATGAACGCGGCAAGGTAGATGAGCTTGCTGATCTTCTCCGGATATTTCTCGGCAAGATAAGTGAGCGACACGCCTCCCATGCTATGTCCGAGCAACACGAAAGGCTCGTGCGCGCCTTCGAGCAACGCGGCAACGGACGCCGTGTAGTCGGCCATGTCTTCGACTTGATCGTAGATTGCGGGATCGAATCCGTGCGATTTCAAGTCCGGGTGGATGACGGAGTGTCCGCGCGCTGCAAGCAACGTGGCCACCTTCTGAAAACAACCGCCCCAATGCCATGCGCCGTGTATCAACACGATGGTTTGCTTCATATGCGCGCTCCTGGGAATGTGTTTAATCGCGAGTGATGTCGATGCATGCTGGTCTACAAACGATTCATATGCATCCCGGCGTCGAGCTCGAAGGCACTTCCCGTCGAGAAGGCGAACGTTCCGATGGCAAGCGTCGCGACCGCGCGTCCGATGTCGTCGGGCGTGCCCCATCGGCGAATCGGCGTAAGTCCATCACGTATGCGTTCGTCGAAACTGGCCGCCGAAACCGACGTCATGTCGGTGCGAATGATGCCGGGACGAATCTCGTGAACCGCGATGCCATGCTCGGCAAGACGCGTGGCGAAGAGCTTGACCATCATCGAGACGCCCGCTTTGGAGATGCAATATTCGCCACGGTTAATGCTGACGGTTTCCGCGCTCGTCGATGAAATGCACACGATGGATCGATACAAACTCGAATCAGGCTCATTCAGCATTCGACGCGCAATCCGCTGCGTCAGAAAGAAGGGACCGCGCAGGTTGATGTCGAGATTGCGATCGTAGCTTTCGACCGAGACATCGAGCAGGTCACCGCGCGAAAGCACGGACACGCCAGCGTTATTGACGAGCGTGTCGATGCGTCCGAACGCGGACCACGCGCGTTCAGCGAGGTCGTCCTGCTCGTTCAGCTCGGCGATATCGCCCAGCGCCATCGCCCATTTGCGGCCTCTTGCTTCGACTCCCGCGATGGTTTCCCGCATGGCGTCGTCATCGCACAGATCGTTGATGACGATGTCGAATCCGGCATCCGCGAGATGCCAGACAATGCCTCGGCCAATGCCTCTTCGACCGCCTGTGACCATCGCGACTGGCGCGTTACGCTTCATGCAATCTCCCTGGCTGGTTCATGTTGTTCGTCGACCATCGGTTTCGAATGCTAATCTCGTCCGGTGCTTCGAACCTATCGATCGGATAAAGACAATGTCAGACATCGACGTCAAGCTGCTCACCGTCTTCGCGGAGACCTACAAGACGGGCAGCGTCTCGCAGACGGCAGTCAACCTCGGTCTCTCGCAACCGACCATCTCGTTCAATCTTTCAAAGCTGCGCGAGCACTATCGCGATCCACTCTTCGTGCGTTTCCCTCATGGGATGGAACCCACGCCATTTGCCACCGACCTCTACGGACGAGTGCTCGACCTGCTTGCGTCGTTCGAGGTCGTCTCGAAGTACCAGACCCAATTCGACCCCGCACTGGCCAATCGCGACTTTCATGTGGCATTGACCGACGTTGCACAGAACGTGTTGCTGCCTCGCTGGCTCAACCGGCTGCGTTCGATTGCGCCCGAGGTCAAACTGACGATAAGTCATATCGCCGACGAAACGGCTGGCTTGATGCAGACTGGCGAAGTCGAACTTGCTATCGGCTACATGCCTCAACTCAACGAAGGCTTCTATCAACAGAGGCTGATGGAAGAAACGTATATCGGCATCATCGCTGCGGATCATCCAAGACTCAGCAGCCGGCCGAGTGTCGCCGAGTTCTTGGCGGAAGGACACATCGCGGTTACGCCATCGGGCACGGGTCACTCCATTCTCAACCGTGTCTTGCGCGAGATGCGTCTCACGCGAAGGGTCATGCTCGAAGTACCCAGTTACCTCGGCGTTGCTGAAATTGCGGCTCGCACCGATCTCGTCGCGATGATCCCATCACGACTTGCCGTACTCATGCTCAAGGAAAAATCGATTCGATCGTTCGCATTGCCGTTCGATCTTTCGGCTTATGTGGTGAAACAGCATTGGCATTCGCGTAACCATCACGACGCGGGGCATCGATGGCTGCGTTCCGTCGTGGCAGATCTCTTTCTCGAAGATTCGACGTCATCGTAACCTTGAGTCGAGTATCGGCAGATAATGAAGTGGTGTCCATAAAGCCCGCTTGATAAGCCTTATCCAATCCATCGATAGGCGCGCAACGGACAGTGCGCTATCTTTGAAGAACGAACTGCCGCACGGCATCGGCGAATTCCGCAGGTCTTTCTTCCGGCACGTAATGACCGCAATCGTCGATAAGCCTCTCCGTCACGTTCGATGCCACGCGACGCAACGTGTGGGCCGATGCCGGTCCGTATCCCCATTGCGCGCCGATGGCGAGGCACGGCGTCTGAAGCGGCGAACGTCCCCAGACCGCGTTGTCCTTTCTATCGAGCGGTAGCGTGCGGTAATAGCTGAAGGAACAGCGCAAAGCGCCGGGTCGCGCCAATGCGCGCGCATAGACTTCAATGTCGTCGCGGCTGATCGAGTCGGCATCGAACACGCCGACCGTCTCCCGATGCACGAAGTGATCGACGAACAGAAACTCGCGGCCGCTCACGAGCGACTCTGAAATATCCCCGGCCATGTTGAAGCCAAAATGCCAGCTACCGCCGCGCGAAACGTCCATGGCCTCTTCTTGCCCGAATGCCGGAAGACTGCTCTCGACGAAAACGAAGTGACTGACCGCTTCCGGCCACTGAGCGGCATATGCATAGGCCACGTGCCCGCCGAGATCGTGCCCGACGATAGCCACTTGCCTCACGCCGAGCGCTTCGACCAGATCATGCAATCTGCGAGCGATGGTCTTCTTGTCGAAACCGGACTCGGGCTTCGAGGAATCGCCGAAGCCCGGAAGATCCGGCGCGATGACATCGAAGTCACGGCTCAACAGCGGCATGACGCGCCGCCATGCCCATGAGGTTTGCGGCCATCCGTGCAGCAAGAGCAGCGTCGGCCTGCCGTCGGGTGTTCCGCTACGCCGGTAGGCCAGCCGAGCATCATGCAGGCGATGGGAGCGCAGCGACGTGTTGTCATCGGTCATGGTGAGGCTCCTGCCTATCGCTCAGGCTCTGCGCGGACGCACGCAGATCGTCCAGTGGCGTCGAAGAGATGATCTCCAGAACCGGGACACCGGAGAAGTCCACGTCGTTGAGAGCCTTGAGGATCTCGTCGAAGCGCACCGAGCCCAAACCCACGCGGTCGTGGCGCCATTGACTGCGTGTGCCGTCGGACAGGTGCAACTGGCCAAGGCGTGCCGCGCATTGCCTGACTGCATCGGCCTGATCTTCTCCGACGAACTCGGCGTTGGACACGTCATAGGCGATCAGCAGCCTCTCGTGCGGCAGAGCATCGAAAAAGGCGAGCATCGCGGCGGTCGTGGGAATAGGCGTTTGCGGATGAAGCTCGACGTAAAGCTTCTGATCGAGACGTTCCGCCACGCGCAGAAGCTGCTCCAGGCTATCGCGCAGCAGAAGCTCGGTGTCCTTTTTCGGCGGAGGAAAGAGCGAAGACACCCTGCCCGGCACGACGACGATTGCCCCGCAGCCCAAGTCCGAAGCGAGTTGCATCGTGTCGATGTAGAGATCGAGGGAGTATTGCCTGAACGGCTCGACCCGGCTTACCAGATTCAGATCGAGCGCAGGCAGGTTCAAAGATTCGATCCGAAGGCCTTCGCTTCGCAGCGTACCGGCAAGACTCGATCTATCGGCAGTGGATAGTTCATCCGGCCAAAGATGACCGGGTACGACCAACGCATCGAAGTCGTTCAGGCCGATCTCCTGCATCTTTCGCATGGCGCCAAGCGCCGTCTCTTCCCACATGAATGAGAAGGTGCTGCCTCCAAAGGATCGCGCGAGTTTTTGCATGCCTTCCTCAAGCCGAAGTTGGAATGAACTCAATTGTGAACGTGTTTCCTTAAAGGAACAAGCAGTCTAGCTTGCTGCTCATGAGATTTGGCGTCATTTCTCTGGAAAAAATCACCTGATGCATGAACCAACTGGACAGCAGGCACTTCGGGAAAAACCCTCGTTTGTTTCCATACAAGAACTCATGGATAAAAATCGTTGACTTCCAATTGCTGAAACTTTAAACAGAGAGGATCGCTTCGATAAAGACGCAGCCTCGACATGCGCTCATTCGCGTTTCATGAGGACGATGAGAAGGTCATCGTCGACTGCATCGAATACATGCGTCGTCTGCTTGAGGCAGCGTCGCAACAATCACGACACTAGGAGACAGCGATGAGCAGTGCGGTAAAGCAATTGAACGTCCAGCAGTTCCTGGATACGAGGCCATTCAGCGGCTTTCATTGGAAGATCCTTTTGCTGGGTCTCGTCGTCCTGATTCTCGATGGCTTCGATGTGGTCGCGATGGGATTCATCGCACCCCCGCTCATCGCCGACTGGAAGATCAGCCGGGCCGCGCTCGGGCCAGTGTTGAGCATGGGACTATTCGGCCTCGCGATCGGCGCGCTGACGGGGGGTCCGTTGGCCGACCGCTTCGGCCGTCGCAAGGTCATCATCGCCGCGGTCGTCTTCTTCGGCGTGATGAGTCTCGCCTCGGCCTGGTCGCCGAACATCGAAGTGCTTTCGGTGATGCGTTTTCTGACTGGACTCGGCCTCGGCGCATCGCAGCCGAACGCCGCGACGCTTGCTTGCGAATATGCGCCGGAGAAGCATCGTTCGGTCATGGTAACGGTCATCTATTGCGGCTTCACGCTTGGCGCGGCGGGCGGCGGCTTCCTCTCAAGCTATCTCGTGCCGACTCACGGCTGGCATTCTATACTGGTCGTCGGCGGCATCGTGCCGCTTCTCTTCGCGGTTCTGCTGTTCTTCGTTTTGCCGGAATCCGCGAAGTTTTTAGCTCTGAAGCACGAGGGACGCACGGCGCTTGCGAAGATCATCAACGAAATTCAGCCCGGCACGGTAAACGGTTCGACCGGCTTCGTGACGCCCGAACGCGAACACGCCGGCAAGGGCGTGATTCGCCTCATCGTGTCGAAACCGCATACCACGGTCACGCTCGCGCTCTGGGTCGGGCTCTTCATGAACTTGATGACGGTCTACTTCCTGAACAGCTGGCTGCCGATTATCGTCAAGGACAACAACTTCTCGCTGGCTGACGCGGCGCTCGTCGGCGCGATGATGCAAGTGGGCGGCACGCTCGGGAACATCGTCATTGGCTGGGAGATGGATCGCTTCGATTCGCGCAAGGTCATGATCGCGACACTATTCGGGGCGCTCGTCTTCACGGTGGCGGTGTCGCAGATGAACGTCGGGCTAGCCGGTCTCATCACGCTCGTGTTCCTGCTCGGTTATTGCACGAACTCCACGAACACCGGCTGGACGGCGATGGCCGCGAGCTACTACCCAACGGAGATTCGAGCGACAGGCACGAGCTGGATGACGGGCATCGGCCGCTTCGGTGCCATCTCCGGTGCGTCGGTCGGTGCGGTGCTTCTGAGCTTCAAGTGGAACTTCGGGCAGTTGTTCCTCTTCTTGACGGTGCCGATTGCAATCGCCATCGTCGCTGCGTATGTCCAAGGCCGCGGCCGGGGGAACGCAGCGCCGGTGTTGCGCGACGCCACCATGCATTGATGATGGGCTCTGCTGCTGGCCGAAGGCGCTGCATCGTCATCTCCAGATCGACAAGACGGATGCGGCCAGCAGCAAACCCATCGCAAGATTGACCACGCGCCAATGACGCGGCGTTCTAAGCAACCGTGCAAGCAATGCACCGAGCGCGCACCACAATACGAGCGACCCGCATGCCGCAACGCCGAAGGCCGCGCCGAGGAGAATCGCAAGCCGGTTGGGACTGTCCGCCGCTAGCGCGAAGGACGCCGCGGCGCCGACGGTCATCGCCCAGCTTTTCGGGTTGAGCCACAAGAGCAGCATGCCGTTGATCAACGTGACCGGCCGCGCGGGACCGCTGTTCTCATTCGGCGGTCCGCTTCGGGCGACGCGCCATGCCAGCCACAACAAGTACGCGGAACCAAGCGCTTTCGCGGCGGTTTGCAGCGCGGGCATCGCCAGCAAGATACCGGCAAGCCCGAGTGCGGCGAACGCGCCGAGCACGGCAAGACCGATGGCGATGCCGAGCATCAACGGGATCGAGCGCATGAAGCCGAAGCGCGCGCCAGACGCGGTGGCAAGTGTAGTGGCGCCGCCGGGCGTGATGGTCGCGACGACTGCGAAGAGAAAAAGCGGGAGGTTGAGGGAGGCCATGAACATGCGTGCGGGTATCGAGACTTGCACTCTACTGATCGCCCACGCATCAGCAAAACCAAAAATCTTGATGGCACGCATTACGATGCATAATGCGTCGATGCCTCGAAACTTCGATCTCGATCTCATCCGCACCTTCGTCACCGTGGCCGACAGCGGCAGCATGACCGTTGCCGCGAATCGGCTGCACATGACGCAAGGCGCCATCAGCCAGCAAGTCAAACGGCTTGAAGACTTGCTCGACTGCCTCTTGTTCGTGCGCAAGACGCGCAAGCTCGAACTCTCACGCAAGGGTGAACAGTTCCTCGTGAAGGCGCGCCAGTTGATGCGGCTCAACGACGATATTTGGTCCGACATGACCGGGCAGTCGTTAAGCGGCAGCCTTCGCGTTGGCGTGCCCTACGACCTCGTCACCGCGCTCGCGCCCGCGATGAAATCGTTCGCCGATGCTCATCCGCACGTGGAAATTTCGCTGGTATGCGGCGCATCACGCGAACTGCGCAACGCGTTGAACAGCGGTCTGGTGGATGTGTCGCTCGTCGAATACGTTGCGAGCGAGGCCGAAGGCGAAGTGATCCGCATCGAGCCGCTCGTGTGGGTGACGGGCCGCGGCAGTGAAGCGTGGCGCAAGCGCCCATTGCCGCTGTCGATGGTCGACGAACGCTGCGCCTTCCGTCCGATGGTGCTGCGCGCGCTCGCGGACGAAGGCATCGCCTGGCGCACGGTGTTCGAGAGCGGCAACATCGAGGCGACCGCAGCCACCGTGCGGGCGGGCCTTGCGATCACCGCATGGCTTGCCTTTACCGTACCCACCGACCTCGAAAGGCTTGCGCCTCATGAGTCCGGCTTGCCTGCCCTTCCGCCATTCGCCATCTGTCTGCAATTGCCGCAATCGATCCAGCCTGCCGCGCTGGAGTTTGCAACGTGCGTGCGCGAGTCGATGCGCGAGGATGTCGCCTTCCCGTTCGAGACATGCTGACTTCCTTTTTTCATAGCGGCGATGCCATCCGCAGCCGACGCGTGAGCGACATCGTTTTGTCGACCACACTCGACTTGCCCGAGCCGCCTGCAAGTCTCATCGCCGACTGGCAAAGAGAAGCGATGTCGCGGCTCGTTCTCGAACCCGGCGATGTCGAGGTCATGCCATTGGCGCGAACTCGCGCGCGCTGGACGGACTACAAGCACTGCGTGCGAGCTATCGTCGACTGGACGAACGCGCTCGGACTACCCGGCGTGCTCGCCGCCAGCGACATAGCGCTCATGGCCTGTCGTGGCGCGAGATACCATCATGACGGAGCGCAATATGGCGGCGCGGCTTTTTGCAATCTCTTTCTGAGCGAAGACAAGGGTCTGGACGTGCATTTCCCCGCTGCGAGTCATCGCATTCCGTTGACCCGTGGAACCGCCATGATCTTCGATACGGGCCAGCCTCATGGCGTCATTCAACGCGATAGCGAAAGCTTCAACGTGTCCGACTTCGCGCCCGACGAGGACTACGTTCAAGTGTTCCTGAGCTGGGAACTTCCGATCGAAAACGCCTGCGTGGCACAAGCACTGCAAGTAGAGTTCGATGTGGATGGCGCGAGCTCGTCGCAATTGGATGACGAGCAAGTGTGGTTTGAAGGCGCGCCAGCCGATGTGTGCCCGGAGACGGGTCGATGGCATCGGCTTGGCTGATCGGCAGGCGATTCATTTGCCGACACGCGCCTGCAAATGTGCGGGATAGCGTTCACCCTGTACGATGATATTCGCGAGCCGCGTATCGATGTCGCGCAGATTGTCCGCCGTCAACTCAATGGAAGCGCCACCGATGTTTTCCTTCAGTCGATGCAGCTTCGTCGTGCCGGGAATCGGCACGATCCACGGCTTTTGCGCGAGCAGCCACGCGAGCGCGACTTGCGCGGGCGTCGCGTTCAGACTCGTGGCGATCTGCTTGACCACGTCGACCAGCGCCTGATTTGCCTTGCGATTTTCTTCCGAGAAACGCGGGACGACATTGCGAAAATCGGTTTGATCGAAACCAGTGCTCGCGTCGATTGCGCCCGTCAAAAAACCCTTGCCGAGCGGACTGAACGGCACAAAGCCAATTCCGAGTTCTTCGAGCAGCGGCAGGATTTCTTTCTCGGGCTCACGCCACCATAGCGAATATTCGCTTTGCAAAGCCGCAACCGGTTGCACGGCGTGCGCACGGCGAATGGACTCGACGCCCGCTTCCGACATGCCGAAATGTCTGACCTTGCCTTCCTGAATCAGCTCCTTCACGGCGCCCGCGACGTCTTCCATTGGCACCTCGGGGTCGACGCGATGCTGATAAAGCAAGTCGATGCGATCCGTGCGCAACCGCTTGAGCGCCGCGTCCGTCACCGCGCGAATGTTGTCCGGCTTGCTGTTGACGCCCTTCTGCACGTCGCCGCCCTCGAAACCGAACTTCGTTGCGATCACGACTTGATCGCGGAACGGCGCAAGTGCCTCGCCGAGCAGTGTTTCGTTCGCGCCTTGCGCATAGGCTTCGGCTGTATCGAAGAAAGTCACGCCTTGCTCGAAGGCAGAGCGGATGAGTTCGATCGCATCGGCCTTCTCCGCTGCAGGGCCGTAGGCAAAGCTCAGTCCCATGCAGCCAAGGCCGATTGCCGATACTTCGAGACCACTCTTCCCGAGAATACGTCGGTTCATCATGCGACTCCTTCGTCGTTTGCCGGCACGCCGCCGCGATACTGCTCGTCCGTGACCTTTTCCATCCAGTCGACGGGACTGCCGTCGAGCTTCTCGGCAATGGCGATATGCGTCATTGCCGTGGTGGCGGTCGCGCCGTGCCAGTGCTTCTCTCCGGGCGCAATCCAGACGATGTCGCCCGCTCTGATGTCCTCCAATGGTCCGCCATCGCGCTGCACCCATCCGCGGCCCGCGATCACGATCAGCGTCTGACCCAGCGGATGCGTGTGCCACGCGGTGCGCGCGCCTGGTTCGAACGTCACCGTTGCGCCGCCGATGCGCGCGGGTTCGTCGCCCGCAAACGGCGCGTCGATCCTCACCGTTCCGGTGAAATATTCAGCTGTGCCCGTCGCCGAGGGCTGCGAGCCGCATTCGATGATCCGCATGTGCGTTCCTTGCAATAGTTGTCTCGACGTTCAATGTAGCAACGCGACTTCCTGCGATAAAGAGCTAAAATCGGCATGAAGTTAGAAGCCAGGCTTATAAATCATCATGGCACGTTCCGATCTGTCCGATATCACCGCGTTTCTCGCTGTCGCCCGCGAGGGCAGCTTCACGAAGGCGGCCGCGAAGCTTGGCGTTTCGCAGTCTGCGCTGAGTCAGACGGTGCGCAATCTCGAAGCACGGCTGGGCCTTCGCCTCCTGACCAGAACGACACGCAATATATCGCCGACTCAAGCTGGCGAACGGCTGATCCAGTCGGTCGGCCCCAGGCTCGATGAGATCGAGGCCGAACTAAGCGCGCTCACCGCCTTGCGGGATACGCCGGCGGGCACCGTGCGCATCGCTTCTGGAGAACACGCGGCGGAAATGCTGCTATGGCCGGTGATAGAACGGCTTTTGCCCGACTATCCGGACATCACGATCGAACTCGTCATCGACAACGGGCTCACGGATATCGTCGAACAGAGGCTCGATGCGGGCGTGCGGCTCGGCGAGCAAGTGGCCAAGGACATGGTTGCGGTGCGCATCGGTCCCGACGTGCGCATGGCCGTGGTCGGCACGCGCGACTATTTCGCCGCGCATCCGAAGCCGAAGACGCCGCGAGACCTGACGGCGCATAACTGCATCAACATCCGGCTGCCGACGGCCGGCGGCATTTATGCGTGGGAGTTCAAGAAAGGCGGACGCGAGTTGAACGTGCGCGTGGAGGGACAACTCGTCTTCAATAGCGCGACGATGGCCGTGAAAGCCGCGCTTGCGGGAGTGGGCCTCGCCTTCGTGCCCGAACAGCGGGTCTTATCGCAGATCGAAAGCGGTGCGCTCTTGCGGGTGCTGCCAGACTGGTGCCCGTCGTTTTCGGGCTTTCATCTTTACTATCCCAGCCGACGTCAGCCGACTCCTGCGTTCGTCGTCGTTGCCGATGCGCTGCGTCGCGGCGTATAGGTTCGCGGCGACCCGTGTGCCCGAACTCGGTCAGTCGAGGTTGAGCGGCTGCTCGTGCGGAGCGTGACTAGCCACGCGCTGCTCATTGTTTGTCTCCGAATGCCTGAGCTCAATTTCCGGCTAAAAGCCGCGCGCCGAGGCTTAACAAGAGCGCGGGCAGCATGACGATCGCACCGACCTTCAGGAACTGCATGAAGCTCACTTCCTCGCATTCGCGCCGGATGGAAGAGAGCCAGAGAATGGTCGCCAGCGAACCGGTGATCGAGAGATTGGGACCGAGGTCCACGCCGATCAGCAACGCATCGATCACGCGTTCGGGGCTATGTGCTTGCAGCACGGTCGCGCTTGCAATGAGACCCGCTGGCAAGTTGTTGATGGCGTTGCTGCCGAGCGCGATGACCACGCCCGACACCGCCGCCGTTACCGCCTGATTCTGCTGCGACGCGAGCGCCAGCAAATGCGAAAGCGCCGCGACGACGCCCGTATGCGCCAGCATCTCCACGAGCACGAAGAGGCCAGCCACGAGCGGCAGCACGCTCCACGATATCTCGCTCATCAGCTCGACCGGAGATTGACGTTCTTTCACGAGTACCACCAAAGCGGTGCCGATGCCGAGGATCGCGGTGGGCAGGCCGAGTTGCATGTCGAACGCGGAGACGGTGAGCAGAGCCACCGCCGTGACGCCGATGCCCGCGAGCGTCACTTTGCCGTTCGCGCTGAGCGGTTCGACGTTCAGATCGCGAGCGCACGAGCCAGCGAGTTCGTCGCGCTGCGTCCAGCGCAGCATGAAATACGTCGCAACGATCGACAACACCGAAGGCAAGGCAAATCGCGCACTCCACGAGCCCAGCGCGGGCGTGTGATTCGCGTAAAGCACGAGATTCGCCGGGTTCGAAATCGGCAACACGAAGCTCGCCGCGTTGGCGATGAACGCGCACACGTACAAGAGCGGCAACGGCTTCGTATGCGCCTTCCTCGCCGCCGCGAAAACAGCGGGCGTAAGCACGACGGCGGCGGCATCGTTCGAAAGGAACGTCGTCACCACGACACCGACGAGATACACGAGCAGAAAGAGCTTTCGGGGCGAGCCCTTGGCATGGTTCACGGCAAGCACCGCGATCCAGTCGAACAGGCCTTCGCGCCTGCCGAGTTCCGACAGCAGCATCATGCCGATGAGAAACAGGTAGACGTCGCTTCCCTTGCCTATCGCCTGCCACGCGAGATTCAGCGGTAGCAACCCGAGCGCGACGAGCAACACGGCGCCCGTGACCGCCCAGATCGCCTCGGGCCATTTGAAGGGACGCAGGATGACGCCGGCAGTCGCGGCAAGCCCGATGCCCCAGGAGAGAAAAATCGGATTCATGTAGCGAGAGAGGGTTCGTTGGCAGAATCGCGATGGATGCCGCATGCCTTCTTGAGCGCGCTGCCGAAGAATAGCCACAACAAGAGCGAGCCGATAGACACGGCTCCAAGTACGAGAAACGCAACCTTATAGCCGAAGTGCTGGGCCAGCATGCCGCCGAGCGCCGGACTGAGCGCCGCGCCGATTCCCTGCACGGTCATCACCACGCCCTGCCCGACATTCACGCGCCCCGTGCCTTGCAGCAAGCGCACGACGAGCGCGGGAACGGCCACGCTTTGCAGCCCCGCGCCGATGCCGTCCAGCGCCTGCACGGGCCACACGCCCCAGGCGTTGATGAGCATCGCCGCGACCAGACCGCGCAGCGGCAGTGCAAGAAAGGTGATGAGAATCACGCCCCAGTAACCTAAACGTTGAATGATCCGGCTTGCGAAAAACGCGGCGGCCACCATCACGAGTTGCGCGATGACGATGGTTTGCGCGGTAAAGGCGCTTGGATCGCCCTTGTGTGCCGCGACGACGGCAAGGCCATAGAGCGGCAACATCGCCGCATTGCCGAGGTGGAACATCGCGAGTGAAGCGGCAAGCAGCAGCAACGGCTTGCACGTGAGCAGCATGCGAAAGCCGCTCGCGTGCTCGCGCTCGCGCTCCTTCGAGGACGAAGCGCCGAGCCCGCGCGCACTATCGTGATCGATCGAATCACGCCGGATCAGGAGCGTGGAAATCACGGTCATCGCGCCGAACAAGCCGGCGAGCACGAACACCGCGCCGAAGCCGAAACGCCAGCCGAGCCACCCCGAAAGCGCTGCGGCCACGACATTGCCTGCGTGATTGGCCACCTGATTGCGCCCGAACTGGCGGTCGAAACCGCGTTCGCGCACCATGCCGAGCGTGACGCCAGCCACCGCCGGACCCAGCGCCGCGCCCGTCACCGCCGTGAGAATCTGCGAGGCGGCGACCATCCAATAATCGTGCGATACCCATAGCACGAGCGAGGCGAGCGTCGTCATCACGCCTGCCACGACGATCAGGCCGCGCTTGTAACGCGTGGCATCGACGAGTGCGCCCGCTGGCGAGGTCGCGAGCATCCCCGCAATGCCGCCGAGCGTCATCACGGTTCCGATAGCATCCGTATGCCAGCCCTGAGCCTGCAAAAAGACCCCGAGAAATGGTCCGATGCCGGCTTGCACATCGGCCATGAAGAAGTTCAGGCCTTCCAGCGCGTAGAGAGGATTCATTGGGCGATCACCTCTTCAGGTGGTTCAGGCTTTGGTAATCATCGTCGAATGAAGCGTGCAGATCCCCGAAATGCACCCAACTCAGCATGTCGCTCTCCTCGTCGTGCTTGCTTTACGCGTCGATCAGTTCGGCGATCTCGTCCACTTCGATCGTGCAGCCATGACGATTCTTGACGCCATGCCCCCACGCCTGGACATGCGCGCCCGGAGTCAGATACGCGACCAGTTCGGCGGCGGCATGCGGCGGCATGCGCAGCGACGTGCCATCGTCGAGCAATGCGCCGCGTAACTCGCCCTTCGGACCGAAGAGCGAGAGCACCACTTCACCGCTCGCGTCGATCGGCTCGCGCTCGACGTGCGGCTTCTCATGCGGCTTGCCATCGCGATGCGGGCCTTCGTCGAGAATGACCTTGCCCGTCTTCGTCACGAGCGCGACCGCCGCGATCATGTCCGCGCCGCGCGGCTTCACGCCACGCACGCCGACTTCATCGCCCACGGCGATTTGCCGCGCGATCTGGCGCGACAGATGAGGCGGGAAATGAACCTGCCGCGCATGACGGGCGCCGAGCACGAAGCCATCCAGTTCGCCGTGCGGATTCAGAAGGAAGCGCGTCACGGTGCCACGCGTTTCGGGAAGGCTGTCAGGGTCGATCCAATGCATGTTTTGATTCCTCGTTCAGATGTCGATGAAAGTTCGCTTGTAACCGGCAGCTTCAAGGGTTGGCCGGAGCGCGGTCATAAAGCCGCGTGAGTTTTCCCGGTGCGCCGAATGCCGTTGCCTGAAGCGCGGTGCCGTACTGATTGCGCGTGCCGTAGCCTTGCGCGGATACCTTCGCGCCCGTGTGGACAAGACTCGGAAACTGCTGCGCGACCGGAGGCGTGAGCTTGATGACGGTGCCATCCGCGAGAATCACGCCGTCCGGTTCGCCGCGCGGAGCGGTCGTGACATGGGCCACTTGCCCCTGTGCGCTCAGATGCGCGAGCCCCGCGCCACGCAATTCACGCGGCATGGGTTGCGCGCCCGGAAGCGGCGGCGTATCGACGAGTTGCTGGCCGCTTCTCGAATCCGCGATGCGTTGTGCCTTGAGATTGCCGCCCGCATCGCGCAAGCCGCTGATTTGCACGCTGTCGCCGGGACGCATCGCGGAGACAAGCTGCGCGCTCATATGCGGCGGAAAGCGCACGAGCGCGCCGTCGTCGGTCAGAAAGCCGTCGACGTCGCCATCCGGGTTGGTGAGGAAGCGGGCCACCGTGGCCCGTGTGTCCACTGCCGTGCCGGCGTCAGTTGATTCGAGCGGAGCCTGACCAGGCGGCGGCGCGGGCATGGCAGTCGGTGCGGGCGCGGCGGCAACCGGCGGCGGTACGACGGGCGCCGCTGCCGGTGGCGCAACGGGTGTTGCCGCGGCTTGCGTCTGAGCGACGCAGCCTGTGCTGGTCACGAGCAAAGCGGCACAAGCCGCCGCGCCGAACACGCGAACAGCGTTGAGTTGAATGGGATACTTCGAGATCGATTGCATGACTCACTCCTCCACTAGGTGCGCAGTCTTTTGCAAGCCCTATGCCATGAGCCTCGACCCCTTGCAGCCTATGGGCGACGCCATGTCACGCGATCACGGTGTCAAGGAATCGGACACACGCAGTCCGGTTGCTTGACACTCGCCGTTTGCTCAGTCGCCGGAATTGGAAGAGTCGACGTTCGCCAGACGCGTATAGAGCGACTGGCGGCTGATGCCGAGCCTGCGCGCGGCTTCTGCGCGATTGCCATCGGTGAGTGCGAGTGCACGGACGATCAGCGCCCGTTCGAGTTGCGCGAGCGCGTCGTTGAGCGGCAGTTCGGCGAGACTGGCGGGAATGGCGTCGTTGACGCTGGCGGCGGTATCGAAGAGAAAGGCGAAGTCATCGCGCGTGAGCAGCGCGCCGGGCGCAAGCGCGCTCGCCCTTTCCATGGCGTTGGCGAGTTCACGGACGTTGCCGCGCCAGCCGAAGGTGACGAGCAGACGTTGTGCATCGGATGACAGATGCTTGCGCGTTTCCGGCGATGCCGCGAGCGTCGAGAGGAAGTGCTCCGCGAGCGGCAAGATGTCCGCGACGCGTTCACGCAAAGGCGGCATATGCAGCGGAATCACGTCGAGCCGGTACAGCAAATCCTGACGGAACGTTCCTGCCGCGACCATGGCCGGCAGGTCGCGATGCGTCGCGGCCACGATGCGCACATCGACGGCTATGGTTTGATTCGCGCCGAGCGGCGTGACCTGGCGCTCCTGAAGCACGCGCAAGAGCTTCGCCTGCATGGCAAGTGGCATGTCGCCCACTTCATCGAGGAACAGCGTGCCGCCGTGCGCCTCTTCGAAGCGCCCGCGCCGTTGTGCATGCGCGCCAGTGAACGCGCCCTTGCCATGCCCGAAGAGCTCGCTCTCGAGCAAATCCGCTGGAATCGCCGCACAGTTCACGGCGACGAACGGTCCCCCGGCGCGCGCCGACGCGCGATGCAGCACGTGCGCCGCCACCTCCTTGCCCGTGCCCGTTTCTCCGGTGATGAGCACGGTCGAACTCGTGCCCGCCGCGCGGCCAAGACGCTTTTGCACGTCGCGCATGGTTTCGCTGATGCCGAGCAATTGCGGCTCGCGCGACGGCGCTTCGTCGGCGAAGGCTGGCGGCGCGGCGGCGGGCGCATCGGCGTGCGCGGCGAGCATGCGTTCGAGCAACGCGGCGATCTCGTCGCGGCCGACGGGCTTGGTTAAATGCTCGAACGCGCCGAGCCGCATTGCGCCGATGGTGTTGTCGCTCGTCGCGTGCGCGGTGAGCATTGCCACAGGCACGCGTCGAAGGTCTGCGTTCTCGCGCAGCGATTCCAGAACCGAGAGACCGTCCGCACCGGGCAGCCGGAAGTCGAGAAAGATGCAGTCGGGGGTGTCGTGCTCACGCAGCCGCTCGAACGCCGCCTCGCCGGAGCGCGCTTCGAGCGGCGTATGACCCAAGTCCTGAACGGTTTCGGCGAGGCCTTCGCGGAAGGCATCGTCGTCGTCGATGATCAGTATGGTCGCCATGGCAAATCGATCACAAAGCGCGTCACGTTGGAATCTTCCGCAAGATAGGCGCGCCCGCCATGCGCCGATGCAATCTCACGAACCACGGCAAGACCGAGCCCCGAGCCGTCGGGGCGCCCCGTCACGAACGGCTCGAAAATGCGCTCTCGTTCGGCCACGTTCACGCCGGAACCATCGTCGATGACTTCGATTCGCAGACGTTTGCCCTGCGCACATTGTGCGCCATGCACGCGCACCGTTACGTGTCCGCCCGGCGGCGCATGCCGCAACGCGTTGACCACCAGGTTGTCGAGCGCGCGCGCCAGTTGCGCGGGATCGAAGACGGGCTGGGTCGCGCCTGTCTCGACCTCCGCGTGCAGGGAGACGTCCCGGCATTGCGCGCGCGACTCGTGCGACTGCACGATCTCCGCGAGCCATACGTGCGGGTCGACCGCGCGCGCGTCGATGGTCACGGGCTGCGTCAGGGCAAGCAGGCTCGTCACCTGTGATTCGATACGGCCCACCTGCTCGATGATCGTCTTCAACGCGGCTTCGCGGCGCGTGGCGTCGCCAGCAAGCGCGTTTTCTGCTTTCAGACGCATGGCGCCTGCGGGGTTGCGTATTTCGTGCGCGATCTGCGCGGCCATCTTGCCCAGCGTGCTGAACCGCTCCGCCTGCGCGAGTTGTGTGCTCAGTGCGTTCGCTTCGCGCTGCAGGCGCTCGGCGCGTTCGACGTATCGATTGAGCGCCGCGACGATCTGATCCAGGTCCTGCTCGCCGAGCCGTTCCAGCCGCTTGCCTTGCTCGAACGCGCCCGCTGGCGCAAGCGCCTGTTCGAGCCGCGTGAGGTTGCGTTTCCAGCGCCTGAGGGCCAGCGCAAGAATGAGCGCAAGCACGACGATGATGGTAAGCACGCCCGCGAGAATGCTCGCGGCGCGCTCTCCATACGGCCCGAGCGGTGGATGCGCGCGCGTCAGCATCCACGCAAAGAGGCCTGTATGGCGCGGCACGGGACACGCGACGGCGACCACGGCATCGCCGCCGCTCGACACAACATCCTCTTGCATCTGGCTCGCGCTCGCCGCGTTTTTTAGCGTTCGCAGAATGAGCGGCGTTTCGGCCTCGGGGACATCGCGCTTCACGCCGCTGCCTTCGTACGTGGGAAAGGCGTACGCGAGAAAGCCGTTCGGTGCGCCCTTTGCAGGAGCCGCGGTCCAGAAGCCGCCTTCGATGCCATCGGTGCGGATCAGCACGAGGTCGAGGACCGCGTGCATGAGATCGAAATTGGTTTCGCCGGGACGTTGCATCGACAAGTCATAGCGCGATGCGACCGCCGTGCAGGCTGCGGTTGCCTGGCTTTTCGCGGCGGTGACGCGCTCGCCGAGCGCCGAGGAAAGCATGAGCCACACGGCGGCCGTGAGCAGCCCGCAGAGGACCGCCACGAGTATCCAGAGCGCAAAGAGCTGTGCGGAGAACGACGGTCGCGGCATCAAGATAGGGAGACTGAATGGGTTGGCGCTCTTGTAAGCAAGTATCTCGCCTAGCTTGGATCGGGAAGCGATCGTTCAAGCATTGGATGACGATGTCGAATGCTTTCGTTTTTTTTGCGGCACCCCGCCCAACTTCGTGATACGGTAGCGCAGCACGTGTTTCGTCGAAGCATGACGCAGCGTTGTACGTAACAGGCTTACCGCATCTTTGTTTCATCGATCATGCAGTTCGATTTCCCATTCGGGCGACCATCCTTCAAAGGCTGGTCGCCCGTTTGTGCATTTGGGCTCGCAAAACCGTGAGCAGAGTTAGAAGTGTTTTTATTCTCATCTGAGATGAGAGTCGCTTGAATATTTTTTGCGCGCCTCCATGCGAAAGGCAAGAAGTGCGCGCGATGGGAAACGACATGGCTTCCGCACAAGAACTCAGAAAATTTCGGGCAAACCTCGCCGATGAACTTCACAGCGCCGCGATCTACGAGACGCTGTCACGCGTGGAACAAGACCGCTCTCGGAGCGAAGTCTTTAGCGAACTCGCCGCATCCGAACGAATGCATGCACTCGTGTGGGCCGATAAACTCAGGGCAAACGGAAAAAAGGCGCCTTCCGGTTTCAATGCCAAGACTTATCTCATGCAAGCGCTCGTCCATTTGCTCGGACCGCGCTTCGTGCTTCCGTCGATTGCGGCTGCGGAGTTTGCCGACCGCAACAAGTACGCGGGCAATCCGGACACCGCACGCATGTCGGAAGACGAGCAACGACATGCGAGCGTCGTGCAGGCAATGGCGAACTCGGGCATGCCCGCGGCGTCGCAAGGCGCGGACATCGCGCAAGGAGAGTCGTGGCATCGCGGCGTTTCATCCGGCAACGACTTGCGCGCCGCCGTGCTCGGCGCCAACGACGGCCTCGTATCGAACTTCTGCCTGATCATGGGCGTGGCGGGCGCTGGCACGGGCAACAAGGCCATCCTGCTGACCGCGCTTGCCGGATTGATTGCCGGCGCCTGTTCGATGGCACTGGGCGAATGGCTTTCGGTGACCAATGCACGCGAGCTTGCGCAGGCGCAGGTATCGAAGGAAGAGAACGAACTCGAGCACAGCCCGGAATCGGAAGAACACGAGTTGACGCTCATCTACAAGGCGAAAGGACTGAGCGCGGAAGAAGCGAGGCGCGTGGCCGCGCAGATCATGCAAGACAAGGACAAGGCGCTGGATGTGCTCGTGCGCGAGGAACTGGGTCTGGACCCGGCTGAACTCGGTGGCAACCCTTGGTCCGCGGCGGCCGTGTCGTTTTGTCTGTTCGCCGCCGGCGCTATTTTTCCCACGATGCCGTTTCTGTGGACGTCCGGCACGACCGCCATTGTTCAGTGCATCGGCTTCAGTGTGCTGGCGCTGGTGGCTATCGGCATGTTCACGTCGCTCTTCAATGGCCGCAGCGCAAGCTTCTCGGCGATGCGCCAGGTTGTCGTGGGACTGGCTACTGCCGCGTTCACGTTCGGCATCGGGCACGCGCTGGGAGTGGCGGTGTCGTGATGGAAGCAAAAGCTGGACATTACCGTCACGTCAAAGGTCGCGGCGAAACCACTTCGCGAAGACGCCAGATTCCGCGAGCGAGTGGGTAGCCTGACGCCGCGTTCCTTGCGCTCGCGCGACAGAGACTGCATTCAAGCCATCGTTCTTCAGCTTGGCCGCCTCTTCAAAAAAATAATGCGTTTCGCGAGCAACCAGATCGCGTTCATTGTCCATCGTGATGATGTGATAGCAGTCGTCGAGGAAAATCTTGCGTCGACGTGTCGAACCGATACCGCGATACACGACATCGGCGTTCGCGGTGGTGGAGATGTCGTCGTCTATTGCATGAATCAGCAGGCAGTCTGCTTTGATCTTTGCGATGTTTTTGGTTACGTATTTCGCCAGGGCTTTGGCTTCGAAGATATGGTGCATCGATAAAGTGGCGGCGCCGATTTCGGAATCCCCTCGACGCTGCATGCTCTTTGCCACTTTTGCCCTTAGCGCCTCGTTCTTCAAACCGAAGGGCGAGCGCTCACGCAAGCTGTAGAAATTCCGGATCGGTGTTTTATAGGCGAGGCCTAGCATCCAGTGATACCAGGGAATGGTCCAGCCGTCGTAGTCGAGCGTAACGGAGAGCAACGACAGCGCAAGAATTTCAGGCTCCTCTATGGCGAGCGCAAGCGCCAATGTGGCGCCAATGCAAAGACCGCCTACCGACACGCTGCCATACGCGCCCGCGAGTTTTCGAAAATGCGCCCTGACCTGCTCGCGCCACTCGACGGACGTGCCGCATTCGGTTCCAAGTCCATACCCGGGCAGGTAGGGGACATGCACGGCAAAGCCTTGTTTGGCGAGCGCCCGGGCCACATAACCCATTTCCTGCGGCGTGCTTCTCAAGCCATGAAGCAATAAGACAGCATGATTTCGGCTGCTTGCGGCGTGGACGATATCCTGCATCAATACGTTTTGAGCGCTCATTCAATAGACTCGGGCGGAACTTTCAAAATCAGATACGCGCCGTGCGAGGTAGGAAAGCGCTCCAAGCGACATGTCAAATCGGAACCAACGACATCACGGCGAGGCAATCTGACAACCCAGCTTCTTGTGACCTCGTCGCTCGATTGTTCGAAGGCCGAGGCAAATGTAGACGCGTCGCTTTCGGAAAATGTCGCCATTAGTCGCGATGAAGCCGATTCTCCTTCCAACGGCGCAAGTTCTTTTTCGAACGATTCGTTGACGTACTCATAGGACGACCCAACCTTCCCTATGTATAGGATATCGGCGCTTTCGTCCGTGAACTGACGAAGCAATCGGTCTGAAATCAAATGCGACGCCTCCGCGCTTCTTCTACGCTTGTCGGACCGTAAAAGCATTTGATGTCGGGACCGCGCGACTTCGGCAAAAAGTCTGGCTTCGTGTTGAGTGCGTCTAAGCCACTCGATCATGCAGAGGAAAAGAAGCGTAGCCGTTGGGAAAGCAACGAAAAGAATCACGTCCTCTTTGTCGAAGTATCCGAAATTGGCATACGGTGGTACGAAAAAATAGTCGGCGATAGGCACGCCAATGGCCACCACGAGTATGGCTGGACCAATACCGAGAAAGAACCCCACGAGGACCGCCGCGACCGTGAAGAAAAGTGCAGGCATGTGCGCTTCCAGCACGGGGTGCATCAACTCTCGCGCACCGAAGGCAGCAAGCGCGGCGACCAGTGCCACTCCATAGCGCCAGGCGCCTCTGGGCGCCCAGCTCCTTGCGTTGTTTAACACTCGTACTCCACGGAGTTTTGGATGGTGCGTCTCGGCGTCTGAATACGTCATTCATGCGCACCCGTTGCGCGCTTTTCCGTCCGACAAACCACACCACATGCCAGCCGCGATGCGCACCATCTTTCGCTTCGATGAGCCTTGACTGAAATCGCGATGATTAAGGCCATACTAAGCTTTGGATACTTAGGCGACCCTTAGCAAGCCGTTTCGCGTGATCGATTACATTACGCATACGCATGGCGACAAGGCACCAGACGTGTGGTTCTTTTGACGTGGACGTGAGGGTTTTGCTAGACATGCCGATGAGTGTCGACGCGCGAGGCGTCGACACGGCTTTCGTCGTGAGGGCGTTACACCTGCGCGTAAATCGAACTGCCCAAGGTCAGCGTGGTGGCGTTGCTCGCCGATGCGAAGCGAATCTCGTAGAGATCGCGGCCGAAGTTGCCCGGCACCTTAACCGACATGCCGCCGCGGTCATCTGCAAGCGGCACGAAGAGTTGATAGCGAAGGTCGCTATTGCCGTACAGCACGTAGCCCGGCAATTCGGGCAGGCTGGTGAGATACGCGGGCTCGTTGCCGTCGACCACGATTGGCACCGCTGTCGACGAGTCGTTCGTCACGCGCCATTGCGTGCCCAGGCGTTGCTGCCACGCGGCGTCGAGTGGCGCGAGCGCGGCAAGTTGCTGGCCGATGGGTAACGTAAGGCATAGCCCGCGCCAGGGACGACGCGTTTCATCAGATAACGATAGCTGAATGGGGTGCCGTCCTCGTCGGTTCCGGTGACGACCGCGAAACGGTACGAGGCCGTATCGCTATTGCTCCAGTACCATCCGTCGCTGCGGTACTGATAGGCGCCCGCGCCAAGCTGCCCCCACGTGCGCGTCACACCATTCCACTGGTTGAGTTGCACACTGCCGTCGCCGTTGGCGATCACCTGAAGCGGCGAGTCCGAGTTGCCGTAGATGCCGGCCGTGTCCGCAATAACCGGACCCGTAGCCGCTGAAGGCGCCGTGCCGCCGACCGTGGGCGGCAGCGCGGCGATGGTTCCGTCCTCTTTCAATGCCGAAAGCACGATGCTCTCCGCAAGCTTGCGCGCGTCGTAGCCCGTATTGCCGGTCACCATCAACGCCAGTTGCGCCTTCGGCACGATGAAGAATTCGCTCGTGAAGAAGGCCGTGCCGCCGTCCTTTTCCCATCCGAGAACGCCGGCAGCGGCTAGCCCCGGTTGCACGACTGAATCCCATGCGAGACCCCAACGCCATTCCGGCGATGGATTGATCAGGAGCCCCGCTGTCTGGTCCGTACCCATCTGCGCAATGCCCGCCGCGGACACGATCTGCTTGCCCTCGAACGCGCCGCCGCCGAGGAACATCCGCGCGAGATTCATCATGTCGCCGGGCGTCGAACTCAGCCCGCCCGTCGCGTAAGCGTTGACGAACTCCTGATATTGCGTGCCGTTCACATAGGGATACGAGAACGAGCCATCGGTCGGCACACTTGTCAGATAACTCGAATTGGTCATCTTCAGCGGCGCGAGAATGTTCGTCTCGACGAAGCTCGCGAAGCTTTGCCCGGTCATTGCCAAGACGAGTTGCTCCACCATCGTGAAGCCGTCGTTGCAATACACTGCAAGCTCGCCCGGCAAATGCTTCAAATGGGTGTTGGCGAGCTCGGCCTGCGTGTCGGCCGCATAGCCGGGAACCGGCGAGAACGTGAAGAGATTGCGCGAATTGGTACCGGGAAAACCCGACGAATGCGACAGCAGATGGCGTGTCGTGATTCGCGTGTACTCGGGGGAAAGCATCGAGAACGTGGGCAGATAGCGGACGATGGGGGTATCGAGCGTAATCAGTCCACGGTCCTGAAGGATCGTTGCGGCAAGCCCTGCAAAGAGCTTGCTGACCGATCCGATATTGAAGCGCGTCGCTGTCGTGGCCTGGGTCTGGCTCGGCACCGACGATGCGCCGAACGCTTGCTGCCACACGACGTCGTTGCCCTTGAGCATGGCAACCGAGATGGCGGCCACGGGCTGCGCCGTATTGCCGATGGCTTGCTGGATAGCCTGTTGGCCCATCGCAATGGTCTGCGGGTAGGAGGCGGCGTGGTTGTCGTCGCCGCCGCAACCGGGCAGCAGTGTCGCTAGCATGCCTGCGCCGGTGAAACCGAGGAACTGCCGGCGTCCCAAGCTGGAAGGTTTGTCGTTATTGCGGTCAGATGGAAGCACGGCGGTTCTCCTTGTTGATCCAGAGCCTACGTAGTGCGGTTTCTGCCTTGCGCGGCGAATTATAGCCTTCCTAACGGCTTCTTAGCATCGAAAATTTTGCTCTTCGGTGCGGTGTATTCGTCTCCCGTCGACATCGCCTGGACAAGCGTCATTTGCCGCTTCGCCTTTCTCGCGAAGCGGCTTTGCATGAGTCGTCGCTTAGCGATTTTGCGAACGCAACGTAACGGCCCAGAAAACGAGCGCAGCCACACTTACGGCGAACCCGAGGACGCAGACACCCATCCAGCCCGCTTGCGCATACACGTAAGTGGACGCCGCCGCGCCGATACCGCTCCCCGCCGAATAGAAAAGCATGTAGCAGCCCACGAGACGCCCGTGCGACGCAGTCTGGCCGCTCAAAATCATGCTTTGATTGACCACGTGCACTGCCTGGCCGCCGAGGTCGAGCAACGCGATTCCCACCATCAACGCGATCATGCTCTGCGACATGAGGCTTATGGGTATCCACGAAGTCACAAGACAGATCAGCGCGATGCCAGTGGTCCACTGACCGAGACCTCGGTCGGCCAGATAGCCCGCCCTCGCTGCGGCCAGCGCCCCGATTGCGCCGACCAGCCCGAACGCGCCGATCTGTGTATGCGACAGCGAGTGCGGCGGCGCGCTGAGCGGCAAGACCAGCGCGCTCCAGAAAATACTGAACGCCGCGAACATGAAAAGGCCGATCACGCCACGAACCCGCAACACGCGCTCGGATGCAAGCAGCATGAACATCGACCTTAGCAGTTGAGCGTAGGTCAGCTTGAGCGGGCTCATGCGCGGCGTCGGCACTGCGTTCCAAAGCACGAGCAGCATGACGGCCGCCAATAGACCCGATATGAGATACACCGAGCGCCATCCTGCAAGGTCGGTGATGACGCCAGCGAAGCAACGCGCCATTAGCAACCCGACTACCACGCCGCTTTGCGCGGCGCCAACTACGCGACCGCGTTCCGATTGATGCGCAAGTGTCGCCGCGTACGCGATCAATCCTTGCGTCATCGCGGTGCCGAGCATCCCGACGCCGACCATGCCGATGAGCAATATCGCCGGCGAATGCGCGAAGCCGACCATGGCCAGAGCAGCCGTGAGAAAGACGAGCTGAATGCACATCAAGACCTTGCGGTTAAGCAGATCGCCAAGCGGTACGACCAGCAACAAAGCCAGCGCGCAGCCAACTTGCGTTGCCGTGATGACGCCACCAACGGCTGCCTGCGTAATGCGGAAGTCTTCGGCAATGGCGTCGAGCAGGGGCTGTGCGTAGTAGACGTTCGCGACACTCACCGCGCAGCACACTGCGAGCAGCAAAACGAGGACGGACGGCAGTGAGCGAGGCGCATCTTCTGCGGGATTGTCGTTTTGTTCTGTCGCGTCGCACGGTGTGCTTCCGGCATTCATGGATCGCCCTGCCCTTATATCTTTAACTAGTTTCACAATGCAACTAGAATCCAGTCTAGACAAACTTGTTTTAAAATGCAACTGGTTGAGGTGGGTCGCTAAGACAGATATCGGTTCGGATTTGACTGGAGAAATGCAAATGGCGCAGCGCAAAAGTCTTGCGGATTCATCGTGTCCCGTCGCACGGGCACTCGATATCGTGGGCGAGCGATGGGCGCTGCTTATCGTGCGCGATGCGTTCGACGGCGTGCGTCGCTTCGGCGAGTTTCAGGAAAGTCTCGGGATCGCGCGCAATATTCTCGCCGACCGCTTGCGACTCCTCGTCGATGCGGCCGTGCTCGAAGTGGTCCCTGCGTCGGACGGCTCCGCTTATCAGGAATATGCGCTAACGCCGAAGGGCGAAGCGCTGTTCCCTGTGATTGTCACGTTGCGGCAATGGGGTGAAGCCAACCTTTTTGCACGCGGCGAAAAGCATTCGCAGCTAATCGATCGCGCGAGCGGTAAGCCGGTGGCTAAGCTAACGTTGCGTACGGCTAGCGGTATCGCACCCGCGGCGCGTGGAACATACGTTAAGAAAGTCACGGTGTGACGATCTTTTTCGGTGTGAAAGGCACTCAGAACAATTGATTTCAACGTTGAGTAAACCAGACTGCGCCGATGAATGGTCTGGGCCTACTCAAGGTCATCCGCCTTTGAGATCGTCAACTCGCCCGACTTAACGATCGCATGTTTCAGTCGATGAACTTAATTGCACGCTCTCCGCTTGATTCGTTGCCTTCGGCGCGTCGACGGATTCGTCTGCGGTGCGGACACGAGTGCATTGTGGCTTAGCAAGTTCGAACCATCATTCGATTAACACCGTCGCGTGCAGGCTCTCCTTGCCATGTACTCTCGGCACTCGACAAAAGACCTTCAGAGCGCAGCCGCGTCTGCCTTGGAAATCGTGAGTCGGAGACAAGTCCCAAAGGTGTCGGTTTGTGACGTTCACTTTCTAGAGCGCTGTCTGCCGCTCTAATACACCCCCAATTTCGAATGCGTAAGGGCGCTTGCCCTTAAAAGCCGTTTTTAGCATTTTTAACGTTTGAATTCATTCACTTAGAAAATAATAAACGCCTTAGCGGCTTGCTTGGCATGCCTCTCGCATATGTAGCTGCGAGCGCAACAAATCAACGCTCGACCAACCAACCACTTAGGAGATTCACCATGCTGACGATCAAAGACCTCGCCGCTTCCAAAGAACTCGGCCGTGCTGAGATGGGCGCCATCACGGGCGGTAGCTCGTTCTTCTCGAATGCCGGTATCAACAGCAACGTTCAAGCAGGCGGCGTGTCCTTCGCTTCGCCGCAAGCGAACATCGCACCTGTCACGCAAGTCGATGCATCGACCACCACCAACGTCGATCTCAAGACCGTCAACAAGTCGATTACCGCCGTGGGCAGCATGCTCGGTGGCATGGCGCTTTAATTCACACCATCCAATCACATTGTTTAGGAGATTCATCATGCTGACCATCAAGAACCTCGTTGCTTCCAAGGAACTCGACCGCGCTGAAATGAGCGCCATCACGGGCGGTAATTCGCTCTTCTCGAACGCCGGTTTCAACAGCAACGTTCAAGCAGGCGGCGTGTCGTTCGCTTCGCCGCAAGCGAACGTTGCGCCTGTTTCGCAAGTCGATGCATCGACCACCACCAACGTCGATCTCAAGACCGTCAACAAGTCGATCACCGCTGTGGGCAGCCTGCTCGGCGGCTTGGCACTTTAATTCACACCATCCAAACACATTTCTTAGGGGATTTATCATGCTGACTATCAAGAACCTTGCTGCTGAGAAAGAACTCGATCGCGCTGCAATGGGCTCCATCGCGGGCGGCTTCTCGATCTTCTCGAACACCGGCGTCAACTCGAACTATCAGGCAGGCGGCGTGTCTTTCGCGAGCCCGCAAATCAACGTCGCACCGGTCACGCAGGTCGATGCCTCGCAACACACGAACGTGGACGTCAAGAGCATCACCAAGTCGGTCGATGCGCTCGGCAGCATGTTCGTCGGCATGAAGGTCTGAGGCCTCGCAGGCTCAGAGAGGGAAGGACCACGTGCCTTCTTCTCTCGTTGATTCTTGCCGATAACGTCCGAGCCTCAACGAGAGGACCGTATCTCCTTGCGGCCCTCTGGGTGAACTGCTTTTTTTGGCCCGCTCTTTAGCGGGCTTTTTTTCGTTGGCTGTCGCACGGTATTGAGTTGGAAGCTGATGACTCTCCGAACAGTCCTACACTGTCTCTTCGAACTGAAGCTATTCGCTCTATACGGCGAAAAAAAAAGGCGTCCGTTACTTGCGACAGCCGTTGCGTCCTTAGCCGGCCGAACAAACGTAAATTCCTTGACTCTTTCCTAGCGTGGCCGAAACGTCGGTTTCGCTTCGTTTCGAGTGGCGATTACCGAAAGACGACTGTCTTGGTTGTCAACTCGAGTGCGAGGGTTTGCCTGGCAGAAGCGCTCATCCGCGAGCGCTATATCGGCGGACACCGGTCACGCACTTGTCTGTCGCGCTACGCTGCTGGTGGACCACTCCTGCGCTCCCTTCTAGCGTCAAGATGAAACACCGTTTCGCCGCCCAACACAAAAGCAAGGTTGTTGTCCAACAAATGCCCAATCATGTTCCAAAAAAAAGGCAAGTATCGTTAAATTGACGCTTAAGAACCAAGACGGGCATCCGTTAACTGAGTTTCTCTCAAAGAACATGGTCCTCGGGTTAAAGACATGTTCATTCTGGCCGCCCCGCTTTGCGGGCGGCTTTTTTTTGCCGGAAGTAGTAAAGGCTTTTGCTATGGAAACGAAGGTGCCGAGAACAAGAGAACGGACGCTCGGCAGGCAGGAACGCAGGTGAACTGATCTGGACGCCATGGTCAACCGACTAAACAAACAACGCTATGGTCCAGTTCCTTCACTGATCGAACAGACACCGTCCAGCATAACCGTCCGAATAACCGAGAATTCATACGGTCCACATTGAGCAATATCTTGCGAATGCCACTCTCGAGACAAGACCCGCGCGTGTTGGAAGAGCACTCGACGCCTTCTCGCAAAGCGGTGCATATCAAGCTTGAGAGCAAAAGAGACGATTCACACGGCGACTTGGACGCAACGAAATTGGACATGCATCCGCGCAACGACGCACTGCGGCAATCGCCTAACGATTGAATCGCACTGCACGCTCACGAGCGAAAGCAATCATGGCGCGCTAAGCAAGCTCGCCACATGAGCCGAGCGCGTCTCATCGGCAATTTCCCGCGCAGTCTTGCCGCGGTCATCCTTCAAATCCCGATTCGCGCCACGAGCAAGCAGTATCGACGCAGTCTGCGCTCGATCGTATCCCGCCGCCCACATGAGCGCCGTCAGATGATTGTGATACGCGGCGTTCACGTCGACACCCGAGTCTAATAGACGCTGCACGATCGCGGTTTGCCCGAGTCCAGCCGCATATTCCATCGCTGTCTTGCCTACGCGATCCGTCGCCGCCGCATCCGCGTGTCGCGCAATAAGCAACGCCACGATTTCATCGTTGCCGTCGAACGCGGCAGCCATCAATGGTGTAATGCCCTGCACGTCAGCCTGGCTCACATTAGCGCCGCGCTCGATCAACAAGCGCGCCATCGGCGTCATGCCGCGCTTGCATGCGCTGATGAGCGGCGTGTCGCCTATACGGTTACGCGAATCGATCTTCGCGCCTTGATCGAGTAGCTCGACTACAGCATGCGTGTCACCATTGCGAGTCGCGTTAAGCAAGCGTTCGTTGAGCGCATAGGCATCGTCATCGGCATGAACGGAGTCGAGCAACGCAAGCGTCATGCATGCGAACACGAGCGCTTTGCTAATCGGTATGGAAAGCGTCATTGCAAGTTAGCGACGTAGTTCGCAAGATTCTCGATGTCCGCGTCGGTCAGGTTCTTCGTCACGCTCGTCATGTTGCCCGCATCGTTCATGCGCTTCTTCGCGCGGAAGTCCTGCAGTTGCTTCACGATATACGGATACTGCTGACCCGCGACCCGCGGTATTTCGTTCTGCCCTTTCATGCCGCCGAGATGGCACATCGTGCAGAGCACTTCATCGGACTTCTTTTTGCCCGCCTCCACCTTGACCGGGTCGGCCTTGAAATCGGTCGACACGAGTGTCTGCGCCGCGAAGTAATCGGCGAGATCGTGCATGTCTTCCGACGACAGATTGGCGGCCATCGGCGACATGCGTGGATCGCTTCGACGGCCTGCCTTGAAATCGCGTAACTCAAGGAACAGATAGCGCGATGTCTGACCCGCGAGCGATGGATAATCGCCGCTCGTCGAATTGCCGTTCTGCCCGTGGCATGCAACGCATACGACGGCTTTCGCGGCGCCGGCCTGCGCATCGGCGCGCGCGAACGCTGGCATTAAAAACAACAGGCAAGCGACCATTCCCGCTACACGAATGCGTTCGTCTCTCTTGCGTTTCGATGGACGCATCGTCACCTCAAGGCAGCGCAAACACGAGAAGGCTATTGCCACGCTTGAAGTCCAGCTGCGTGTTGCCGCCCGCCGCGACCGCGACGTATTGCTTGCCGTTCACCATGTACGACACGGCCGGTGCGTTCACGCCCGCACCGCATTGGAACTCCCACAACTTGCGGCCGGTACTCGCATCGAAGGCGCGAAAGAGGCCATTACCCTCACCGTTGAAGACAAGTCCTCCCGCAGTCGCGAGCACGCCGCCAATCAAGGGCTGATCCGTCTTGTAACCCCATGCGATCTTGCCGGTATCGACATTCACCGCAACCAGCTTGCCCCACTGTTGCTCGGCTGGAATAGTCTTGAATGCCCCGCCGAGCCATAGTTTTCCGCCGGGATAAGCGGCGTCTTCAACCTGATACGTCATCGGTTGATGCAAGTTTGCCGCATACGCCATGCGCGTCTTCGGATTGAATGCCATGGGCGACCATTCGACGCCACCGTTCGCGCCCGGCAGCATGCGCGCGCCGGTCGCTGTCGGCAAGGTCCAGACGCCTTCTTGAGGAATCATCGCTTCGGAAATGCGGATGATGTGACCGTCGCGGCGATCATGCACATAGACGAATCCGGTCTTGCCGCCATGAATGATGGCCGGAACCATCTGTCCGCTCTTGTCCTTTACGTCGATGAGGATTGGTGGGCTCACTGCATCCAGATCCCACACGTCGTGCGCGATGTATTGGTAATGCCATTTGTACTTGCCGGTATCGAGATCGATGGCGACGAGCGAATCGGTGTAGAGATTGTCGCCAGGACGAATGGCTCCATGAAGGTCCGGCGAGGGATTGCCCACTACGAAATACACCGTACGTGTCGCGCGATCGACCGCAGGCGCCATCCACACACCGCCGCCAAGCGTCTTCTCGAAGTCGTGGCCTTTTTCCGCGAGCGTCTTTTTCTCCGCCTCGATATCGCGCTTCATGTTGCGGCCCACGGCGTCGTTTTCGGCCCACACGCCTTCGCTGCCGGAGTCGGGAATGGTGTAGAAGGTCCAGAGCAATTGACCTGAGTTCGCGTCGAATGCCTTGACGAAACCACGTATGCCGTACTCGCCGCCGTTCGTGCCGATCAACACCTTGCCATCGACGACGACCGGCGCCATCGTTTCGGAATAGCCGTCCTCCGGGTCCGCGATCTGCGAGGTCCACACGACGCTGCCGGTCTTTGCATCGAGCGCCACGAGCTTGGCGTCGAGCGTGCCCATATACAGGCGGTCGCCGGCTATGGCGACGCCGCGATTATTCGGTCCGCAGCAAAAGGTCGTAACCGGTCCCATCTTGTGCTTGTAATGCCAGAACTCCTTGCCGGTGACCGCGTCGATTGCATAGACGTGGTTGTAGGAGGTCGTGAGAAACATGACGCCGTTGGATACGATCGGCGCGGTTTCCATCGACTCCATCACCGCCGTCTGGAAGATGAATGCCGGCTTCAGCTTGGCTACGTTTGAACGATTGATCTGCGCTGCCGGCGCATAACGCGTCTCGGCATACGATCCGTTCGAATGCAGCCATGAGGCGCTGTCGTTCGCGGCGGCATCGAGTTGCGCCTGCGATATCGGCCGCAATGACGTGGGAACCGGCGCTGTGGCCGTAGTGTTGGCGTTCTGGATCTCGTCGGCAGAGTAAGCCGCAGGCGCTGTAATCATTCCGAAAGCGCCGACAAGAGCCGCGACTGAACCAAGCAAAGCACGGGGATAGCCTGCCATGACGGTCTCCTTATTCATTTTCTTCTGCGCCTGTGGGCTGGATTCGAGATGCGCGTCGCGAAACGCGCGGAATCCGAGAAAAAGCATAGGCAATTTAACGAGGCACTTCCAGAGCGTATTGATACGAGCCGCGCGGCTCGTGCCAAGCGATTCATTCTTCAGCCGACGCTTCCGTCTCCTATATACCCTTCCCGACACGGCCCAAGCTCACACATACGAATCCATTACACATAAATTAATGGCGCATTCTTGAATGTTCGAAAGCCCATATTCCTTAGCGATTAAACGCTCGTTCTATTCCATTCGGCCTACTACGGTTTACCAAAATAAAAATTCATAACCCCTTCTTGTTCCTTCCTTAAACGTCTCTTGTCGGGAGAATCGCCATGCTTGAAAAAGTCGCGAAGTGCTTGGCCGTGGGTGTGCTTATTTCGGCTTCCTCATTTATCTACGCACACGATTACGACGATGTCCCTACCGGCCGGTGCACGCTTCCACAAGGAACGATTTCTCTCGTCGAACGACAGCTTTACACCGTCGTCAATCTATCCGACTCGAACGGCGGAATTTTCAAGCCCAACCGGATGTGGGCCGCCATCGTCGACCGCGAGGGTCATCTATGTTCGGTCACCAAGACCGGCGATGCATGGCCTGGCAGTCGCGCCATAGCAATAGCCAAGGCGTACACCGCAAACAGTTTTAGCAACGATGCGCTTGCGCTTTCCACCGCAAATCTCTATGCCGCCACGCAGCCGGGCGGATCGCTTTATGGGTTGAACAATTCCAATCCCTTCGACGCGCGCTTCCTGGAACAAGGCAGCGGGATCAACCATAGCGTAGGCGGCGTGATCACTTTCGGCGGCGGCGTGGCGCTCTACGCCGGTGGAAAAGTAATTGGCGGCCTTGGCGTGAGCGGTGACAGTTCGTGCGCGGACCATGCGATTGCCTATCGCATGCGCAAGCTTGCAGGACTTGGCTCCGTGCCTGCTGGCGAAGGACCGAACAACACGGACAATATCAAATACTCGACCGGAGCCTCGCCGATGGGATTCGAACAGCCTCACTGCTTCCCGAGCGATCTAAGCGCAAGCGGAGTCGAGAATATTCCGCACTGACCGTCTTCAATGACGTCACGGGCAGAGGACGGCCCGTCCGGCTGATCGGCATCGACGTGTTCCGAGCGCATAAGCGATAAGCGCCCTGTCGATGAGCAAACGATTGCGCCGCTGTCGCAGCCGAAACCAAATGAAGTCGTTTGTTATTAAATGATAGACGCATCTTTTTTAGCTTTTGCTTAACGACGCATCGTTCTTTGCGGCATTGTCCATTGCAAGCGAATGAGACTCTCACGCTTAGGTAGCGGAAAATTGCAAGGTACTAAGCCTACGAGCTTCGGCACCACGACTTTCTTAGCCAAAAGCTACTCGCATACGTTTGCCACCGTCTCAGCGGCGAATGTCGACCTATAGTCGCCTAAAAAAACTAACGACCTCTTTAGAAGCACGTTAAGCTATTTCTGGTATAGCAAAAAATTTGCATGCTGTTGGTCAACCGCAAGTAAGACATCCCCGTTAGCTATCGATGCCAGGCATCCGCATGGTAGCGACCTCTTCGCTTGCCGTGATGGACATCGAGCCGAATTCTCTGCAGAGGATCCAGACCTGCTTCGTTTGAAGCGGCCTGTCTCATCCCTCCGCTAGAAAAATCCTCAAAGACTTTTTCTTTTCTCCCCTTCATTTCCTTTACTAAAAACATGAAGGCAGAAAGCCAATCGAATTATTACCAAAAATTTCCTAAGCGTTTTTTTAATGACGCAAAGGCCTTGGAGATTAGTGCGTTGAAGATCCTACATAGCGAGTCCTCGAAGGGATGGGGCGGTCAGGAAATCCGTACGCTCAAGGAGATGGTCGCGCTGCGTGAGTGCGGCCATAGCGTGGAACTGCTGTGTCCGAGCGATGCACGTCTCGGCATTCGTTCAACCGAGCTTGGCTTCGCCGTGCACCACGCGCGCATGCGTAGCGGCGGCGACGTGCGCTCCATGATGAGAATCAAGGCGCTGCTGCAACGCCGTGCCTACGATGTGCTCAACACGCACAGCGGTCACGACAGTCTGGTTGCCGGCACGGCCGCCCGATTGGCGGGAACGCCTCTCGTCGTGCGTACGCGGCATCTCGCATTGCCTATCAGTTCCCTCGCAACTTATACGTGGATTCCTCATCGCGTCATCGCGGTCAGTCATTTCGTGCGCCGCTATCTGATCTCGGCTGGGGTCTCCGAGAAGCGCGTGGAGACTATCCACGACGGCATCGCGACTGAGCGCGCCACGCATTCGTCGCTGCGAGACGAACTCAAACTCGGGCCGGATGCAACCATCGCATGCATGGTGGCGATCATGCGCGACGAGAAGGGACACGAAGATCTGATCGACGCGGTACGGCCTTTATTCGACACGCATCCACACCTGCATATCGTGATGGCCGGGGACGGTCCCGCTTTCGAACGCATAGAAGGCATCGTGACGCGTCTGGGTCTTGCGAGTCGCATCCATCTGCTCGGTTTTCGTACCGACGTCCCCAACATTTTGCGAGGCAGTGATTTCTTCGTGCTGCCGACGCATCAGGAAGCGCTCGGCCAAGCGTTCATCGAAGCGATGGCCGCGGGCCTGCCCGTCATCGGCACGAGTGTGGATGGCGTGCCCGAATTGATCGAAGACGATGTAAATGGTCTGCTGGTACCGCCGCGCAATCCGCCGGCATTGCGCGCGGCTATCGCTCGCATGATCGACGAACCCGGCTTGCGTGAACGTCTGCGCACCAATGGCATGCGTATCACCGAGCGCGGCTTCACCATTGCAAACATGGCATACGAAACCGCGCTCTTCTACCGGCGCGCATTGAAAGAAAGGGAATCTCGCCGATGAAACAACAAGCGCGCGCCATTCCCGTGTTGATGTATCACCACGTCAGTCCGTCGCCGGGCATGATTACCGTCAAGCCCGAGCATTTTGCGGAGCAAATGGCGTATCTCGCGAGCGCGGGGTATCGCACGATCGGCGCCGTGCAACTCGCGGCGTTTCTACGCGGCGAAGAGATGCCGGAGCGCTCGTTCGTCATTACCTTCGACGATGGCTATCTGGATAACTGGGTCCATGCACATCCGGTGCTGCAGCGTCATGGCTTTACCGCACTGTGCTTTCTCGTCAGCAGCTGGCCGGGCGATGGCAACGTGCGGCCCAATGCAGCCAACGCGCCAGCCCATGCGTTGCCCGCAGTGCTCGACCATCACGCGGGCGAACGTGCTATCGAAGAAGGACGCGCCGACGATACGATCCTGCGCTGGTCCGAAATCGATGCGATGCGCCATGCCGGCACGTTCGAATTTCATAGCCATACGCATACGCATGTTCGTTGGGACCAGAAGACCGCATCGGCCGATGAGAAGCGGCAGCGCCTCAGTGAAGATTTGAAGACTTCGCGCGCGACCTTGAACGCGCGGCTGGGCCAGGTATCGGACCATCTATGCTGGCCGCAAGGCTATTACGACGAGGACTATCGCGAAGTCGCACTGGACGCGGGCTTTAGCCACTTTTATACCTGTCATCCCGGGACCAATTCGCGCGGACAAGAGGCATCGAACGAAGCGCGTGGATCGATCCGACGTCTCGAGGTGAGAGATCGCCCGGCATCGTGGCTTCGTTCGCGTATGTGGGTGCATAGCCGGCCGTTGGTGAGCCGCGCTTACCTCAGCGTCAAGCGGTAAGCGGTAAGCGATAGCCGAACCCGATCTGCGCTCAGTCCTGCTCTCGCCGCACGCGCGCGTCTTCTTCCAGGCGCGTGTCTTCGATCTCTTGCAACACGCTATCGAGATCGACAGGGCCAGTGGGCGCTTCGACGTGACCGGTCAATGCGACATCGACATGCAGGCCGCCCGCTTCGAACAGCGACCATATCTCCGTTCCGTAGTCGGTGCGCAGAAGTTTTGGCGCGAACTGACCGAAGTAACTCGCGAGGTTGTCGACGTCGCGCTTGAGCATGGGCGCGGCTTCGTTGTTGCCCGCCGCATCGACGGCCTGAGGCAAGTCGATGATCACCGGACCTTCGGCCGCCAGCAAAATGTTGTATTCCGACAAGTCGCCGTGAATCACGCCCGCGCACAGCATGCGCACAACTTGCTTGAGCAGCATTGCGTGCAGTTCCAGCGCGCGTGCTTCGGTCAGGTGAACGTCGTTGAGGCGCGGCGCCACGTTTCCCGATTCATCGACGACGAGTTCCATCAGCAACACGCCGTCGGTGCAGATGAAGGGTTGAGGCACGCGCACGCCCGCATTGGCCAGGCGAAACAGCGCATCGACCTCGGCGTTCTGCCACAACGCTTCCTGCATTTCGCGGCCGTAACGCGTGCCTTTTTCCATCGCGCGCGCTTGCCGGCTGTTCTTGACCTTGCGGCCATCCCGATACGACGATGCCTGCCGGAAGCTGCGCTGCTTCGCGTCCTTGTAGACCTTGGCGCAACGCGTCGCGTCTTGGCAGCGCACGACGTAGACGGTAGCTTCCTTGCCGCTCATGAGCTGGCTGATGACCTCGTCGATGAGTCCTTCTTCGAGAAGCGGTATGAGGCGTTTAGGCGTTTTCATGCGAGCCTCGGATGGGGCTCGTGGCGCGAGCGTTCGAGATGCGTAACGTTCCGCGAGCGGAAGACTGACGGACCGACGCCATGGAAAAGAGCGGCGCAGCCACAGGGCAGATTGTGCGATTCATGCCGAATTATACGGGGGTGCGTGCGAACGGCCGCCTCGGCTCCTGTTCGCGCGCCAGAACCACCTCCACCATTGCTCCCACGCCTCCTGGCGCGTCGTGGATCGCAACCACGCCGCCGTGCGCCCGCACGATCTCCTTGGCAATCGCGAGTCCAAGTCCGCTGCCTTCTTCTGCCGATGCCCGGAAGAACGGCTCGAAAACGCGCTCGCGCAACGTCGCCGGAATGCCCGGCCCTTCATCCACGACGCTGACGGTCACGTTCACGTGCGTTTCCTTGGCATCGACCGTGACGCGCGTGCCGCGCGGCGAGTAGCGTATGGCGTTATCGATGAGATTGGAAAACACGGCCGACAAGAGCGGCTCGCTTCCCGTCACGACGAGCGCACCTTCGAACGCTACAGCCAGTTCGATATCGCGCCGCCGCGCCACGAGCGCGAGCTTCTCGACGGCCAGCGTGATGACCGCGCGTAAGTCCACCGCCTCGCCTTCGTAAGCAGTGTAGTCGGCGGCTTCGGCTTGGGCGAGCATGAGAAGCTGATTGATCAGCGTCACCATCGCGCGGTTGCTTTGATGCATGGCAGTGAGCGTTTCCCTCACTTCGTCTAGACCGTGCTGGCGGCGCGCGTACTGAAGCTGCGACCCGAGCAGCGTAAGCGGCGTGCGTATCTGATGCGCGGCATCGGCGATGAACCGGCGCTGCGTCGCCGTTTGCCGTTCGATGACATCGAGCGATGCATTGAACGCCGTGACGAGTGGATGCAGTTCCACCGGAAGACCTGTCGCGTCGATTCGCTCCTTGCTCTTGAGCGGATGAACGGCCAAGCCGCTCGCGAGCTTCTCGAGTGGTCTCAACTCGAGTGCGAGCCCGGTGCAGATCAGGATCATGGCAACCGCGATGCTGCCGAGAATATAAGCAATCTGCGGCGTCCAGAGCGATGCAACCAGCGCGTCGCGGGCAACGAGCGTGCGGCCTATGGAGACGACCAGTTCGATGGTCTTGCCATTGTCGAACATGGCGCGCTTAAGCGATACGGCGCGAATGGGCGAGCCTGCCACCTGCGCGTCGTACCACTGCGGAGAGGCGCTCAGACGCATCCGCGGAAAGTCGGATGTTCCCGCGATCACCGCGCCGCCCGCGATCTCGATGCGATAGAACACTTGATCGCCTTCGGGCGTGCCGACGATCTGAATCGTGCTCGGCGATACCGAAGCCACCAGATCGTTGTCGTTCCAGCGCACATCGGCGGCCATCACGCGTGCTGCGGCAAGCAACGCCGCGTCCTGCAGCAGGTCGGCCGTGCGCCGCGCGTTCAAGTGCGTGGCCCATCCCGCGACGATCCCGAAGATCGTCGTCGGAACGATCAGCCAGATCAGGAGCCGCGCGCGCAGGCTATGCTTGCGGCTCTTCATGTTCCAGCAGATAGCCGAGCCCGCGCAACGTAATGATCGCAGCCGTGCTCTTTTCGATTTTCTTCCTGACCCGCGAGACGTAGATCTCGATGGCGTCGCCGCTCGGTGGCGCGTCGCGGTCGTTCAAGGCTTCGGCGAGCACGGCCTTCGAGACCGTCCGCCCGGTTTGCAGAATGAGCGCTTCGAGTACCGCGTGTTCGCGCGGCGTGAGCGACAGCGCGTCATCGCCGACGAAGAATTGCCGCCGGTCCATGTCGTAGAGCAAGGTGCCGCAGCGTAAGCGGTTCGAGCGCACCGGCGCGTGCCGCCGCGCAAGCGCCTTGATACGCGCGATCAGTTCGCGTTCGTCGAACGGCTTCACGACGTAATCGTCGGCGCCATCGGCCAGGCAAATTACCTTTTCGCCGATGTCGCCCGTGGCCGTTAGAACCAGCACGGGCGTGTCGTTGGCCTGGTCGCGCATGCGCCGCAGGACCGCCTTGCCCGACATGCCGGGCAGGTTGAGGTCGAGCAGCACGACGTCATAGCGCGTGCCGGCGAGCGCTGCTCCGGCGGTTTCGCCATCGGGCACATGCTCGACGAGGAAGCCCTCGTCGGTCAGCGTCTTGCTCAGCCAGTGCGCCAGCTGGCGGTTGTCTTCGATCAGCAGAAGTTTCATTGCTCCGGAACGCTTTGCCACCGGTATCCATTGCGGGCTTCGCGCGACCGGTAAAGGACGAGCGTCGCGATTGCGCCGCACAGCGCGGCCACGGCCATCCATGCGCCGGGCGCCGCCTTGTCGCCGGTGAAGTGGATCAGCGACGTCGATATGGCCGGCGTGAAGCCTCCCACCATCGTGGCGAGGCTGTACGCCATCGAAAAACCGGTCGTGCGCACGTTCGCCGGCATCAGCTCGGTGAGCGCGACCACCATCGCCCCGTTGTACCACGCATAGAGCACCGAGAGCCACAGTTCCACCGCGAGCAGGCGCTCGAACGACGGCGCCGCGACGAGCCATTGCATCGCCGGATACGAGGTCAGGATGGTCAGCGCGGTAAAGATGAGCAGGATGGGCCGCCTGCCGACGCGGTCGGACACGGCGCCGGAAATGGGCAGCCACACGAGGTTCGACACGCCCACGCAGACGGTGACGATAAGCGAATCGAGCGACGAAAGATGCAGCACCGATCGGCCGAAAGTGGGCGTGTAGGTCGTGATCAGATAGAACGACGCGGTCGTCATGATGACGAGCCCCATGCCCGCCACGATCAGCCCGGCGTTCTCGACCATCGACATCATGATCTCGCCCATGCTCGGATGATGCTTGCGCGCGGCGAACTCGTCGGTCTCGCGCAGCGTGCGGCGAATCATGAACAGGAACGGCACGATCAGGCAGCCGATCAGAAACGGGATACGCCAGCCCCATGCGTTGACGTCGGCGACCGGCATCAACTGATTCAGCAGCACGCCGAGCGAAGCCGCGAAGATCACCGCCACTTGCTGGCTGCCGGATTGCCACGAGCAGAAGAAGCCACGCTTGCCCGGCGTCGCGATCTCGGCGAGATAAACCGACACGCCGCCCAGTTCGACACCGGCCGAAAAGCCCTGCAGCAACCGCCCGATCAGCACGACGATGGGTGCCGCCACGCCAATCGACGCGTAGCCGGGAACGAACGCCACGCACGCGGTGCCCACGGCCATGAGCCATAGCGAGAGGATCAGGCCGCGACGACGCCCGTGGCGATCGACATACGCGCCGAGCACGAGCGCGCCGACCGGACGCATGACGAAGCCCGCGCCGAACACCGAGAGCGAGAGAAGCAGCGAGACGAACTCGTTATCCGAGGGAAAGAACGTGTGCGCAATCGCGCTCGCGTAATAAGCGTAGACGGTGAAGTCGAACATCTCGAGAAAGTTGCCGCTGACCACGCGGAACACTGATCGAAACGGCGATTCGGTACGGCCTTGAATAACGGATGCCATGAGGTCCCCTTCTGCAAAAGGACGAGTTGCGTCACCGGCGCGGCACTGCGAGCGCCGGAAGAAAAAAGTCATGCGATGCCTGTGAGTGAAGCGGTCAACCGATTTCCATGACCGCCTTACCGGACTGACGACGTTCTTCGAGCGCGGCATGCGCCGCCTCGACGTTATCCATCGTGTAGCGCCCGTTGATCTCCACGCGCAACGCGCCTTCGACGATGGCGGCGAAGATGTCGTCGGCACGTCGCTGCACGGTGGTCGCATCGGCGAGATGGTCGGCCAGGCGCGGGCGCGTGAGAAAGAGCGAACCGGCCTCGCCGAGTTCGTACGGATCGAGGTCGCGCATGGGACCGGTGACGGAGCCGTAGTTCACGATGAGTCCGCGCACACGCGCTGCCCGGAAGCTGTCGCGCAGGGTACTCTTGCCGACCGCGTCGAACACGACGTCGACGCCACGGCCGTCGGTCAACTCGCGGGTACGATCCGCGAAGCCGCCGTTCTCGTAGAGCAGCACGTGATCGGCGCCGCGCGCCTTTGCGATGGCCGCCTTGTCCGGGGTGCTCGTCGTCGCGAATACTTCCACGCCGCGCCGTTTTGCCAACTGCACGAGCAACTGGCCGATGCCGCCCGACGCCGCATGCACGAGGCAAGTCATTCCCGCTTCGAGCCTTGCCACGTCGTCGAGCAGATAGTGCGCGGTCGAACCCTGGAAGATCGACGCGGCCGCGACGTCATAAGCAATCGCGTCCGGAATGCGTGCGAGCCGCGCAGCGGGCACGATCGCATAGTCGGCGTAGGCGCCCCACGAGATGCACCACGCGACTCGGTCGCCCTTGCCGCACGAGGTCACGCCCGCGCCCACGGCAACCACTTCGCCCGCGCCTTCCATGCCGAGCGTGCATGGAATGCTCACGGGATAGGTCCGCGAATCGCGATACTTGCCTTGTCGCGTGTGAACGTCCATGAAGTTGATGCCGGCCGCGACGACGCGCACCAGCACTTCTCCCGCACGCGGCTTCGGAATCTCGATATCGACGCGCCGCAGCACTTCGGGTCCGCCGTACTCGTGAATTTGAATGGCTCGCATCGGCATGTCTCCATTGAAATGAAGGTCGCGGCGCGTCAGTGCGCGTCGGCGACGAAACGGTCGGTCCAGGTTCGCGTGAGATCGACGTGACGCGCCGATACCTCGGTATCGATGTCCGCAAGGGTCGCGAGCACGGTCGATGGCGCACTGGCGGGCATCCGGCCTGTCGAGGAGAACGCCGGCTTCATCACGGACAAGGCTTGGCGGTAGATTGCCGGGTCGTTGCCCTTGAGCGATGCCGGCATGGCGGCCTCGATATCGGCTTCGCTGTGTGTGCCGATGAAGCGCAGCGCGTCGAGCAACGCGTGCGCGAGCCGGCCGGTTTCATCCGGATGCGCGTCGATCCAGTCGCGCCGCATGTAAAGACAGGCACCGACGTATGGGCCGCCCAGCTGGCTTTGCGTATCGGCGACACTGCGTAAGTCGACGAGCGGCTTTGCCGCGCCGCGCGACAAGAGGCGCGTGGCGGTGGGCTCCTCGGTCATGACGGCATCGACGTCACCGCTCGAAAGCGCTTTGTCGAAGGCGGCTTCATTGGCCAGCGGAACGATGGTGTAGGCGTCGGGCGCGAGGCCGGCGCGCGTGGCGAGGTAGCGCGTGAGAAAGTAAGTCGATGAACCGAAGCCCGTGACGCCGAGGCGCCGGCCTTTGGCATCGGCCATGTTGCGCATGCCGTTCGTGCCAAGCTCGATGAGTCCGGCCGACTGCCCGAGAACGATGACCGACTGCACGTCCATGCCGCGGCTTTGAAGACCGATGGTGTGATCGTAGAAGCCCACCGCGCCTTCGATTGCGCCCGCGACCAGTTCGGTGGAAGTATCGATGCCGGCCGGCACGGACAGCACGCGCACGTCGAGCCCTTCCCTGCGGAAGTAGCCAAGCCGATCCGCGAGCACGACAGGCAGATAGATGAGCTTGGCCGCGCCGCCGGTCATGAGCCGGATCGGCTGCGCGAGGCTCACCTGAGCCACGCATGACGCGATCAGGCAAATGAGTGCGCGGCCAAGCGGTCCTGCACGACGCGGCATCGAAGTCTCCTTGTTATCTGGGCGCCTGTCGTCGCAGGCGTCGTGATGTCGAGGAGTATAAGAAACCGCGCCCTTCTGAATGCTTTCCGCGAAGCATCTCTTTTCTACGTAGTTTCCCGACGCGCGAACGGTATGCGATCGCGCGCGGCCTCAAACCGGATGCTGATCCGTTCGCATGCCGAGCTCGGTTACGCTCTCCTGAGTTTTGGAAGAGCGAATAAACCGTTTGGCGAGAAACGCGCGAATCGGCTCTTCTACGAACTTCGTCAGGAGCACCGCGCACACGATGGTAATCGCGCAAGTTGCCAGCATGGGCGCTACCGCATACTGGTTCGCTTTTCCGAAGTACATAAAGACCGCCTGCCCGATCGGATAGTGGATCAGATAAATCGGGTAGGAAATCCAGCCAAGAAAACGCGCGATATTGATATCCACCGCCGATGTGCAACGTACAGTCGATCCGAACGCCACCAGCCACGGCGCGACGCCGAAGATAACGAACATCGGGTAAATCCCGTGCAGCGACATGGGAAAGAAAAACAGAACGAGTACGAGCGTGAACAGAAAGTAAATATTGGCGAACGCGCGAGGTACGATCGCGGTCGCGATTCTCGTGATCGAATCTTTCTTGTTGTAGAGAAATACACCCACCAGGAAACCGAAGGCCACGCGGAAAAATCCGCCGTCGAACCGGCTGCCGGACCAGCCCTGCTCGAAATCGAACAGACCGTGGCCATGCAGGTCGATGGTCGTCAGCGCGCTCGTCGTCAGGAACGCCGCCGCGCTCAGAAGGATCATCTTGAATATCGAGCGCATTTGCAGCCTGACGATCAACACGAACGAAAGGCTGGCCACCATTTCGAAGAAGAGCGACCACGCGGGGGGATTACTGGGGAAAATGGGACCGCCCAGTTCGCCGATATATGGCGCGAGAAACGAGTTATAGAGCGTCGAAGAAATGATGTTCCCCGACGAGAAGTTCGTGAGCCCCTCGCGCCCCGCCTCGATGAAAACGGGTAGCCCGATCAGCAGCGAAAATATGAGCATCGGATAAAGCCGGATAATGCGTCTCTTTATATATTCCGCGTTGGTCATGCCGTTCTGCAACCGAGCGCCGTAAGAATGCGCGATGACAAAACCGCTCAGCACGAAAAATAAATCGACCGCTTCATAAGCGTTCCTGAAAAGCATTTCCTGACTGAGGTGGGAAATCATGACCGCGAGCGCGGCCACGCCCCTGAGGCCGTCCAGCGCCTCATATCTATTGTTGGTCTCTGCCATTAATCCCCCGCTGCCTTTTTTGTTAGGTTTGCGCGAATTTACCAATCGTGAAAATTTTGAAAAGTGCGGTGGAGTACGGTGTCCCGATACTCGTGCAGAACATAATCTTACGATTTTCTAATTTACCGAATCTATTTGTAATTATCCGCAGTCGAGGCTTAGCTCGTCTCTTCTAACGCGTAGCAATGGATTGCGCAAAGGCTTCACGGAACATCGGAACCAGGCGCTTGTTGCCGAATTCGCTCAGGTGATCCGCGTCGTAGTACAGCGGTCTCAGTTGCTGACTCGCCCAGCATCGCCCGTGATCGCAAAGGCGCGGCTTGGGATCGAGAAGTTTGATGCCGCATTGCGACGCCGCCGCTTCCTGCGCCATCCGCACGACATGGTTACGCCTGTCGTAGTCGTCGAGCGGAATGGACAGGTCGTTGGTGCCCCGCTTGAACATCAACTGACGCGACACGGCTTGCGGCACCTCGAATGGCATCTCCGGCACCGGCTGCACGAGATAGACCGGATGCGACTTCGCAATCAGACAAGCCGATGCCACGAGATGCTGCGCATACTCCGCGAGGAACGCGGGCGTCGGCGAATCGTACGGGCGCGAGAAATAGACCAGCGGATGGTGACTGAGTGCGCTGCCATCGATCGGACCCAACGCATAGTCCGACGTGCGATTGACGATCAAGACGGGGATGGCCGAGTCGATCGATGCCAGCTTGCGCAAGGCCCAAGCGTTGAAGTTGGCGCATTGCTCGTCGGCATCGCGCGAACCCGGGACCGCATGCTCACCGTAGATCGTCGGACAGCCCGAGTAACTCAGCTCCATGATCGAACCGTTGGGCAGTGCTTTCTGGACGGCGCTCACCATTGCATCGGCGTGGCTGTCGCCGAGCACGATCGCCCGAAGTGGACCACTGCCGAACGTACAAGCCGGCGATTTGCCTCCGGACGACGCGAGGCATTGGTCGCGCATCGGGCTGAAATCGAGTTGCTCGTTCGCGGCCATGTCCCACAACTCCGGCACGCGGTTGGGGACGTGCTGATATCGCGCGCCAATGGCGACGAGGGTCACGCCTACCATCGCCGTGCCCAGATACAGCAAGCGTGCGGGCTTCGTCGCGCGAGCGAGATATGCGCGCGTCGGCCGTTCGATGAGTTGATAAGACGCCTCGCCAAGCAGCACGGCCGCAACGATACCGCCCGCGATACTCATGGGATCGTGCAGACGATCGGAGTAGACCAGCAACACCGCGACCGGCCAGTGCCAAAGGTAGAGCGAATACGAACGCGTGCCGAGCCATTGCACGATGCCGTTGCCCGTGAACATGGAGCGCTGTCTCGATGCCGCGATGACCAACGCCGCGCCGAGCACGGGCACGATTGCAGAGCCGCCGGGCCAACTGAGGCTGGAATCGAAGCGCACGACCGCCAGCGCGATCAACGCAAGTCCGACGCCTTCGAGCACACGCGTGAGCGCGGCGGGCAACTTGCGCTGTCCGGCGTAAAGCCAGACCATGCCTCCGGCGAGCATTTCCCACGCGCGGCTTGGCAGGAGATAGAACGCGGCGTCGGGCCAGCGCCACGTGGCATAAATCGACCAACTCAGCGACGCCACGCCTGCAGCGGACAACAGCGCAATGACACCGGCTCTGCGCCGCCAGCGCCATGCGAATGCGGCTGCGAGCGGCAGCAACAGATAGAACTGCCATTCCACGGACAACGACCACGTGTGCAGGAGCCACTTCTCATGCGACGCCGAATCGAAATAGCCGGAGCGTCTCCAGAAAAGGACATTGGAAACGAACGTGAGCGCGGAGGCCGCGTTGAGCGAGAGCTCCCGATAATCGACATGCACGAGCCAGAACCAACCGACTCCGAGCAAGACTACGCACAACGCGATAAGCGGCGGCACGATACGCACCGCGCGCGACAGATAGAAATCGACCAGCGAGAAGCGGCCGCGCTCGAGCGCCGCGACGACGATTCCAGTCATCAGAAAGCCAGAAATGACGAAGAACACGTCGACACCGGCGAAGCCGCCGGAAAAACCCGGAATGCCGAAGTGAAAGAGGACGACGGGAAGCACTGCCCACGCGCGCAGGCCATTGATGTCGTAGCGGAACGCCGTGCGGACGGCGGATTCCGCGCGCCGTTCGCCAGCAAGGCCCGTCTCGGCGGGCATTCTCGTTGTTTGCATGGATTTGTTTTCTAAGGTCTGGATGGATCGAGGCGCGGTCTAAAGAATTACGGCGCCGCCTCCTTCAGCAATCGTAAGAACAATAACCGGGTTGTTTTGTTGCTTCCGCTGAAAACGATGTCGCTGGGTTCGTTAGCGCACCAGGAGTGTTCGCGACGTGCCAGCGGCACGCGGTTAGATAGGCCGCCAGCAAAGGGCCGAGCGGCGATGCGGTCCAAGTGTTCACCCTGAAAACGAAGAAAGCGTTGAGTTGTTCTCGCGCCACGACATGTTGTTTGTTCGATTATTCGCGGCACGCGGATGACCTCGCCCTGCCGACGTCACGCAAACGTCAATGGTTCAAACAAGAGTGTTAATCTCCCCGACGGTGGCTTGAAAGCATCAAGTCCCGTACTCGTTGACGCACAAGCGTTCGTCTCAATTCGACGCCGGGGTTCTCGGCACGCGGATTGCCTTAGACGCTTCCATGCCGCGGGATCTGCTCGCGGCCGACTATCAACATCAAGAGGACAATATGAAGATCGTAACTAAAGGCATTCTTGTCTCGGCACTGACGCTCGGCTTGTCGTGCGGCGCGTTCGCGCAAGGGAATGGCGCGGGCGAGCCGGGCAGCAACGGCGCGGGTCGGGGTGGCGTCGGCGTCGGTACGCCCAACGGCGACGGCGAAACCGGCTCGCCTTCGGGCCCGACCGGCAAGCACTCGACGTTTCCCAAGAAGCACTCGAAGGCCAAGAAGAGCAGCAGCACGACGACGAACGCCGCGCCGCAGTAAGGCGATTTAGTCGCGGATTCAATCGCGCATCGAGAATCAGGCGGGCATGCTCCTGTTGGCGCGTGCCCGTTCGCCGCTCAAGCCTCTGCTTTGAGAAGTCGAGCGCATGTCCAAGTACTTAAGGCGAAACCGACAACGCCCACGCCTCGAAGCCATCCCATTCCTAGAGCCGGAAATTCTCCCGGAGGGTGGCAATGAGCAAGTCGATCGCTTCGCTACCACGGCCGCCGGCATCCCGCATCAAAACCACTTCGTGGTCCACGACGCGCGGCAGCTTGTCCAAGACTCTCATCTCTTCGCTCACCCGCGCGCGGTCCAACAGCGTGACCGCAAGCCCGGATTCGACGCATGCCTTGATGGCCTGACTCGAAGCGCTATCGAGTATTACCCGCCATTTTCGCCCGGCGCGTTCCAGCGCATTGGTCATCGCTGCACGATACGGGCAAGGCTCGGCATAAAGAGCCAACGGAAGCGGACGGCTCTCGTCCAGCGTGAACGCCGCGCTTCCGACCCATACCGGCGTAGTCACTGTCAGCACCTCAGCGGGCCTGCTTGCCTTGATAGGCTGAACCAATAGCGCCACATCGAGCTTGCCCCGGCCCACCTGGTCACGAAGTTTGAGACTTGGCGCGGTCCTCACTTCGAGCACGACGTTGGGCCACATTGTCGAAAAGCCGGGGAGAATGTCGCGAATCACATGCGATGCATATTCATCCGGCACACCCAGCACGACCCTCCCCGCCAGCGCTTTCCCATGAAAATCCTGCAAAACACGGTCGTGCGCGTTTAGTAGCTCACTCGTACTGGAAAGTAACCGCTTGCCGAGCACGGTGAGCGTCACCGCCTGATTGTCCCGATCGAGCAAGCGGCCGCCAGCAATCGCTTCGAGGCGCTGAATGTGAATGCTGATCGCGGCCGGGCTCTTGTGCACGAACTCCGCTGCCGAGCGAAATTTGCCGAGTCGCGCTACCGCGTGAAACGTGCGCAACAGTTCGATGTCGAGGACCGCTTCCATGGTGGTTTAACCGAATTGAACGAGATGCTCAGTATATTTTGATTTTCGAATCGTCGCGCACTGTCTACGCTAGGTGCATGACCAAGCTCTCGACACCTTGCCCGACATCCCGCCCGCTCGCACTGCGGCCGCTGCGCTTGCCTTTACCGGCATTGGAAGCGTTGATGATCGTCGCGTGGAGCTCCGGCTTCGTCGGCATGCGCTTTTCCGCCGACTACGCACCAGTTTTCCTCGTGGTGTTATGGCGTTGCGCGGCGGTCTCGCTTTGCCTGCTTCCGTTCGTGGCGCGCGAAATCATGCGCACGCCGCCCGCCGTGTTACTGCGGCACGGCGTGATCGGCTTATTCGCGATGGCGGGCTATATCGCTGGCATCGGAAAGGGCATTGAACTCGGGGTATCGGCGGGACTTTCTGCGCTGATCGCAAACCTTCTGCCTGTCGGTACGGTGGTGATTTCGTCCGTGTTTTTCAGCGAGCGTAGTTCACGCCGGACGTGGCTTGGCATGGCGCTGGGCGTGGCAGGCGTGCTATTCGTCAGTCGCGATGCTTTTACACTTGGTTCTGCTCCTGTGTGGGCGTACGGCCTGCCGGTGGCAGGCATGGCGTCCTTGGCCGTGGCTACGGTGTGGCAGCAACGCGCGTCCGGTCGTCTTGGCTCGCTAAGTCTATTGGCCACCCTTTGGCTCCATTGCAGCGTGACGTGCGTGGTTTTTCTCGGCCTGCAGACATTTCAAGGAAGCATCGCGCCGGTTGCCACCACGGGATTCGCCGCCAGCGTGGTCTGGACGGCGCTCCTCTCCACGCTTGGCGGATATGGTCTGTACTGGTTATGTCTGAAGCGTTCGTCAGCGGCGAGAGTATCGAGCGTCCTTTTCTTGAGCCCATCGGTCACGCTCGTATGGGCATGGGCCATGTTCGGTGAACCACTTTCCTGGTCGATGCTTGCCGGAACCGTCGTGGCGGCGATGGGAATCGTCTTGATGACGCGAACGCCTGTGCCGAGTTGACGGTCGACATTTCACATGACGCTGAAACATGCCGCAGTCGACTGTCGCAAAATGACTTGAGCATCATCTGCTTGTCCCTTGACCCGAAGGAGGACACGATGGCTCAACGCATCTTCCAGACAATCGAACCGAAGATTCTTTACTTCGGCACACCGGTCGCTCTGATCAGCTCGCTCAACGAGGACGGCACGACCAATCTCGCGCCGATGTCGTCGTTCTGGGCGCTCGGCTGGACGCTCATGCTCGGCTTGCTGGACGAGACAAAGACGGCTGAAAATCTCGAACGGCATGCGGAATGCGTGATCAATCTTCCGTCGCCGGAAATGTGGAAGCAGGTCGAAAAACTCGCGCCTCTGACTGGAAAGAACCCCGTCCCCGAGTTGAAGAAAAAGCAATTTCGCTTCGAGAAGTGCAAGTTCGAGGAAGCGGGGTTCACTCAGCTCGCCAGTGATTGCGTGAAGCCTTACCGCGTTGCTGAGTGTCCCATGCATCTGGAGGCTCGCGTGCGTCACATTCACCGAATGGGCGGCGAGCAACTTCAAGCGCTTGGCGGTGGCGTCGCCGCAGAAGTCGAGATCGTTCGCGTGCATGCAGACGAAGCCTTCGTCAAGAACATGCACCATATCGATGCCAAAAAATGGTCACCGCTGGTCTATAACTTCCGCCACTACTTTAGACTCGCCGATCACGAACTCGGAAAGACGTTCAGAGCGTGAGGGTCGAGCAAGGAACTCAGCCGCGTATCCGAACGACGAGACCGCAGACTGATACTTTCTTGCATACACGCCAGCCATTGGCCGCTCTTTGAAGATTCGCGCGAGACACCGGTGCAAGGTCAATTCCTTTCGCGGAAGCCGGAAACCCACGCGCGGTCTTCTGCCCACCGCTCATCCCCGGCCATCAACAAGGTTTTCCCTCCCCTACCTGTTCCGGGTGGGTTGCCTCCCACTGCTAGGTATTACCGTGACGTTACGAAACCGTCATTGGCATGCCGCCGCATGCGGCGAGGCCAGAAAAATACCAAGGAGACAACAATGCAACCCAGGTTCCTCGCGGCCGCTTCAGGCGCCGGCGACAGCGTCTTCCGGCGGGGCTGAGCATGATGTCTCCGCCCGATTTCCAGTCGCGCCCGGCATGGACCATGACCGTCATGCTGACGGCCCTCTCCCTCATCAATTTTCTCGACAAGATCGTGCTGGGTCTGGTGGCCGTGCCGCTGACGGCGGAACTTCATCTGTCGCCGCAGCAGTACGGCCTCGTCGCCGGCAGCTTCTTCTGGCTGTTTTCGGCTTCGACCGTCGTCGTCGGGTTTCTCTCCAACCGCATTGCGACGCGCTGGATTTTGCTCGCCATGGGGCTGGCCTGGGCGGTGCTGCAAGTGCCGCAGGCGCTGACCACGAGCGCACTCGGGCTGCTGGCTTGCCGGGTGATTTTGGGCGCGGCGGAAGGACCGTCGTTTCCGGTCTCCGTGCACGCGCTGTACAAATGGTTTCCCGATCGCAGACGCAATCTGCCGGTGGCTGTAATCAATCAGGGAGCCGCCGCTGGCATGTTGCTGGCCGGGATGCTGATTCCGCTCGTGACGAAGCAATGGGGCTGGCGCATGAACTTCGTGCTGCTCGGCGCAATAGGCATGATCTGGTGCGTGCTTTGGCTATGCTTCGGCCGCGAAGGACCGATCGACGAGAGACGATCAGCGCGCGGCAACCAGCGTACCGTTAATCAATCCGCGCTTGCCTCGTCGCAACGGCTTTCGTATCGCCGCATCCTGACGGACCGTTCGGTCCTCTCCGTGTTCGCGCTCGGCTTCACGGCCTACTGGACACTCGGACTCAGCCTGACCTGGCTGCCCACTTATCTCGAGAAAGGGCTTGGTTTCTCCGGCGTCGAGGCAGGCCGCTGCTTCGCGGCAGTGGTCGCCACGGCGGCGCCCGTGAACCTTGGCCTCAGCTGGATCTCGCAGCGCATGCTGGCAGGCGGCGCATCGAGCCGCCGGGCGCGGGTGCATCCAATCTGCCTGAGCGCCATGGCCGGCGCGCTGGTGTTCGTCTTGCTGATCCTGCTGAATGCGCCGCCCATTCAGAAAGTCGCGCTGCTAGCCATCGCCTGCGCGCTGCCGACACTGAGCTTCACGCTCGCGCCCGCCCTGCTCGCGGAGATAGTGCCGGATAGTCAACGCGGTGCGCTGGTCGCGATCCACACCGCGCTCGCAAGCCTCGGCGCCGCCATTGCACCGGCGGTGATGGGGCGGATCGTGCAGACCCACGGCGGCGGCACTAGCCATGCGTATGAACTCGGCTTCGTCGTGAGTGCCGTTTTGCTGCTTGCCGCCGCGCTCGCCGCGCTGCGCTGGCTTCGTCCCGAGCAGTCCGTGAAGACGTTGCAGCACGTGGCCGCCCGCGCCCCCGCCTGATGGACCTTGCCCCGAGGCCTCCCCACTGCCTTCCGGCGAACAAGCAGCGAAACACCGTGCTCATCTGAACCGCAAACCGAGCCATGAATAGACCTGAGAGAAACCAGCAGCCCGATACGAGCGCTGCGGAGTATGACTACATCGTCGTGGGCGCGGGATCGGCCGGTTGTGCGGTGGCGGCCAGACTGGCCGAAGATCCGTCGGTGAGCGTCGCGCTTCTCGAAGCCGGTCCCCATGACCACCACCTGAGCGTATGGGCGCCTATCGGCCTTGCGGTCACGGTGCGCAAGCACGGTCCGCGCAACTACGCCTACTACTCCGAGAAGCAGCCCGGTCTCGGCGGTCGCCCCTCCTTCCAGCCGCGTGGCCGGGGACTCGGCGGCAGTTCGTCGATCAACGGCATGGTGTACATCCGCGGGCACCGCTGCGACTACGACGCGTGGGCAAAGCTCGGCTGCACCGGCTGGAGCTACGACGACGTACTGCCCTATTTCCGTCGCAGCGAATGCAACCAGCGCTTCCTCGACGACAGCGGCGATCCCTGGCACGGCGGCACCGGCCCTCTGCACGTCAGCGACCTGCGCACGCCCAATCCGTTCTCCCGGCGTTTCGTCGCGGCCGCGCTGCAAGCCGGCTATCGCCCAAACGACGATTTCAACGGCGCGGAGCAGGAAGGCGCAGGGCTCTACCAGGTCACGCAATGGAATGGCGAACGGTGGAATGCCGCGCGCGCGTATCTGCATCGTGGCGACAAGCGCGACCCGAGCTTCAGCGGAGGTCGGCCGAATCTTGCCGTGCTCACCGACGCCCATGCGCTTCGTCTCGTCTTCAAGGGCAAGCGTGCAAGTGGCATTCACGTCGTGCGCGCGGGCGTCGAGCAAACCTTGCGGGCCCGCCGCGAGATCGTGCTCGCTTGCGGCGCGTTCAATTCGCCACAACTGCTGATGGCCTCCGGCATTGGTCCGGCCCAACATCTACGCAGCGTAGGCATCGACGTGATTCACGACCTGCCCGGCGTCGGCGAAAACCTGCAGGACCATCTCGACGTCATCGTCAACAAGCAGGTGAGGTCGACGGACCTCTATGGCTATTCAGCCGGCGGCTTCCTGCGTCTCATGTCCGAGATCGTGCGATACCGGCGCAACCGCACGGGCATGGTCAGCTCCAACTTCGCCGAAGCGGGTGCGTTCGTCAAGACGCGTCACGACCTTGCCGTGCCCGACGTGCAACTGGCCTTCGTGCTGGCGCTGCTCGGCGATCGCAACAAAAACAAGCGCTCGAAGCTCGGACACGGCTATTCCTGTCATGCATACGTCCTGCGGCCCGAGAGCCGCGGTCATGTTCGTCTGCGCACGGCCGACATGCGCGATGCTCCGTCGATCGACCCGCGCTTTCTCTCCGCCGAAGCGGACATGGACGCGCTCGTTGCGGGCGTCAAAATCGTGCGCCGCATCTATGCGCAACCCGCTCTGGCCGATGCAGGCGGCAAAGAAATGCTCACCGACGACTTCGGACCCGACGGCTCGAACGAAGACGCGATCCGTGCGTTCGTGCGCAGTCAGGCCGACAGCGTCTATCACCCGGTCGGCACCTGCAAGATGGGCATCGACACGCAGGCGGTCGTCGATCCAAGCCTGCGCGTGCGCGGCATCGACGGTCTGCGCGTGGCGGACGCGTCGATCATGCCGACGCTCATCGGCGGCAACACGAACGCGCCGGCCATCATGATCGGCGAAAAGGCGGCGGACTTGATCCGCGCCGCAAACAGATAGATTCGGACAGCTTCAAATGGAGCATCACATGCAAGCAATCGAAACCGCACCCGCGTTCAACACAACGCACGCCGTACCCGAGAGATGGCCCTTCGCGGTGGAGCGTCACACGCCGACGATCGGCGCGACGATCGAAGGCGTCGACCTGCGCGATCCGCTCGACGACGACACCTGTCTCGCCTTGCGCCGCGCGCTGCTCGAATACAAGGTCCTGTTTTTCCGCGATCAGGACATCACGCCGTCCCAACATGTGGCGCTGGCGCGGCGCTTCGGCGAACTGGAGATCCACCCGGCGTTTCCGCATCACCCGGAGCATCCCGAATTGGTGATCCTCGGGCGCAACGAAACGCGCCGTGGACGCGAAAACATCTACCACTCGGATGTATCGTGGCGTGACATTCCGTCCATGGGTTCGATGCTGCGCTGCGTGCAATGCCCGGACGTGGGCGGCGACACGATCTGGATCAACATGGTCGCGGCCTATGCGAACCTTCCCGAGGAGATCAAGGCACGCATCGCTCATCTCGAAGCCGTCCACGACATTCTGCCGCTGTTCGGCACGGCGTTGCCGAAGGACCAGCATCCCGTCATGCGCCAGAAGTTTCCGCCGGTCACGCATCCGGTGGTGCGCGTGCACCCGGAAACCGGCGAGAAGGTTCTCTACGTCAATGAGGCCTTTACCACGCATCTATCGAACTACGGGCACGTGACGGCTGAGGCTTATCGCGTCGGCTTCGACTACAAGCTCGCCGAGATGGATCTGCTGCAATACCTGTTCCGTCAAGCTCAGGCGCCCGAATACCAGGTTCGTCTGAAGTGGAGGCCCAACACGATCGCCTTCTGGGACAACCGCGCCTGTCAGCACTACGCCGTGCAGGACTACTTCCCCGCGCCGCGCCATATGATGCGCGCCACGGTAATCGGCGACCGTCCGGTCGGCATAGCCTGAGGAGACGGCATGACAATATTGAACACGTTCTACATCGGCGGCGCGTGGGTCGAACCGTGCGCCGGCAGCACGCTGATGGATATCGTCGATCCCGTCACCGAGGAACCAACCGGCAAGCTCGCGATGGGCACGGCAGCCGATGCCGACCGCGCCGTGGCCGCGGCACGCGCTGCGTTCCCGGCGTGGTCAGCGACGAGCCGCGAGGAACGCATCGCCTTGCTCGAACGGGTGATCGAAAGGTATCGCGCCCGTCTCGACGATCTTGCCGACGCCGTGCGCCGCGAGATCGGCGCGCCCATCGCACTGTGCAGGCACTTGCAGGCGCCGATCGGCCTCGCGCAGCTTCAGGCGGCCCTTGAAACCCTGCGGCATTTCGAATTCGAGACGAATCACGGCAAGAGCGATGTACGCCGCGAAGCGATCGGCGTTGCCGCGCTCATCACCCCGTGGAACTGGCCTCTGAACCAGATCACCGCCAAGGTCGCGCCTGCGCTCGCGGCGGGCTGCACCATCGTGTTGAAGCCTTCCGAGATCGCCCCGTTCGACGCCGTCGTTTTCGCGGAAATCATGCATGAAGCGGGCGCGCCGGCAGGCGTCTTCAACATGATCTTCGGCGAAGGACGGGTCGTGGGCGAGCGATTGTCCGCGCATCGCGACGTGGACATGGTGTCGATCACCGGTTCGACGCGCGCTGGCATCGAAGTCGCCATGAGCGCCGCGCCGACAGTCAAGCGAGTCGCTCAGGAGCTTGGCGGCAAGTCGCCGCTCCTGATCCTCGACGACGCCGACCTCAAGGCCGCAGTGACGAGCGGCGTCGCACAATGCATGGCCAACTCGGGGCAGACGTGTGTCGCGCCCACCCGCATGCTGGTGCCGCGCGACCGTTACGAAGAGGCCGTGACGATTGCCGCCGCCGTTGCCAACGCAGTGACGGTTGGCGACCCGGCCGATCCGGCCACGAAGATGGGACCGATCTCCAACCGCGCCCAGTATGACAAAGTGCAGCGAATGATTCGCACCGGGCTCGAAGAAGGCGCGCGGCTCGCGGCGGGCGGTGTGGGCCGGCCGGAAGGCATCTCGCGAGGTTTCTATGCGCGCCCCACCGTCTTTGCCGATGTTCACAACGGCATGAAGATCGCGCGTGAAGAGATTTTCGGCCCTGTGCTGGTGGTGATCGCCTACGACGATGAGGAAGAAGCCATCGCTATCGCCAACGACACGGACTTCGGGCTTGCGGGTTATATCGCCACCGGCGATGCACAACGGGCCCGGCGCATCGCAACGCGGCTGCGCGTGGGATCGGTGCGGATCAATGGCGCCATGATGGACATCACCGTGCCCTTCGGCGGCTATAAAACTTCCGGCAACGGGCGCGAATGCGGAGCGGAAGGGCTGGCCGAGTTTCTGGAATGCAAGTCGGTCACTGCCTGACGGAACACGTGAATCGGTGGAAAGAAAGGCCTGCAGCACGAGGCCTTTCTCATGGCGCCGCCAAAGCGCCCTCAGATCGTGGACAAGGTCAGCGCGTTCTTCACTGACTTCACGCCCTCCACGCCTTCGGCCACTTGAGTGGCCAGTCCGATCTGCGCCTCTTCCGGTACGGTGCCTTCCAGTATCACCGCCCCTTCAGACGCGCGAACCGTGATGCTGGCCACCCGCAGCCCCCGAGTCTTGCTGAGTGCGCGGAGCACGCTCTTTTGCAACGCCCGGTCGGCCGCCTTGCTGGCTGCTTTGCTTGCCTTCGCATTCGATGCCGGCACGGAGGACGCGGCATAACTACTCTGAGCGTGCGCACCGGCAGACCCGCCTATGGAAGCCGCCAGCATGAAAGCAGCGCCGACGAGCCGCATCGCTTTAATCGATTGCATCAGGATTTCCTTTCTCTCTTTGGTTGTCGTGAACGAACCCCATCGTCAGAAACGATGTGTCATGCCAACGAGTCCCAGAACTTGTTTCGAGCCGCTGACGACTCCCGCCACGCCGGGCCAGCTCATGTTTGCGCTGCCGTTGTTCTTCACGTACCCGGCGCGCATATAAAAACTGGTGCGTTTCGAAATTTTGTGGTCGACGCCGACCTCGACACCGAGGCTATTGTCGTGAACGCCGCGCACGACGCGTTGAATGCCCGCAAGTTCAACGGTATCGAAAGGCGTGGCCTGAATCGTCGCGCCCAGCTCCATGATGCTGTACGAATGCACCAGAGTCCCGAGCGGCAGGCTCACCGCGGGCGTCACTGTTACCAGCGCGCCATCGGGCACATCCTTGGGGCGGTTGTAGGAATAGTTGAACTGGAAGTTCACGATGCCCAGCCGATACGCCAGCGCCCCGGTGAAATGTTCGGTCGCCATCAACGGGAACGATGTCAAGAGGGAAGGCGCGGCAGGCACCAGCGGCGCGGTCTCGTTCGAGCCGTGCTGATACTGATAGCCGACGCCCGCGTAAAAGCCGTAACCGGAATAGCTCGCGGCCAGGTCGAGCATGTTGCCTGAAGTGACGGTCACTGGCTGGGTCGTGGCAGACGCCAGCGCGTACATCGCATAGAGGTGAACGCCGCTCAGGTCGGGCGAGAGATAGACGATCGAACTGCTGGTTCGCCCGGACACGTACTGGGTCGCGAGAGTGGCGCGATCAGTGGCGCCGGCGAGATCGGCTGCGGCCAGCGGCGACAACGCTTCGTTGCCGCGGAACGGGTCCGTGAAATACACCGCCCAGAAGCTGGGCTGATATTGACGCCCGAAGCTCAACTGGCCGTAGGTGTCGTGCTTCAATCCCACCCAGGACTGCCGGTAGAACATGGCGGTGCTGTCGGCGAAGTAAGTGCCGTTATTCGTGTTGTACCCGCTCTCGACATCGAACACCGCCTTCAGCCCGTTGCCGAGGTCTTCCGAACCCTTCAGGCCGACCAGCGAACCTGTCGACCCGCCGCTTCGCTCGGCATATGAATGCCGTCCACCGTTATCCAGATACTGTACGAACACGTCCGCGACGCCGTACAGGGTCACGCTCGACTGCGCGGAAGCCGCCCCGGCGGCGAGCATCAAAACAGCCCCGAATACAGGTCTGATCCTGAAACGCATGCATGTCTCCCTTTGTCGTTCTGAATCCGGTGAACATGAGCAATGCCAAGGTGTGTCGACCGTGGCCAGCCAACACGCATCGAGCCGATGCCGCGGATCGCCACGTCGGCGCGCGGGCCCAAGATCGACGTCTCTGTTGTCGCGAGTCAATATTGCAAGGACCGCCAGACGGAACCACTACCCGAACCGAGGGGGGACGGGAATACCCCGAGCGAGGCAAGGGCGAGCGGCCTCGACGCCTACCCGAAAGAGGGGGCGGCAAAAGCGCGCCGCGCCGTTACGCTCGACAGAACCGGTCATCAGCGTGCCGATGCTCCCGGGCATTGGTTCTTGCATGACCCATGCATTGATCTGCTGCACTTATCCTTGAGCGAGGTGGCAATGTCCGCGATCCGATCCATGCCCGTCACGCGGCGGCCTGTGCATACCCGACGCATCGAGTGTGCGGGTTATGAAAGAAGCGACGGCCTGTTCGATATTGAAGGCCACATGATCGACACCAAGGCCGACGACGCCAATCTGATCTTCAAGGTCGTGCCGGCCGGCTCGCCAATTCACGACATGCGTATCGTCGTGACCGTCGACAGCAGGCTCGTGATCCATCGCATAGAGGCTCGCACCGAGGCCGCGCCAAGCCGCTATTGCGCGGAGATCAACGCGGCCTACGCGTGCCTCGCGGGCGTGGCAATCGGCGCGGGATTCATGAAGGAAGTAAGACGCCGCCTTGCCGGGACAAGCGGTTGCACGCATCTGAGCGAACTGCTCGGGCCAATTGCGACGACCGCTATCCAGACGCTCATAGGCTTGCGCGCCAGCGGAAAGGTCCGTCAAGAGCAGTCCGACCAAGCCGACATGCCAATGCTCGACACCTGCCATGCGTGGCGCGCGGACGGCGAGGTCGTGCGTTTCGTCTCCCGGCGCAAGCGCGAGCGCGAAGCTTCTCAGACTGTTCCTTCACGCGCCGGTAAAATATCGTAGTTGCATGATCTCGACCGCCCCGCCCCGGCGTGAAAATCCGCGACTAGCGCTGCGCTACAATAAGCCGGTCATCATTTTGTCTTCTGGCAGGCGCCGCTCAGGCGCCTAACCGGAACGCGCAAGGCGCAGGTCAGCATGCCGCAGAATTCTCCTTTCGAGGACCGTCCGCTCTCGCGCCGCCTGCAAAACGGCAGGATCGAACCCAACACCGAATCCCGTCTGGTCGCACCGCGCGGCGCCGCACGCATCGTTGCGCGCGAGCGCTTGCTCGCCCGGTTGCTCGACGCGCGCCGCAGTCGTTGCGTGATTCTTCAAGGTCCCGCCGGTTGCGGCAAAACGAGTGTCGTGATTGCGTGGCGCGAGGCTTTACTGTCGCTCAGTTTCGACATCGCGTGGCTCACCCTCGCACCGGAAGACAACGACCTCGCCCACTTTTTCGATTGCCTCGTCGCCAGCCTCGCGCACGTCGACCCCGCCATCTCCCGCGAAGCCGGGCTGCTGGGCGGTCGTGGACTGGATGACGAAGCCGTCGAACGCACCGTCATCGCGCTCGTGCGCGGCATCGCCGGTCATCCCGGAGACGTCGTGCTGGTGCTCGACGACCTGCATCATCTCGCCAACGCACGCAGTCACGAAGCGTTGCAGTGGCTCCTCGATTACGCGCCGCCCAACCTTCACCTCGTGCTCGTTTCGCGTGGCAGCGTGCCACTCTCGCTTGGCCGGACGCGCGACGAGGGACTCGTGCTCGAACTGGACATGCGCGATCTTCGCTTCACCGCTGCGGAATCCGAACAATTCCTGAGAGAGCAGCTCGGTGAAATCAATCCGCGAGATGCCCGCTACACGCATGAGCAGACGGATGGCTGGGTCGCCGGCCTGCAACTGTGCGCGATGCGCTTGAAAAAGAGAAAACCAGGCGCGGCGGATATCGCCGGGGCCGATCTCTCGACGCACGGTAGGCTTCAGGACGCGCGCGGCCTTACCGAGTACTTCGAGCGGGAAGTGTTGTCGCGCCTTGCGCTCGCCGAGGTCGAGTTGCTGATTCGAATTTCGGCCTGCACGCTGTTTTGCGCGCCGCTGTGTATTGCCTTGCTCGGAGACGAACAGACAGCGGGCGAAGTGCGCGTGCGGCTGGCGAGACTTGAAAGCGACAACCTCTTCATTGCGCCGATCGAAAGCGCGGGCAGCGAAACGTGGTATCGGCTCAACCCGCTCTTTCGCGAGACCCTGCTGGAACGCTTTCAGGCGCGCAGCGAAGTGCATCGACGTGCCGTGCATCGGGCGGCATGGACCTGGTTTCGCGATCACGATCATCCCGACGAGGCGGTGCGCCACGCATTGCTCGCGGGCGAAGCGGCCGCCGCGGCCGATCTCGTCCAGCGCGTTGCCCGCACCATGCAGGTCGCCGGGAAACTGCGCAAGCTCGTCGGGCTCATGCGGCTGCTCCCATGCGTCGAGGTTCAGGCTCGCATCGGTCTGCGGCTTCTGATGGCGCATCTGCATCTGTATGCGCGCGAATTCGGCGCCTGCGCGGCGGCCATCGCGCGACTGCACGACGACATTCCTTTCGCCGACACTCAATCGCGCTACCGCCTGGCTCTTTTGCGCACGGCGCTCGCCGTGCAACGCGACGACCCCGACGCCGCCGCCTTGATGTTGCCGCAACTGCTGGACATTCCCACCGACGCGGACAGTCTCGCGACGGGCGCGCGCACCAACCTGCTCTCGTGGATCCACATGCGCCACGGCGCGTACGAAGAGGCGCGGCGCGTGCAGACGCAGTCGGCGCAACTGCTCTTCGAAGGCGCACCGCTTTCCGGCACGCCAGCGGGCGCGCTGAACGGCCGCTGCATGATCGGATTCAGCCATGCGCTGGAAGGCAGGTTCGTACAGGTCGAGCGCATTGCCCGCGACGTACTCTGCAAGGCCGACAGACTCGGCAGTGCGGCCGCCGAAGCCGCATGTTTCGCCGCCGCGTTGCTGGCCGAAGCGCTCTACGAGTTCGGCGAACCCGGCGCCGCGCGCAAGCTGCTTGAAGAGCGTATCGACGTGCTGGAGCGTGTCTCCATCCCCGACTCCGTGCTGCGCGTGTTCACCGTGCTTTCGGCGGTGCACTGGACGACCGGGCATCGGCTGAACGCGTTCGCATACCTCGAACGGCTTGAACGATACGCGACGCAACACGGCCTCGTGCGGCTCGTCGCTCATGCCGTGGCAGAACAGACGCGGCGTCATCTGTCATGCGGACAGTTCGACGCGGCGCAAGCGGGACTGACCCGCCTCGACACGATGGCCGCGCACAGCGACGCCGCCCCTTCCACGACCGTCGCGGAGATTCGGGCGATGGCGGCACGCGGGCAGATCGACTGGTGCATGGCGCACGAAGACTGGGAAAGCGCGGCACTGCGTCTGCAATCGCTCATTCCGTTTTACGAAGCGCACGGCTGGCAGCGGCACGTTGCCTGTCTGCAAATGCAGTCGGCATTGGTCGATGAGCGGCGCGGCCGACCGGACGCGGCGCGCGTGGCCGTGCTGGCCGCATTGCGGCGCGGACACCGGCTCGGTCTCATACGCAGTTTGCTCGATACGGACCCCGGCGCCCTCGATCTCATCACTCATGTCGAGCAGAGTGAACCGCACGATCCCGTGCTTTCCTTTTACGTGGACCGATTGCATGCCGCGCAACAAGGCGCGCCGCGCAGCGGTGCCAAGCCGGCCGCGCGGCTCAACAACGCGGGCGGGAGCATCGACACGTTGAGCGAACGCGAAACGCGCGTGGTTGGATTGCTGGCGCACGCGCTGCCGAATAAAAAAATCGCGCGCACGCTCGGCATTTCGCCCGAAACCGTCAAGTGGCATCTGAAGAACATCTACGGGAAGCTCGGCGTGGCAAGCCGCGACGAAGCGGTCGCCCGCGTGCGCGATCTCGAACTGAGCAACGCGACGCTGGGCAGCGCCGCCAGTGGAGCAGGCTGACGAGCCCTGACTCGTTCTTGCGCAGCCACGCCACCCGCCTTGGGTGGTTCCGTCGCAGCCGCAACGCACTATCCTTCGATTCAAGGGGTAGTGCGTAATCATTGCGCACACAAAACTCCACGAAATAACGCCGGTGCGCGCCGCGGTGCGCACTGAAGCCAAGGAGACAGGCGTAAATGAGTACGCTGATGGATGACGTATCTGCAGTAGCGCCTTATCGTCCCGTGCGTTTCCCGGAGCGCCGGCCGCACATCGAGCACCGTCCCGACGGCACGCTTATCCTCAGTTCGGCGAGCGCGCCGCCGGTCATTGCCGAGCGCAGCTTTGCCGCGTTCATTCCCGCGTGGGCCGAGCGTCGCGGCGACGACACGGCATTCGCCGAGCGCGATGCAACGGGCGCATGGCGCACCATTAGCTGGCGCGAACTGTGGGTACAAGTCCAGACGGTTGCCGCTGCGCTGCTCGAAATGGGACTGGGTCAGCAGCGTCCCGTGATCCTGCTATCAGGCAATTCGATCGAGCAGGCGGTATTGCTGCTCGCGGCCGAATACGTCGGCATTCCGAGTGCGCCGGTGTCGCCTGCTTATTCGCTCGTCAGCCGGGACTTCGCGCGTCTCAAAGGCGTGCTGCGAATGGTTCCGCCCGCCACGGTGTTCGTGCAGGATGCGGCGCAGTTCGCGCGCGCGCTTGCCGCTCTCGCCGCTTCGGGCGTCGCGGGCACATCGATCATCACCGTGTGCAACGCCGCGCCCGGCCACCGCACCTGGGCCGATTTGCTCGCCAGCGGATTGACGCACGCGCGCAGCGCCGCCGTCGCGGCAGCGCATGCATCGATCGACGGCGCCCACACCGTTCGCGTGCTGTTCACCTCGGGCTCGACTGGTGTTCCGAAGGGCGTGCCGCTCACCTACGGCAACTTCAGGGCAGTCGCGTCCTACTACGCCGACAACCTCGGCTGGCTGCTGGAATCGCCACCGGTCTTTCTCGACTGGCTGCCCTGGCATCACGGTCTGGGCGGCGTGCTCAATCTCGGCCGTTCGATCCAGTTCGGCGCGACCCACTATATCGACGACGGCCGGCCGCTTCCGGGCCTGATCGAGCGCACGGTTCGCAATCTGCGCGACGTCTCGCCCACCGTGTTCACGAGTGTTCCCTCGGCGTGGGCCGTACTGGCGGGCGAACTCGAACGTGACCCCGTGCTCGCGCGGAGCCTGTTCGCCGACGTCCAGTATTTCGGCTATGGCGGGGCCAGCCTTCCCGCCGACGTGTGGAATCGCATCCAGCGCGTCGCCGTCGATACCATCGGCCGGCGCATCGTCTTTTCGACCGGTCTCGCCTGCACGGAAACGAGCGGCATGGGCACCTATTGTGGCTGGCCGTCGAAAGACCTCGGTAACATCGGCGGCCCGGTTCCCGGCTCCGAAGTGAAGCTGGTGCCGCTCGACGGCGGCGACGGACGCTACGAGATCCGCATGCGCGGCGCGAATGTCTTCGGCGGCTATCTCGACAATCCGGAACTGAGCGCGGCCGCGTTCGATTCAGAAGGATTCTTCCGCCTCGGCGACGCCGTCCGTCTGGCCAATCCGGAAGACGCGGGCGAAGGCCTGCTCTTCGCCGGCCGCGTGGTCGAAGACTTCAAGCTCACCAACGGCACCTGGGTACGCACGGGCGCCGTCCGTCTCGGTCTGCTCGAACTGTGCGCCCCGCTCATTTCGGACGCGGTGATCTGCGGTCACGATCACGACTATCTCACCGCGCTTGCATGGCCGAACGTGGCCGCCTGCAAACGGCTCGCCCCCGAGCTTGCCGAACTGGACGCGGAAGCGCTCGCCCGGCATCCGCTCGTGGTGGCCGCGCTGCGCGAACGCCTCGTCACTCAGCGAGGCGGTGGCGCCAGCCGCACCATCGAACGCGTGATGCTGATGGCGGAACCGCCTTCCATCGACGCCAACGAGATCGCCGAAAAAGGCTACGTCAATCAGGCCGTCACCCGCGCGCGGCGCGCTCATCTGATCGAGCCTCTCTTTCACGCCGAGCCGGCCGCGCATATCGCCTGCGCACGGTAAGCCTCACACCCGGATCAGGCGGATCTTTTCTCAGGAACTTAGTCATGCACATTACTCGAACCGTCTTCCGCGACGATCACGAAATGCTGCGCACCAGCGTGCGCCGCTTTCTGGAACGGGAATGCGTTCCGAAACAGGCCGAATGGGACAAGACCGGCCGCGTCGATCGCGAAACCTGGCTGAAGGCGGGCCGTGAAGGACTGCTGTGCCTGACGCTGCCAGCCGAATACGGCGGAGGCGGCGGCGATTTCGGGCATGCGGCCGTGCTCAACGAGGAAGTGAATCGCGCGGGCCTGAGCGGGCTGGGCTTCGGCGTTCACTCGGACGTCATCGCGCCTTATATCGCGCGCATCGGCAGCGAAGAGCAAAAGCAGAAGTGGCTCCCCAAAGTCTGCTCGGGCGAGGCGATTCTCGCCATCGCAATGACCGAACCGGGTACCGGCAGCGACCTCAAGTCCGTGCGGACGAGCGCCGTGCGCGATGGCGACGAGTACGTCATCAACGGCAGCAAGACCTTCATTAGCAATGGTCTGAATGCCGACCTGATCATCGTGATCTGCAAAACAGACCCGAGCGCGGGTTCGAAGGGCGTGAGCCTGATCGTGGTCGAGGCAACTCGTGCGGGATTTCGCCGTGGCCGCAAGCTCGACAAGGTCGGCATGCACGGGCAGGACACCGCCGAGTTGTTCTTCGACGACGTGCGCGTTCCGGTCGCCAACCGTCTCGGCGAGGAAGGTCAGGGCTTTGCCTACCTGATGGGTGAACTGCCGCAGGAGCGCTTGTCCATCGCCATCGGCGCGGCGGCGAAGCTCGAAGCCTGCCTCGAACATACGCTGAACTATGTGAAGGACCGCCGCGCCTTCAATCAGACCGTATGGGACTTCCAGAACACCAAATTCAAGCTTGCCGACATCAAGGCCCAGGCCACGGCCGTGCGCCTGATGGTCGATCACTATCTGGCCGAGCACGTGCGCCGTCGCCTGACGCTCGAAGAAGCCGCCATCGCCAAGCTCTACGCCACCGAGACACTTGGCAAGGCGCTCGACGAGATGGTGCAGCTTCACGGCGGCTATGGCTACATGCTCGAGTACCCCGTCGCACGCGCCTTCGCCGATGCGCGCGTGAACCGCATTTATGGCGGCACGAGCGAGGTCATGCGCGACCTCATCTCCCGCAAGCTGTAAGTCGAACCTTCTTTTCCACGGAGCAGTGATATGACTCGTAACGTCTTCGTCGCCGGCGTCGGCATGATCCCGTTCAAGAAACCCGGCACCAGCGACACCTACGACGTGATGGGCGCCGGCGCGGTACGCCAGGCACTGGCCGATGCCGGGCTCGACTACGCCGACGTCCAGCAGGCCTACGCCGGTTACGTCTACGGCGATTCGACCTGCGGTCAGAAAGCGCTCTACCGCGTGGGCATGACCGGCATTCCGGTCATCAACGTCAACAACAACTGTGCAACCGGTTCGTCGGCGTTGTTCCTCGCCCGTCAGGCCGTCCAGAGCGGCGCGGTGGACTGCGCGCTTGCGGTCGGCTTCGAATTCATGCAGCCGGGCGCGCTGTCATCGAAGTGGAGCGACCGCGCACCGGCGCTCGAACGCGCGCTGGATCTGGTCAACGAACTGGTCGACCGAACCGATCTGCCGTCTGCCATCCGCCAATTCAGCGGCGCGGGCCGGGCGCACATGGAGAAGTACGGCACCCGCCTCGAAACCTTTGCCAGGATTCGCGCGAAGGCGAGCCAGCATGCGGCGCGCAATCCGCTTGCCGTGTTCCGCAATGTCGTGACGCCGGAAGACGTGCTGGCCTCGCCGATGATCTGGGAAGGCGTGCTGACGCGCCTGATGGCCTGTCCGCCGACTTGCGGGGCGGCTGCGGCGATCGTCGTGTCGGAGGCGTTCGCGCGGCGGCACGGCTTGCGCACCGACGTGCTGATCGCCGGCCAGTCTCTCACCACCGACGAGCCGAGCACTTATGACAGCCGCGACATGATCCGCGTGGTCGGCTTCGACATGACGCGCTCCGGCGCGAAGCTCGCGTACGAGCAGGCAGGCGTCGGTCCCGAAGACATCGACGTAATCGAATTGCACGACTGCTTCGCGCAGAACGAGTTGTTGACCTACGAGGGCCTTGGTTTGTGTGCCGAAGGCGATGCGGAAAAACTCGTCAACGACGGCGACAACACATACGGCGGCAAGTGGGTGGTCAATCCCTCCGGCGGGCTCTTGTCCAAGGGTCATCCGCTCGGCGCGACCGGCCTTGCTCAGTGCTACGAGCTGACCCATCAGATGCGCGGCACGGCCGACGAACGTCAGGTGAAAGGCGCGAAGGTCGCGCTGGCGCATAACCTCGGGCTCGGCGGCGCGTGCGTCACGACCGTGTACAAGGCCGCCTGATGCCGCGACTTCCGATGGAGTATCCGACATGATCGACAAGAAGCACATCGGCCTGGTGATTCCGGCCTTTCGTACCGTGGCCGAAGCGGGACGACTGCGCTTTTTCGCGAAGGCGATCGGCGAGACCAACCCGATCTATTTCGATGAATCGGCGGCGCGCGATGCCGGCCATCCCGGCCTGCCACTGCCGCCCACCTTCCTGTTTTCACTGGAACTCGAGCAGCCCGATAAAAGCTGGCGCGACGAGATCGGCATTCAGGTCGCGCGCATCCTGCACGGCGAGCAGTCGTTCACCTATCACCGTCTGGCCTATGCGGGCGACGTGCTGCGCTTCGAGTGCCGCATCGCCGACATCTACGACAAGAAAGGCGGCGCGCTCGATTTCGTGGTGCGCGAAACGCGTGTGACCAACCAGCATGGCGAGCATGTCGCGGATCTGCGCAGCGTGCTCGTGCATCGCAACGGCTGAGGAGAAACCCGAATGACACCATTAAGTTTCGATGACATCGAGGTGGGTGACACACTGCCGCCGCTCACGCTGGTGCCCGTCGACCGCACGACGCTGGCGCTTTTCGCAGGCGCATCCGGCGATCACAACGCGGTTCACATCGACCTCGATTTTGCACGGCGTGCCGGCATGCCCGACGTCTTTGCGCACGGCATGTTGTCGATGGCCTGGCTCGGCCGCCTGCTGACGCTGTGGACCGACCAGCGCAATCTGCGGCACTTCGGCGTGCGCTTCGTCGGCATCACGCAACTGGGACACCGGATCACGTGCAGCGGACGGGTCGTCGACAAATCCGAGGCGAATGGCGAACGTCTCGTGAAGGTCGAGATCCAGACCACCAATCAATACGGTGAGCCGCGCGTCCTGGGCGACGCGTCGATCGCACTGTAGTTTCGTTTCATCAAGGAGATAGACATGGGTAAGCTCGACGGCAAGGTAGCGCTCGTCACCGGTTCCGGACGTGGTATTGGCCGCGCGATCGCGGAGAAACTGGCAAGCGAAGGCGCACGTCTCGTGATCAACGACCTCGACGCCGAGCCGGCGCACGAAACGGTCGAGGTTTTGAAGAAGATGGGCACGCAGGCCGTCGCGGTCGTCGGCAACGTAAGCGCGCCCGACTTCGCCGACCGCTTCATCGGCACGGCGATGAACACGTTCAAGGGCATCGACATCATCGTCAACAATGCCGGCTATACGTGGGACGACGTGGTCCAGAAGATGACCGACGAACAGTGGTACGCGATCATCGACTGTCACATGACCGCGCCGTTTCGCATTCTGCGCGCCGCCTATCCGCATGTGAAGGCGTTGCATGCCGCCGACAAGGAAGCCGGGCGCGACGTATATCGCAAGGTCGTGAATATTTCGTCGGTATCGGCGCTCACCGGCAATGCCGGGCAAATGAACTATTCGTCGGCGAAAGCGGGCGTGATCGGCATGACGCGTGCGCTGAGCCGCGAGTGGGGGCGCTTCAACGTCAATGTGAACTGCGTGGCGTTCGGGCTGATTCACACGCGCATGACGAAGGCGGATGCGGATTCCGGCGCGACGGTCAGGATCGAAGGGCGCGATATTCGCGTGGGCGTGAATGCGGAGCGGCTAAAAGCGCATGCGATGAGCAATCCGCTGGGACGCGGGGGCACGCCGGAAGAAGCGGCTGGCGGCGTGTATCTGTTTTGCTCGCCCGAGTCGAACTACATTACGGGGCAGACGGTGGCGGTCGCCGGCAATCTGCAGTGATGCGGGCAGTGACATGAACGCGCAACGGTCCGGCTCGAAGCCGGACCGTTTTTTTTGCTACCGCGTATGACTCGGACGGGCTCAGTCCTCTGCCTGAAAGCCGACCCCGTGAAGGCGCATGCGATCGATGGCCGCGTCGTCGAACCCCCAATCGTGCAACGCAGGCAGACCCCCTTCACCGCGTTGCGGCGCGGCGCGCGTGACTTTCGAAGGCGTGCGAGAAAAACGCGGTGCGGGTGCAGGCTGAACCACGCCAGCCACCTCGACGAAACTGCCGCGCGCCTGATGCTGCGGATGAGCCGGCGCTTCCGAAAAGCTCAAAACTGGCGCGACACACGCGTCGCTACCTTCGAACACGGCGCACCATTCATCGCGCGTGCGTTCGAGAAAGGCCGCCGCAAAGCGTTCGCGCAGGACCGGCCAGCCGCTGCGATCGTGCTGCTCCGGCAATCCCGCGTCCGCGAGGCCGAGCTTCGTGAGGAGTTCGGCATAGAAACGCGACTCGACCGCGCCGACCGTCATGTATTGACCATCGCGAGTGCGGTAGCTGTCGTACCAGGGCGTGCCGCCATCCAGCAGATTGCTCTCGCGCTCCTCGCGCCAGTTGCCCGAAGCGAGCATGCCCCAAAAGATCGAACCCAGTTGTGCCGCGCCTTCGATCATCGCGGCATCGACTACCTGACCTTCGCCGCCACGCTGAACGTCGAAGAGCGCCGCCACCACGCCCAGCGCGAGAAGCATGCCGCCACCGCCGTAGTCGCCGACAAGATTCAGCGGCGGCACCGGCGCTCCGTCGGCGCGGCCGATGCCGGAAAGCACGCCGGACAGCGCGATGTAGTTCAGATCGTGCCCCGCGCGCGCGGCGAGCGGACCCGTTTGCCCCCAACCGGTCATGCGTCCATACACGAGTCGCGAGTTGCGCGACAGTGCGGCTTGCGGGCCGAGCCCAAGGCGTTCCATGGTGCCGGGCCGAAAGCCTTCGATCAGCACATCGGCGCGGGAAATAAGATCCAGCGCGGCTTCGGCCGCTTCGGGTTGCTTCAGATCCAGCGTGACCGAACGACGACCGCGCCCCGTGACATCCGCACGGTTGCCGTTGGTCTTCGGACCCAGATCGGCGTGCGGACGGGGCCGGTCGACTCGCAAGACATCCGCGCCCATGTCGGCCAGCAACATGGCGCTGAACGGCCCCGGACCGATTGCCTCGAATTCCAGCACGCGTACACCGCTCAAAACACCCATCGTTCCTCCCTTTTCGATTTTGCATGACGGTGCGTTCAGCGCACCGCGGTAGATCGGCTTTCCGTCTTCCGGATGACGGCCTCGATTCAGTGGAAGTAAGCCAGAATGCAGGAGAAGCTGCACCCCCCTGGCCGGGTGGAAGGCTTCGCTGCCTGACTTCGTTAGTTGACGGCGCGCGCCCTGCCCGCCCAGTATGCCGCGCGGAGTTCGCGCTTGAGGATCTTGCCCGCGCCCGACAAGGGCAGCCGCTCCCGAAACTCGATCGTTCTGGGACATTTATAGCCGGCGATGAACGCGCGGCAATGCCTGCGTATCTCTTCTTCGCTGGTCGTTTCGCCGGGCTTGCACACGATCACGGCGTGGACCGCTTCGCCCCACATGTCATGCGGCACGCCTATCACCGCACACGCGGCGACCGCGCCGTGAAGTGCGATCACGTTTTCGACCTCGGCGGAATAGACGTTTTCGCCGCCGCTGACGATCATGTCCTTGAGCCGGTCGACGATGTACAGATAGCCTCGGTCGTCCATATACGCGCCGTCGCCAGTATGCAGCCAGCCGCGACGTAAGGCCTGCGCGGTTTCCTCCGGCTTGTTCCAGTAGCCCGCCATTACGTTCGGTCCGCGCACGACGAGCTCCCCTACCGTGCCGCGCGGCACTTCCTGGCCGTGCACATCGACCACTTTCACCAGTAGTCCGGGCAGCCCACGGCCGATGGAGCGATAAAGGCCGCTCTTTCTCGCCGCGTCATCGTGATTGGCGGGCGGATTGACGGAGATGCTGGGACAGGCTTCGGTCATGCCGTACGAATGCGCCAGTTCGACACCCGGCAGGCATTCGATCACGCGATTCAGCAACGGCTCGGGAATAGGCGACGCGCCATAGGTGAGACGCCGCAAGCGCGACAAATCGGCTTGGGCAAAATCTGGGTGATTCAAGACGGCCTGGATCATCGTCGGCACGAGCAGGGTTTCGCTGACGTGCTCTTGATCGATTGCCTTCAAGACTTCGCGCGCGTCGAAGGCGGGAATGATCACATGCGCCTCGCCCGCAACGAACTGCACGAGCGCACGCCCCAGAGCCGCGACATGAAAAAACGGCGCGGCGTGCAGCACCGCGGTCCCGGCGAGCGGCGCCGATTCCGCGATTCGCATGATGCACGACGACCACATGTTCAGATGCGTCTGCATCACCCCTTTCGGAACGCCGGTGGTGCCCCCGGTGTACATGATGCAAGCGAGGTCGGCGCCGCTGCGACCGATGTCCTCCATCGGCGCGGCTGCCGCGATCAGGGCGTCGAACGACAGCATGCCGTCCGGCGCCGCGCCATCGCCTGCGTGAACCAGTATTGGAACGGTTCGCACGAGGCGGCATACGTCGCGCGCGGTCTCGAGGTGCTGGTCATCCACGATCAGGATGCGCGTGTCGCAATCGTTCAACGAATAGGCGATCTCCGCGGCGCTCCAGCGAATATTGACGGGATTGAGCACGCCGCCGCCCCACCAAACGCCCATCGCATACTCGAGGTAGCGGTCGGAATTCAGCGCCAGCATGCCGACCCGCTCGCCCTCCGTCAGGCCGAGTTCGACCAGAGCCGACGCAAGCCGCGCGACGCGATCGCCGAATTCACGAAAGGTCCGCCTGCGCCCTTTGAACGATACCGCCGTCCGGTCCGGGTTCTGCCGAAGCGAGCGATGAAGGCCCTGAGTCAACTGCATGCTGTCTTCCCTCTGCCGGCGCGTTATCCGTTGAACGACGGGTGCCGTTTGTCGATGAAAGCGGAAACGGCTTCGCGGTGATCGTCCGTTTGATGAGCCAACGCCTGATAAGCCGCCGACATTTCCAGCAGCGTGTCGAGCCGGCAATGCATGCCTTCGCGCAGCAGCCGTTTGGCAAGGCGCACCGCATGCGGCGGATTGGCCGCGATGTCCTCGGCGAGGGCGCGCGCGGCCGCAAGCAGCGTGTCATGCGCAACGACGCGCGATACGAGATTCCATTCGAGCGCCTGCTGGGCGCCGATCACCCGGCCGGTGAAGGTCAGTTCCGCCGCCCGCGACAGTCCGATGATGCGTGGCAGGAGCCACGCGCCACCATCGCCGGGAATGATGCCGAGCCGGACGAAACTTTCGGCGAACTTTGCGTGTTCCGACGCAATGCGTATATCACACATGCAGGTGAGATCCAGTCCGGCGCCGATTGCCGCGCCATTCACCGCGGCGATGACAGGCACTTCCAGATTGAAGAGCGCGAGCGGCAACTGTTGAATGCCTCGCCGGTACTCCTGACGGATCTCCATGCCTGACATGGACCCCGATGCATGCCGCTCCATGTCATGGACGTTGCCGCCCGAAGAGAAGGCCGTTCCGGCACCGGTCAGGATCACGGCCCGCACCGAGCGGTCCGTCTCGATCCGCCTGATCGCGTCGAGGAATTCGTCCACCGCCGTGTTGCCGGTCAGCGGATTGCGGCGCTCGGGCTCGTTCATCGTCAGCGTGACGATATGACCGTCCTGCTCGTACTTCAGAAAGTCGTTCATGGAATGTCCGGTCGTTATTAGAAGCCGTCGTCTCAGGCCGTTTTGTCTCAGGCCGTTTTGTCTCAGGCCGTTTTGTCTCAGGCCGTTTTGTCTCAGGCCGTTTTGTCTCAGGCCGTCGTCTCAGGCCCGTCACTCAGGCTGTTTCGAGCGGCGCGGTTCGTGCGAAGTCGGCGATGGTGGGGGTCATCCGCGCAAGCGCCGCCTCGCCGACCACGCAATTCCAATACGCCTCGGAACCGTCGGCCATGCGCCATTCGTGCAGTCTGCGCGTATAGAGCTGCAGGTCGTACTCCGCGGTAACTCCGATAGCCCCGTGCAGCGCGTGAGCGATGGATGCCACCAGCGGCACCGCCATGCTGGTGCGCGCCTTGGCGATCGCCGTCGCGAGCCGCGCCGGCACAGGGCCGGCGCCGGAAAACGCCAGTTCGGCTGCAATTGCCGCCGCGCTCGTGTGCTGGGCCATCACACTCAACTGATGTTGCACCGCCTGAAACTTGCCGATGGACTTGCCGAATTGAGACCGGTCGTTGCAGTACCGAAGCGTCATGCCGAATACGCGATCCATCGCACCGGAGATGGCTGCCGCGTGAATGGCCGCGCTGAACAGAGGCACTTCCCCGCCGCTTCGACCGAGCGGCGCGGAAACGCGGTCGCCGCGCCATGTCAAGGTTGCGCACAGGCTGCCCCGCACGCCGCCCGGCTCGCGTGCGGCATGGTTCGCGTCGAGCAGAAGCAGAGCGCCATCGAGATTCGCGAGCACATATTCACAGATGGTCCCGAACGGCGTGGCGGGCGCCTCCAACGAATGGTGCTCATCGTCAAGGCGTCGGCAGCGGCCCGCCAGCGTGATCATGCCGGCTGGAGCCGCAATGCCGCTCTCGCGCAACAACGCCCGCGCCGCGATGCTCTGCGCCACCGGCGCGGGCGTGGCAAACCGCCCCAGCGTGACGAAGACAGGCGCGAGCGCGGACAGCGCAAGCCCGGCACCGCCCGCGCTTTCCGGCGTCAGCAGTTCCAGAAAGCCGGCTTCTTCCAGTGCAGCCCAGATAGCCGAGGGCGAGCCACCGTTTTCGATGGCCCTGATGGCGTCCGGAGTCGCGTAATCGCGCAGAATGGCCTCGATTGCTTCCGTGAACATGGGAGTCTTTCCTGATGCATGAGAATTAGCGCAAGCCCAGGCCGCGCGCGATCATGCCGCGCAGCACTTCGCGCGTGCCGCCGCGCAACGAGAATGCAGGGGAAACTTGACTGAGATAGGCCAGCGTCCGATACAGCTCGGGTGCGATGGACCGTGCCGGATCGGCCGTGATCGCGGCTTCCAGCAGCGCGGGTATGGTCTGCTCGAACTCGGTGCCGATGTCCTTCACCAGGGCGGCTTCGACCACGGGGCTCTCGCCGCGCGCGAGCCGCGCCGTCACCGCGATGGACATGCAACGCAATGTCGCCAGTTGCGCGACGAGGCTGCCAAGCAAAGCAAGGTCAGCGGGTTTCGCGCTCTCTCTTCGCAAATGGGCGACCCAGCTATCGAGCAGCACGACGCTCGAATAAAGCCGCTCCGGGCCGCTACGTTCGAACGCGAGTTCCGCGGTCACCTGTTCCCAGCCTGCGCCTTCCTCGCCGATCAGCGCTTCGTCGTTGAGGAAGACATCGTCGAAGGTCACTTCGGAGAAGTGCGCGTCGCCCGTGAGGTCCACGATAGGCCGCACAATCACGCCCGGCAACGCGAGATCCACGATGAACTGCGACAAACCCTTCTGGCGATCCTCCGGCGCTCCCGACGAACGCACGAGCGCGATCATGTACTGACAGTGCTGTGCATTGGTCGTCCATATCTTGCGGCCGTTCAGCCGCCAGCCGCCTTCACTGCGTACCGCGCGGGTTCGCACGCTGGCGAGATCCGAGCCCGCGTTGGGTTCGCTCATGCCGATGCAGAAAAACGCCGACGCGGCGCAAATGCGCGGCAGGTAGAAGTCCTTCTGCGCCTGCGTTCCGTAGCGCAGGATCAATGGACCGCTTTGCCGGTCCGCGATCCAGTGCGCGGCCACCGGTGCGCCAACGGCAAGTAATTCTTCCACCAGCACGAACCGTCGAAACGCATCCATTCCCGCGCCACCGTAACGCGTGGGCAGCGTGAGCCCGACCCAGCCGCGCGCGGCGAGCCGACGGCTGAATGCGGCATCGAAGCCCATCCATGAACGGGCGCGGACGTCGGCCGCGGCGTGCGGCAGATGTTCCGCGATGAACTCCTTCACTTCCGCGCGGAAGGCTTCGGCCTCGACGGGCAACGCCGTTAGATGAAAGGCATCCAGCAGATTACTCACGTCTCGCTCCCCGTGTTTGCATGACAGACGTCCGATGAACGGCGCCCGTGTTCGAAGTGCGAAGTCGAATGCATGGTCACGCTCGAAGCCGCGTCAGTTCGTGCCGTAAAGCGTGACCACGCACGCACCGCCCAACCCGAGGTTGTGCTGCAACGCATGCCGCGCGCCCTCGACCTGACGCCGGTCCGCGCTGCCGCGCAACTGATGCGTGAGCTCGTAACACTGCGCAAGCCCCGTCGCGCCCAACGGATGTCCCTTCGATAGCAGCCCGCCCGACGGATTGACCACGACCTTGCCGCCATACGTGTTGTCGCCGTCCTTGACGAATTTTTCCGCGCCGCCTTCCGGACAGAAGCCCAGCGCCTCGTAGCAGATGACTTCGTTGTGCGCGAAACAGTCGTGCAGTTCGCATACGTCGATATCTTCCGGTCCGACACCCGCGTTTTCGTAGACCTTGTTGGCCGCCGAACGCGTCATATGCGTGCCGACGTAATTGAGCATCGACGGCGGATCGAACGAAGCGGGCGGATCGGTGGTGAGCGCCTGCGCGACGATCCGCACGTCGTTGCGCAGCCCGTGCTTCTTCGCGAAACGCTCCGACACGAGGATGGCGGCAGCGCCGCCGCACGTTGGCGGGCATGCCATCAGGCGCGTCATCACACCGGGGATCAGCACCGTATCGTTCATGACGTCTTCGGTGCTGACCTGCTTGCGAAACAGCGCCAGCGGATTATTGGCGGCGTGACGGCTCGCCTTGGCGCGCACGGCGGCGAACGTTTCCATCGTCGTGCCGTGACGCTTCATGTGTTCACGTCCCGCGCCGCCGAAGGTTCGCAACGCCTGTGGAAGATGCGCGAGATCCGCCGTCAGGCCATGCATGATCGGCACGAACCGTGCGCGCGTGACCGGGCGGTCGTCCCAGTGCGACTTCAGCGCGCCCGCCTGCATCTGTTCGAAGCCGAGCGCCAGCACGCACTCGGCGTCGCCCGTGGCAATGGCCTGACGCGCGAGATAAAGCGCCGTCGAACCCGTCGAACAGTTGTTGTTGACGTTGACGATCGGGATGCCCGTCATGCCGACTTCGTACAGTGCGGTCTGGCCGCAGGTGGAATCGCCATAGACGTAACCGGTAAAGGCCTGTTGCACGAGGTCGTAGGGAATGCCGGCGTCGGCGAGTGCGCGGCGCGTCGCCTCCGCTCCCATTTCGATGTAACTCTGGCTCGCGCCCGGCTTGGCGAACTGAATCATTCCGACGCCTGCCACCAGCACTTTTTCGCTCATGATGTTTCCCGTCAATAGTAGGGATGCTTACAGTTTTCTGGAGATCAGGTCGCGCAGCACTTCGCTGGTGCCGCCGAAGATGCGCGTCACCCGCATGTCGGCGAACGCGCGCGCGATCGGATACTCGAGCATGTAGCCGTAGCCGCCGTGCAACTGCACCATCTCGTCGATGCACTTCCACATGGTTTCGGTCGCGAACAGCTTGGCGATGGCGGCTTCCTGCAAGGTGAGCCTGCGCTCCATATGCTCGCGGAGGTAATAGTCCACCAGCGTGCGTACGGCCACTGCTTGCGCCTTGACATCGGCCAGCTTGAATTTCGTGTTCTGGAAGTCCCACACCGTCTGATTGAACGCGCGGCGATCCTTGACGTATTGCAGCGTGAGCTCCAGTTGGCGTTCGAGTTTCGCCGCACTGTAGATCGCGATGATCAGGCGCTCCTGCGGCAGTTCTTCCATCAGGTGGATGAATCCACCGTTTTCCTGACCGATCAGATTGGTGACGGGCACGCGAACGTCGTCGAAAAAGAGTTCGGCCGTGTCGGCGGCGGCCTGACCGACCTTCTCCAGCTTGCGACCGCGCCGAAAGCCCGCGCGGTCAGTCTCGACCATGATGAGGCTTACGCCTTTTGCGCCCGCGGACGGGTCGGTCTTGCAGACCGCCACCACCATGTCGCAATTCAGGCCGTTGGATATGAAGGTCTTGCTGCCGTTGATGATGTACTCGTCGCCGTCGCGGACCGCCGTGGTGCGGATGGACTTCAGGTCGGAGCCCGTGCCAGGCTCGGTCATGGCAATGGCGAGAATCTTCTCGCCGCGACAAATGGGCGGCAACCAGTTGCGTTTCTGCGCCTCGGTGCCGAGACGCACGATGTACGGCGCGGTGATGTCCGAATGCACGGAATAGCTGAAGCCCGACACGCCAGCGCGATGCAGTTCTTCCGCCACGATGGCCGAGTGCCCGAAGTCGCCGCCGCCACCGCCGTATTCTTCCGGCACGGTCACGCACAGCAGTCCTTCGCGGCCCGCTTTCAGCCAGGTCTCACGATCCACGCAACCGGCCTCGTCCCATTTGGCCTGACGGGGCAGGCATTCCCGCTCGAAAAAACGCCGCGCGGTTTCGCGCAGCATTTCATGGTCCTCGCGATAGACATTACGCTTGACTTCCACCGAACACTCCTCATGACGGATTGTCGCGGCCCACGCATGCGGGAGCGTGCCGCTTCGACAAGGTCATTCTGCGTCGGGAACGGATGGAACGAGCCCACCCGCGTAGGGTGGAAAGCACGGGAAAGCGGGCAGCGAGCGCATGGTCAGCCGGCGTTCAGATCGCGCATTCTGGCGACAGCGCCATCGCGGCCGGATACGTCGAGCTTTCGATAGATATTTTTCAGATGCCACTTCACGGTGTCGAGCGATACATCCATGACGCGCGCTATTTTCTTGTTCGGCAGCGCGAGCGCGAGCAAACTCAGCACCTCGCTCTCGCGTTCGCTCAACAGATCGCCCGAGGCCTGCGGACTGCTCGCCCCGGCAGGGAAGCGTGCGCGTGCTTTCCCCGCATTCACGAGACGCTCCGCGTAGAACGCCAGCACGGGATCGAAGTGCGGATCCGACACGACGACGTCGAGCATCGCCTGCGAGTCACCCGCGCCATCGAGCACGCTGCGCATGAGTCCGAGGCGATGGCCCACGCGCAACGCCTCGGTCAGATGCTCGCGGGCGCGTTTGTCGTTGCAACGGCCTTGCTCCGCGATGGCCAGCTGCAGGCGCAGGCTCGCCACGCGGCTCCACCGCCCGCCCGCCTCGGACAACGCGGCGAGCGGCTTCAGACGCGCGACGGCGCCGTCGAAATCGTTCTGATGCAGACACATGGCGATACGGGCAAGACCGGCGCATACGCTGATTTCCCACGCCGTGCTGCGCACCGCGCCCGAGTAACGCACGGCGAGCGCCTCCAGCCGTGACAGCGCGGCATCCGCTTCGTCGACCTGGCCGTCGTCCAGCAGCCAGCGCGAACGCCAGTGCAGCGCGCAGGCGAGCAGCCGGTCGACCTGGCGGCGCGCCGCGTAATCTTCAAGACGCGTCAGATAATCGAGCGCTTCGCCGCGTCTGCCGGCCAGCCAGTGAGCGCCGGCCAGCACGGTCAGCGCGCGCAGTACGGTGTCGGGAATGGACACTCGTTCGAGCAGGTCGATGCGGTTCTCCAGCAGCGCGAGCGCGGCCTCGACATCGTTCAGTTCGTAAAGCGCCTCGCCCAGCAGCGCCGCCGACATGCACGCAATACCGATATACGCCGCGCCTTGCTTGTCTGCCTCGCTCAGCACCTCGCGCAGAACGCGCTCCGCGAGCAGCACCTGTCCTTCGGCGGCGTGCGTCATGCCGCCCATGCATCGGCCGAGCAGGATGCCGCGCGGCGCGCCTTCACGCGACGCACCTTCTTCCAGCACCTTGCGCGCCTCCGCGTACTCGCCGCGATGGATGAACATCCACGAGAGAATGTTGCTGCGCCCGGCACGTGTGAAGGCGTCGGCGTCGGACGGCACGCGCTGCAATTCCGGTAGCAAGGCGGCCACGGAGTCGGTATCGTCGCGCTGCAGCGCCAGTCCACCCCGCAACACGGCAAGCGCATACCGCTCGCGCGGGCCGGACCGCTCGCTGCGCCGTGCAATCTGCCGAATGCCCTGCTGCAGCGCATCGGTTTCGCCGGCATACATTTGCAGATACGCCTGCATCACGAGGAGATCGAAGCGCGCCGCCACTTGTCCCGGCGGAAGGCGGCGCATGAGGCTCGCGAGCTGCCGCAATTCGCCGCGCGCGAGCAGCGTGTGAGCGAATCCCTCGACCATATTGGCGGCTGCCTCGCTGTTTCCAGCAAGCACGGCATGTTGAACTGCCTCGTCCATGTGACCGTGCGCATCGAACCAGTGCCATGCCGCTGCATGAAGCCCACGTTGCGCCTCGTCCGGCAACCCCGCCACGCGGTTCAGCAGGACGCTGCGCAACAACGGATGCAGGCGGTACCACGCATCGCGCTCCTGTTCGGGGGCGACAGACGTGACGAACAGATTGTCGGCCTCCAGGCGAATGAGTTGCGCGGCGATATCGTCGATGGCGAGACCAACGACGCCGGCTTGCTCCAGCAGATCAGCGCAGAGCGGCGCGCAGAAGCGGCCGCAGAGGGCCGCGTGGGTGAGCAGGAGCACATCGTCGCGGGGCAAGCGGGCCAGCACCTCGCGTTCGAAGTAGCCCACGAACGCCGCGCCTTCGCACACGCTCGCTGGCGCAGGCGGAGCCCCGCGTCTGGCTTTGAGGTCGTTCGCGAATAACTGGAGGCCGGTCGCCCAGCCGTCGGTGAGTTCGTGCACGACCTGTGCGTCGCGCTTGCCGATCCGGCCGGACTGCTCGCGAAGAAAACGCTCCGATTCCTCGGCGGAGAAACGCAAGTCCTGCTGATCGAACTCCGTGGTCAGACCTTGCGCGCGCAATCGCGCGAGCGACAGCGGCAACGGCCGCCGCGAAGTCAGTACCACATGCAGTTGCGGCGGCGCGTAGTCGATCAGCCATCGCAACGCCTCGAAGATGCGCGCGTCCCTGAGATGGTGGACATCGTCGAGCATCAGCACGAGTTCGCGTTTGTGACGGGCGACACCCCGCACGAGAGCGATGACCCAATGTTCCACGGCAAGTTCGTCGCCATCGCGTGCGGTGAGGCGTTCCGCCAAGTCGACGATCGACCGGTCCACCAAGGCGAGACTCGCGAGCAGACCGGCGAAGAATATGCGCACCTCGTCGTCCGCAGGCGCGAGCGACAGCCATGCCACGTCGAAGTCGAGCGTCAGAAGGGAGTGCCGCCACCCCATGAGCGTGCTGGTCTTCGCGCTTCCGGCCGGCCCGTGAATGACGATGCAGCGCTGGCGCCGTGCGTCGAGCAGGCGGGCCAGCAAGGCGCTTCGTGGCATCAACTGACGTGCGCCGCGTGGCGGTACGAACTTGTGCGCCACACGCACGACAGACACGTGGGATTCGACTGCGGTTTCGCCAAGATCGGACATGCTGGACTCTGCAAGCGGGGCCGTGATTCGTCCCGATTGTAGGACCCGGTCGATGCATTCCGAAGGCCCCTTACTACCACCCACCCGATTCGGGTGGGTTGGCGAGCCGGCCACCCTACCCCGATGGCCACGCATGCGGCGACGGCATCGGCGGATTCATCGACGCGCGGCCTTTGTTCCGAATTGAGATCGTCTTGAGGAGCGGCCCGCCGGGACGGCCAAGCGCGATGCTGCCGCAGGCTTACGAAGACACTTCTACAAGAAGCGTCTGTGCATGCATCGCACGCAATACGGCCGATGAACCCGACGCGCCCGCGTTACTTCGCCGATGGCGTGGACTCCGATATCAGCGACGCCAGATCTCCACGCGACGCGCCGAAAAGACGCCCCGCCGGCACATTGAACGCTTGCGCGATCTTGTCGAGCGTCACGATGGAAGCGATGCACGTCCCACGTTCTATCTCGCCGACATAGGAGCGATTGAGCCCGGCTTGTTCGGCGAGTTGTTCCTGCGTCCAGCCGAACGACTCGCGCAACTCGCGCACGGTCGCGCCGAAGTGACGCACCACCGTGCTCATGGCGTGACCTGTTCGGCTTGCGGCGCGCGCTTGGGCGTTTGCACGACCGTTTGGGTCGGCGTCTGCGCATGCGACACCGCCGCGCTCTGCGAAAGCGCCTGCGTCACGTAGCTTCCCGGCGCGACATCGTGCGTGAGCCATACGTTGCCGCCGATCACCGCGCCTTGACCGAGCGTAACGCGGCCCAGAATGGTCGCGCCCGCGTAGATGACGACATCGTCTTCCACCACGGGATGCCGTGCGAGTCCTTTCTCCAGATTGCCTGCGGCATCGCGTGGAAAGCGTTTGGCGCCGAGCGTCACCGCCTGATAGATGCGCACGCGGTCGCCGATCACCGTCGTCTCGCCGATCACCACGCCCGTGCCATGATCGATGAAGAATCCCGCGCCGATCTTCGCGCCCGGATGAATATCGATGCCCGTTTCGCTATGCGCGAGTTCCGCGACGATGCGCGCGAGCAACGGCAACTCCAGCCGGTACAACTCATGCGCGATCCGGTGATGAATCATCACGAGAATGCCGGGATAGCAGAGCAGCACTTCATCGACGCTGCCTGCCGCCGGATCGCCCTGATAGGCCGCGAGAATATCGCTGTCCAGAAGGCTCCGAATGCGCGGCAACGTCTTCGCGAAGGCCTTCACCGCGGTGCTCGCGCGTGCGTCGATGGCCGCATCGTCGCGCGGTGCGTGACGCGCCTTGTATTGCAGTTCCAGCTTTGCTTGCACGAGAAGCCCTTGCAGCGCGAAGTCGAGCGCATGGCCCACGTAAAAGTTCTCGCTTTCCTGACGCAGATCGGGCGGTCCGAGCCGCATTGGAAAGAGCGCGCCCTTCATCGCGCCGACGATATCGGTCAGCGCCTCGCGCGCCGGAAGTTCGCGCCCGCCCGGTTCGAGCGATCGCCGCTGCACTTCCCGCCATTGCTGGCGCACCGTCTGAAGCGACTGGACGATGTCATCGATATCGAATACGGCCACGGTTGCAGTCCTCTATGTTTGAAGCTCGACGTCTTGGTCACCCGACAGTCGCCCGACAAAAAGGCAACCGTCTATAGCCATCAATCCCGACTATGCGAGACATGGCGGGAAAGTGGAACCAAGCAAAATTCATTTGCATAGAAGATGGTGCGGATGGCGCGGCGCGGCGCCGCGGTGAAGATTGCTGCTAGCGCCTGAGCGCCGCAAACCGCTTGTTGCGCTGGTCGATCCACATCCGCGCCCAGCGCAACGCATACGCGACCGCGTGATCCGCCTCGAAGAAGTAATCGAGTGCATCGAACGTGAACGACGAGCCGTGCGGCGACACCTTGTTCTCGATAGTCAGGTTTGCCGCGAACAGGCCGCTCGGCATGGCATGGGCAGACGGTGCCACGTCGTATCCCTTGTATCGCATGGAGGTCTCCGTTTATGCGCGTGCGGACCGTAGCGTCCGCGATGTTTTTATCCTAGTATGCGCGCCATGCCGCACCAACGAAGCCTTTGGTCTTAGCAAATTAACAACGCGCTCACTTGGATAGGATCGTTACGCCTTCGCGGCAGCGAGGACCTTGACGCGCGCGGCTATCGCCGGGTCCATTGGCGTGTAGACGATCATGCCGAGATCGGGCCGGCCATCGACGGAGAATGCGGAATACTCCAACTCGATCTGACCGAGCACGGGATGAAGCAGGCGCTTGATGCCATTGCTGTCGCCGTGGTTCAGCACATCGTTGTCGCGCCATAACGCCTCGAATTCCGGGCTTGCGCCGCAGAGTTCGTCCACGAGTTCGCTCACCTCGGAAGCGAGTCCGGCACGCGCCACATCCGCTCTGAACGCGCCCACGACGAAGCGCGCGACGCTTTCCCAATCGTGCTGCTTGGCCCTGACGGTGGGATTGCGGAACAGGAACTGCAGGATATTGCGCTCACCGGGCGGCAGCGTGCCGTAGTCGGTCAGCACGACAGCGGCGGCGCGGTTCCACGCGACCACATCCCAGATGGCGGTCTTGATGATTGCCGGACTCGCTTCGAGCGAATCGAGCAGGCGTTGCAAGCGGGGGTGAACGCCTTCGACCGATTTGTAGCGCACTTCGGGCGGCCGCCCGAGGCCCAACATGAAGAGATGCTCCCGTTCGGTATCCGTCAGCATCAATGCGCCGGAGATGCGGTCGAGCACTTCCGCCGATGGCGCGCCGCCCCGCCCTTGTTCGAGCCACGTGTACCAGGTCGGGCTGATATGCGCGCGCTGCGCGACCTCTTCCCGGCGCAGGCCGGGCGTTCGTCTGCGCCCGGAATATCCGAAGCTCGCCGGGTCGAGCCGCGAGCGACGGCTCCTTAGGAAATCGCCCAGCGATCGTGCGGTGTTGACTGACATGAAGACCCTGTTAGTCGCTTTACCATGATGAAGTCACTACTTTAACGGGATAAGAAACGATCGGATAGTAAGCGGGTCACGACCAGGGAGCTTTGACCATGCGTATTTTTCTGACAGGCGCGACCGGTTTTATCGGCTCGGCCCTTGTTACCGAACTCATTCGCGCCGGGCATCAGGTGCTCGGCATGACGCGCTCCGATGCGGGTGCGCAAACGCTCGAGAAAGCGGGTGCCGACGTTTATCGCGGCACGCTGGAAGAGCCGGACAGTCTCGTCGCTGGCGCGGCGCAAGCAGACGCCGTCATCCACACGGCTTTCGATCACGACTTCTCGAGGTTCATCGAGAACTGCGAGAAGGACAAGCGCGTCATTGCCGCGCTCGGCTCGGCGCTCGAAGGCTCGGACCGGCCGCTCGTCATCACGTCGGGAACCGGGATGGGCGGTGGCGCGCATGGCGAGGCGGCGAGCGAGGATGTGTTCAACGCGAGTCATCCGAACCCGCGCATCGCGTCGGAACTCGCGGGTCATGCGTTGCTGGACGCGGGCATCAACGTCTCGGTCGTGCGGCTGCCCCAAGTCCACAATCCGTTTAAGCAGGGACTCATTACGCCGCTCGTCGAGGTCGCGCGGGAGAAAGGCGTATCCGCTTATGTCGGCGATGGCCAGAACCGCTGGCCGGCGGGTCATCTGTCGGATGTCGCGCGGCTTTATCGGCTGGTCGTGGAAAAGGGCGAACGGGGCGCGCGATATCACGCGGTGGGTGAAGAAGGCGTCAGCAGCCGTGAGATCGCCGAGTCGCTGGGACGAGGCCTGAAGCTGCCGGCCGTTTCCATCGCGCCGGAGGAAGCCGCCGCGCATTTCGGATGGATGGCCATGTTCGTCGCTCTGGATATGCCCGCATCGAGCGCGTTGACGCAGGCGCGGCTCGACTGGCATCCGACCGGGCCGACGTTGATCGCCGATCTGGACGAGGCGCGGTATGTTTAACGCTTGAACGCGCGGCGCGGCGCCTCGGCATGAGAGCGCTGCGCATCGCTTCTGGATCGCTTAAGAAGCCGTGGAGCGTCTTCGACGCAAACGTCGAGGACGCTCTCGCGGAAGCGTTCCATTGCCGACGTCAAACCGTCAACCACCCAGCAACGACTTGCCTTGCGACAGTATCTTGTCGCAGACCTGCTTGGTAATCTGCTCCTTGAGCCCCCCGCCGCTCAGATCGACCTTGCCGCTGCCGCTATTGAGAATGCCCTTGGAGCCGTCGGTGTATCCGCTATCGCTCGTCGATGCACCGCCCGGCAGTTTGCTCATCAAGCCGTCCTTGACCGATGACGCGCCACCGCCGAGGTAGTTGTTCTTGATGCAATACTGGAGCACGCCGGCTACGTTGCCCGTGCTGTTCGATGTCAGCGATTGCAACGACATCCCGCTGCCCAGACTGCCGAGGCTGCTCAGTCCGCCACCGGCTCCGCTATTGCCCCCCTGATTGAGCAGATTGCCGAGCTGCGCATGCGCGGCGGGGACATACGCGAGCGTCGCGGCGAGCATCGTAGCGGCCAGGGTGGAACGAGTGCGTGAGATCATGCGAGCCCTCTCTCTTCGTTGAAAACATCCTCCACTATAGTGCGTTTCGAAGAAGCGGCGACCCGGACTCGAACCCTTCGATGAAACAGTGCTCGCGAGATCGAGCAATGCACGCGCGCCACGGGTTCAGACAAGCTTACGGAATGTCGACCCGATGCGCTTGCCTAAACGGTCCGACTTGTCGAACTGTGCGATCGGCTCGTGGATGCGGAGCGCATCTTCGAGTGTCGGCGCCAAGTGTCGCGCCGCTTTTTACGCCGCGCATCAGGGTGCGGTTTCAATGAAGACCAAAGCAGTCGCGATGTGATTTGCTACGCATAAAACATTGGTAGCCGCGGCACGTGAAGTGCCTATAGTCGAAGGCTTTACAACGACCTTAGCGCCTGCTCCATGAAACACACGACCCGTCGTCAACTCCTCGCCAGCCTCGCCTCTTTCGCACTTGGAACCGTCGTTCTCGCACCGATGCACGCGCAAGCGGAGACACGCGAGGTCGTCATCGGCTATCAGGACATGGTCGTGCCGTGGCGCTATGCGCAGGCAAGCGGCGCGGTCGAAAAGGCGACCGGCTACAAGGTCACGTACCGCAAGCTAGGCAGCGGCGCGGACGTGATCCGCGCGCTGGCGTCCGGCTCGATACAAGTGGGCGAAGCAGGGTCGAGCCCGATCGCGGCCGGACTGTCGCAAGGCGTCGATCTCTCGCTCTTCTGGATTCTCGACAACATCAACGACGCTGAAGCGCTCGTCGTGCGCAACGGCTCCGGCGTGACGAAGCTCGCTGATCTGAAGGGCAAGACGCTGGGCCTGCCGTTCGTATCGACCTCGCATTTTCATGCGCTCGTGGCGTTGCAGCAGGCGGGCGTCGATCCTTCATCGGTGAAGATCGTCAACCTGCGGCCGCCTGAAGTGGCGGCGGCGTGGGAACGCGGCAATATCGACGCGACCTACATCTGGGACCCGGTGCTCGCCAAGGTCAAGCAGAACGGCAAGGTGCTCGTGACATCGGGCGAAGTTGCGAAGGAAAGCGGCAAGGCGACCTTCGATGGCTTCGTCGCCTCGCGCAAGTTCGCGCAGGACAACGCCGCGTTCATGGCGGGTCTCACCAAGGTGCTCGCCGATACCGACGCGCAATACCGCGATCACAAAGCCGACTGGACCGCCGGTTCGAAACAGGTCGAGGCCGTGGCGCGAGAGTCCGGTGCAACCGCCGCCGACGTGCCCGCGAGTCTCTCGCTCTACGCCTTTCCAAGCGCGAGAGAACAGGCGTCGCCAACCTGGCTCGGCGGCGGTCAGCAATCCGGCGCTGCAAAGTCGCTCACGGCCACCGCACAGTTCCTTAAGCAACAAGGCACGATCCAGAACGTCCTTGCTGACTATTCGACGGGCGTCGATCCGCGCTTCGCGCAGCAGGCCGCGAAATGACTTCGCTGTCCATCCGCAATCTCGGCGTCACGTATGAAGGCGCGAGCGCGCCCGCGCTCAAGGGCGTCGATCTGCAAATCGGCAGCGGCGAGTTCGTCGTCGCGCTCGGCGCTTCCGGATGCGGCAAGACCACGCTGCTCAATTGCCTTGCAGGCTTTCTCGATCCAACCGAAGGCGAAGCGTCGCTCAACGGCGAGCCGATTCTCGGGCCGGGCGCGGAACGCGGCGTCGTGTTCCAGAAGTACGCGCTCATGCCCTGGCTCGACGTGCTCGACAACGTCGCGCTCGGCTTACGCTTTCGCGGCGTCAAGCGCGACAAGCGTCGCGAGATCGCGCGCCGCACGCTTGCCCTCGTCGGCCTCGCGCAATACGAGCACGCGAAGGTCTATGCGCTGTCGGGCGGCATGCAGCAGCGCGTGGGCATCGCGCGGGCGCTCGCCAGCGATCCCGAAGTGCTGCTGATGGACGAACCGATGGGCGCACTCGATGCGCTCACGCGCGAAACCGTGCAGGAACTCGTGCTCGATGTCTGGGCGCGCACGCAAAAGACGGTGTTTTTCATCACGCATAGCGTGGAGGAAGCGCTCTTTCTCGCCACCCGTCTCGTGTTGATGACGCCGGGTCCGGGCCGTATCGAGGAAGTGCACGAACTGCCGTTCTCGCGCGAGTACGTCGCGAATCGCGATGCCCGCGCGGTGAAGGCATCGCCCGCGTTCATCGAGTGGCGCGAGCGTCTGACGCGGCGATTGCATCGTCCTGTCACGGAGGCCGTGTGACGCAGCCCGTTCAGGAGGCCCGCTTCGCTCCACCCTCAGAAAGCGCGGCAGTGCCTCGCGCCCGGCGCGCGAAGCGTGGCAAGCGCTATCGCGGCATGCCGGGCGCGGGACCCACCGCGATGCCGAGCACGTTATGCGTCGTGGCGATCGCCGTGCTGTGGTGGGCGACCACGCATTTTCACTGGTTGCCACCGCTTTTTCTGCCGTCGCCCGAGGCCGTGTGGCGTGCTTTCATCGATGCCGTGCACGGGCGCATTCAGGGCGGCCTGCCGCTATCGGAGCATCTGCTGTGGAGCGCGATTCGCGTGTTCGGCGCGTTCGCGCTCGCGGTCGTGACGGCGGTGCCGGTCGGCATTTCGATGGGCGTGAGCCGGATTGCGCGCGGCGTGCTCGATCCGCCTCTGGAGTTTTACCGGCCGCTGCCGCCGCTCGCTTATCTGCCGCTCGTCGTGATCTGGTTCGGTATCGATGAAACCGCGAAGATCGTCGTCATCTGGCTCGCGTGTTTCGCGCCGATCGCCATGGCCGCGCGCGCGGGCGTGCGCAGCGCGACCACCGAGCAGGTGAACGCCGCGTGGTCGCTCGGCGCGAGCTTCCGGCAAGTGGTGCGGCATGTCGTGCTGCCCGCCGCGTTGCCCGAGATTCTGACGGGCTTGCGCATAGCGGTCGGCTTTGGCTGGACCACGCTCGTCGCGGCGGAAATGGTCGCGGCTAACGCCGGTCTCGGACAGATGGTGCTGAACGCGTCGAGCTTTCTGCGCACCGACGTAGTGGTGATGGGCATCGTGCTCATCGGTGCGATTGCGTGGATCTTCGACTTCGGCATGCGCGCGCTGGAACGGCGGCTCGTGCCGTGGAAAGGGCGTTGAAGGCGCGCCTTCCACGCAATCATCACAGCGAAGACAAGCGCGATGCGTTCCTCAAGCAGTCGTCGAAGCGCGTTTCTCGATGGACTGCGGCGGTCACAAGGCAGCTTCGCGAACCGAAAGACATCGTTCTCGAAGGCAAGGCGCGATTGCCTTCCTTCGCGAACGACTTCATGCGGCTACGCGTGGTCAAGCCGAATCAATCGAACACGACCACCTGCCGAATCGCTTTTCCCTCATGCAGCAGGTCGAAGCCATGGTTGATCTCGTCGAGCTTCAGGCGTCCCGTGAGCAACTTGTTCACGGGCAAGCGGCCTTGCGAATAGAGATCGACGTAATGGGGAATATCGCGTGACGGCACGCACGTGCCGATATAACTGCCCTTCAACGTGCGTTCCTCCGCAACGAGACTCACCGCTGGCAGCGGCCAGTTGGCGGTCGATGGCGGCAGCCCGGCGGTCACCGTCATTCCGCCGCGACGCGTGATGCGATACGCGAGATCCAGCGCGCGAATCGAGCCTGCGAATTCGAATGCGAATTCGACGCCGCCCGAACTCAGCGAGCGAATCTGTTCGAGCGCATTGTCCTGACCCGCGTTGACCGTATGCGTGGCCCCGAGCGCGCGTGCCTGTTCGAGCTTGTCGTCGGCCAGGTCGATGGCGATGATCTGCCGCGCGCCCGCCGCGTGTGCACCGATGAGCGCGGCGAGACCGACACCGCCCAGCCCGATCACCGCCACCGACGCACCGACTCGCACCTGCGCCGTATTGACGACAGCGCCCACGCCCGTGAGCACCGCGCAGCCGAAGAGCGCGGCATCGCCGAGCGGCACGGCGGGATCGATCTTCACGACCGAGCGGCGCGACACGGTCGCGTACTCGGCGAACACGGAGCAGCCGAGATGATGGTTGAGCGGCCCGCCCCCATGCGAAAGCCGCCGCTCGCCGGACAGCAGCGTGCCGGCGCCGTTCGCGGCCGCGCCCGGCTCGCACAACGCCGGCCGCCCTTCGGCGCACGGGGCGCAGTGTCCGCAACTCGGCACGAACACGACGACCACGTGATCGCCCACTTTCAAATCGGTCACGCCCGCGCCGAGTTCCTCGACGATGCCGGACGCTTCATGCCCCAGCGCCATCGGCATGGGACGAGGCCGGTCGCCATTGATGACCGACAGATCCGAATGACACAACCCCGCCGCCGCGACCTTGATCAGCACTTCGCCCGGGCCGGGCGGCGCAAGCTCGACCTCTTCGATGCGAAGCGGCTTCGATTCCGCGTAAGGCGTGGCCGTACCCATCGCGTTCAGAACTGCTGCCTTGATCTTCATTTCGTCCCCTCGATGCCGCGGTTGCCGAGTTCCTCGACAAGCACGCGAATGTTTTCCGAATAGTCTACCGGCACGATCACGAGCTGCACGCCGCCGTCCTCGAACGCGCCCTCCAGCGCCGGAACCAGTCCTTCGGCCGATTCTACGCGCCGCCCTTTCGCGCCGTAGGCATCGGCATACTTGAGGAAGTCCGGATTGCCGAAGGTGAGGCCCCAGTCGATGAACTTGTCGACGGCCTGCTTCCAGCGAATCATGCCGTACGCGTCGTCCTGAATGATGAGCACCACGAGGTTCAGCTTCAGCCGCACCGCAGTTTCCAGCTCCTGCGAATTCATCATGAATCCGCCGTCGCCGCACACCGCCATCACGCGCCGCTCGGGGTGGAGAAGCGCCGCCATCATCGCGGATGGAAGGCCTGCGCCCATCGTCGCCAGGGCGTTGTCGAGGAGCAGCGTGTTGGCGCTGCGTGTGCGGTAACAGCGCGCGAACCAGATCTTGTACATGCCGTTGTCGAGCGCGACGATGCCATCGGCGGGCATGACTTCGCGCACGTCGTGGACGATCCGTTGCGGCGTCAGCGGAAAGCGCGATTCGTCGGCGCGGTCGAGCGTGCGCTTCAGAATGCCTTCGCGCAGCGGCGCCAGCGCACCCGCGCACGGCAACCTGCCTTCGACGCGCGCGGCGAGGCGCGACAGGCTCAAGCCTAGATCGCCGACCACTTCCGCATGCGGAAAGAACACCTGCTCGACATTGGCGGGCGTGTAGCCCACATGGATCACCTGCGGCCCCTTCGGTCCCATGAAGAACGGCGGCTTTTCGACCGTGTCGTGACCGATTGCGAGGATCAGGTCGGCGCGGTCGATCGCTTCGTGCAGATAGTCGCGCTCGCTGAGCGCGGCCGTGCCCATCCACAGCTCGGTGGCTTCGTCGTTGCCGATAGCCGCGACCGTGCCCTTGCCCATCTGCGTGTTGAAGAACGGAATGCCGGTGCGGCGAATGAAGTCGGTCAACTGGCCCGCGAGCCGCGGCCGGTTGCTCGCCGCGCCGAACATGACGAGCGGCCGTTCGGCGTGCATCAGCAGGTTCGCGGCGCGTTCGATCGCGGCGTCGTGCGCGACGGGCAGTTCGACCGGATGCCTGGGAACGATGCCCACGTCGTCGCTCACTTCGGTGGCCGCCACGTCTTCCGGGAGTTCGAGATGCACGGGGCCGGGACGCTCTTCGGCGGCGAGCCGGAACGCGTCGCGTATGACCGTCGGAATACTCGCGCCGCTCACGATCTGCCGCGATGCCTTGGTGAGCGGCTTCATCGTCGCCACGATATCGACGATCTGGAAGCGCGCCTGCCGCGAGGTCATGATGGCCTTCTGGCCGGTGATGAGGATCATCGGCATGGCGCCGAGTTGCGCGTAAGCCGCCCCGGTGACGAGGTTCAGCGCGCCGGGACCGAGCGTCGCCATGCACACGCCCGGCTGACCGGTCAGACGACCGTGCGTGGCCGCCATGAAGGCCGCCGACTGCTCATGGCGCGTCACGATGAGCTGAATGCTCGATTTGCGCAGCGATTCCACGACATCGAGGTTTTCCTCGCCCGGCACGGCGAAGATACGATCGACGCCTTCGTTTTCGAGCGCCCTGACAAACAGGTCGGATGCTTTCATTGGCAGTCTCCTTGCAACGCGAGTTCGCGGGTCATTGCGCCGCGCTCGGTGAGAATGGTCGACAGGTCCATGATCTGCGGAAGGAAGATGCGCGGGTCCATTAGCCGGACCTGACGCACGATGGGCGCAAAGTCCATATGCGCGAGGATATCGCGTTCGAGATCGATACCCGGTGCGATCTCCGTGAGTTCGAGTCCCTCGGGCACGCGACGAAACACGCAGCGTTCGGTCACATACAGCACGGGCTGACCGCGCGCGGCCGCGAATTCGCCATTGAAAGTGATCTGTTCGACGCGCTCCACGAACTTTTTCTTCGCGCCTTCCGAGATGATCGCGAGCCGCCCGCCTTCGATCTGCACCTTGAGTCCGCCCGCCGTGAAGGTGCCCGCGAACACCACGGAGCGCGCGTTCTGGCTGATGTTGATGAAGCCGCCCGCGCCGATGAGCCGCGCGCCGAAGCGGCTCACGTTGACATTGCCGCCGCGGTCCACTTCGGCCATGCCCAGGCAGGCGAGATCGAGACCGCCGCCATCGTAGAAATCGAATTGCTGATTCTGATGCAGGAGCGCATCGACATTGATCGCGGCGCCGAAATCGAGGCCGCCGAGCGGCATGCCGCCGATCACGCCTGGCTCGGCGGTCAAGGTCAGATGACTCAGCAAGTGCTCCTCGCCCGCGACAGCCGCCACCACTTCAGGCACGCCGATCCCGAGATTCACGACGCCGCCTGGCGGCAACTCGAACGCGCAACGGCGTGCGATCACCTTGCGCTCGTCGAGCACGGGGCTTTTCATCTCGCCGACCACGGCTTTCGTTTCGGCCGAGAACGCTGGGTCATAGGCCGTGCCGTATGTCTGCGGCTGCGCGCCGGCGGGCACGAGCACGATGCGATCGACGAGAATGCCCGGCACCACCACCGCGCGCGGATCGAGCGTGCCGCTTGGAACGATCTGCTCCACTTGCGCAATCACCAGACCTTTGCCGTTATGCGCGGCCATGGCGATAGCTTGCGCGTCGAGCACGAGCGCTTCGCGCTCCATCGTGATGTTGCCGTCGGTGTCGGCCGTGGTGCCGCGAATCAGCGCCACGTCGAGCGGAAAGGCTTTGTAGAGCAGCCACGGTTTGTCATCGATCTCGATGACGCTGACGAGCTCTTCCGTCGTGCTCGCGTTGATCTTTCCGCCGCCAAGCCGCGGGTCGACGAACGTACCGATTCCGACTTGTGTGATCGTGCCGGCGCGATGCGCCGCGATATCGCGAAACAGATGCGACATCGTGCCGAGCGGAAGGTTGTAGGCTTCGATCAGGTCGTCGGTCGCCATGCGTGCAAGCTTCGGCACGAGCGACCAGTGTCCGCCGATAGCGCGCCTGATGAGCCCCGGCAGCGCAATGCGGTTGAGTCCGCGCTCGCCGCCGTCGCCCGGTGCGGCGGCGAAAACGACCGTCAGATCGCGTGGCGTGGCGGCGCTTCGGAAACGTCGTTCCAGCGCGATCAGCAATTCATCGGGTGTACCGATGCCGACGAATCCCGAGCAGCAGACGGCGTCGCCGTCGCGGATCAGTCCGATCGCTTCGTCGGCGGTCGCAATCTTGTCTGTCATGGCGGGACCTCTCTAAGCCAGCAAAATCACCGGAGTGCTCCAGGCGTGGCCGCAATAAAAAGCCCGCTTAAGCGGGCGTTGGCGACGGATGTCACATTCCCGGAAACTTCACGCCGAATGTTTGGGGCTGGTGTTCAATAGCTCGATGCTGGCGTTGGTCGCACCAGTCACGCTATCCACCGTGCTCTCGCTTGCATCGAGAATGAGCTTGGGCGCAGCGCTTGCCGCATGCGCGGACGAGGCCACATCCGATATCGAAGCAATCGACTTTTGCACTTGCGACGAGCCTTGCTGCATGGCCGATTCGAACGCGCCCTTCATGCCGGAACCGTATTGCTCGTACTGGCTGCGCGCTTCCTTGAGGATGTCGGCTTCCGTCTCACGAACGATCTGGAAGAAGTGGCGCGCATAAGCGGCCGACTTCTCCGGCACTTCCGCGAACAGCGTCCACTGAAAACCCATGAAGTCGCTCGGTTTCACGTCCGAACCCGACGTGAGGACCGAGGCGCTTTCCTCGAACACAGCCTTGACCGTCTGCACATTCAGATCGGCAAGCTGTTGAAGTCCCATCGCATAGCGCTTCGTGATGCCGAAAAACGCTTCGAGTTGTGTCGTTGCCGCCGGTGCCGATGATTGAAGAATAGGAAACATTGTCCGCTCCATAAAGAGGTACGTGCGAGCCGATCCGTGGGTACGGCGCCCGTTTTGCTGCATTGCAACAATGAGTCCATCATACGGGAGTGGTCGCATGCGTCAAGCAAAGTTTTTGTGATCCTTCGGTTTCCTGATGTTTTTCAACGGCGACACCGTTGAAGCGATTCGGGCAAGGTGCGTCAAGTCGAATGAACCGGTTTTGGCGCGCTTCGGAGTGGATGCTGCTTTTCTTTCCAAAGCGTTGGGACAAAGTAATGGTGTTATCGTGTATTCACAAGCATCGATGGTTCCAGGCCCCGATGTTGCTGGAACAAGTTATCTCATGCTGGCATGCAACAAGAACGTCCTCATCCGATGCATACATCAGGTGAATGGCGGCGCTTGGCGAAGCTGGCAAAATCTCCTGGGTCGTGTCGAAGGTCGAGGCGTTCGGTTGATCGCCCTAGTACGCCCGTTAATCCTTTGGACCCACCTCCATGAAGCTCCGCGTCGGTTTTCAATTGACCTATAACTGCACTCAGGCCACGCCTGCGGTGCTCATGCTCAACACGCATCCTTCCATGTCGGACAAGGTCGTCGTTGCCGATCGCATTACGTTCGATCCGCCGATCGCGTTCACACACTATTACGACGGCTTCGGCAACTTGTGCACGCGTATCGTGACGCCGTCTGTGGGTCCGCTCGTCGTGGCGACCGAAGGCGTGCTCGAAGTGCCCGATACGCCGGAAAGCTATCCCCTGGAAGATGGTCAACTCCCGGTCGAACAACTTCCCGACGAGTGTCTACAGTTTCTGCTGGGCAGCCGCTATTGCGAAACCGACTTGCTTTCCAACTTCGCGTGGCAACGGTTCGGCGGACTGTCGCAAGGGCGAACCCAGGTGCTCGCCATCTGTGATTACGTGCACGCACACATCAAGTTCGACTACAAGACGGCACGGCCCACGCGCACGGCTTCCGAAGCGCATCAGGAAGGCATCGGCGTGTGCCGCGATTACGCGCAACTCGCGGTGGCGCTCTGCCGCGCCCTGAACATTCCGGCGCGGTATTGCACCGGCTACATCAGCGACGTAAACCTGCCGCCGCCTTATGCGGACCAGGATTTCTGTGCATGGTTCGAAGCCTATCTCGGCGGAACCTGGCAGACTTTCGATCCGCGCAACAACGCACCGCGCACTGGCCGTGTACTCATGGCGCGCGGCCGCGATGCGACCGACGTGCCTATCAGCATGACCTTCGGGAGCGCGGCCCTGGTCGACTTCAAGGTGATTTGCGAGCCGTGCGAATGATCTTCGCGTCCACCTTTAGAACGCCCACGAATCGTCCGTTATGAAAGCGTTTCACTGCACCGACTGCGGACATCTCATCTTCTTCGAAAACGTTCAATGCGAACGCTGCGGGTCGATGCTCGGCTTCATTCCGGAAACGGGCGAGATGAGCGCATTCGTCAAGCTGAAGGGGCCTCGGTGGGAAGCGAAGCCGGCGGACGGCGACGTTCGCTACAAGCCGTGCCACAACTATTCGGTCGAAAAGGTTTGCAACTGGATGGTGCCGGAAGACTCGCCGGACCCGTTCTGTCATTCTTGCCGTCTGACCGCCGTGATCCCGAATCTGAAAGCGCCGCGCCGTCGTTATTACTGGGCCAGACTCGAAGCCGCGAAGCGTCGTTTGCTGTACACGCTCGCCGTGCTGGGATTGCGCGTTGACACACGCAAGGAGCATCCGGAAACCGGGCTCGAATTCGAGTTTCTCGAAAGCCGCCGAGGCAAAAAGGTGTTGACGGGCCATCATAGCGGCCTCATCACGATGAACATCGCCGAGGCAGACGACGTGCGTCGCGAACGCGTACGCATCGCCATGCGCGAGCCCTACCGGACCTTGCTCGGTCACTTCAGACACGAGATCGGCCATTACTACTTCGATCGCCTCGTGGTGGGCGCGCGGCGAACGGCGTCGTTCCGCACGCTCTTCGGCGACGATCGGGCGAGTTACAGCGAAGCGCTTTCCCGCCACTATCGCAACGGCGCGCCTGCCGACTGGGCGACGAATCACGTCAGCGCCTACGCGACCATGCATCCCTGGGAAGACTGGGCGGAAACCTGGGCGCATTATCTTCATATCGTGGATACCACCGGCACCGCGCGCGCATGCGGCATCAACATCGCGCCGGTGAGCCGCAAAGGTCCTAACTTCGCCGCGCAAGTGCTGCCTCACTCGCCGAGTTTCGAATTGTTGATGAAGCAATGGACGATGCTGACGTACGCCATGAACAGCCTTAACCGAAGCCTCGGCATGCCGGACCCGTATCCGTTCACGCTCGCACCTGGCGCCGTGAAAAAGCTGAGGTTCATCCATCGTCTGATCGAGGCGCAGAGCCTCGAGCATGAACACGATCGCGTGGAAGCAAACTCGCCCTGAGTCCGCATTGAAGGACATCGATAGGTCAACGCGGCGATAAGTGTTCTTCGCCCGCCGCGCGACACCCTCAAGCAGATCCCACCTATTTGCTCCCGACCGCATGCGCGAACCTTCGTCCATGCCGGTTCAAGCCGCCTCCGGCACTTCGTGGGAATGGTGATTGCACCTACAAGTTGGCCAGCACGCGTTGCTCACTAGACGTGCCTGTTTTGGCTTCCTAAATTCTTTTGGATACCGCTATGCGCCTGCTTACTACACAATATGGTCTACCCCGCGTCTCATGGGGCGCCGTCATCGCGGGAGTCATCCTCTCGTTGATCGCGTACCTCATGTTGACTGTGCTCGGAACCGCTATCGGGGCATCGGTGCTGTCGCCACTGACTCAGCCCGATCCATCGCGCGGCTTCGCGTTCGGCTCCGGCGCCTACATGATCGTGATGACGGTCATCGCCGTGTTCATCGGTTCCTATTTTGCAGGGCGTTGCGCGCCGGTTCTTGGCTGGCTGCACGGCTTGCTTGCATGGGCCGTGATGATCATCGCAATGGCATACGGCGCAACGTCGCTTGTCGGCAGCGCAGTGAATGCGGCAGGCAGCATCGCATCGACCGGTGCGACGGCTACCGCCGCGGCCAACCCTTCGGCCGCAAGCGGCACGATGCTGGGTTCGCTCAAGGCGCAGGTTCAAGGCGCGGTTGCTTCCGCAACGGCCGCTGCATCCGGCCCGCAAGCTGAAGCCGATGCACGTCAGGCCGCCGATACCGCCGCACGCGGCGTCGCCCGCGCTTCGTGGTTCTCGTTCGCTGCACTTCTCGTCGGCGCGATCATCGCGATCGTGTCGGGTGGTGCGGGATTCCGCCACCAACCGCCGTTCGAAGATGCAAGCGGCAGCGCTCGCGATGACGTCGCCTTGCGCGCCGGTGCCGCAGGACGCCTTGCGCCGGACAATCGTGTCACACGCTAAACGCCCTATCCGACTGATCCACGAAACCTGGAGTCGCGCATGAGCACGCAGAATCGAACGGCGACAGGTGTCGTGGAAACGTCGACGTTGACCGCCACTGAAGAACGTCTGCACGTATCGACGGAAACGCTCGAAACCGGCATGGTGCGCGTGCGTGTCGTGACGCACACCGAGTCGCGCGAGGTGCCTGTCGTTCTGCACAACCGCACGGCACAGATAGAACGCGTTGCCCTCAATCGTTTCGTGGACGCGGAGTTTGCGCCGCGCCATGAAGGCGACACGTTGGTCGTGCCCGTCTTCGAGTACGTGCCCGTGACCGAACTGAGGCTGATGCTCAAGGAAGAAATCCGCATTACCACTGTAGTGACCGAAAAAAATGACGTGCACAGAGCCGAGTTGCAACGTCAGGAAGTCGTCGTGGAAAGGCGCGCTGGAACGGTTGGAGACTGGATTGCGGACCCCGCGATACCGTCCTCGGGCTCGGGCAAGACATCTTCCTGAGCCGTTCTTCGAAGCAACGTCTGGCCGCCATTCAAATCACTCAAAATTACCCGGAGCAAAACATGACTCAAGCAATCGTTGGTGTATTCGATTCGTTTCAGCAAGCCGAAAGCGCGGTCGCGCGTCTCGTGGAAGGCGGTCTGGACCGCGCCGACATGGAAGTGCACGCCAGTGACGAGACGAGCGGCGCGGAACGTCCCGTGGTTGCAGATCGACCCGCTTCCGCTGCCACGGAAGAAGTCGGCATCGTCGGCAAGATCGAGAATTTCTTCGGCAACATGTTCGCTGGCGACGACCGGTCGGAAGACATCGGCAACTATCAGGAAGCGGTTCGTCGCGGTGGCGCGTTACTCACGGTCAACGTGAAGGAAGAATCACAGGTGCCGCTCGTGCGTTCGACGATGCACGAGGCGGGCGTCGTGGATATCGACGAACGCGTGGCGCATTGGAAAAGCGGCGGTTATGCGGGCTTCGATGCATCCGCGAAGCCGTTGACTTCGGATGAAGTGCTGGCCGATCGCCAGTCATTCGCGGTGACGCGTGAGTCGCTCGAAGTCGGCAAGCGCGAAGTCGAAACCGGCGGCGTGCGCGTCTATTCGCGCGCCACTGCAACGCCTGTCAGCGAAACCGTCAATCTGCGTGACGAGCATGCGACGATCGAGCGCCGTCCGGTCGACCGGCCCGCCACGGCCGCCGACCTGAAGGAAGGCTTCGTGGAAATTCGCGAGACGGCAGAACACGCCGTCGTCGCGAAGACCGCGCATGTCGTCGAGGAAGTCGTCGTGGGCCGGCAGGCAACCGAGCGCACCGAGACGATCAACGAGACACTGCGCGGCACGGATGTCGAAGTCGAACACGTCGAAGCCAAGAGCGTCGACCCGGTGCGTGCGATCGACGGCGTGAGCCCGGTTGCGCCTGTCAAGCCGACCTCGCATTGAGCCCGCGCGACTGACCGACGAGAAAACGCCGGCGCCGGGCTTCGTCAGCCGGCGTGCATCCACTGCAAGACCTGCCGCCAGTCCGCCTGCGTCATGACGCCGAACCAGTGGTCATGATCGGCGGTCGGCAGGAGCATGAAACGCGCGCGTTCGTGTTCGTTTGCGAAGCGGCGCGCATGCATCACCGGGATCAGCGTGTCCAATTGCGCGCCCACGATCACGAGCGGGCCGTCGTAATGCGACACGGCGGCGACGGAATCGAAGCCGTCGTGCAGCATCCAGCGGATCGGAAAAATCGGATATTTTTCGGCGGCGACGTCGGCGAGCGAGTCCCACGGCGTGATCAAAACGACGCCCGCGAGCGCTGCTTCATTGCCCTTCACGACCTGCGCGGCCATGCCCGCACCGAGCGACTCCCCAACGAGATAAAGCGGCCCGCGCCACTGCGCGATGGTGGCCGCCAACGCTTCCCGCGATGCGGCTAGCGCCGCCTTCATCGTGCGCTCTCCCGGGCGTCTGCCGTGCCCCGGATACTCGACGATCACCACCCTATACCCGTCACGCACGAACACGTCGGCGAGCGGCAATTTGGTGTCGGCCGACTCCTCGTTACCGTGATAAACCATGAACGTCCCGCGCGGTTCGCGCCCGGCCGGAGTGACGACATAGCCCGCGAATTGGTCGCGCACTTGCAACAGGTCGATGCTTGCACCGGCGTGCGGGACTGTGCGAAGATCCGGCGCGCTCGGAGTGGAAGGCAGAAGCATCCGGTCCTGCACCATAAAGAGCGTCAGCGCCGCAAGCAGATAAGCGGCGATGGCAAAGCGTAGACCGTGGGACAGCAGGGGCATGCGAATTCTCTCGTTCGACATCATCAAGCTTTTTCAGACGTTGAAAGCATAATCATTCCAGCGCCCGCGCGCCGCGAAAGCCCGTTATGCCTCACATGGCATTAAAGTCGCGCGCCGGAACGCCGATACCACGAGGACAGTCACACGCCTCGTGCAATAGCATGCATATCAGTAATTCTCGCCGATGGGCGCCGCGCGGCGGCAAACGATGGATCATCGCGGCAAGCGCGCTTTTTACCGCCGCACTCATCCGCACGCTGCTGCACCCGCTGCTTGGACCCGTCATGCCCGGAACGGCGTTTCTCATTGCCGCCGTTCTCGTCGAGTACTACTGCGGTCTAGCGCCGGCTGTTTGCGTGATGCTTGCCGGACTGTGTATTGCCGACTTTCTCTTCGTGCCGCCCTATGCACGCATCGAGGACTTCGACCGCGCGGATATCAAGCTGCTCGTGTCGTATCCGTTGATCACTATCGTCATGATGACGCTCGTCGAGCGGCTCAAGCGCGCGCAGTATCGCGCCGAGTTGCTCGCTTCGGTGGCGCAGTCGCGCTATGAGATGCTCTTGCGTCACGACAACGAACGCCTCATCACGCGCCGGGCGACCGAGGAAATGCACCGGATGCTCCAGCACGTCACGCAATACAACCGTTCGCTGATTCTCATCAAGGCGCTCGATCCGACGACGCGTGTCTCGCCCGCCAATTTCGTCGCGGCGGCGAATTCCCCGCTTATCGACGATGACGCGCCGCGCGCCGGCATCGCATATGGCGCCAAGCATGCCGATGCCCACGGCGAAGATATTGCCCGCGTCAGCGATGCCCTTCTGCCGGGGCTTCACCGTATCCGGTTCCAGTCGGACGAGCAGGACTGGCGGCCCGTCGAATGTGTTTGCGAGCGCTTCGCCACGCCATCCGGCGATTATCTCGTCCTCCGTTCGGCTGCCTGACCATGAACATGCCTTACTTTCCCCCCGCCCAGAACCGGGATCACGCGGTCCTGCTGCTGCACGGCCTGTCCAGTTCGCCGCTCGAATTGCGCTTTCTCGCCCGCTATCTCGGTGAAGAGGGCTTCGCAACGCACACGCCGGAGTTGCCCGGATACAGCGCGGGCGCCGGACACGCTTCGATGGAAGAGTGGCTGCGCGCGGCCGTGGCGGAATTCGACGCGCTGGCGGCGCGGCATCGGCACGTTTCGGTGTGCGGCCTGTCGATGGGCGCGGCGCTCGCCGCCGCGGTCGCCCATGAACGCCCTTCCGCGCGCGCCCTGCTGTTGCTCTCGGTCACGCTCGACTATGACGGCTGGGCCATCCCGTGGTATCGATTCCTGCTCGACTGGGCGTACTACACGCCGTTGCGTACGCGTTATCGCTACCGCGAGCACGAGCCTTATGGTCTGCGCAATGAAGCGCTGCGCACGAAGATCGCCCGCGCGATGCAAAAAGGCGAGATCAGCGAAGTCGGCCCGGCATCCATTTCGATGCCCGCGCTGCACGAGGCCAGCCGTCTCGCGGCATCGGTGCGTGGCAAGCTGAAGCGCGTCACGAGCGACTGCCTCGTCATTCACGCTATCGACGACGAGACCTCGAGCCCGCACAACGCGCGATTCGTCGCGGCAAACGTAGGCGCGTCGTTCTTGCGGACCATCTGGCTCGACGACTCCTATCACATGATCACGTCCGACAACGAGCGCGAAGTGGTGGCGCGCGAATGCACGATGTTCCTGCGCGAGAGCGCGTCTGCCTGCGACTCCGCCGATGGCACAGGTCCCGTGATGTCGCGTGCCCTGGCGCGTCGGCTCCGGCAAACGGCTGCAGGCGCGAAGAGAGCATGAAGCGCGCGCAAACATTCATCGCGCGCACCTGCGTGGCGCTTGCGGCCGTGCTCGCATTTGGACCGGCATACGCCGCCGACGCGGACACGCAAACGAATGGTGACTGGAAAATTTCGATCGGGCCCGGACTGTACGTGTTCCCCGAGTTTCCGGGATCGTCGCGGATCAAGGTATTTCCCTTGCCCGTGCAGGATATTTCCTGGCGCGACCGTATCTTTTCGCAAGGTCCGGACGTGCTCGGCGTCAACGTGCTGCGCGGAGAGAACTACCACGCAGGCATGTCGGTGAGTTTCGACTTTCAGTCGCGATCGTCGTCCGATGACGCGCGACTCGACGGCCTGCCCAACGTGCACTACGGACCGAAGCTGCGACTATTCGCCGATTACACGTACTGGGCCTTCACCGGATCGACAGCCGTTTATCAGGACATCGGCGGCACCGGGCAAGGACTCACCGCGATGGCGGATCTCTATGTCTCCGCGCCCATCGGCAAATTGCTGCTAACGGCGGGGCCGGGGCTGACTTGGGCCAATGGCGCTTATACGCGCACGTTCTTCGGCGTTTCACAGCCGGAAAGCGTGGCGTCCGGATTGCCGCAATACTCCACCGGCTCGGGCCTGCGCGACGTCCACTTCAATCTGGCCGCGAATTACACGATCTCTTCGCACTGGTCGGCCAACCTGGTCGCAGTCGTTGGCCGGCTCGAACGCTTCGCTGCCGGCAGCCCGATTACAGAACGCAGGTTGGATGTGAACGGAATGGCCTCGGTCGCATATCGCTTCTGAACGCAATCTATCAACCTGATTACATACAGATTCGAAAGAGCTTGAGATATCGGGCCTCACGCGCTTGCTTTGGAAATAAACTCCGCGCATTTAGTAAGACGTGAACTTGACGTCCCTTACGTTCCATCGCAACGTGCGTTAGCGCACAAAACCAGCCACGTCGCTGGCCATACTTGACCCACGTGACCTTCTTCACGTCTGAAAGGCTGCAATTTTCACCGCGACTTATTCAGTAACTGCATTATTTTGAATATGGCACATTGTGCGTGCCCTGCTTCGCCAAAACGGAATGAATATCTAATTCACGATGATCGCGAACGCCTTCAAAAATTGGATGCCCGACGAACTCTTCCTCCGTCTGCAGCATCGCAGGAAGATCGGGCGATTCCCGAGTCTTGCAAATCCCGAAACCTTCAACGAGAAAATGCTCCGGCGCAGTCTGAACCCGGACGCGCGCTTTACCGATCTGGCCGACAAGCTCATTGTGCGTGACTTCGTCAGGCGCGTGATCGGCGAAGAACATCTGATTCCGCTGCTCAAGGCGTCCGAGCTCTTCACCGAAGAGGATTTCGAGGCGTTGCCCGACTCCTTCGTCATGAAGGCCAATCACGGCAGCGGCTTCGTCAAGATCGTCCGCGACAAAGCGGAAACGAGTTATCAGGAACTGAGGACGCTTGCCGACCGGTGGCTTGCAACCGACTTTTCCAGAACCGGGCGCGAGCGGCATTACCGCGCGATTCAACCACGGCTGCTTTTCGAAGCCCTGCTTCTCGATGAACAAGGCAACATTCCCGCCGACTTCAAGATCCACTGCTTCAATCCCGAAGAGGGACCTTCCAAGCTGTTTGTCCTGCTGATCTCTGATCGCTATACGGGCCATCCGCGCGGAGATTTCTTCGATGAATCGTGGAACCACCTCGACATCAGGATCGGACACTATCCGCGTAGTGCGACGCCTTGCGAGCGCCCGGCCAACCTCGACGCGATCCTCGCCAAGGCAAGAGCGTTGTCGGCATCCTTCGACTATGTGCGCGTGGATCTTTATGCACCCGACTGCAAGATCTTCTTCGGCGAAATGACCTTCACGCCGGGCGGTGGACTATATCCCCTCTTCCCGGACAGCGTGGATTATCAGTGGGGGCAAATGTTGCAGGCAGCGCCTCTCTTATCTACGCCGAAAATGTCGACGCGGACGATCGGGTGAATCGGCGTGTGTGCGGTTGTCGAAACGCTGACACCGCCCGCATTGGTCACTCAGGCGTGACGTGAACACACTGAGCCATCGGTTCGCGTCACGTCACATCGTTTCCCTAAAGCTCTTCCTCTTGAACAACGCCGCGTCCGCGGTTGGGTTGCATTTCGCAAGCCTTCGCTACCCGAAGCGTTCGTGCGTTATCGATGGTTCAAGATTCGATCACGCTCTCTGCATTGTCTTTACGACGCATCTACGTTTTTTCATATTGCCGCCTCACAAAGCGCCGTTAAGGAAAAGCGTTTGCGCAACTCTGTAGTTCGAGAAGCGACCTGCAAATCCCGGCCGAATTCGTTCAGACTCGAAGTGTTCCGCGTAGTCCCTGGCGTCAACGCAGTCATCGCTTAACGCAGGTCTCGAGGGCTCTCGACCGCGCCTCTGGTCAAGGCAGCGCAGGCATCCTTTCGCCTTCCATTTATTAGTTCGCATCCCTACTATGTTTAAAGAATGGCGATTTTATCGCAGAGTAATTGGAGTTTTCCGCGAGAAGGCGGATTAGCACATTCGATGATTGATCGACGTAGATTTTTAGCTAGCCTGGGCGCGTTGTCCGGAACCTATACATTGGCCGCCTGCGGAGGCGGAAGCGAAAGCGACGTACCGAACTCGACATCGAGCGCTTCCGGGCGGTCCAGACAACTGAATCCCACTGCAAGAGCGGAGTCGCAAGGCCCATCGCCGGGTGGCACGACCATTCCTGACGCAACCGCGATCGTGGACAAACGCGGCTCCGTCTGGACGGTGAATAACGGCGTCGTATTTCAGAACGACACGGCAATATCCATTGCCAACGTTTTGATGCTTCTCTGGTCGGGCGGCAAGATCTATCAGAGAAACACGAGCGGGCAATTCTATGTGTGGTCGAATGACTGGCTACTTTGCCGCGACCCGCGCACACCGCTCGCAGCGCAATCCGGCATGTTCTTCGGCATGAACGGTCATTACGATTATCTCTACACGCCCGCGCAAACCATCGCCATTTTGAATGGCATGGGTTGCAGTATCTATCGGCTCGGGTGCAATGAGACGTCGGCTGAACTCAGACCTGTCGCAAGGATGGCGAGGGCCATGAACGGAACGGGCATCGAACTGTTCTGTCTGATTCAACAAGGATTGACGGATGACTGGGGTAACCTGTTCGGCAGCGAGGCCGCGGCCTACGCAAAGGCCTACAGCACAGGCGTGACGGTCGCGAGCACGCTGAAGCCCTACGGCGTGACGATGTACGAATGCGGCAACGAACTCACGCGCCGAGCTCAGACTGTAATCGACTCGAATCGCGCCGGAACGGATGTCGCCGACTTCAACAACGATAACTGGCCGGTCATGCGCGGCGTCATGCGCGGATTGATCGACGGCGTGAAGGCCGCGCAGCCCGACGCCATGTGCGGCATCAACTTCTGTGTGGCGGATATCGGTGCATCGGACGCGTTATGGGAAGGCAATCAGCCGGACGGCACGAGCGGTCATCCCGTAGTCCGCTGGGACATGACGACATGGCATAACTACGAGGTCTATGGCGATTTGTTCGATATCGGTTCGGATGGCGCGGGCCCGCACTTCGACCTGCCGCAATACTGCAAGGCGCGTTACGGCGTTCCCTTCATGATTACCGAGTGGAATGCCAATCCCGAACAAAGCGACGACTACCGGAGCGCGTTCGTGCAGTCCCGATTGCAATCGTTCTACGACGCCCGCAAGACGCACAACATTCAATCCACCATGTATTACGTGCTCGACAGCGGCGACCACACCTTCGGCATCATGCACAACAGCGTGCCGATCTTGCCGACGTATCTGAGCTTCGTGAATTTCGTCCGCTCGCACGCGGATTCCTGAAACCGCGCAAACCGCATCACCTTGCGATCTCGCGCGCTTCGCCCGCGCGCGCCTCGACCAGAATGGCCTCCAGTTCCGCGTGCAACGTGCGGTTGTTGAAGTTCGTTTCGATAGTGTGCCGCGCGGTCGCGCGCATCTTGTCGGTGTCGATCTGTCCTTTGGCGATTTTTTCGAGCGCGGCGGAAATGCTCGGCCCCGAACGCTCGTCGACGAGCACGCCGGTCTCGCCATCCACCACGAGCTCGGGAATGCCGCTATGACGCGTTGCGACGACGATCGCGCCGGTAGCCATCGCTTCCATGATCGACACCGGAATGCCTTCCATGTCGCCGTTGGCGGCCGTCACGGACGGCAGCAGAAACACGTCGGTGCGCTTTAGTTCCGCGAACACTTCGTCCTGTGCGCGCGCGCCGAGAAAGTTGACCGGATTGCGGTTATTCGCGGCCATCGCGCGCAAGTCGGCTTCGAGCGGGCCGTAGCCGATCACGTTGTATTCCACGGGCAGGCTGCAATCGCGAACGCCGGCAATCGCATATTCAAGGCCTTTTTTCTCGACGAATCTTCCCACGCTCAGCACTTTGAGCGGGCGTCCGGGCTTCTGCTTGTCGGTGGCAAGCGGCAGTTGCTCGACATCCACTCCCACGTGATGCACGAGCGTCCGTGATGCAGGCGCGCCCCAGTCGATCAGGCGCATCCGCCAGAATTCGCTGACCGGCAGCGACAGCGACCCCCGTCCGAAGAGCTGCTTGTAGTGCGGCAGATAACGCTTGACGAGCGCTTCATCGCTCATGTCGAAGCCATGAAAGACGGTGGAGATAGGGCCTTCAAAGTAGCCCGCATCGCGCAGATACATGGCGCGCACGCCGAGGGGACCGAAATGTGCGATCACCGCATCGAAACTTTCGTGCGACATCGCTCCGCCGCCCGAGAGGTCGAACAGCGTCGAGCGGCAACCGGATGTCGCCGCGCGCCAGGCCACGCCAATGCGTTTGCGTCCTTCCGGCGTTGACAGTGAGCTCAGTCCGAAGCGCGCCAGATGCGCAATGCGTGCCGCCGTGCCCTGTTTGCGACGAAATATGCGTAATTCGATCTGGCCTTTGAGCGGATCGTCGGCGCCTTCGTCATAGCGCGCGGCAAGGACGACCACGTGATGTCCTCGTTCCGCGAATCCCGCGATCTGACGGACCACGAAGGTTTCCGATGCAACAGGATAGCTGTCGACAACAAACGCGATTTTCATGCGCCTCTCCGCTTCCGCATCATTTTTCATGATGCGGGTACGCTAGTAAGGGGGACGAATCAAATGGTGTGCACGCTTGCCATGCCTTGTTGTCCACACCTGCCCATCGTTCGATAGTGCTCAGGCCAGCATAGTCCAAAATGCCACGCATTGTTGCTTTGCCGCTGGCGCTTCGTTCATCGGTGCCTTTATCTTTGCGCGTCGATGCGCAATTACGCACACCGATGGATCATGCTTTCATCGCGGCAAGTTCCAGACCATGTTGAACAAAGGCGTGAGTCACGCCTTAGGGCCGACAACATGAGCAAGCAATTTGCCAGACCGTCGAACGCAACATACTCGCGCACACGCCAACGCTCGCGATCGCTTGAGGAATGAACGAAGCAGCCACTGGTTAAATTCCACACGTTATGTATTTTTCGTGGAATAAGTGCTCACTATTCGTCTGGATATTGTAAAAAGGCACCGGGACGGTCGCTTCGGCCTCTTAACGGACGCGCTCCTATCGCCTGCGCCCGAGCATCGACATACCCGCAAACTGTGCCGCGTCGCCAAGCGCTTCTTCCACGCGAATCGCCTCGTTCCACTTGGCCATGCGTTCCGAGCGCGAGAACGAGCCGACTTTGAGCTGGCCCGCATTCCAGCCAACGGCAAGATGCACAATGGTCGTATCCTCCGTCTCACCTGAGCGCGCCGATACGATCGTGCCAAACCCCGCGTTCTTTCCCGCTTCCAGCGCCGCATGCGTCTCCGTCACCGTACCCGCCTGATTCAACTTGATGAGGACAGCGTTGACATCGCGTTGCTCGGCGGCCTTTGCAATGCGCGCCGCGTTCGTCACGAGGTAATCGTCGCCGATCACCTGCACGCGTCCTCCCACCGCTGCCGTGAATCGGCGCCAGCCGGCCGCATCGTCCTCGCTCAACGGGTCTTCCATCGACACGATCGGGTAACGGTCGCACCATCGGAGCATCAGTTCGCACATGGCGTCGCTGTCGAGCTCGCGGCGCTCCAGGCCGAGCTTGTAACGCCCGCCCGAGCCGAATTCGGATGCGGCGATATCGAGCGAAATGGCGACTTGCTCGCCCGGAACGAACCCCGCTTCTTCGATAGCCGCGACGAGCGTATCCAGCGCCGCTTCGTTGCTCTCGAACACGGGCCAGTGCCCGCCTTCGTCGGCGACACCGGCAAGATGACCACGCTTCGCCATGATCCTGCCCGCAGCCAGATAGATCTCGGCGGTCATCTCCAGCGCTTCGTCGAAACTTTTCGCGGATGGCGCCATGACCATCAGGTCCTGAATATCGATACGCCGGCCAGCATGCGCGCCGCCGCCGAAGATCTGGATTTCCGGGATCGGAACGCTGACGGTTCGGCCGTTGGCGACATAAGCCCACAGCGGCTGCCGACGGTCTGCCGCCGCGGCATGCAGAACCGCAAGCGACGTCGCGACCAACGCATTGCCGCCAAGCCGCGATTTGTCCTCGGTGCCATCGAGTTCGATCAGACGCGCATCGATTTGCGTTTGCCCGAGCGCATCCATGCCGATCAGCGCCGCCGCGATTTCATCGTCGATACCGCGTAACGCATCGCTCACGCCGAAGCCGCCCAGCGCGGCCGCCCCGTCGCGCCGATCCACCGCCTCGAAACGCCCGCGAGAAGCACCCGCCGGGGCCATGCCGCGTCCTTTGGCGCCGCTTGCCAGCGTCACTTCCACTTCCACGGTCGGACGTCCGCGCGAATCCCAAATGCGGCGGCCGTGGACGGATGCAATCGCGCTGCTCATATTCAGACTCCCGCGGGTTTATCGATGGATGCCGCCTCGTTCCAGCGCTTTCGCCATTGCGCAAGGGAATCGACCGGTTCGATGAGAAGGCCGCGCGCAAGTTCGCGCACCGCCTGTATGTCGGCTGGATCTTGCAGATACTCGACGGGCGATTTGCCATCGGCCCGCGCGAGCAACAACGCCGGCAAGAGCCGCGCGCAACGCAGATCTATCCGTTCCGCTGGTTCCCAATCGACGGCCGCCAGATATCGACCGCTCAGGGCGTCGAAGCTTCCGGCATAGCGTTCTCGCCAATGCGGATTGAGAAAGCTCTTCAGGACGAGGTGATTCAGGCAGAACGCGAGGTCGAAGGCCGGATCGCCGAAGGTTGCGCATTCGGCATCGAGAAAGACGGGGCCGTCGGCACCGCACAGGATGTTCTTCGGGCTCACGTCGCCATGAACCAGCGCGATGCGCGCAGCCGAAACCGAATCCGCCAGATCGCCGAGTGTGTTCGCCAGGTCGGGATGACGCGCGGCTGTCGCCCGCAGATAAGGCTCGATGCGGATGGACTCGAAGGTATCGTGATTCGCGAACTGCGCCGCGAGCGCAGCCGAACCCGCGCTTCTCTCATGAATCTGCGCAAGAAGGAAACCGACTTGCGCGGCGAAGATGTCGTCGATCTCGCCTTTCAGCAGCTTCGCCTTCCAGACGGGGTTATGTTCCGCAGGAAGATACGCCATCGCGAAGCAGCCGAGCGGCGCGTCTTCGAACAGAAGCGCAGGCACCGCGTGCGGCAGCCAGGTCGCGACACAGCGCAGCCACGCGGCTTCGGCGGCATTGCGGCTGACGGGCGCATGCCAGTCCGCCGCGACCTTGAGCTTGCCGAGCGCGCGCTTGATGCAGAACGTAGCGCGGCACGCATCGACGCGCCAGATATCCGAAGACACGCCACCCGTCAGGCGCGTGAAGCGCGGTTCTTCGTCGGCATCGAGCAGGCGATGCTGGCGCAACGCGTCAACAAGGTGCGCGAGGTCGGTGGCTTCGGTCATCGAATGTCGGCCGGGCGTTTGGCGAGTTCGGCTAAGTAGGTCCCGGCCTCATGTTATGGGATCGCGCAAGCAGGTGCAACGCGGATGGTAAAGTCACCAGACCATCACATCCGAGGACCGCATATGCGTCTCTTGCTCGCACTCATCCTTCCGTGGCTGCAGTTCTTCACGATCGGCCGACCGATTGCCGGCATCATCTGCCTGCTTCTTCAGATCACGTTGATTGGCTGGATTCCCGCCGCGATCTGGTCGGTCTATGCGCTCAGTCAGTACAACACCGAGAAGAAAATCCAGCGCGCTTTCGGAGCGCGCGGCTGACAGGCAGAACGCGCGGGCGTCAATGGGAATGGCGCGGAACATCGGCGCCACGGCATCCCACGAGAAAGTCGAAGTCGCAGCCCTGATCGGCTTGCAAAACGTGATCGATGTACAGCTTGCCGTAGCCGCTCGTGTTCTCGCCCGCTTTGCGCGGTTCTTCCGCCCAGCGGGCGAGCCGCGTCCTCAGCGTCTCGTCGCTGATGTCCAAATGCAGGCGCCCCGCGAAGCAGTCCATCTCGATCCAGTCGCCTTCTTCCACCACCGCGAGCGGACCACCGGCGCGCGCTTCGGGCGCTACATGCAGCACCACCGTGCCGTAAGCCGTGCCGCTCATGCGGGCGTCGGAGATGCGCACCATGTCGGTCACGCCCTGCGCCAACAGCTTCGGCGGCAAGCCCATGTTGCCGACTTCGGCCATGCCCGGATAACCCTTCGGGCCGCAGTTCTTCATGACCAGGATCGAATCGGCGGTGACGTTCAATTCGGGATCGCCGATCCTCGCCTTGTAATCGTCGAAGTTCTCGAACACGACCGCCCGGCCGCGATGCTTGAGCAACGCCGGCGTCGCGGCGGACGGCTTCAGCACCGCGCCGTTCGGCGCGAGATTGCCTCGCAAAATGCACAGCGCGCCGTCTTTTACGAGCGGGCGGTCGAGTGGACGAATCACCTCGGCGTCGTGGATGGGCGCGTCTTTCGTGTTGTCCCAGAGTGAGCGGCCGTTGGCCGTCAGCGCGTCGGGATACGGCAGCAAGGCCGCTTCGCCCAGACGCCGGATCACGCCGGGCAAACCGCCCGCGTAGTAAAACTCTTCCATCAGAAAGCGTCCGGACGGTTGCAAGTCGACGAGCGTCGGCGTGCCGCGGCCGATGCGCGTCCAGTCGTCGAGTTCCAGGTTCACGCCGATACGGCCGGCAATCGCCTTCAGATGGATGGTCGCATTCGTCGATCCGCCAATCGCCGCGTTGACGCGAATCGCGTTTTCGAACGCCTGCCGCGTGAGGAGTTTCGAGAGCCGCAAGTCGTCGAGCGCCATCTCCACGATCCGCATGCCCGACATGTGCGCGAGCACGTAGCGCCTGGCATCCACCGCGGGAATCGCCGCGTTGTGCGGCAGCGTCACGCCGAGCGCTTCGGCCATGCACGCCATGGTCGATGCCGTCCCCATGGTGTTGCAGGTTCCAGCCGAACGCGACATGCCCGCTTCCGCCGACATGAATTCATGCAGCGTGATCTTGCCCGCCTTCACCTGCTCGCTCAGTTGCCACACGACGGTGCCCGAACCGATATCGCGACCCTGATGCTTGCCGTTGAGCATTGGGCCGCCGCTGACCGCGATCGCGGGCACGTCGCAACTCGCCGCGCCCATCAGCAAGGCGGGCGTGGTCTTGTCGCAGCCGACCAGCAGCACGACGGCATCGACGGGATTGCCGCGAATGGATTCCTCCACGTCCATGCTGGCGAGATTGCGCGTCAACATGGCTGTAGGCCGCAGATTCGATTCGCCGTTGGAAAACACCGGAAACTCCACCGGAAAGCCGCCCGCCTCGAAGACGCCGCGCTTCACGTGCTCCGCGATCTTCCTGAAATGCGCGTTGCAAGGCGTGAGTTCCGACCACGTATTGCAGATGCCGATAATCGGCTTGCCCTGAAACTCGTGGTCCGGAATGCCCTGATTCTTCATCCAGCTTCGATACATGAAGCCGTTCTTGTCCTGGGTTCCGAACCATTGAGCGGAACGGAGCAGGCGTTTTTCATTGGGCATGACGGATTCTCGACGAGGGTGGCAGGGTGTGCGTGCTTATGTGCTGCTTATGTGCGTGCTTCAGGTTCTGGGGACCATCGCGAGCGGTTCGGCTTTGCTCGCGGCATCGGGCGGCAAAGGCGTGCGCGGCTCTTTCGATCCGATGCCTTCGCCGAGCTTCGTCCCATTCGATTTACGGCGCGCGGCATGACGTTCGATGACTCGCTGCAGCAGACAGAACGCGCACAGAAGCGCGCCGATCACGATGCGCGTCCACCATGAACTGAGCGTGCCGTCGAAGGTAATCAAGGTCTGGATGGTGCCGAGAATGCCGACGCCGAACACCGAACCGATCACATAGCCCACGCCGCCCGTGAGCAAGGTTCCGCCGATCACCGTCGCGGCGATGGCGTCGAGTTCCATGCCCTGCCCTTGCAGTCCGTAGCCCGAGAGCACGTATAGCGTGAACACCACGCCGCCGAGCGCCGAGCAGAAACCCGAGAGCGCATAGACGCCGACCTTGGTGCGCGCGACGGGCAAGCCCATCAGCAGCGCCGAGCGTTCGTTGCCGCCGACCGCATACACGTTGCGTCCGAAGCGCGTGAAGTGGGCGACGAAGATCGCCACGATCAGCGTGACGATGGCGATCAGCGCGCCCGTCGTGAGCGACGCGCCGCCGACATCCACATGAAAGGCGGACAGCGCGCGGAACGTGGAATCGGTGATGGTGATGGATTGCGTCGTGATGAGAAAGCAGGCGCCGCGCGCGAGGAACATCCCGGCCAGCGTGACGATGAACGGTTGCAGCCTGAAGAAGTGGATGAGCGCGCCCATCGCCGCGCCATAGCAGGCGCCGAAGGCCAGCACGAGCGGCACGATGATCCACACCGGCCAGTGCAGACGTTCGGCGAACACGGCGCACAGGATCGTCGTCAGAGCGACGACCGAGCCGACCGACAAATCGATGCCGCCCGACACGATCACGAACGTCATGCCAATGGCGACGATCAGCAAGAACGCGTTGTCGATCAGCAAGCCGAGCAGCACTTGCAGCGAGAAGAAGCCGGTGTACATCACCGAGCCGAAGCCGAACAGAGCCGCGAACAGAACGACGGTGACGACGATAGGCAAGATGCGCGGGTCCGTCAGACGGTCGAAGAAACTTTTCATCGGGATGCCTCCGCGAGCGGCTGTTTCGAAGCGGACGTAAAGACGCGTCGCAACTGCCGCATCAGCACGGCGCGCGCGGTGGACGACTGAATCACGCTGACGACGAGCACCACCGCTGCCTTCACCACGAGCGTCGCTTCGGGCGGCACACCGATGGAATAAGTCGTGTAGGTGAGCGTCTGGATGATGAGCGCGCCGAGCACCGTGCCTGCAAGACTGAAGCGCCCGCCGAGCAGCGAAGTGCCGCCGAGCGTGACGGCGAGAATCGCGTCGAGTTCGAGCAGGAGACCGGCGTTGTTGCCGTCGGCGCTGCGCACGTTCGAACTGGCGAGAATGCCCGCCATGGACGCCGTCAACCCGGAGAATGCATACACGCCGAACACGATCACGTTCGAGCGCAAGCCGACGAGCCGGGTTGCAACCGGATTCACGCCGATAGCCCGAATGAAAAGCCCGAGCGCGGTGCGATCGACGAGAAGCGCCGTGAGGATGAGCGCGCCCGCCGCGATCCACACGGAACACGGGACGCCCGCCAGATAGCCGCCGCCGACCATCAAATAAGCCTGCGCGCCGATCGGGATGATCTGGCCGCCCGTCAGCAACTGCGCGACGCCGCGTCCCGCAACCATCAGGATGAGCGTCGCGATGATCGGCTGCATGCCGATGAACGCCACCAGCAAGCCGTTCCACATGCCCGCGAGAACGCCGACCGCGAGCGCCGCCGCGATGGCAAGCGTCACGCGGGAAGGATCGTCGGCGAGGATCGTGGCGGCCGTCGCGCCGGCAATCGCGACGATCGCGCCCACCGAGATATCGATGCCGCGCGTCGCTATCACGAGCGTCATGCCGAGCGCGACGAGCACGAGCGGCGCCGCGCGATTCAGGATATCGACGGGCGCGCCGAACAGGTGGCCATCGAGCATGGCAATCGACAGGAACCGCGGGTTATGCGCCAGATCGAGCAGACACAGCGCGACGAGCGTCACGCAGGGCCACACGAGCGGATGCTGCAAGACACCTTTGATACGGTTCATTGCGATCCTCCCGCGATCAGCCGATACACCTCGTCTTCCGAGGTCGTATGTCCCGCGACCTCGGCGACCTTGCGCCGGTCGCGCAACACCGCAATCCGGTGACTCACGCGCACGACCTCGCTCACTTCGGACGAGATGAAGAGAATGCCGAGCCCTTTCGCGCAGAGCGCGAGCACGCGGTCCATGATCTCGAACTTCGCGGCCACGTCTATGCCGCGCGTCGGTTCATCGAGAATCAGCATGCGCGGCTCCGTTGCAAGCCAGCGCGCGAGCAGCACCTTTTGCTGATTGCCGCCAGAGAGCAGACCGATAGGCTGCTCGGCATCGCGCGCCTTGATGCCTAGCTGCTCGATATAGTCATCGGCGATCTCGCGTTGCTTCGCCTTCCGAATGCAGCGCCAAAGCCCGAGCCGCGCCTGAAGCGCCAGGATGATGTTCTCGCGAATCGACAGGTCCGCGACAATGCCTTCCTTCTTACGATCCTCCGGGCAATAGCCGATGCCCTGACGCACCGCATCGCGCGGCGAATGCAGCTTGACCGGCTTGCCGGACACCTTCGTCGCGCCTGCATCGGAACGCTCCGCGCCGAAGAGAAGCCGCGCGGTTTCCGTGCGCCCCGAACCGAGCAAGCCCGCGAGCCCGAGTATCTGACCCGGCTGCACGTCGAGATCCACGGGATTCATCAAGCCGCGACGGCCCACGCCGCGCATTTCGAGAAACGGCGCAGCCGCGCCTCGTTGCGCGGGCGGCTCGGAAGCCGCGCGCTTCAGGCGCTCGGTCATGCGTTCGTGGCCCACCATCTTCGACACGAGCAGTTCGACCGGAAGATCTTTCGCGAGATATTCGCCTTCGCGCTCGCCATTGCGCATGACCGTGATGCGATCCGATACCGCGTAGGTCTGTTCCAGAAAGTGCGTCACGAAGAGAATCGCGAGACCTGAATGGCGGAGCTTGCGCAACACGTCGAAGAGTCGCGTGACTTCGCCGTCGTCGAGACTGGAGGTCGGTTCATCGAGGATCAGGACGCGCGCATCGACCGACAAGGCACGCGCAATCGCCACCATCTGCTGCACGGCGATGGGATACGTATCGAGCGATTTCGTGACGTCCACCGAAACGTTGAGGTCCGCGAGCGCCTTTTGCGCCCGCACGTGGATGCTCTTCCAGTCGATCGCGCCATGCCGCTTCAACTGCCTGCCGGCGAAGACGTTCTCCGCCACCGAGAGATTCGGACACAGGTTCACTTCCTGATAGAGCGTGCGAATTCCGGCGGCTTCCGCTTCCATGGGCGCGGCGAAATTCACGGGACTGCCACCGAGCCGGATCTCGCCTGCATCGTGCTCGTGGACGCCCGTCAGCACATTGATGAGCGTCGATTTGCCGGCGCCGTTCTGCCCCATCAACGTATGAATCTCGCCCGGAAACAAACGAAAATCGACGTTGTGCAGTGCGCGCACGCCGGGGAACGACTTGGACAAACCAATGGTTTCGAGCACGGGTGTGTCGGTCATGGATATCGCCGGAAAGGGAATGAGTCGTCCATCGCGCTCACATGATGGCGCGATGGACGTGCGATGGCGCCCGAGCTTCAGTATTTGCGCTGCGGCAGCGTGGCCGCGGCAACGCTCATCGGAAAAATGGTCTCTTCGGTCACGATACGCTTGGGCAGTTCCTTGCCCGCGACCACATCCTTCACCGCGGTCATCAACTGCGGGCCGAGCAGCGGACTGCACTCCACGTCCACGTTGATCTTGCCCGCGACCATGGCGTCGAAACCGCCCTTGGTTGCATCGAACGAGACGACCGTGATGTCCTTGCCCGGCTTCATGCCCGCTTCCTCCATTGCCTGAATGGCGCCGAGCGCCATGTCGTCGTTATGCGCGTAGACCACGTTGATCTGCTTGCCGTAGGTCTTCGCGAAGGCTTCCATGACCTGCTTGCCGCCAGCGAGCGTGAAGTCGCCGCTTTGCGAGGCGATCACCTTGAACTTGGGATCGTTCTTGATGACTTCGAGCAGACCCGCACGCCGGTCGTTCGCCGGCGCCGATCCCACCGTGCCCTGCAACTCGACGATGTTGATCGGCCCCTTCTCGTTCTTGTAGCGTTCTTCCAGCCACTTGCCGCCGCGCCGGCCTTCTTCGAGGAAGTCCGAGCCGATCATCGTCACATAGAGCGACTTGTCTTTCACGTCGATGTTGCGGTCGGTCAGGATCACGGGAATCTTGGCGTTTTTCGCTTCGATGAGAATCGGCTCCCAGCCCGACTCGACGACCGGCGAGAACGCGATCACATCGACCTTCTGCGCAATGTAGGAGCGTATGGCCTTGATCTGATTTTCCTGCTTCTGCTGGGCGTCGGAGAATTTGAGGTTGATGCCTGCGTCTTTCGCGGCGGACTTGACCGAGACCGTATTGGCCGTGCGCCAGGCGCTCTCCGCGCCGACCTGTGCGAAGCCGAGCGTGATCTTCTTGTCGTCGGCGTGTGCATTCACACTCGCGGCGAGTACCAGCACCGAACCAAGCATTGCGCCGAGCACCGCGCGTCGGGTCTGTTTCATGGCTGTCTCCTGATTGGATCATGTGCGCCGCGGCTCGAAGTCCGGGGTCGAAGGCTCAGGCTGAGCCCCGGGCAAGGTTAGCCCTCACTCCCATGATGGTCCAATCACTTATTCAGCGATCCCGATACCAATGTTGATATAGTGGAAAACGCGATTCGGGCTTACCCGGTCAGGCGCTCAGGGCATCGGCGGACACGCCGTATACTTCGGCGGCGGCGTCGTGAAGCGCATGCAGCACCACGGTCGCCGCGGGCGAGAGCGCATGCGCTTGCCGCGTGATGATGCCGAATGCATCCATGCGGCAAGGCAGGTCGATTGCAAGACGCTTGAGCGTGCCGAAGCGCTCGTATTGCCGCGCCACTTCATCAGGCATGACGGCGAGCATGTCGCTCTGCAACAGAAGGCTCGAGATCGCCAGAAAGTTGTTGGTGTTGACCACATTCTGCGGCGGGTTCAGCCCAAGCTCCGCGAACGCCATGTCGATACGATGCCGCAAGACACTCCCCGGCGGATGCAGCACCCATTCGGCGTCGGCGACACCGCTCATGGTGAGCCCCGCAGTCTGTTCGAGCGGATGCCCGGGGCGCACCACCACGCACAGCGGTTCATCGGCGATGGGCGCGTATTGCACGGCGGGCTTCAGTTGCACGTGCTGCTGGAGCACGCGGCCGATCATCACGTCGAGTTGCCCCTGCGTGAGAAGCGGCAGCATGACATCGGAAGTCTCCACCTGCAGCCAGATTTGCAGTTGCGGATACTGCGCCTTCACGCGTCCGATGGCGAGCGGAACCATTCTGGCCGCCGCCGCCGCGATCACGCCGACGCGCACTTCGCCCACCAGACCGGCGCGCAAGGCGGCAATCTCGTCTTGCGCCTTGTTGAGATTCGACAGCACCATGCGCGCATGACGGATCATCACTTCGCCGTAGAGCGTCGCCTGCATGCCGTGCGGCGTGCGATCGAAGAGACGCACGTCCAGCACATCTTCGAGTTCCTTCAGAAGCCGCGATGCCGCTGGCTGCGTCATGCCGAGGACATCGGCGGCACGGCGCACGTTGCCCTCTTCCTCCATCGCGGCGAGCAACAAGAGCTGGCGCGTCTTGAGCCGCGCGCGCACGAACCAGTTCGAGTGTCCCTGTGTCAATGCCGTCTCCCGGTTTTATGTTCGTGGTCGCCCGATGCCTGGCGTTATCGCCCGGCGCGCAACTCGCGCACGCCACGGCCGAGCCTGCGGCGCAGCAAGGTGCGCAAGGTCGCCGTATCGGCATAGCCGACTTCGCTTGCAATCTTCTCGATGTCGTAGCCGATAGCGACGAGGTGCTGCGCGCGTTCTATGCGCAAGTCCTGAAAGAATGCCAGCGGCGACTTGCCGAGCACCGACTCGGTACGGCGCTGCAACGTGCGCGGCCCGACCGACAAGGCACTCGCCGCCGCCTGAAGCGAAAAGCCCGCCGCGAGATTGTCGCGCGCCCATCGCTCGAAACGCGCGACCAAAGGGTCGGCATGCGCGAGATGATCGGGGATGATGTATTCCGCCTGCGACGCACGCTTGTCGATGAGCATCATGCGAGCGACACGCGTCGCCAGTTCGGGACTCGCCTGACGCAGCAACCATAGCGCGAGATCGAGATGACCCATTGCGGAGCCCGCCGTGACGACGCCTTGCGATGCGACGACCATGCGCGAATCGTCGAGCATGACGGCCGGATAGCGCTGTCGGAAAAACGGTGCAAGCGACCATGTGGTCGTGGCCTCGCGATGATCGAGCAAACCGGCTTCGGCCAATATGAACGTGCCGATGCACGCCGCCGCTACGCCCGCGCCCGCAGCGTGCCGCGCTTGCAGATAAGCGATCGCCTCGCGCGTGTCGCGACGTTCGAGCGCCTCGGCAAGCCGCTCCGGCTGCCTCACGTTCAGCGCGGGCACGACGATCCAGTCTGGCGACGGCGCGCTGCTCGCCAATTCGACCGAAGTCGACAAGCCATGCGCGGTGCGAATACGTCTGCGCATGCCGATGAGCCTCACCTCGAACGGCGCGGCCTCGAACCCTTGCGCGGCGGCCACTTCGTTGGCCATCGAAAAGGTATCGAGAAACACGGTCAGTCCGGTGTCGAACAGGCCGTCGAGCGCGAGGATTGCCAGTCTCATGTCGCAAATAGTGCTAATAATGTCATTTGCGACTATAGCCCCGTGCGCCCGGGCCGTCTAGACTGCACAGCAATCACACGCCATTGGAGCGCCCATGAGCCATTCGAAACCTGCCGACCTCGACCGCCCTATCTGGGAGGCGCTGACGACCCGACACGCACACCTCGCGCTCGGCGACACGCTCGCTCGTCGATATCATCCCGACGTCGCGCCGTTCGCCGCGCTGGCAACCGCAACGCCGGATGCGTATGACGCCCTTCACCGCCTTCTGCAGCCTGGGCAGCAGGTGGCCTTGCTCTCCACGGAGCCCTTGCCGTCATACGATGCCTTGCAGATAACGCGTGTCGGCATCCTTCATCAGATGGTCGCGAACACTCGCAAAGCGCCCAAAGCCGCAAGCGTCGAAAAGCTGGATGTGATCCGACTCACCCAGGCAGATAACGACGACATGCTGGATCTTGCCGGAAGAACGCGGCCCGGGCCGTTCTCCGTGCGGACCCGCGAGACGGGCAATTACATCGGCGTGCGAGACAACGGGCGACTCATTGCAATGGCCGGTGAACGCCTGCATCTAGATGGTTACGTCGAGATCAGCGCCGTATGTGTCGATGAAACGCATCGCGGCAGAGGCCTTGCCGGGCGGCTCATGCAGATCCTGCAACGAGAGATCGAGGCGCGCGCGGAGACACCGTTCTTGCACGTGTTCAGCGACAATCTCGCGGCTATCGGTCTATATGAACGTCTCGGCTTCGAGTTGCGGCGCGCGTTTCATCTCGCGCGAGTCGAGCATGCGGCCTCGCGCGAATCGATTTGAAGCATCAGGCGTCAGGCATCAAGGCGCGGTGCCGACCGGTTCGCCGCGCCGCTTCTCGGACACAGCCGCGAGCGTCACGCGATTGCGTCCGCCGCTCTTCGACACATACAAGGCTTCGTCGGCGCGGCGCATGGCGTCGTCGATAGTCGAGCCGCTATCGGGTCGAGCCACCACCACGCCGATGCTCACGGTCGTCGGGGGAAATTGCTGACGAAGTCGCGCGCCGTTCGAATTGGCCACGTCGATACGCATGGCCTCCGCCACCGCCTCCGCGCGGCTGCGGGTGCAGTCGGCGAGCGCCACGACAAACTCCTCGCCGCCGTAGCGCGCGACTAGATCGTGCGGTCCTCTCGCATGCTTCACGAGACATTCGGCGATGAACTGCAACGCCCGGTCGCCGGCTTCGTGGCCGTGTGTGTCGTTGTAAGCCTTGAAGCGATCGGCATCGACGAAAAGCAGCGCGACCGGATAACCTTCGCGCGCCGCCGAGGTCCAGAGTTCGTCGAGCGCCGCATCGAGCTTGCGGCGGTTGGCGACGCCGGTCAGACCGTCTGTGTCCGCGATCTCGACGAGCTTCGCCTGCGCCGCGTCGCGCTGGCGCACCGCGAAGACCAGCAGCCAGACCACGATGGTGAACGCGCCCGCCACGGCCACCACCAGCGTGCCGATGATGAGCGAGTGCTGCTGCCACTCCGAGGTTACGTCGTCCTTTCCGAGCGCCACCATCATCACGAGATTGCTGCCGCGCACGCGCGCAAACGTCATGATGCGGTCGACGTTGTCGACGGGCGAGCGCGCGTCGAACGAGCCGCTCTCGACGCCGAACATCTTCGAGAAGATCGGCCAGCCGCGAATGCTGCTGACGCTGCCTGGACGCAGCTTCGGATTGCGCGCGACGATGTCGCCATCGCTCTGTACGATCGTCGCCGCGCTTTCGTGGCCGAGCCTGATGTCATCCACCAGTTGCTGGAAGTAATCGAGGTTGATGGAGATGAGCGCGACACCGCCGAAGCTGCCATCGGCTTTGGAAATCCGCCGGCTGAGGGCAATCGATGGCGCGCCGTTTCGCAGACGCGACGCGTACGGCTTCGAGATGAAGAGCCCGACATTCGGATTGGCGCGATGCACCGTGAAGTAATCCCGGTCGGAGAGATCGACGGTCGGAAGAAGCCGCGCGCGGCCCTGCACGATCCGGCCGTGTTCGTCGAGCGCATAGATGCCGCTGATATAAGCGGCGGTGGTCGAACGGTCGAAGAGAATCTGCCGGCGCAGTTCAGGCGGCAGCTTCAATATGGTTGGATCCGTCATGCCGTCGACGACGGCCTGCAGCGAGAGATCGTAGATTTCGAGGTTTCTCGACATGTCGCGCGCGAGCGCCACCGCGACGTTCGCCGACGTGCGGCGCGCCTTCGCGATGGCTTCCTCGCGGCTCGAGATCAGCACCGCGACGGTGGCGATCAGCACGATGACGCTCGCCAGTGTCGCGCCGAGCGCAACCAGCACCGAGTGTCTGTCGACCCACGATGCCGGGCTTTCTGCTCGGACGCTCCTCTTGAACCACAGTCCCAACGATTCTCTCCTGCCGAACCCCGCCACGCGACGCTCGACGACTCGCTTTCTTATTCGTTGCTAAAGAGCCGGTTTAGCGGACTTCTGCTCGCTGTCCGCGCGGCTCGCATCAAGGTTTACGGCCAGATTGCGCAACTTTTGAGCCCGTGCCGGCCAAACGATGAACGCGGAGTTTACCGGAGCCCGAGCCTAGCGCCACGGCCATTCCGCTGCCGCCTAGCAATCAAAAAACCACAGGCAATTAAGTCGGCAACAAGGCGTGCTACCATCAACCGTATGAGTATTATGAAATAGTAGGTACGTCTTACGACGTCCAGACCTTTCCCGTTCGCCTGACAAAGCCCCCTTCGGCACGATGCGAGCAAGCTTAGCGGAGCGAACATCCGCAGCTAGGAACCAGGCGTGATACGGGGAGGAGGTCGCGGGCGCGCCACCGCCAAGGAATTTGAATCGATGTTTCGCGCAAACATGTGCCGGCGTCGGATGACTCCCCTTAGCGTGACCGGGGTGTTTAATGACTGAGTTCGCGACTCAACATTCCGACCCGTCGGACCGGGTTTCGTTTCCTCCGCTCAATTTCAGGGCTGCCCGCCGGCGGCTCGTCCTCGCGCTGACCGCCTCGGTGGTCGTGCCGCTGAGTCTGTCGGCGCTTTACGCCTACTACACCTACGAACGTGCGGTCGCGGAGCAGTCGGAGATACTCAATCGGCTGGCGTGGGTCGCGGAAGGCAAACTCACCAATCTGCTCGACTCGAACCGCGACCTCATCTCGCGCGTCCAGGACGTGGTCGGAACGGCGGACGAGCGGCAGATTCTGCGCGAACAGGCAAGCCTGCACAGGAAACTCGAAGCGCTCGTCGCCAATCATCCGCAGGTCGTCGCGCTCTCCATCGTCGATAAAAACGGCCAGTTGATCGTCAGCAGCCGCTTCTCCCCGACGCCCGACGTCTCTATCGGCGACCGCGGCGACTTCATGGCGACGCGCGCGACCTCCTCGCAGCTCTATGTCTCGCTGCCCGAGCGCGGCCGCGTTCAGGGCACCGATATCGTGAACACGCTCGCCGCCCGGACCGCTCCCGACGGGCGCTTTCTCGGCGCCATCGTCGTTTCCCTGCATCGCTCCTACTTGCTGCAGTTCTATCAGCGGCTCATCGCCGAGACGCCTGCGTTGACGGTCGGCCTCTATCGCGCCGACGGCGGCATTCTGCTCCGCCTGCCCGCGCCACGCCTGGCGAACCCGCCACCGAAGCACGAGCCTCTCGCGGCCGCGTTCGCGCGAGGGGCGGAACAGGGCATCATCAAAATCGATTCGCCGCTGGACGGCACCCGCAAGATGCTCGCGTACCGGCGCGCCGGTCAGTACCCCGTCTACGTTTCCGCCGGCTACGCAATCGACGATGTGGTCAGCAACTGGCTGCGCGACGACATGTCCCTCGTGGCCGTCGCGCTGATTCCTTGCATGTGTCTGTGCGTGCTGATCGTGTTTTCGCTGCGGCGTCTTCGCGCGGAGGAAACCTCCTGGCAGAACTGGCGGCGCGAGCTGTCGCGGCGCCGCTCGGCGGAAGCAGCCACGCGCAAGATGCAGCGCATGGGCGCGCTCGGCAATCTCGTCGCGAGCGTCGCCCATGACTTCAACAATCTGCTGATGGTCGTGACGGCCAACATGGAGATCGTCCGGCGCAAGAACTACAACGGCGTCAAGAACGAGATCGATGCAGTGGAGCGCGCCTCCACGAGCGCGCGGGCGCTCGCGCGCCGTCTCATGAGCGTGGCGCGCCGACAGCCGTTGCAGATGCAGACGCTGCTACCCGGCGCGTGGCTGCTCGAAACCGAGGCGCTGATCCGCTCGGCTGTAAGCAGCAAGGTCGCCGTGCAGATCGAAGTGGCGGAGGCGTCGTGGCCGATCAAGGTCGATCCGTCGGAGATCACTTCGGCGATCATCAACATCGCGGTCAATGCAAAGGACGCGATGCCGCAAGGCGGCACGTTTATCGTTCGCTGCAGGAACGTGGCGTTATCCCAAGGGCGCTACGAGCTCGAAGCCGGCGAGTATGTCGAATTCTCCTGCCAGGACAGCGGCACCGGCATGACGCGAGAAGTCGCGCAGCACGCGTTCGAGCCGTTGTTCACGACCAAGCAGGCTGGCGCCGGAACCGGGCTCGGCCTTGCACAAGTGCTCGCCATGGCCGAACAGGCGGGCGGCAAGGCACGCGTGGAAACCGATGTCGGGCGCGGCACCACAATCTTCTTCTACGTTCCGCACTGGACGGCGGGCGTCACGGAAGCATCGCCGGCGGAGCGCGAGGGTGCCATCGAACCGGGCGGCGCGAAGTCCACCATACTGCTCGTCGAAGACAACGAGGAAGTGGCGGCAGGGCTCGTCGCCGTTCTCGATGTGCTCGGCTGGAGCGCGCGCCACGAGCCTTCCGGCGATGCCGCGCTCAAGGTGCTGGAAGAAGGCCTCGAATTCGACCTCGTTCTGTCCGACATCCAGATGCCCGGAACTTGCGATGGCATCGGCCTCGTCGAATGGATCAAGCGGCAACGCCCCAAGCAGGCCGTGACGCTGATGACGGGTTATGCGGAGCATCTCGAACAGGCGCGACGGCTCGGTGTCGCCGTGCTTTCGAAGCCGTTCAACGCAGACGATCTGGACATGTTGCTCAAGGGCGTGGCGCTATCGTCACGCCATGCGTGAAACTTGAGCGTTGAATTTCGAACCGGCGTTCGCAAGTTTTCTCAAGTCCGCGACCTTTCGGTCGTTAATCTGGTCACGGATTGATTGTGCAAGAGACTGCCGCTGATTCAGGCGATCGTCGATCACATAAAGCGCTGCAGTCCCAGGGGGTTGTCAAAAGTCTGATTCGCTGCGTGGCGACTTGAAGGGCGTGCGAGAGCACGCCCTTTCTTTTGGACGGTCGAAATGCTCGACGACTTTCTTCAAAGGCTGCGCAACCAGTCTTGCCAATGCGGCGCCTCGATCACCGAGCGCGCGCGCATGAACTTCCACGCGCCGTATTTGGCGTAGTCGAAATCGAGCGTGGAGATTTCGTTCTGCAACATGGACCAAGTGGCCCACTTGATATCGGCGAGCGCCTTGTGCACGGTGACGCGTGCCATGACGTCGTTGCTCACGCGGCCGAAGTATGTCTCGACCAGTTCCGCTTCCACGTCGACCGTGAAGAACATCTCGCCGGAGAGCGCGCCGATGTCATAACAGCGGTCGTTATTCGATGCGTATTCGTAGTCAATGAGCAAGATCGTACCCGCATCGTCGCGCAGAAAATTGCCCGGCATGGGATCGTTGAAGCACGGCACGATATCCAGTCCCGATGCCTCCAGCGCCGCGCGCGCCTCGCGATAGCGCGCGTGAATCAGCGCGAAGTCGGCGGGCAGCGTGCCGCCTACTTCATGCACTTGCGCGACGTGTTCATCGATCAGATCGAAAATGGTCTTCGTGAGCGGCAATGGCGGCGCGCCGTGCAGCGTGCGATACGCGTGCATGACCGAAGCGCGCACGTTGCGCTCCAGAAAGTCGCGGTTCGAGCAGGTCGCGCGGCCTTCGACGAAGTCGTTGATCTCCACGCCCTGCTCGAAAGCATAGTCGTAGAGACGCGGACCAATGCCGATCTGCTCCGCGAGCCGGCTTGCGGCAAACGCAGCCTTGCGGTCGATGAACTGCTCCGTGCCCCGGCCCGGCACCTTGACGAAATAGCTTTGCGCTTCGCCGTCGACCCACACGCGCCAGTTCGTGTTGCTGATGCCGCCCAACACGGGCGCATAGCGCAACGCGCGACCCGACCACGGTTCGATCCTTGCAAGCACCGCTTCCATCTCGCGCTCGGCGTCGCACGCGGCGCCGCCAATCGTCTTGATCTGCATGAGCATGACCTCTCAAATCGATGCCGGCGCGGCGTCGAGGTTCCAGCGCGGCAGCGCCATGGAGCAACGCAGCAACCGCCATTGCGCATACTTGAGGAATTCGACGTTGCGGCGCGGCGAGTCGCGGTCCATGCGCATGCCCCACAAGCCCCAGCGCAAGTCGTCGGCGAACGCGTAGGCGCGGCAGCGCGCGAGCATGCGTTCCGAGGCGGCGCCCATCGACATTTCGATGGCCTGCATCCAGTCGTGTCCGAAGCCAAGCACTTCATTCAACGTGACGGCCAGGTCGAACGCGGGATCGGTGTTCGCGGCTTCGTCGAAGTCCACCAGCATGAGTGCGCCATCGTCGTGCAGCATGACGTTCGATGTCACGCCGTCCGCGTGGCAAGGGCGAACGTCGGCACCGGCCGCGTCGATTGCCGCGCGCAAGTCGCCCGCGAGATCGACCCATGACACCTGATCCGGCGTCAACGGCATGCCTTCGGCAAGATGCTCGATACGCTCGAAAACGTTCGTCGTGCGCGCAAACGCAGGCAGCGAATGGATGGCACGCTTCGCTTGCAGGAGCGCGTCGAGCGTGGCGGGTCGTGCGAGATCGTCGAGATGCGCGGTGCGCCAGCCGTCATCGAGAAAGTCGAAGACGGTCGCGCCGTGTGCTTCGCTCACGTAGTGCGCCGCCGGCGCGATGCCCAGCGATGCCGCCGCTCGCGCCGCAAGAAACGACGCGCCGGTATCGATGGATTCTGTCAGATCGCCGTGCGCCACTTTCATGAAGAACGTCGCGCTGTCGTCCACGCGCACGCGCCAGGCGCTATGCGACACGCCGCGATGCATCGGCGACATGACCGGCGCAAACGCGGGTTCGTGGCGTACGTCGCCACCGCGCCATGCATCGATCGAGGCGATTGCCGCTTCGGCCGCTCTGGCCGCCACTTCCGCGGGGTTGCGCTCGCGCGCGGTCGTGTTCATCGCCGAGGCTCCCAAGCGGCCGCCGCGACCGGATCGCCGCGCGATACACACAAGCGATACGCCGCGCCCATGAGCACGGTCATGCCCGTGTCGAGGTCCTCGCCATGCGTCTCTTCGTTCTCGTTATGCGCGATGCCGCCCACGCTCGGCACGAACATGAGCCCGGTCGGGCAGACATCGAGCAGGCTCAACGCGTCGTGGCCCGAAATGGTGTCGATGTCGCGGCTCTGCACGCCCGCCGCGCGCGCGCAAGTCCGCACGAGATTGCCCACTGCGGGCGGCAGTTCCCGGATCGGCCGGCTCGTGCGGCTCAGGATTTGCACGCCCACATTCGCGCGCTTCGCGGCTTCGTCGATGCACGCGAGAATGCGCGCTTCGGCTTCGCGAAGAATGGCGTTATCCACGGCGCGCAGTTCCACGGACAAGTCGGTTTGCGCCGGCACCACGTTCGGCGAGTTCGGCTGCACGACGAGCCTGCCGACAGACGTATGGATGCGCTCCGGCCATTCGTCCGCGATGGCGCGCACGTCGCAGATCAACTGTGACGCAGCGAAGAGCGCGTCGCGCCGCGCGTGCATCTTGGCGGGCCCCGTGTGCGCCTGCTCGCCCGTGAAGCGCACGTCCATCTTCGCGGCGCCCCAGTTGCGCGTCACCACACCGACAGGCACCGATTCGGCTTCGAGCAAACCGCCTTGCTCCACATGCATTTCGACATAGCACGCGGGCACGGGCGGCGTCGCATCCACGCCGTCATGACCGATGGCGGCAAGCGCTGCGCCGAGCGTCACGCCGTCGTCGTCGATACTGGCGAGGGCATCGGCCACGGCGATCTTGCCGGTGAACGTGCCGCTGCCAAGCAGGCTCGGACGAAAGCGCGCGCCCTCCTCGTTCGTCCAGTTCACCGCGCAGAAGTTAGCGTTGAAAGATGCGCCCGCGCGCTTCGCCAGCATTAGCCGGCGGCCCGCCTCGAAGGCGGCAAGCACGCCCAGCACACCGTCGAAGCGTCCGCCGCGCGGCTGGCTGTCGAGATGCGAACCCATCATGACGAGCGGCGCATCGGCCGCGTCGGTCAGGGTGAAAACGCCGAACTGGTTGCCCACCGCATCGGTGACGACATGCGCGCCGGCATCGCGAAGCAGCGTGGCGAAGGCATCGCGCGCCGCGCCGTCTGCCGCGCTCGCACAGAGGCGCGTGACGCCGCCCGTCTTCAAGCCGCCGAACGCGGCAAAGCGCGTCAGCAAGGCCGCAAGCGTACCCGGTTCACCCGCGCCGAGCGCCTCAGGCATGAATGATTGTGATGTCATGCTCGGCGAATTTATCCATGAAAGGCTTGGGCGGCGCGCGGTCGCACACCACCGTGACAGGTTGGGAAATGGGAAAGGTGTTGAGATAAGCTTCGCGCCCGAACTTGTCGATATCCGCGAGAATCACCGAATGACGTGTCTGCGACTTGAGCACGCCACGCAAATTGGACTCGTGTTCCTCGTAGTCCATCCAGCCGTGCTTCAGGTCGCACGCCGCGATGCCCATGAACGCGGCATCGTAAAAAAAGCGTCTTGCATAAGCGAGCGTCTCGTAACCCACTAGCGCGTTGTCCTTGCCGCGCAACATGCCCGGCGTAAGGTTGACGCGGCTCACGCTCGTGCCGAGCAAGAGCGCGATGTTGATGGAGTTGGTCGTCACCGTCACGTTACGGCCGATCAGCCGCCGCGCGAACGCAATGGTCGTCGTGCCCGAGTCGATGAACACCGACATGCCGTCTTCGATGAGCGGTTCCGCAAGTTCCGCCACGCGCGCCTTCCCCTTTACATTGACCTTGCCGCGTTCGGTCACGGGCCGCTCGACATCGAGCCGTGGCAACACGGCGCCGCCGTAGATGCGGCGCAGCAAGCCGCTTTGCTCCAGTTCCTTCAGATCGCGCCGAATGGTTTCCTCGGCGACGTCCAGTATCTTCGCGAGCGGCGTAACCGAGACGCGGCCCTCGTCGCGAAGGCGGGTGAGAATTTCTTGGTAGCGGTGCTCGGACATGGTCTCGTTACTGGAAACTGCCTCGTCTCTCGCGCGCTCCTCAAGCGGTCAGTTCGGGGACGCGCCGATGACGTCCGGCGACCTCGTAATCGTAAGCCATGGCGAGCAGCGCCGGCTCGCTGAAGCGCCGTCCCACGAAGATCAGGTTGAACGGCGAACCCGATTCGTAATAGCCGGCGGGAATGGTCACCCCGGGCAATCCGGCGATGTTGATTTCGCAGACCGTGGTCTCGTGCAGCGTCTCGGTTCCCTCGCGCGGCGGCAAGGCGTCGCGCAATTGCGGGAATACGAGGCCGTCGAGCGCGTGCTTCGTCATCACGTCTTCGAAGATGGCGAGATAGGTTTCGCGCAACGCATAGAAGGCATCGATGACAGGCGGCGCGGCGGCATCGCGCAGATTGGCGGCCATGTCGGGCAGGCTCGACATATAGGTCAGCACACCCGTTGCGCCGAACGGATCTTCGGCGCGCGTCGCTTCGACGAATTGCGTCCATGTCGTGATGGCGTTGCCGGGTCCCAGGCGTTCGAGGTACTTCTGCATGTCGTAGGGCAGGCTTTCCATGCCGCGCGCGTCGAAGTAATCGGAGCCCGGCGCGGGCATGCCGAGTGCCGCGAAGCCGCTGCCGGCGAAGGGATCGTCGACGAGTACCGCACCGCGCGCTTCGAGTTCCGCCTGCGCGCGCTCGTACAAGTGATGCGTCTCTTCCGACAACGCGCGATCCCGCCATCCCGGTCCGTACAAGCCTAGACGCTTGCCCTTGAGCGCATCTTCACGCAGTCCCGCGGCATAGCCGCCAGCGGGCTTCATGCCGACGCCCGCCACCGTCTTCAAGTCTTCCGCCGAGAATCCGGCCAGTACATCGAGCGTGAGCGCGGCATCGCGTACGCATCGGGCGATCGGACCGACGACATCGCGCGTGCTGCCCGCAAGCGGCATCACGCCTGCATTCGGCACGAGCGCGAAGGTCGGCTTGATGCCGACGAGCGCCTGCGCCGACGCCGGATTCTGGATCGAACCGCCCGTTTCTTCCGCGAGACCGAGCACGGCCATGCTGCCCGCCACGGCGGTGGCCGTGCCGGCGCTGCTGCCGCCCGGCATGAACGCGGTATCGACGGCATTGAGCGTCGGACCCGCCCAGCTATCGTTGGCGTGCGAGCCGGTGGCACTCAGCACCGGCACGTTGGTCTTGCCGAGGATCACGCAGCCCGCCGCGCGCATGCGGGCGACGACCGGCGAATCCGTCGAAGGCATCAGGTCCACGCCGCCCGTCTTGCTATAGAGCAGCGTCCAGCCGCCGGTCGTCGGAAAGCCTGCCATGTCCATCGTGTCCTTGACCACGACCGGCACGCCAGCGAGCGGCCCGAGAGCCTCGCCAGCGGCGCGGCGGCGGTCGATCTCGCGGGCATCGTCGAGCGCGGCGGGGTTCAGGAAGTTGAGCGCCACGTAGCGCGGGTTGTAGGTCGCGATGCGATCGAGGAACGCGGCCGTCAGCGTCTCCGACGTGAACGCGCCGCTCGCAAAGCCGGCCTGGACTTGTTCGACCGTCAGCTCGGTTACATCGATAGTTTTCGTCATGATGTTTGATCGCTTGCTTATGGATTGGCGGAAGGAAGGCGCGTCAGGCAATGCCCGCGAACTCGTCGAGCATGGCGGGATCGGTGACGATCTCGGGCGGAATCTCGCGCGTGACCGTGCCTTTCTGCAGGATCAGAATGCGCTCGGACAGCGACGCGATGAAGTTGAGGTTCTGTTCGACCAGCAGCACGGTCAGGCTGCGTGCTTCGGCCACGCTCTTCAACGTGTCGATGATTTCATCGATGATCGAAGGCTGAATGCCTTCGGTCGGCTCGTCGAGCAGGATGATCTTCGGGCCGCCGCACAGGCATCGCGCGAGCGCGAGCAATTGCTGTTCGCCGCCCGACAGCGCGCCGCCCGGCCGGTCGAGATAAGCCTTGAGCCGCGGAAAGAGCCCGAGAATGTCCTCGATGGTTTCGCCTTCCGCGCGCTTCGACAACAAGCATCCGACACGCAGGTTCTCCATCACCGAAAGCTGCGGGAAGATCTCGCGCCCTTGCGGCACATAGCCGATGCCCGCTTTCGCCCGCGCCGTCGCCGACAGATGCGTGATGTCCGCGCCGTTGAAGCGCACGTGTCCGGCCGTGGTCGGCAAATGGCCGGTGAGCGTGCGCAAAAGCGTGGTCTTGCCCATGCCGTTATGCCCGAGAATGCCGACGCGCTCGCCTTCCCTCACCGTGAAATTGACCTGATTCAGAATGGGAATGCGCCCGTAGCCCGAACAGAGTTGCGAGACTTCGAAGAGAATCGTGTCGCTCATGCCGCGCGCCTCCCGAGATAAACGTCCTTGACGCGCTGATCGGCGAGCACCGTATCCACGGAACCCTCCACCAACACCGCGCCTTGCGAGAACACCGTGACCGTGCGCGCGATCATGCGGATGAACTGCATGTCATGCTCCACCACCACGAGCGCCTGCGTGCGGTTGATTTCCTGAATCAGCTCCGCCGTGCGATGCACTTCGTCGTGGTTCATGCCGGCGGCGGGTTCGTCGAGCAGGATGAGTTCGGGTTGCTGCGCGAGGACCGTTGCAATCTCCACCCACTGACGCTGACCGTGCGCGAGCTGGCCCACGATACGGTCCGCAATGCTGTCGAGCTTGAGCCGCGTGAGGGTTTCATCGACGATGCGCCGCGCCTGCGCTATCGACTTCCTGCGTCCCGCGCCGATGAACACGTTCTCGCGCACCGAAAGCCCGTTGAAGACATTAGGCACCTGCGTCTTGATGCCCACGCCCAGCCGCGCGATCTGATGCGGATTGCTGCCGGTCACGTCGTTGTTACGAAAGTGGATGCTGCCTTCGGTCGGCTTGAGCTGCCCGGTGAGCATCTTGAAGAAGGTGCTCTTGCCGGCGCCGTTCGGTCCGATCAGGCAGCGCAGTTCGACTTCGCGCAAGGAGAAGTCCACCTCGCGCACGGCGGTCACGCCACCGAAACGCATGGTGACGCCCTTGGCCTGAAGAAGCGGAGGAAGCGCGTTCATGGGCGTGATTCCGGGTTGGCCGCCGCGTTGGGCGCCACGGCCTTGACTTCTTTCGATGAGCTGAACACGCGCAACATCGCCGAGCGCACGACCGGCACCACGCCCTGCGGCACGAGCAGCACGAAGGCCACGAGCACGATGCCGAGCCCGAGGCTCGGGTCGATTACATGCTGCGTGCCCGCCACGTTGATCAGATACTGGATCGCGACCGCGCCGAGAATCGGCCCGATGAGCGTGCCGAGCCCGCCGATCAGCACGGAGATAATGACCTGCGCGGACATCGTGAGCGCGAACACGGTCGGGCTGATGAAGCCGCCCCAGTTGGCGAAGAGACAGCCCGCAGCCCCCGCGATGCCCGCACCCGTCACGAACGCGAGCAGCTTGAAGACGCGCGGGTCGTAGCCGATCAGCATGGCGCGCGTTTCGTTCTCGCGGATCGCCACGACGACGCGGCCGAAGCGCGACGCGAGTATCCACTTGAGGAGCGCATACGCCACGATGAGCGTGCCCATTGCGACATACCAAACGCCGATCTGATCAAGCGGCTCGTCGGGCGCGCCGGGCGGCGCGAGCACGGGTATGGCGGGGATGCCGTTGAAGCCGCCGAGCACCGCTTCGCCGATGTGATACTGGCTGCCCGAAGTCGAGTTCATCAACTCGAACAGGATCACGGACACGGTGAGCGTGATCACGCCGATATACGCATCGCTGATACGCCCGAAGAACATGAAGTAGCCGAGCAAGGCCGCGAACAGCATGGGCGCGACGATCGCGAGCGCGGCGGAAACGGTGGTGTCGCCGAGATTGATGGCGGCAATGGCATAGGTATAGCCGCCGATGCCGAGGAACGCCGCCTGCCCGAACGAGAGGATGCCGGCGTAGCCCCACACGAAGCCCTGGCTCAAGCCGTAGACCGCCATGGCCGCGAAGAGCGTGGCCTGCATCACGCCGAACGCACTGATGGTTTTCGGCAACGCGAACATGACGACGAGCGCGACGATGATGACGGCGCCCGCGCCGCCCAGACGAAGCGATTTCATGAACTGCGCCTCAGGAATCGACCAGTGATGCCTTGCGGCAGGATGCGGATCAGGAGCACCGCGGAAGCAAGCAGCGCGATGTCGCCGATGACCGGCGTCGACAGAAACGACACGATCTCGTTGATGAAGCCGAAGAGACCCGCCGCGAGCCCGGTGCCCGCGATGATCGCCGGACCGCCGCCCAGCACGGTGATGAATGCCTTCGCGATATACGCGGCACCCATGCCCGGCGATACACCCGAGATCGGCGAGAGCACGCCGCCCGCGAGTCCCGCGAGCGCCGCGCCCAGCGAGAACGTCGCCATGTATACCGCCGACGGCCGCACGCCGAGCGACGCGGCCATCGCCGGGTTCTGCATGGTGGCGCGCAGGATCAGGCCGAAGCGCGTCTTGCGCAGGAGTAGCAGCATCGCGACCATCACGACCACGCAGACCCCTATCAGCACGAGGCTATAGGCGCTCACGTGATACTGCCCGATCGAGAAACTGCCCACGGGCATGGGCACCGACTTGATGACGTTGCCGAAGATCGACGTAATGAGCCCGATCAGCCCGAGACTGATACCCCAGGTCGCGAGCATGGTGTCCATCATCCGGCCATAGAGAAAGCGGATGATGACGCGCTCGAACAGCAGCCCGAACAGTCCGACCACGATGGGCGGCAGGATCAGCATCGAGATCCAGATGTTGATCCCGGCCGTGCTGGCCGTCACCGCCGTGTATGCGCCGAGCATCATGAACTCGCCGTGCGCGAGATTGATGATGCGCATCATGCCGTAGATGACGCCCAGCCCGATCGTGATCAACGCGAGCGTGGCGATGCCCGTCAGCACGTTGAAGGCGAGCAATCCCACGAGATCCGTTGCCATCGCTTAGACTCCGCTCAGACTTGCGGCGTGAACTGCTTGTTGGTGCGCGGCGACTTGATGAGGTCGCACGCACCGCCGGTATCGGACGGGAACTGGTCGTTGAAAGTCTGCAGGATCTCCCACTTCTGGTTCTTCGGACGCGCGAGATAAGCGTTGCGAATGGTGTGATGCGTGGCCGGGTCCATCTTGACCTTGCCCGAAGGCCCGTCGATGGTGATGCCCGTTTCGAGCGCCGCCACGACCTTCGCCTGCTCCACGGAACCGGCCTTCTTCACCGCTTCCGCCCAAAGCATGATGCCCTCGTACGTCGCGGTATCGAGTTCGCCGAGGTCGGTCAGACTCGGGCCGTATTTCGCCTGCATGCCTTTGACGAAGGCATCGGCGGCGGGCGTGCCGAGGTTGTTGTAGAACCCGAAGCAGGTGATGATGCCGTCGGTCGTCGCGGCATCCATGGTGGTGAGTTCGTCGCCGAGACCGAACACGGTCGCGCCGATCGGAATCTTCGACTTCATGCCGGCCGCCGCCCATTGCCGATAGAAGCCGACGTGATTCGCGCCGACGAGCGCCGAGAGCACCATGTCGGGCTTGGCTTCCTGAATGCGGCTGATCGTCGATGAAAAATTGGTGACATCGAGCGGAAAGAAGTCCGTAGCGACCACCGAGCCGCCCGCGGCCTTCACGAACTTGGTCATCCAGCTTGCGGTGATATGACCGTAGTTGTAGTCGGCGGCGATGATATAGACCTTCTTGCCCCAGTTCTTCATCGCGTAGTCGACGATATGATTCACCGTCTGCGCGGGCGTCGTGCCGGTACAGAACACGTTGCGGTCGCACACGCCGCCTTCGTACTGCGTGTTGTAGAAATAAAGCGTTTTGCTGCGATCGAAGATCGGCCGGATGGCTTCGCGCGACGCCGAGGTAATCCCGCCCTGAATCACGTCCACCTTGTCTTGCAAGACGAGTTGCTGCGCGTACTGCGTGTAAAGCTGGATGCTGCTCTGTGTGTCGTAGGCAATCAGCTTGATGGGACGCCCAAGCAGGCCGCCCTTGTCGTTGATCTGATTGACGGCGAATTCGGTTGCCTGAATCATGCGACGGCCTTCGAGGCCGAGCGCACCGGTTCCGTCGAGCAGGCTGCCGAGCTTGATCGGTTCGGCCGCCTGTGCGCTACGGGTCACGTAAGGCCCGACCAGCGCGCCGACGGCTGTCGCCGCACCGAACTTCAACGCTTTACGACGTGATCCGGATTCCATTGTCATCTGTCCGCTCCGCATGCGAGATGTGTGTGATCTGCCCGGTTCAAGTGTACGAAGCCAAAATAAAGCAAACTATTTGTCAATAAAAACCACAGAACGGGCAAATCGGGCATCGACTTGGTATGAGGAATCGACGTCATTCGACGCGACGGCCGCAATTCGGCTCATCGGTTCGCAAGAGGCCGAGCCCTCGTAGGCCCTGCGCGCGGTGAGTCCGCCCCTCAGAGCGCGAACGCGGCTTGCGTTCGAAATCGACGATGTCCGCATCGCGACGCGTGGTTGGAGCGAAGGCGGCTCGGAGCGACAGCGGCGTGTCGGCAATGCTGCGTTCAAGGCCAACACGACACGACATTCATCGAACATCGAGCCTCATGGCGGGTATCCGCCAAGTTGAATAATCTCGTGATCCAAACTATATTCAAAGGCAACATCTGCCACGCTCGACGAACGTTCGGGCATTCCGATCAGACCTGGAATACCTAGCATTCCGATGTATTCCCGATGCCTGCTTTCGACCCACTTCCCTGGTGCAGTTAATCGTCACGGCACGGTCACGATTCATGCCGGCGACCGCCTCGCCCGCTGACGCGGCGAACGAACCGCGCCCGTCGTCTTTCATAGGGAACCGGTTGTCGAAGTAATAACGGCGAAACGTCGTTCGTCGTGAAGATGCGCCACATGTGGAAAGGAACGTCCATGATTACGCCTTTGCTGCAATGCCTCCGTGCTTCTTCGAGACTCGTGCCGCTTGTGCTCGGTGTATCGGTCGCTGCGACGATCGTCGGTCAAACGGCGATGGCGGCCGGTGTTCTGCCGCAGGGAGGCCACTATGCGGCGGGCGCGGGAAGCATCGCGGGGCAGAACGGTCAACTCGTCATCACGCAGCCAGGCTCGACGCGCGGCGTCATCGACTGGAAGAGCTTTTCCATCGGCACAAGCAATGCGGTCGTGTTCAACAACGGCACGGGCGCGACACTCAACCGCGTGACCGGCGGCTCGCCTTCGGAGATCCTCGGACGCCTGAGCGCCACGGGCAGCCTGTACGTGATCAATCCGCAGGGCATCGTCGTGGGGCCTTCGGGTGTCGTCACTACGGGCGGGCGCTTCGTCGCCTCGACGCTGGACGTCGCCAACGACGCTTTCATGAAAAACAGCGGCGCGCTCACGCTCGCGGGCAAGACCGATGGCTTCGTCATCAATCTCGGAAGCATTAGTTCGAGCGGCGGTGACGTGTTCCTGATCGCGCAACGCGCAGTGATCAATGCCGGCAGCGTGAAGGCGCCCAAAGGCACGGCGGAATTGGCTGTCGGCGAAAAGGTCTTGCTGCGGGACTCGAAGAGCAGCAAGCAGGTGTTCGTGCAGACGGGCAGCGACGGCGTGATCGCGAACAAGGGGCGCATCGACGCCGCGCAGATCGACCTGCAAGCCGCCGATGGCAACGTCTACGCGCTCGCGGGCGAAGGCACGCGCGTGCGTGCGACGGGCACGGCCACGCGCGATGGCCACGTCTGGCTGGTCGCAGGCGACGGCAAGGTCACGCAACGTGGGGCCGTCACGGCGAGGAACGCGGATGGCAGCGGCGGCACGGTCGATACGCAAGCGGCGCAACTCGCGTTCGGCGACAACGCCGAAGTGCACGCCGCGCAGTGGAACATCGCGACGCCATCGATCACGGTACGGTCAGCCACGGCGCACGCGCTGCAAGATAGCCTCGGCGCGGGAACCTCGGTTGCGCTGACCACGACGGGCGGACAGGGGACGAACGGTGACCTGGCCGTATCGGCGGATATGCGGTGGAAAGGCGCCGCCGATCTCACGCTCGCGGGGTATCGCAACGTCTCGATTGCGCCTCATACGACACTGCGCAACGCGGGCTCGGGCAGCGTCGTGCTGCGCGCGGATGCATCGGCTATCGATAACGGCGGCAGCGTGAAGAACGGCGGCACCATCGACTGGTCGAAAAGCACCGGGACCGTCAGCGCGTTCTACGACATGACCGGCAGCTTCACGCGAGGAACCATCCGCGCGAACGGGGCGTGGAAGGCGCCCGTCTACAGTGGGCTCGTCGGTCAGGTGACGGCATACAAGCTCGTCAATACGCCTGCCGATCTGGATAACGTCGTGCTCGATCTGGCCGGTAACTATGCGCTTGGGAAGGACATTGCGGCGAACCGTTCGGCCTTCGGCTACAGCACGCAGATCGGCAGCGTCGCGACGCCCTTCACCGGACAGTTCGACGGCATGGGTCGGACCGTCACGAACCTGAACAGCGTCGAGCGGGGCGAATGCTGCGGACCGGAAGGCTACGCCGCAAGCGGAATGTTCCGCGTGATAGGCCCAACGGGCGTCGTGCGCAACGTCAACGTGGATGGCAGCGCTGCGAGCAGTGGCGGTGGTTTCAACGGCGCGGTCGGCGTGCTCGCGGGCCTTAATCAGGGCACGATAGTGAACGCGCATTCTAGCGGCTACGCAAGCGGCACGCTGATCAGTTCGGGCGGTCTCGTGGGAGAGAATGCCGGACTTATCATACGTTCGTCGAGCAGCGCGAGCGCTCGTTCGGATGGGAATGCAGGCGGGCTCGTTGCGGTCAACGATATCACCGGTGTAATCAGTCAATCCTATGCGACGGGCGACGTGGAAGGTTACGCACATACGGATGGCTCCGGTGGACTGGTCGACGGAAACGCTGGAACGATTACGCAGTCGTACGCGACGGGCAGCGCCTCATTCAGCCCGAACTATTGCGGCTTCGGTGGAGGCACGCTCTGCGCAACGGCGCCGGGTGCGCTTGTGCGGATCAACACCGAAACAGGCAAGATTACGCAGTCGTTCGCAACAGGCATGCTAGTCGACGATCTGACGGTAACCGAAGGGCCACCGCCCGGCGGAATCGCCTTCGAGAACGATGGTGTGATCGGCAAGGACGTGTACTGGAACAAGCAGACGACAGGCGCGCCAGCGGGCGTCACCGTGGGCAATACCGTTCCCGCCTCGCAAGGACGCACCACGGCCCAGATGAGCCAAACAGCGAGTTTTGGTCCGACATATAACTTCGGCACGAACGGCGTCTGGGCGATGCCCGCGGGAGCGACGCATCCTGTGTTGCGGTGGCAGACCGAGCCGTTCTGAGTGGTCAGCGACTTAACGCCGTGACGTCACGACGCAAGCTGCCCGGCAGCCCGCAACTCCCCATTTTTACCGAAGCCGCCCTCGCGCTGTAGCTTCCCGCCTCAAGCCGCCACTAAAGATTGGCGCGCCCTCTGCCGTCATTAAATTTGAGTACGACACGCGTCACTCGAGCGCTCGCACAGTGCGTAACGCGCTCCATTGCAAGCGCCTCGTCAGATCGAATCACGACAGCTACAACGGCCGCCTCGCCGCGCCCCTCAGGACATGTTTAATGGATAGGCTCAGAAAACTGCTACGGTCGCGCATCGGCCGCTTCATCGCGTGTGGCATGACCGCAGCCGTGCTCGTGGCAGCCGTGAGCGTGCTGCTTTCGCGCGACGAACCGGCCGCTACGCAGACCACGCCGACGGTGGCAGGCGTCGCGAGTCAGATGCGCCGCGATGCGTCGCCGTGGACGCATCGGGAAAAAGACGTCTCGGAGATGATGCGCGATATCCGCGAACACGACGTCGCCGCGATCGGCGTCAGCCGCGACGCCATCCTCGTCTCGACGCTTCATGCCGACCAATACTTCGTCGCCGATCATAACGGCGCCTTCTCCAACGCCCTGCTGCTCGGCGACCTGAAATCAGGCAACGCGTCGCCCTACCAATTGGTCTGGCTCCCCGATGTCAACGTGCGCACGGGCATGGCGCGCTGGACCGACCGGTTCGACCTCGTGCGCGACGCCTTGAGCTTGCTCTTGCCGATGCTGATGATGGGCGGTCTGATCTGGTTCATGCGCCGCGAAATGCGAGGCGGCGCGCGTCTGCTCGCCAAATCGCCGACACTGCGTTTCGCCGACGTCATTGGCGCGGGTGAAGCCAAGGCGGCGCTCGCCGATGTGCAGGCGTGGCTCACCGACCCCGCGCAATTCACCGGCATGGGCGTGCGCGCGCCGTGCGGCGTCCTCATGACGGGCGGCCCCGGCGTCGGCAAGACGCGTCTCGCGCAAGCGCTCGCGGGCGAATGCGGCGCCAACTTCATCGCGATCACGGGCAGCTACTTCAGCGCGAAGTATTACGGCGTGGGTATCCAGAAGGTCAAGCATCTGTTCGAACTGGCGCGCAAGAACGCGCCGACGGTCATCTTCATCGACGAGGCGGACGGGCTCGGCAAGCGCACGGATAGCGGCGGCGGTCCGGTGGAAGCCGAAAGCAACCGCATCATCAATCAGTTGCTCGCGGAAATGGACGGCTTCGCTTCGAACGAAGGCGTGATCGTGGTCGCGGCGACCAATCATCCGGACAGTCTCGACGAAGCGTTGCGACGCCCGGGCCGCTTCGACCGGACCATTCAGGTGCGGCTGCCCGATCTCGCGGATCGCGCCGAGATCCTGCGTTTCTATGCGGCCAAGCTGAAGACGAAGCCAGACGATATCGACTTCGATCAGCTCGCGCGTCTGACTACCGGCGTGTCGCCGGCCACGCTGTCGATGATCGTCAATCAGGCGGGTCTCGTCGCGCGCAAGGCGGGCGAGCGCGAAGTCGGTGCAAAGCATTTCGTGGAAGCGGTGAAGATTGCGCGCATCGGCGACATCAACGGTGCGGAGCGTGCGTTGTCGGAGAGCGAGCGCAAGCGTATCGCGGTTCACGAAGCCGGACACGGTCTCGTCGCCGCGCTGCTCGGCACGGGCGTGCTGGAAGAAGTCACCATCCTGCCACGCGGCGGCGCGCTGGGCGTGGCGCTGATCACGAAGATGCAGGACAAGCACCTGTACCGCGAAACCGAACTGCGCAACGAGATTCAGGTGCTGCTCGGCGGGCGCAATGCTGAACTGCTGATGTTCCGCGAAGCATCGAGCGGCGCGGCGCACGATCTTCAGGAAGCATCGCGCATCGGTCTCGACATGGTGTCGAAGCAAGGCTTCAACGCGGACGGCGATCTCTTCAGTCTTGCGTCGCTGCCGCAGCAGTATGCGGGCTTGCAGCTCAAGAACGCGATCGAACACGCGAATCGGCTCCTGCACGATCTGAACGATGCCTGCTACGCGCTGCTGCGCGCGAACGAGCCCGTGCTGCGCGCGATTGCCGCGCAGTTGCTGGAGGATGAGACGGTGCCGGGTGATACGGTTTATCGGCTGATTCGCGAGCATGCGGCTGCCTTGGCCGAAGTCGATGAGGTGGTGGAGGCATTGGCTGCGTAGTGCGGCACCTGGCTCGCGCGAGAAGTCATCCGCAAGACAGGCTCTTATCAAGCGATAACTTGCCCGGCGCGCTATCGTGCGTTACCTTGCGAGGCGCCGGGATACCTCGTGTCCCCGCATATGGCGAAACGCTATCGGGAGACACCGGCATGACCCACATCGACAATGCCTTGAGCGCAACCCTCGAAGCCTTGCTGCGCGAATGGGCGCAAACCGCCGCCGCACGCGACAAGGCCGGCGGCACCGCTTTGCACGAGCGCCGTCTCCTGCGTGAAAGCGGCCTGCTGCGCTTGAGCGTGCCCGAACAATACGGCGGCGATGGCGCGAACTGGTCCACGACACTCGATGTCGTCCGACGCATGGCGCAAGTCGATAGCTCGCTCGCGCATCTCTTCGCGTTTCATCATCTACAACTCGCGACTATCCGCCTCTTCGGCCGCGACGCGCAGATTCGCCAGTGGCTCGGCCAAACCATCGAGGAAGGATGGTTCTGGGGCAACGCGCTCAACCCGCTGGATCAGGGCACACGCGCTGAAGCGGACGGCGCGAACGGCTATATCTTCGACGGCCGCAAGAGCTTTTGCTCCGGCGCCACCGACTCCGACCGGCTTCTCGCTTCCGCATTCAAGTCCGATGGACGTCTTCTGATCGGCGTGGTGCCTACTAAGCGCGCAGGCATCACCATCTTCGACGACTGGGACAACATGGGACAGCGCCAGACCGATAGCGGCACGGTGCGCTTCGATCAGGTGAAAGTCGCAGCCGACGAACTGCTCGACGATCCCGGCCCGCTCTCCAGCCCGTTCGCGTGCTTAAGGCCGCTGCTCGCGCAATCGATCCTGAGCCACATTTATCTCGGCATCGGCGAAGGCGCGCTGCAGGCGGCGCGCGAGTCGACGCTTGCGCAGACGCGTCCGTGGATCGCATCGCCGGCGGCGCGCCCGAGCGAAGACTCATACGTGCTCGCGCATTACGGCGACTTCTGGCTCGCGCTCGAAAGCGCGCGGCTCCTTGCCGAACGCGCCATGCATGAATTCGATACCGCATGGCAACGCGGCCTCGCGCTCACCGAAGACGAACGCGGCGACGTGGCCGTCGCGGTGGCGGCATCGCGTGTGGCGGCGGCGCGTGCGGGTCTCGATGTAGCGCATCGCATGTTCGACGTGACCGGCGCGCGATCGACCGCCGCCGCGTTACGACTCGACCGCTTCTGGCGCAACGTGCGCGTGCATACGCTGCACGATCCGATCGACTACAAGGTGCGCGAGCTTGGCGAGTGGGCGCTGAACGGACGCATGCCCACGCCATCGTTCTACTCATAGCCTGGCTTCCATCGATACAAACCGGCCCATGAACCGCGAAGATGAGCCACGGCCCATACGCCGGTTCGCGCATCATCAACGGCTCGCCGATTCCAGCTCGTGCAGCAACGGCGTCGCGAAATGCAGCACTTCGTAGGCGATCGCCTTGCCCGTTGCATCGGGCTCGCGTTCGCTCACCACTACGCGCGTCAACTTCCACTGCTGTGCGTCCACACCGACCGCCGCGCTGACCACATGCGACTCGGCGGCCGTCTGCCGGTTGCGCTCGATCTCCGCCTTGAACACCGTTTGCAAATCCATGTCCGGTGAGACAGCCAGTTCTTCCTTGTACACGAAGCGTGCGATGCGTGCCGGGCCTCTCACGGCATCGAGCGCGAAGCGCGTTTCGATTCGCGGCCGTCCGAAACTGTCCGTCACCGTCTTGAAGCGGCCATCGACGAGAAAGGATCCGAAGGCCTCGTCACGACGCCACAGATAAAGCGACGAATAAGTGTTTTCGAGCGCGCCATGACGGCCGCTCTCGCGCAGCAGGAACGCCTTGAAGTGCAGATCGGGCAAGTCGTCCCACAAGGGTCCGCGTTCTTTTGCGCGCGCGCGAATGATGCCGGTGTCGTAATCGGCCGGGAGACGATGAGCATATTGAGCGAGCAGCATGATCGATCCTTTCGAGAGTGAACGAGCGTGGAAGAAGCTTGCATTCAGAATACCCATCGCTCTATCATTTGAAAACGATATGAATCGATATTTCAATGATTCGAAAAACGAATGACCATGAAGACTCTCGACATCGAGGCCGTGCAGGCATTCGTGCTCACCGCGGACCTCAAAAGCTTCACCCGCGCGGCCGAGGCGATGGATTCCACGCAATCCGCCATCAGCCTGAAGATCAAGCGTCTGGAAGATAGCCTCGCGCGCCGGCTGCTGGAACGCACGCCACGGCTCGTACGTCTGTCGGCGGAAGGCAGCGCGTTTCTCGAACCGGCGCGTGCGCTGCTTGCCGCGCATCAGGGCGCGCTCGGTTCATTCGGCGCTGGTACTCGCCGCATGGCGATCGGCATCGGCCACCATATCGTCGGTACGGAACTGCCGCTTTTGCTGCGGCGCGTGAGCGAGGCGGAACCGGGCGTCGTGCTGCAGATGCGAATCGCGTCATCGCGCGACTTGCTCGAGGATTTCGACGCAGGCCTGCTTGATGCCGCCGTCGTTCTGCGCCACGACAGCCGGCGTCTGGACGGCGAGACCATTCATGAGGAAGCGTTCGGCTGGATGGCCGCGCCCGACTTTCAGCATTGCGATGGCGAGCCGCTGCGGCTTGCGACTTAGCCTCCGCCGTGCAGCGTGCGCAGCATGGCAATCGATGCACTCGATACAGCCGGCATCGCGTGGACGGAAGTGTTCGTGGGCGGCGGATTGGGCACGATAGGCGCGGCGGTATCGGCGGGACTGGCAGCTGCCGCGCTCGGACGACGCGTCACGCCGAAGGGAACGATCGATGTCGGATCGCGCTTCGAGTTGCCGCCGCTGCCCGCACGCGATGTCGTCATGTACTCCAGTCTCACCGACCGGCAAGCGCGCGAAACGCTGCGCACGCTTGGCGCAGCAATTCGTTCGACGGCATATGGCAACCCTGCGTCATGAATTCGCGCCCGGTAGCGTTCCTGGCCTGATGTACGCGTGCATGTGCGCCACGTAATCGGGTTTGCCAAGCGGCACGCCATGATGACGAAGGATCGCGTAGGCCGTCATGATATGGAAATAGAACTGCGGCAGCGCCCAGTCGCGCGCGTATTGCTCGCCAGTCATATCGAAGACGACGCCGTTGGGAAGATCGAGCGCGATGGGCCGGCTGCCTACTTCATCGAATGCGTTCGGGGCGACGTTCGACAGAAAGCCGATGGCGTCCGCTATGCAGGCTTTTGCATCTGTGAAAGTGCCGGGTTGCTCGTTCGAATGAGCGCCTTCCGCGCGCAGCGCTATCAGCGCATCGGGCAGCGCCGCGCCAAGCAGACGATGCACCGGCTCCTGCGCCTGAAAGCAGGCGAAGCGCACCTGTGCCGCGAGCGGAAACATGTCGGGCGCGAGACGCAACGGCAGCAATGCATCGGCGGTCATGCCACGCGCTTTCTCATGCGCGTCGGCCTTGTCGAGCCAGGCGGCAAGTCCTTTCAGCATTTGCGTGAAAGTGGGGACAAGCAAGGTAGTCGGCTGCATGGTCGCTCCCGGAAGTAAGACGCTGCCATCATATACGCCTCGCACGTCAGGCTTCCGCCTTGCACATGCACGTTGCGGTGCGCAAACGCTTACATGCGATTCATCGTCGAGCGCTCGCATGTCGTGCGATACATGCGCCATCGCTTCGGCAAAGCATCGACAATCTGACGCCTAAATTACTCTAACCTTACGGTCTGCGCGACGGCGCGCAAATCATGAAAACCTATGAGCGATCCCGAACCTAAGTCGCTCTGAAGTCGTGGGATATTCAAGGATGGACAGTCAGTCAAGAGCGACCCGATGCGCGACTCCGAGATACGAATCGAACTCGTCTGCGACGAGCCTGGCTTGCGTGCGCTCAAGGACGAATGGGAGACGCTTTGGCTGAAAGCACAGGGCCGCTACTTCCAGCGTTTCGATGTGTGTCTGCTTGCGTGGCTCCACGTTGCCAAACCGCGACGCCGCAAGTTGCGCTGCATCGTCTTGCGCGAGAACGGCGAGCTTCGGCTGGTGTGGCCGCTCGTTGCTTATCGACGCGCACTGTGGACGTATCTGCTGCCCCTTAGCCCCGATGCCGGCGATTACACCAGCGTGCTCGTCGAGGACGGTCAGGACGCACGGGCGCTGATCGAGCGCGCATGGCGTATTGCGTGTGAACGCTTCAAGACGGATTTCATCCACCTGCCTTATATGAACGAAGGGTCGGAGTTGCATCGCATTGCGTCGGCGGAGCGGCATATTCTCGGCCGGTCGCGACATGAATCGTGGATAGCGAAATTGCGCGACGAAAGCGACTGGAAGACGTTCTCCGGTTCGCTCGGCACGATGTTCGGCAAGAAGCCCGGTCAGCTCGAACGTCGCTTGGCCAAGGAAGGCGCACTGAGTATTCGTATGGTCAATACATCGGATACCGAAGCAATCGCGCGCTACGTGCGCTGGATGCTCGAATCCAAGCGTGGCTGGAGCGACCGTGTCGGCAAGCGCGGAAAATGGCTGTTTTCGCCGTACTATGAACGCTTTCTCATCTCCACGCTCACCTACCGCGGCGAGACGTCCGACAAGGAACCGCCCGCGCGACTCATGATGGTGACACTCGACGACCAGCCAATGGCCGCGGTCATCATGAGTCACGGCAATCCGATGGCGAACGCCGTTATCGCGGGATTCAATGCGGAATACGGCCGGTTCGGACCGGGCTCCATTGCATGGGAACACAGCGTGAAGTGGGCCTTCGAGCAGCGCTATGACATCGACTTCGGCGTGGGTTCCGAGCGCTTCAAGACCTACTGGAGCCGCAACAACGGCAGCCATGCATGGACGATGCAGATTGCCAATACGACATGGGGATTGATCGGCTACCGTGTCGTGCGGACGTTGCGCGATCTCGTCAGCGCGGCGCGAGGGACATCGAAGGGAACGCCTGCGCCCGAGGGGGAAAGCGCTCCCGCGCGCGGCAAGGGATGAGTCGCGCCGCGCGCTTTATTCAAGCGCGGCGTCTTCCACGAGACGCGCCTTGAGCGCGCGAATGCGACGATCGACAAAATAACCGCCGCCTTCCGTATAACGCAAATAGAGCCTGCCGCACTTCGAGCATTCCCACACGTCGCAGCGGTTATACGGAAAGTAGCGCGGCGCGATAGGTGCCTCCGCCGACCAGTATTGCGAATTCCCCGGCGGATACTCCGCGTAAGTCGGCTCGGGATCATCCGGCGGCATGAGCGTGCCGACCTGAACGAGCGCCGCTTCGTCTAGCGATAAAGGCTGCGATTGCCAGCCATCGAGGGCCGTCTTCGTGCAGTCGCATACGACACCCCGCGCGCGATCTTCGGCGGCTTGCGCGAGTTCTGCGAGTGCTGCGGCGTTGAGCAATGGATGCATGGCGGTGAGGTCTCGATGCAATGCGCCGATTATCGCAGATACCTTCCACCGCGACAGACCACGGACAAGCGCCGATGCAAGGTCGCCCCCGACTCGGCAACTCGGCAACTCGGTAACTCGGCAACTCGGCAACTCGGTAACTCGATGAAACGAACGAAGGTCTTTCAGAACTCGACCAGCGCGAAGTCTTCCTTGCCGACATCGCACAGCGGGCAGCGCCAGTCGTCCGGAATGTCGCTCCAGCGCGTGCCGGCTGCAACGCCGTGTTCAGGATCACCCGTGGCTTCGTCGTAGATCCATCCGCAGATCACGCAGACCCATTGCTTGAATTCGGATTCGACGTGGGAGCGTGCCGCTGGCGGCTGCTCGTCCTTGAGCGTCTCGTCCTCTGCGCCACGGTCGAGCGTGACCACCAGCGGGTCTGCGCCCCGCTCGCGATCGGCGGCGAGGTACGCGTCGAGTTCGGCATGAAGACGTCGCGCTTCTTCCACGGTCAGATCGATCCAGTAGGGATCGCCAGCGCCGCTATTCAAACGAGCCGGAGCAAACTGCAATTCGAGTGCCGCGCCTTTTTTGTACATGGATTCTGTTCGACTTCTTATTTCGGATAGGTCAAATGATGCTGAATTTCGATGCCTGACTTGACATGCGCGCCCGCGATGAGGTTCGTCGGCAAGCCGACATCGGACGATCCGTTGCGCGTCGCGTTGCGCGGTTTGATCGGCACACTTCGATAAAGCCGCTTAGCGTCGCTTAAAGCCGCATGGTGCCGCTCAAAATCGCTCGATTGCGCCGATCTGCACGCCGCGAATCGGCGCACCCGGATACGCGGCCGGAAGCCCCGTCACATTCACACCGCGCAAGGTGAAGGTGGCATCGCCGCGATTACGCAGCATCGCGCCTGTCGCGTAGAACATCAATGTCTTCGAAAGATCGTATTCGCACGCAATGCTGAACTGGTCCGCGTTATTGTCGCCGCCCGATCGATCGCGCGCATAAGCATAACCAAGCGATGCGCGCAGAGCCGGCGAGAACGCGTAGCGCATCGAGACGGACATGCCGTCGTCGTGATAACGCGGCGATCCGCCATCGCCATTGAAGAAGTTGAGAAACGCCGTCGTCTTGCCGAAGCGATACGACACGCCACCCAGATTCGAACGTAGCCCCGTGCTGCCCTGCGTGTCCTGATGCGCGTAAGCAATACGGAACGGCCCGTTGCGATACGCGAAGGTTTCGTAATTGCCCGACAAGCCATTGCCCGCGCCGGCATCGCGCAAGGCGAACATGATGGTCGTCGTGAAGCCGTGAATGTCCGGCGACAGATACGTGATGCCGTTATCCGTATAAGGCGTGATCTTCGACAGGTTGTTGAGACCCGATGCGATCGTCCCGGCACCGAAGGCGTCGAGTTGTCCCTTGAACGGAATGTAGATTGGCGAATACTGACGCCCCATGCGCACTTCGCCCCACGGCGCGCCGACGCCGATCCATGCCTGACGATTGAACAAGGTGCCCGCGGTCGCAAGCGTCCCGTCAGCGGAACTGAAGCCGCTTTCGAGATCGAACAGGAGACGCGTGTCGCCAGTCAGTGGTTCGGCGCCCCGCATGCCGAAGCGCGAACCGCGATACGCGCCCGAATCCATGCGCGGCGTCCACCCTGAACCGGGATTCGTCACCTCGATGCTCGTGTCGATCGTTCCATACAAGGTCACGGCGCTCTGCGCATGAACCGCCGTAGCGCCCATGCCAAACGTGCTTAGCAGGGTCAGGGCCAGACAGCGGCCCGAAAGAGATGTAAGACGCATATTGTTGTTGTGCTGACGCGCCAGGCCGACAGGCTCGAAGAGAAGCCGTCACTTTAACCAAGCGACGGCGCGTACTCAATGATCCAGTGCATAGGCGATGACATAATCGCCCCGATCCGGCGACTGTCGCGCGCCGCCCGCCGAGATGAGCACGTACTGCTTGCCCGTTTTCGGCGATACATAGCTCATCGGTCCACCCTGACTTCCCACCGGCAGACGCGCTTTCCATACCTCCTTGCCGGTCGCGCTTTCGAAGGCACGCAGGTAGTAGTCTTGCGTCCCCGCGATGAACACGAGGCCGCCCTGCGTCGCCAGCGTGCCGCCGAGCGTCGGCATGCCAATGGGCATCTTCATCCCCATCTTGATACCGAAGGGACCCGTGTCCTGCACCGTGCCCACAGGCACTTGCCATACGATCTTCTGCGTCTTCAGATCGACCGCGGAAAGCGTGCCGAAAGGCGGCTTCTGACAAGGGATACCGAGCGGCGACATGAAGCGGTTTTTGTTGACGGCGTAAGGCGTGCCTTTCAGCGGCACCGCGCCCATGCCGGTGTTTACGGACTCGCCGCCGTTGCTGGCCTGCACGTTGTCGGTCTTCTGCGGAATCATCTGCACCCAGAGGCCGAGGCGCATGTCGTTCACGAAGATGTAATGACTATTCGGATCGGTCGAAAGGCTGCCCCAGTTCATGCCGCCGAGCGAGCCTGGAAAGCTCAGCGAGATGTCCGTGTCGGGCGGCGTGAAGAGACCGTCGTAACGCATCGACTTGAAGCTGATTCGGCAGATGAGTTGATCGAAAGGCGTGGCGCCCCACATGTCCGATTCCTTCAGCGTATCGGCGCCGATGAGCGGCATGCCGACCGAGTACGGCTGTGTATCGGGATACTGCTCGCCGGGAATGCTGCCCTTTTTGACGGGCTTTTCCTCGACGCGCGTGAGCGGCTGACCCGTAAGCCGATCGAGCACGAAGATCTGCCCGGACTTCGTGCCGAACACCACGGCGGGTTTGGTCGAACCATCCTTCTCGGGGAAGTCGATCAGGCTCGGCTGCATGGGAACGTCGAAGTCCCACAAATCGTTGTGGACCGTCTGGTAGACCCACTTCTCCTTGCCCGTCGTGGCATCGAGCGCGAGGATGGATGTGGCATAACGATGATTCAGAGCCGTGCGGTTCGCGCCCCAGAGATCCACCGAGGAGCTGCCCATCGGGATGAACACCGTGTTCATCGCGGGATCGTACGACATGGGCGCCCACGAGTTCGGCGTGCTCCGAGCAAAGGTCTGACCCGGCTCGAGTTGCGCGTTGGGATCGTCATGGCCCGGATCGAAGGCCCAGCGCATTTGCCCCGTGATGACATCGAAACCGCGCAGCACGCCACCGGGCATGTCGGTCTGCACGTTATCCGCTACTCGCCCGCCTACGACCACGGTCGTGCCTGCAAGCGTCGGCGCGGAAGTAAGCTGATACTTGGGGTCATCCGCCGCGCCAAGGCCTGCTTTCAGATTCACGAAACCATGGTCGCCGAAGCTTTCGCAGAGCGCGCCGTTATCGGCATCGATGGCAACGAGGCGCGCATCGATCGTGTTCATCAGAATGCGGCGCTGACACGCTTCGCCCGATGCAAGCGTCGGCGCGATCACGGGCGTCGAACCCGCGACCGAAGGCTGCGTAAGCGCTTGCGTGGCATCGAAGTATGCGAGGCCGCGACAACGGTTCCACACCTGTGCCTGCGCATTGATTTCGCGTTTCCAGATTTGCTTGCCGCTGTCGACATCGACAGCGATCACGTTGTTATGCGGCGTGCACATGAAGATGCGATCGCCCACTTGCAACGGCGTCTGCTGATCTTCCGCGCCGTTGCCACCGGGACTCACCGGCACGTCGCCCGTATGAAAAGTCCATGCAACGCGCAGGTCCTTGATGTTGTCGCGCGTGATCTGGTTCAGCGCCACGAAGCGGCTGCCACCCGGCGTATTGCCATAGTTGCTCCAATTCTTCTGCGCGTCGTTCTGTGCAAGCGGTGCGAGCGGCGCAGCCGTGCCTTCGAAGGCGACCGGGTCGTGCGGTTCGAACATCTGCACGAACGTGACGACCATGCCCAACGCAAACAGCGCGCTCAAACCGTATGCCCATTTCGACGCGGGCGTCACCCTCTCATGCTTGCGCAACGACGGCCACAGCAGCAACGTGAGCACCATGAAGCCCGTCGGCAACATGAGACGCGACACCAGCGGCCAGAAATCGAAGCCTGCGTCGATCAAGGCCCAGATCAGCGTGCCGACGAACGCCACGCCATACACGATGACCGCCGAAGACCGCGCGCGCATCAACTGCACCGCGGCCACGGCGATCACGATCCCGGCAATCACGAAGTACGGGCTGCCGTGCAGCAAGACGAGCTTCGCGCCGCCTGCAACGAAGAACAGACCCGTGGCCAGCATTGCGAGCCCCAACAACACACAACCGGTTCTCAGCGCGGCTGAAACACGGGTATTACTCGTAGACATCTATTTTCTCCAAGAAGCTCGGGCGCGGTCGGTCGCGAAGGATAGAGCCTTCGGTACGCTGGATGGGAACGCATCGGCGAAACACGCTTGCAGACGAAGCGTTGCTGCACGGCGCAGGGTTGCGCGCGGCACGGCCCTTCTCAACACCATGCGAGGAGCATGGCGATTAACGGTGCCGAGGACGGCACCTGTTCGATCTCGATATTCTAACCGGATAGTTAAAAATGTGCTTAGTTAGTCTTAGTGTCTGTCCGTTTTCGACGGGACGTTTGCGCGCTTGGGCTAGCTCTCAAACGACAACTGCCGAAGCTGGCTCACGCTCAGCTTCGGCAGTCGTTCAATGCTTGTTACGCCATTCGCGCTACACCGCGCGGCGCACCATCAATTCCTTGATCTTGCCGATCGCCTTGGTCGGGTTGAGCCCCTTCGGGCACACGTCGACGCA
>NZ_JALQDA010000033.1:0-15632 GCF_023631485.1 Caballeronia sp. GAFFF2 | reverse complement strand
GTACTGAGGGAATTGGACTCGACGAGCTACGACTACGACGAGCGCGGCAATCTGATCACGAAATCGGGCGGCGCTCACGCGCCGTGGCGATACCGATATGACGAACAGAACCGGCTAATAGAGGCCAGCCGCTATGCGCGACCGCCCGCGCCGTGGGAACGCAGCCACCATGCGCCACGGGACGACAGCCCGCCCAAGCCCGAACTCGTGGTTCGGTTCTCCTACGACGCGTTTGGCCGGCGCATTGCCAAGGAACTCCAGCACGCAAGCGGCCCCGCCGAACTGACGGTCTTCACGTGGGATGGCGACGTGCTCTTGATGGAAGAGCGCTTCGAGGCGTTGCTGCGTGAACGCGGCTTCGAGCGCAGATCGGAGAATGCGCGGTACGCGATGGTGCGGGAGGATGCGCAGGACGCGTACTCGCTACCGGTCGCGCAGCGCATGCACACGCTCGACGCGGAGTACCAGTGGATGCGCGCCTCGCTCTATCTGCATGAGCCGGGGACGTTCGTGCCGCTGGCGCGGCTCGATGAGAAGCTGGTCGAACCGGCGTTCCTCGCCACTGGCACGGACGGGCGTTTTGTGCAGGTGCCCGCGAAGTCGAAGCATGCGACGGTGTTCTATCAGAACGATCATCTGGGCACGCCGCAGGAGTTGCTCGATGAGTCTGGCAAGGTGGTTTGGCTTGCGCGCTATAAGGCGTGGGGCGGGCGAAAGGGTGCGCCCTATGGTAAGGAAGACCCGGCTGAGACGGATAACGCGATCCGGTTTCAGGGGCAGTATGTCGATGAAGAGACGGGGCTGCACTACAATCGAAACCGTTACTACGATCCGAGCAGTGGAAGATTCATCAGCAAGGACCCGATTGGGTTAGCGGGTGGAATCAATGTCTACCAATACGCCAACGGCAACCCGGCGCGATGGATCGACCCGCTTGGCCTAACCCCATGCCCTGGACGTAAGGGCGCATTCCGCCAAGCGAAGCGTGATCTGGGGATTCCGTTAAGTCAGCAGCCTGACCGAGTTCTTAACGAGAAAACTGGCCAGATGAGTCCATATAATCAGGTCATGATGACAGGCTCAGACGGGTCGCCGGTGCTCGATAAGAGCAATCAACCGATCTGGACAAGAGAGTATCAATTCACTCGTTCTGATGGGAGCGTGGTCTTGATTCAAGATCATGGCGCTGGCCATTACTATGGCGAAGGAGGTGTGGGAGATCAGGGACCTCACTTCAATGTGAGGCCATGTTCAAATCCACGCACGGGTAAGGTTTCCGGCACTCAAGCCCATTATTCGTTTTAGGAGTAACCGTGAATCTTGTTGATCTCGCTGGTGCAGAGTTGTTACGTCGGGTCTTCAGCTACAGCCCGACGACAGAGAAGATTGATTTATTCGACATCTCTCTGAAAAGGGACGGAAAGGTGTTTATAGCGAACTTTGATCTTATTGATCAAGTTCCTGATCGTCCTCCGGAAAAGTGGAAGAACTTCAATCGGTGTCGGGTAGGAATTCACTGTGCCGTCGTTAGTGAACTGCAAATATCTGGATGGAACACACGAAATATAGCGTGTCTCTGCATCGATAAAACAGAGGGTGGGTACGAAGTTCGAATTATTGGAGACTCGTTAAAAATCAAGTTCCTTTGCCAGTTTGTTTCGCTCACTGGTCCGACCGTCTATCTTGATGGAGAATAGTTTCATCGGAATGAACGAAGGGGCCGCATTGCGGCCCCTTCGTTCATTCGGCTGTGATAGTCAATCGCCCATGTTCCACATTGATCTTAACGCGCTGCCCCGCTTTGAATCCGGCGTACTCGATCCATCGCCCCGGCGAACTTGAGCCACGAATAAAGCGGCGGCTCGGGACGTTGCCAGACCAAGTGAACGACCGCAGCCTCGCCCATCTTTACCCTGGTGAAAATTTTCAGGCGGTTGTTGATTTAGCCCATAAGCAAAAGCCAAATGCGGCCACGGAGGAAGTCATTCAATGCCTCAATCACTATGCCAACCATAACAATTTTCTTGATCTAAGTTAGAGACAAAATGACATCAATTGCATGCGTAGGCGACAGCACCACCCACGGCGGCCGCATCATCACCGGATCAGACACGATGGACATCGACGGACGCAAAGGCGCACGAGTGGGCGATCTCGTGTCATGTCCCGAACACGGCGTCAATCCCATCATTCAAGGCTCGGACTTGCTAACCGACACCAACGGCGAACACGTTGCGCTGGATGGCCATCTGACAGCGTGCGGTAGTCAAATAATTGCCTTGGGCGATCATGGCTCGATTGATTGACTAGCTCTGAGCGTGAGATCACGCGCTCGGGCAGGTACGAGCAGACCGGGTTTTACGTGCGCAACATCAACTATTTCCGCGGGACGATGCCGGCCGGCCGGCGGCATCAACGGAAGCCGGTGTCGAGACACGCTACGAGCGCGACCCAAACGAACGCTCAGTGCTCGCAAGGTCGGCAAGCAGGCCCCAGAAGATTGCCACTACGACTCACGACCGCCAAAACTGCTGGAAGCCGATAAGTCTGCATCCACGACCGAGAGACCCGAGCGACTTCATGGCACCGAGTAGCCATTCTTCACGCTCATGCTAAACGGCGGAATCACGTCGAACGTATTAATTGCGATCGGGGCAAGATAACCGATTCGCCGGATCTGCCCAAACCACCGCCTGAACTGCCAAACAAAGCCCTAAATCACCTTCCCCGGATTGAGAATCCCATCCGGATCGAGCGCCGCCTTGATCGCGCGCATGGCTTCGAGATCGGTCTCGCGACGGCTCTGCGGCAAGAAGTGCCGCTTCTTCACGCCGATTCCATGCTCGGCCGAAATCGATCCCGCGAACTCGCGCGTCACGTCGTAGATCACACTGTCGATCTCGTCGTGATCGTGCTTGCCCATGCCCGGCACGTCCACGACGATATGAATGTTGCCATCGCCAAGATGCCCATACGTCAGGACGAGCGCTTGCGGCCAGCGTTCGCGCAGACGCGCCTCGCACTTCTGCGCGGCATCGCCCACCTGCGCGATCGAAAAGCTCACGTCGTACGCCGCGTGATTCGGAATGAAGCGCTGATACTCGCCGGGCGCATCGCGAATCGACCAGAAGTCGCGCGCGTGCGCTTCCGACGACGCAATCGCGGCGTCCGTCACCACGCCGTCTTCCAGCATCGCGCCGAGAAACTCTTCAAAGGCATCGCCGTGACGGACCGGATCGGTGCCGACGCTCTCCAGCAGCACGTAGAACGGATGCGCATCCGCGAGCGGCGCGCGCAGGTTCTTGAGGTTGCCGATAACGGCATCGTGATAACCCGCCCACATCACTTCGAACGCGGATACCCCCGCGGCCAGCCCCGCCTGCGCACGCGTCAGCAGCGTGGTCACCGCGCGAAAGTCCGGCAAGCCGCACCACGCGGTGGCGGTCGCCGTTGGCTTCGGCCGTAATCGCAGCACGACACGCGTGATGATCGCGAGCGTGCCTTCGCTGCCGATCAACAAATGCCGCAAGTCATAGCCGCTGTTGTTCTTGATCATCTTGTTCAAGTCGCCAATGACCTTGCCGCTCGCCAGCACCGCTTCGACGCCGAGTACCTGATCGCGCATCATCCCGTACTTGATGACGCGGTTGCCGCCCGCGTTGGTGGCAAGATTGCCGCCAATGGAACAACTGCCGCGCGCGCCGAGATCCAGCGGAAAGTAAAAGCCCGCCGCGCTCGCCGCTTCCTGCACCACTTGCAACGGCGTGCCCGCTTCCACCGTCATGGTCGCGGAGACTTCATCGATCTCGAGGATGCGGTTCATGCGGTCGAGACTGAGCACGACTTCGTCCGTCAGCACGTTCGCGCCGCCCACGAGCCCGGTGAGCCCGCCTTGCGTAACGACCGCCTGCTTGTATTTCGTGCAGAGAGCGAGCGCCTTGGCGGCTTCCTCCGTGTTGCGCGGCCGGACGATGGCCGAAGGCGTCGCGCCCGGCAACCCGCTCCAGTCCACGACGCGCCGGTCGCCGAACTCTTCGGGCAACGCGACGACTTCCGCGCCAAGGGTTTCGCGCAAGGCGCTCACTGCTTCGCGTGCGGTCATTTGATGCTCGTCTCCATGCTGTATTTGCGGATCACCAGACAGTGTAGCCACCGTCCATGACGAGGTCCGAACCGGTCACGAAGGCGCTCGCGCGCGAAGCGAGGAACACCACGCCGGGCGCGATTTCATCGGGCGTCGCCATGCGGGCGAGCGGCGTGCCGTCGATCCACACCTTGCGCCACGTTTCGTTTTCGAAGCCGCGTTTCGTGAGTTCGGTGCCGACATATCCCGGCGATATCGAATTGACGCGCACGCCATCCGCGGCCCATTCCGCCGCAAGCGAGCGCGTCAAATGAATCACGCCCGCCTTCGATGCGTTGTACGACGCCTGCGGCTGCGGCTTGTTGGCGATCGACCCGCTCATGCTCGCGATGTTCACAATGCGCCCGGACTTCTGCCGCGTCATGTGCCGCGCGGCGCTTCGGCAGCAATAAAACACGCCGTCGAGGTTGACCGCGAGCACCGCGCGCCAGGCGGCATCGTCGGTTTCGAGCGCGGAGGCGTTCTTTACGATGCCCGCGTTGTTCACGAGCACGTCGAGCTTGCCGTGACGCGCGACGACGGTATCGAAGGCTTGATCGACAGACGATGAATCCGTCACGTCCAGTGCGACGAACGTGCCGCCGATTTCCTGCGCGGCCTTTTGTCCGAGCGCTTCATCGCGATCCGCGACGACGACCGTCGCGCCCGCGCTCTTCAAGCCTGTCGCGATCGCGAAGCCGATGCCTTGCGCCGCGCCCGTCACCACGCAGACATCGCCATCCAGACGGAAGGCATCCAGTGTCGAACTCATGTGCGCGCTCCTTCGAAGACGACGATATCCGCCGTGCCATCCGCGTGACCGACGATCATCTCGCTTGCAATGCCGGTGAAGAGGCCGTGTTCGACCACGCCCGGAATGGCGTTGAAGCGCGGCGACAGCGCGAGCGGCTCGGGAATGGCTTCGAGATGACAGTCGAGAATCCAGTTGCCGCTGTCGGTGACGACGAGTTCGCCGTTCTTCACGCGCCGCTCGATACGCACGCTTTCGTCGAAGCCCGCCGAGACGAACAGATCGCGCAGCAAACGCTCCGTGCTCTGCCAGCCGAACTGGATGATCTCGATAGGCAAGGGAAAGCGCCCGAGCGTATCGAAGACTTTCTTATCGTCGACGACAGCGACCATCTTGCGCGATGCCGCCGCCACGATCTTTTCCCACAGAAGACACGCGCCGCCGCCCTTGATCATGCTGCCCTGATGATCGATCTCGTCCGCGCCGTCGATAGTCACGTCGAGCCGGTCGATCTGCCCTAGATCGGTCAACGGCACACCGAGTTCGAGCGCAAGCTCGCGCGTGGCGTTCGACGTCGGCACGCCGACGACATCCAGCCCGTCCTTCACGCGCGGCGCGAGCGCACGCACGAACCAGTGCGAGGTCGTGCCCGAACCGAGACCCACCTTCATGCCCGGCTTCAGATAGTGATCGACCGCCTTGTTGCCAGAAACGAGTTTTGCTTCGTCCTGTTTCGATGCGGGTTTGAGCTGGGCATAGCCCGGTTCGATATACGTAGCCAATTGCGTCTCCGTTGACTTGCTTAGTCCATGAATTTGTCGGTGAACCACGGGTCGAGCGCGGCGAGATTGTCGGGCAACTCGCGGCCTTGAGCGAGGCCGAGCATCGCCACGAGCATGTTCACCACGAGCAGATGGTTGATCCGCGCCGTGAGCGGCGTGTACAGCTCGGTGTTCTCATAGGCGGGCACGGCAATGGTCAGATCGCACGTCTGCGCGAGCCGCGAGCCGGGCGCGCAAATGGCGATGGTGATTGCACCCTTGCCCTTGGCCATGGCGGCGGCCATCACGAGCGACTTGGTCGAGCCGGAATGCGAGAAGAACACGGCCACTTCGTCGTTGCGCAAGGTTGGCGCGAGCAGCAACTGACGCTGGCTTTCGAGCACTACGCGGCAATGCAGCCCCAAGCGAAAGAACTTGTGCTCGGCATCGAAGGCAATGGTTTCGGAGATGCCGAGGCCGAACAGAAAGATGCCCTTCGCCTCGATCAGATACTTGGCCGCGCGCTCGATGGCGCTCGCATCGACATCCTTGGCGAAGCGCTGAATGGCGTGCAGCGAGTTGTTGATGATCTTGTTGCAGACGTTCTCGGGCGCGTCGGCGTTGGTGATCGCTTCGTAATCGAAGGGCGCTTGCGGAATCAGACCCTGGCCCAGACGCACCTTGAAGTCCTGATAGTCCGCGCACTCGAAGCGCCGGAAAAAGCGCACCACGGTCGGGTCGCTCGTCTGTGCCGCTTCGGACAACTCGGCCATGCTCATCTTGAGCGCGGCTTCGGGCGCGCCCAGCAGGACATCGGCGATACGCAAGGTCGCGCCCGTCAGCGCAGGGTGTTCGAGCGCAATGCGCCGCAACAGGTCGTTTCTCATCAGGCTCCCGGCAGGCGCGACGCATTGAGCGCGGCGCACCTTGTTACTAGATCGGCGAACGAGTCGAGCCGGGCATCCTCGGCAACGGGAACGTCGGGTCCCGTGCCCCAGTTGACGATCAGGCAACGCACCTGCGCACGTTCGGCGCATTCGGCGTCGATGCGCGTATCGCCGATATAGAGCGCATGCTCGGGCGCGACGTCGAGCGCTTCGAGCGTCGCGAGCAGATGCCGGGGATGCGGCTTTCTCTGTGCAAGCATATCGCCTCCGATCACCGAGCTGAAGTACTGCTCGATGCCGAAATGCGCGAGCACCGCCTGCGCCAGATGCTGTGCCTTGTTCGTGCATACGCCGAGCTTGATGCCCGCCGCATGCAGCGCGGGAACTGCGGTGAGCGCGTCGGCGTACACGGTCGCTTCGCCAACCGGGTGCTGCTTGTAAATGGACAAATACGCTTCGACGTCGGCGCTTACGCGATCATGATCGAGCGTGAGACCCAAGCCCTTGTACAACTTGTCGATCAGCCCGAACGACCCTTCGCCGATGTACTGCGCCACGAAGCTCACCGTCTGCGGCGGCAGGCCATGCGTCGCGAGCAGACGATTCACCGCGTTGGCGATATCGGGCGCCGTGTCGACGAGCGTGCCATCGAGGTCGAACACGATGGCATCGACAGGAACTTCCGCGAGATTGACGGTCATCGGTTGGTGCTCTCCGGGTAGGCGGGTTCGGCTGCGATACGCTCATAGACCGGGCGCAACGTGTCGTACAGCGTGCGGAAGGTTTCGAAACGTGCGTCGTAGAGCGGCCCGAGTCGCGCGTCGGGACTGATGCGCTCCGTCACGCGCAAGGTGCTGACGGCTTCGTCGAGCGTGGTCCACCAGCCCGCGCCCACGCCAGCCGCGAGCACCGCGCCGTATGCGCCGCCCTCCGACGCGCCCGTGACAGTGGTGACTTCGCGTTGCAGCACGTCGGCAAGCAGGCGCAGCCAGAAGGGCTCGGCGGTCGCGCCACCGGACACCCGCACTTCGTCGCAGGCGAGGCCTGCGCTTGACCCCAGCGCCGCGATGGCGCGAATGTTCAACAAAACGCCTTCCATGACGCTGCGCACGAGGTGCGAGGCGTCGTGCATCGAGGTGAGGCCGATCCACGCGGCACGGCCGTCGGCGGCAACGTGCGGACAGCGTTCGCCGAGCAGATAAGGCAAAAACAGCAAGCCGTCCGATCCGGGCGCGGCGGCTTTGGCAAGATCGGTCATCTCCGAGAACGACAGCGCGGACGTCATGCGTCTTAGCGCACCGCGCAGCCATTCGAACGCGCCGCCCGCCGACAGCGTCACGCCCATCACATGCCAGCGGCCCGGCGCGTTGCCGCACGAAATCTGCAACTGGCCTGTCGCCACCGGACACTCCCGCATGCCGCCCGCGACGATACCCGCCGTGCCGATGGTCACGCCGAGCGGTCCGGTATCGATCGCGCCCATCGACGTGGTCTGGATTACCGAATCGCCGCCGCCGCCGAAGACGGGTGTATCGGCGGACAGGCCCCACGCTTGCGCAAGCTCAAGCCGCAAGACGCCCGCGCGTTCGGTCGATTCCACGACCTCCGGCACGAGGCTCGCGGGCAGGTCGAGCAGCGAGAGCAGCGCTTGCGACCAGGCGCGGCGCTTTACATCGAAGAGGCCGGTACCGGATGCATCGGAAACATCGGTGATATGTTCGCCCGTCAGGCGCAGGCGCAGATAATCCTTCGGGTTCAGCATGCGCCTCATGCGCGCGAAGAGTTCGGGCTCGTGCTCGCGCATCCACAAGAGCTTGCCCGCAGTGAAACCCGGCAGCATGCGGTTCTGAACCATCGCAAGCAAGCCGTCGAGACCGCCCGCGCGCGCGGTGATCTCATCGCAATGGGGCGCCGCGCGTTGGTCGCACCAGAGAATCGCGGGGCGCAGCACGTTGTCGGCTTCGTCGAGCGCGGCGAGACCATGCATCTGACCCGACAGGCCGATACCCGCCACCGCACGGCGATCCGGCAGCGCGGCGAGCACTTCGGCCAGCGCGCTTTGCGTGGCCTGCCACCAGTGCTCCGGGTCTTGTTCCGCCCAGCCCGGACGCGGCGAGACGAGCGGGTAAGACGCGAGCGCCTTCGCCGCCACGCGCCCGTTGCCATCCACCGCGATGACCTTGCACGCGGACGTCCCCACGTCGATGCCGAGAAGATAGCGTTCCATCGTCGCTCTCCGCTCAGGCGCCGTGTCGCAAACGCACGTGCTTCAGATGCAGATACCCTTCCATGCCTTCGCGGCCGTGCTCGTAGCCCGTGCCGCTCTGTTTGCGGCCGCCGTAGGGCGCGTTCATGATGCCCGCATCGACGTGATTGATGGCGACGTTGCCGAAGTCGAGTTCGCGCGAAAGCGTGAAGCTCTCCTTGACGTGCTCCGTGTACGCATAGGCCGCGAGTCCGGCGGGCGTGCCGTTGGCTGCATCGATGGCTTCGTCGAGCGTCTTGTAAGGCGCAACGCCGATCACCGGGCCGAAGGTTTCCTCGTGCATGACGAGCATCTCGGGCGTGCCATCGGCGATGACGGTCGGCGCGAGAAACAAGCCCGCGCCGGAACCGAGCGTGGAAGGACGCCCGCCGCCGCAGAGAATGCGCGCGCCGCGCTCGCGTGCGTCGTCCAGATGCCGCTCTACCTTGACGACGCCCGCGCGCGTGGCCATTGGTCCGATATCCGCGCGTTCGTTGGCCACGCCATCGGCGACGACGAGTTTGTTCGCGCCTTCGGTTAGCCGCGCGAGAAACGCGTCGTAGACCGACTCTTGCACATACGCGCGATTGATCGAGATGCAGATTTGCCCGGCATTGCGAAACGCGCGCCGCAACGTGCCCGCGACGGCGAGATCGATATCGGCATGCGCGGTCACGATGAGCGGACAACTGCCGCCGAGTTCCAGCGACAGACCTGTGATGCCGCGCACCGTGCGATAGATGTCCTCGCCCGCCGTGCCCGAACCCGTGAACGCCACCTTATCGATACGCGGATGCCCGACGAGCCGCTTGCCCGCCTCGCGCGCGCCCATTACCAGATTGGCGACGCCCGCTGGCAAGCCCGCGCGATCCACGCAGCGAAACACGGCTTCCGCGCTCGAAGGCGTGTACTCGGAAGGCTTCACGACGATCGTGCAACCCGCCGCCAGCGAAGCCGCGAGCTTCCAGCCGATCAGTTCGACCGGATAATTCCACGGCGCAATGGCCGCGACCACGCCGACCGGTTCCTTCTCCACGAAACTGACGAAGCCATCCTCTTCGTTCGGAATGGTTTCGCCATAGATACGCACCGCCTCTTCCGCGTAATAGTGAAACGCCTTCGCGAGTTTGCGCGCTTCGCCTTGTGCTTCGGCCAATGGCTTGCCCATTTCCACCGTGATCGACATGGCAATGGCGCGTTCGTCCTTCGCGATTTCGTCGGCGATGGCGTGCAGCAGGCGCGAGCGTTCGAACGGATTCACGCGCCGCCATGTTTTGAACGCGCGCGAGGCGGCTTCGATTGCGGAATCGATCACGTCCTGGCTCGCATCCGGCGCGCGGGAAACGACTTGCTCCGTGCTCGGATTCGTTACGTCGATCCATTCGCTCACGCTTTCTTTCGTGAAGCGTCCATCGATATACATCTCGCAGTGTCGTGGTTCTGTCATGGCGAAAAAGTGGTGAATGCGTTTATTGCGAGACGAAGTTGACGCGGATCGCGTCGACGGCCACCGCGACGAAAATCAGAATGCCGCCGATCATCTGCACGTAGAACGACGGCACTTCGGTGATCGCGAGACCAACGTGGATCACCGTGAGCAGCAGCACGCCGCCGAGAATGCCGAGCGCGCCGCCGCGTCCGCCGAACACGCTCACGCCACCGATGATCGGCGCGGCAATCGCATACAGCAGGAAGCCTTCGCCCTGATCCGAGGTAATGGCCATTTGCCACGCGGCAAGCAGATAGCCCGCGACGCCCGAAAGAAAGCCCGACAACGTAAAGGCGATCACCTTCACGCGATTCACGCGAATGCCCGCCGAGTTGGCCGCGAGCGCGTTGCCGCCGGTCGCATACAGATAACGTCCGAGCACGGTCTTGCGCAGCAAAAAGCCCATGCCTAGCAGCACGACGAGAAACACGATAGGCATGACAGGCCAGTTGTTGATGGTGTACTGCCCGATCCAGATATAGCCGGCGGACATATCGGAGATGGTGTTGCCCTGCGTGACCGCAAGCAGCGAGCCTTGCAGCACGATCATCACGGCGAGCGTCTGGATCAGCGAGACCATCTTGAGGCGCGTCACGCACATGCCGTTGAAAAAACCGATAGCCGTCGCCGCCGCGATGCCCACCGGCACGCCGACAGCGGGCGACAAGCCGAGCCGCGTCGAAACGATCGCGCCGATGGCCGCCGAAAAGCCCATGTTGCTGGCGATCGAGAGGTCGATCTCCGCGACCATCAGCGGCAACGAAACCGCGAGCGCGAGCAAGCCGAGCACGGTTGCCTGCACGAGCACGTTCTGCAGATTCGAGAGCGTGAAGAAGAACGGATTGAGTACGCCGAACACGATCACGAGCGCCGCGAGCCAGAGCCACACGACGTTCTGAAAGACCCACTGCACGCCCGCTCTGCTGCGCTTCGTGCCCGGCGCCGCGCCCGCCTTCGACAACGTGGCCGGCGCCGGCGTGATATCGCTACCTGATTGCATGGACTCTCTCCTCATGTTTGGCTCGCGAGCGGTTCCGGCTCGGTTTGTACCGACGCGCTTTCGACGTTGAACGCCGATTGCAGGATCGCGTCCTTCTCGATCTGCGCGCCCGTGTATTCACGCTCGATGCGCCCGCCCACGAACACGCAGACGCGGTCCACCATGCGCACCATCTCGTCGAGATCGCTCGTGATGACGATCACCGAGAGGCCTTCGCGCGTCAGCGTATCGATGATTCGGTGGACTTCTTCCTTCACGCCGACGTCGATGCCGCGCGTGGGTTCATCGAGAATCAGAAGGCGCGGCGACGTGGCGAGCACGCGGCCGAGACACACCTTTTGCTGATTGCCGCCCGAGAGCGTGCCGAGCAGCACTTCGGGCGTGGCCGCCTTCACGCGAAAGTGTTCGAAATAGCGTTTGACGACGTGACGTTCCGCGCCCGCGTCGATCACGCCGCCGTGTGAGACATCCGCGAGACTCGACAGCGTGATGTTGTGCGCGATGCTCTGCAGACCGACGAGGCCATCGCGATGCCGGTCGTCCGACAAATACGCGATGCCGCGCTCGAACGCCGGACCCGGATGATTCGGCATGACGCTTGTGCGGCCGTCGTGCGAGACGCGACCGCTTTTTGCGCGATTCAGGCCGAAGAGCGCCAGCGCGAACTCCTTCGCGCCCGACCCCGGCAAGCCCGCGAAGCCGACGATCTCCCCCGGCGCAATCGAGAAGCGCTCCACGTCCACGCCCGGCGCGACCAGGTCTTCGACGAGCCACGCGGCGCCCGCCGCGTCGCCTGCGCCGCGTGCACGGGTGGCTTCGCGGTCGCGATAGAAAAGCGGCACGTCGCGGCCGATCACGAGTTCGGACAGGCCGTCGGAGTCGATCTGCGAGAGGTCGTCGTGCTCGCCCGCGAGTTTGCCGTTGCGCAGCACGGAGACGCCGTCGCAGATATCGAGAATCTCTTCGTTGTAATGCGAGATGAAGACGAAGGTCACGCCGCGCGCCTTCAGGCTGCGCATGAAGTCGAACAGATGCTCGCGGTCGGCGAGCGTCAGCGCGGTCGTGGGTTCGTCGAGAATCAGCAGCTTGCCGCCGCTATGCAGCGCACGCAGGATGTTGAGCTTGCGCTTGGCGACCGCCGACAGCAAACGCGCGGGCATGCGCGGATCGAAACCCGTTCCTTCGAGCGCGATCTCGACGCTTTGCATTTGCGCGCGCTGGTCCACCTGTTTCAAGAGGCCGCGCTTGACCGGCCAGCGGCCCAGCATGAGATTGTCGGCGACCGACATGGAGTCGACGATCATCGGTTCCTGCGTCACGAGGAACACGCCGCGCGCTTCCATCTGCTTGACGTCCGAGCCTTGCATGTCCTCGCCGTCGAAGGTGATGCTGCCTTCGGTCGGCGCCGTCTGGCCGGAAATGAGCCGCACGAGCGTCGATTTGCCCGCGCCGTTTTCGCCGAGCAGACCGTGAATGGTGCCGCGCCGGATGTTGACCGACACGCGATCCAGCGCGACTACCGCCTTGTAGCGCTTGACGACATCGTGCGTTCTCAGGATGTACTCGTTGCTGCTCATATCCGCCATGAAGCGAACCTCCGTTTGGCGATGGCGCGCGAAGCTCGCGCGCCGCCCTGCTCAACGTGAATCACCGGTGCATCAGGAGTAACGCAGTCCCCATTCGTTATAGGCGATGTTGCCCCACTGGCGTTTGTCCTTCACCGAGGAGGCATCGACGATAAACGGCTGGATCACGAGACTCGGGCCGGTCTCCGATTTGGTGATCTGCGCTTTCTCCCAAAAGTACTGGCTGTTCTGATACGGCCCGAGCGGCACCGGCTGGCCCTTCAGCGAATACTTGTCGAGCATGTCGACGGTGATCTGCGCGTAGGCGATCGGGTCTTGCGAAACCACCGCATCCATGTAGCCGTCCGCGATCCATTGCAGCGCGGCCGGCTCGCCGTCGATATTCACGAAGATCACGTGTCCCTGCTCGCCGACCTTCTTCCACTTGCCCTTTTGCTGCAAGGCCGTGACGATGCCGCGCGCGGGCGAATCGCTCGGCGCGTGGACGGCGTCGAGATCGGGATACTCGGAGAGTGTCGAGAGCGTGACGGACAACATGTTCTTCAGAAGCCCTTCGGTCGGACGGCTGATGAGCTTGACGTCCGGATACTTCTTCATCGTCTCCTCGAAGCCTTCCTTGCGCAGCCGCCACGCCACCGATTGCAGCGCGCCGTAGCAGTTGAGCACCGAGCCTTTCGCCGACCCGTGCTTCTTCTTGAGCAGACCGACAATGGCTTCCGCCGCCATGATGCCGCCCTGATGATTGTCGAAGTCCACCGTCACCGCGACATCGCCGCCGAGCGCGGGGGTATCGATAATGCCGACGGGGATCTTCTTCATGTTGTACTTCTTGATGACGCTGACGATAGCCTGGCTGTCGATCGGGTCCGCGATGATCGCCGACGGGTTCTTCAACATCAGGCTGTTCCACTGTTCGAGCTGCGTCGTGTTGCTGAAGTTGGCGTTGACGGCCTGAAACGTCCAGCCCTTCGCTTCGACGGCGCGCTTCACCGCTTCCTGCTGCGTGGCGAAGAAGTAGTAATCCAGACTCTTGTTGCTATAAGGAACGAACACTTTCTGCTGGGCGAAAGCCTTGCCCGAGACCGACGAAAGCGCGACCGAACCGGCCGTGGCGGCAAGTCCCGCCAGGAACTTTCTACGCGATGCGACTTCCAGTGCTTCTTCCATAGTTGTTGTCTCCTCAACACCGATATGGCAGCGACATTCGCCACGGGACTTGCGCCTTGGGTCAGGTAGTAAATTTCTTTTTGACCGTAGTAATACAAACAAAATATACAAAACGCTGTGGGCGGGCGACAAGATAGGGTTTACTAGCTGACGCGCTGCAATACTATATGCAGCAAGCCTTTCGGCGAATTTTCAGCGCAAATAAAGTGTCCGTTGCAAACGTAGCGTTACTATTTTTTGACATGATGTCGAGCGAATGGACTACGGCAACCCTTCATTTCGCCGACGAAGGCATCAGGGCGCGCGAAAGCTGAAGCTGGTAGAGATAAGACCAGCACGCTTGCTCACTCAAGGAGACACCACATGAACGACGCCACGCGTTATCGCGTGAATCCGGACGCCTTGCGCGCGTTCGTCGCCGAGGTTTATAGAAGCGTGGGCGCGAACACCGAGGACGCGCACGTCGCCGCCGATGCAATGGTGCAGGCCGACCTCTGGGGTCATCAGTCGCATGGGGTGTTGCGGCTCGGCTGGTACTACGCGCGGTTGCGTTCGGGCGCCATGAAGGCGTCGACCAGCCTGAGTTTTCCCGTCGATGCAGGCGCCGTCGCGGTCATGGACGGCGGCGACAGCATAGGTCCGGTGGTGGGACGCGCGGCGACGCTCGACGCAATCCGCCGCGCGAAGGCGCATGGCATCGGCGCGGTATCGGTGCGCAACTCGAATCATTTCGGCACGTGCATGTATTTCACGCGGATGGCGGCGAACGACGGCTGCATCATGCTGTGCATGACCAACGGCGGCCCGAACATGGCGCCGTGGGGCGGGCTCAAGAAGATGATCGGCACCAATCCGTGGTCCGTGGCCGCGCCCGCCGGACGTTATGAACCGATGGTGATGGACGTGGCGAACTCGGGCGTCGCGCGCGGCAAGATCTTTCTCGCGCAGATGCGTCACGAACCGATTCCACTCGGCTGGGCCGTGGATTCACGCGGCCGCCCGACGACCGACCCTGTGGAAGGCCTCAAGGGTTTCATCCTGCCGATGGCAGAGCACAAAGGGTATGCCATCGGAACGATGGTCGACGTGCTTTCCGGCGTCCTCTCGGGCAGCGGGTGTCTGACGGACGTGCACGGTCCGTACGATCCGGTGAATCGCAGCCGCGCGGGGCATCTGATGATCGCGCTGAATGTCGCCGCATTTCAGCCGCTCGCCGAGTTCAACGCGCGTATGGAGCGCTATGTGGAAGCGCTCAAGGCCGCGCCGCTCGCCGAGGGTGTCGACGAAGTGTTCTATCCGGGCGAGAAGGAAACGCGCGCCCAGCAGACTCAACTCGAAGAAGGATTGTGGCTGCCCGCCGATACCATCGCCGGGCTGGACGCGGTCGCCGCCGAAGCCAACGTGAAGATCGTGGCGCGCGACTGACCGCGTGAGACGCGTCGTTCAGGCAAACGTCGCTTCGTTCTGGCGGGCGGCGCGCGGCAGCATCCGGTCGAATTCACGCTTGACGATGCCGTAGCATTCGCACGCGCGCTCTTCGAGACCAGCGCGGTCGAGCACCTTGATGCAGCCGCGGCTGTGATGGATCAGACCTGCGTCGTGCAGCTTGCCTGCGGCTTCCGT
>NZ_JALQDA010000032.1:0-50977 GCF_023631485.1 Caballeronia sp. GAFFF2 | reverse complement strand
GAAGTCCTCGACTCCTATATCCGGTGGTACAACGCAACACGGATCAAGGTCTCGCTCGGCTCTCTTAGTCCGGTCGAGTACCGGCAATGTCTCGGAATCGCGGCATAAATGAGTCCAAGAATTTAGCCGCACCCCCACTGGCAGTCGGCTAATATTGGTCCGTCGACATCCGTGCGAGGATCGCAGGCAATCGCCGACGCACTAAAATTCTGGGCCTAAAATGGCCGCTCACAAATCTTTCAATTTAAAACCGTGATTTCATTCGACACCGGAAGTCATCGTTTCAATCTGCGGGCGGCCGCAGTAATATTTCAAGACGACTATGTCCTGCTGCATCAAGCCGAAGGTGACGACTTCTGGTGCCTTCCCGGGGGCCGAGTCGAGCCTGGAGAACATGCCGCACAGACTGTTATCCGCGAGATGGAAGAAGAGGTTGGCGCGTCGGTCCACATCGAGAAAACGCTCTGCATAGTTGAGAATTTCTTTGGTTATAACGGACGGCTGCACCATGAGATCGGTTTCTACATGTTCGCGCGCCTAGAGCCCGGATCGCCGTTGCTCGATCTAACGGCTTCGCATTATGGCTCGGAGGGGAACAAACGCCTTACCTTCACGTGGGTTCCTCGGCGAGGGCTGTCTGAGATAGATGTGCGGCCCGTATTTCTTCGTCAGCTGCTTCAAGCCGATTGCGCCGCCCTTGCACACGTGATCCAGCGTGAATCGCATTTTGAAGTCTCATACTGAGCGATGCTTCGCCCGGCAATTACGTCGAAGGAGGGACGGTTGATCCCGTCGTTAGTTCGAGTGCCGAGTTCGGCCATGCCCGGTCAATCGACAGGATTGCTCGATTGGATGACCGCCTTAAAGCGCCGGCATCGACCGCACATTCTGCTTAACTCAACGCAAAGCTTCTTCTGCCATCTAGCCTGGACGTCCGCCCGTAAATGCGCCTAGTCGACATACCAAGATGGGGATTGATAATTGGCGGGGCGGCTGTCATGTTTATCGGACAGATAGCGCTTATCCTTGTTGGATTTTGGGCTTGGGGACCTTCGCCTGGGCATGCAAAGCCGTTCGCGAACCACTCGTTTGCGTTTCAGCTACTTGTAACTGTCGTTGCCATGCCGTTCGTCGAGACGTTAATTGGGCAATGGCTTCCGATCCGCCTGGTAAGCGGAGTTCTTCGTCAACCGTTTTGGCTTGGTGGGCTTGCTTCAGCCATCGCATTTACCTGCCTGCATGGGTACACCGATCGCGCCGTCCTTAGCATCTTCTTGGGCGCGACGGTGCTCGCCGCCGTGTTCGTCATAGAAGCTCAGAGACTTGGCCGCCCAGTACTCAGTACTTACGTCACTCATGCACTGGCGAACGCCCTCGTGATCATGTTGCGACTCATTTAGCACGGTCAAGATTTGGCACGCGAGGCGCGAATGATTTTAATTGACAACGTTCGCGATGCCGAATGAAGTGTTTGCTCCAGCCAATCGAACGGCCGCTCACAGGATTGCCCAATGTCCCATTAGGGTCGACCCGTGCCGGTCGCTCGCGCCGCAACGCCATCTGAAAAGTCGGGCGGATATGATGACAGCTCGATCCGCAAACCCGCTCACGGACCTCGGATAGCAACGCACTCCAACAAGGCGTCCGGTGTCTGCGATCTGCAACCTCGCGCCCGGGGGAAAGCACTGCCATAGACATCCTTCGACCAGACGCGAACTGATGCCGGCACCACGGATCGAAACCTGGCCTGGCAGTTCGCGTGTTTCAGCCCGCCGTTGTAACAGCGAGACGCAGGCAAGAACGACACACATCATGCGGAGACTGCGCGTGCGCAATCGTTCGTGCAGAATCCAGACCGACCGCGTATGAGCCACGCAGCGCGCTGCAAAAGCGGCAACCCCGCCGGAGCGCGCGACTTTCGCCGAAGACAAACTAATCTCGCGCGGTACAGTTTTCAGACGATCGCTGTTGGCCCTCAAAATACATTTGGTTCATCCCTGCGTAGAAGCGGGACTCGAGGGCCCCACCGAGCGATCATGATCAGCGAAGCGGAGCAATGCCCTCGGCCACGCCAGCCGGCATACAGATGTGCTTGATTTCGGTGAAGTCGGCGAGCGCATCGTGACCATGGAGGCGCCCAAGCCCGCTTTGCCGGTATCCGCCGGTTTCCGCCTCCGCAAACAGCTTGTTGTGATCGTTGATCCAGACCGTTCCGTTACGCAGCGCCCGTGCCATGCGAAAGGCGCGCGGACCGTCGTGAGTCCAGACGCTGGCTGACAGGCCGAATACGCTATCGTTGGCCCTCGCGAGGGCTTCCTGGTCGCTTTCGAAGACTTCGAGCGTGACGAACGGCCCGAAGATTTCGTCCTGACAAAAGAACGCCTTCGGATCGCCGTGCTCCACGAGCGTCGGCGAAAGAAACGCATGGCCCGAGCGGCCGCCGCGCAGCAATACGCGATCACTCATATCGCATGCCCGTTCGATGGTCCGCTCGACCGCATCGCGCGTCGGGGCATCGATGAGCGCGCCGATATCCGTCGCCGGATCGATACCCGGTCCGACCTTCAGCGCCGCCAGCGCGCCCGCGAGGTTCTCGCGCATTTCCTGCGCACGCGACGCATGCACCAGCACGCGCCGCGCCGCCGTGCACTGCTGGCCGGAGATGATGGTCGCGGCGCGCGCAAGGCGTGGCGCGACGGCGGCAATGTCGGCATCGTCGAAAACGACGCAGCATGACTTGCCGCCCAGTTCCAGCGACAGCTTTTTCATGCTGTCCGCCGCCGCCGCCATGATCTTCTTGCCCGTCGCGGTCGAGCCGGTGAAGCTCACTACGTCCACGCCGTGTGAATCCGCAAGCCGCTGACTGGCGGCGTGCCCTTGTTCGTGTACGAGATTCACCGCGCCCTTCGGCAGCGCGGTGTGTTCGAGGCAGCGCAGCATCGCGGCAGTGACGAGCGAGGTCTGCGCGGCAGGCTTCACGACCGCCGTGCAACCCGCCGCGAGCGCGGGCGCGAGCGAACGCACGAGCAACACCGCCGGCGCGTTCCACGGCACGATGATGGCGGCCACGCCAGCGGCTTCGCGCAGCATCGTCGAAATGACGCCCGGCTCCGGTTCGAGCACGTGCCCCGCGATATGCCGCGCGAGCCCGGCGTAATAGCGCACTTCGGAGATGGCGCCCGCGATCTCGCCGCGCGATTGCCCGATCGCCTTGCCGTTTTCGCGCGTGAGCAGCGTGGCGAGCGATTCGCGCTGCTGTTCGAGCGCGACGGCCCATGCAAGCAGTACGTCCTGACGCAGACGCGCGTCCTGCGCCCAGGTCGTGCGGTCGAACACGTGGCGCGCGGCGGCGATAGCGGCGTCGGCTTCGTGCGCGCCGCCGTCGGCGTACTGGCCGAGGGCGTCGCCCGTCGCGGGATCGATGCTGTCGAGCGTCGGCGTGCCGGTCCATTCGCCGCCGATCCAGTGCAATGCGTTCATGCTGATGTTTCCTTGAGTGATGATTTCGATTCGGATGACGAAGTGCTCGACGCTTGATGCAGCTCGTCGCCGATGATCGCAATGAGCGCCTCCGCTGCCGCGCTCAACGGCCTGCGCGGATGGCTGACACAGACGATATGGCGCACGATGCGCGGCGCGAGGATAGGGTACGCGCGCAAGGTTCCATGCCGCGCGGCACGCTCCACGACGATGCGCGGAAGAATCGTCGCAAAGCGCGTGTGCTCGACGAGCTTGAGAATGGTGGAAAGCACGTCGATCTCGAAGCGTGGTGCGAGCAGCACGTCTTCATGCTGCGCGGCGCTGTCGAGCACGCCGCGCAATCCGTGGCGCTTGGTCGGCAATACGAGTTCGAGTTCGGGCAACTGTGCCAGTTCGATCGTGTGCGGCAAGTCCGGACCGTGCGCGGCGCTCGTCGCGAGCACCATCTCCTCGTCGAGCAGCGCACGCGAATCCAGCGAAAGGCGTGCGCGTGGCTTGTTGATGATCGCGGCATCCAGCTGACCGCCCGCCACCCAGTCGATGAACGTCGCGCTGTAGCCATCGGCGACGGTGACTTCGACATCGGGATAGCGCGCGTGAAAACGCGCGAGCGAGTCCGCGAGCACGCTCTCCGTCACCGATGCGATCAGCCCAATGCCCACATGCCCCGTCATGACTTCATCGCGCTGGACGAGTTGTTGGCGCGCGTGCGCGAGGTCCCGCATGATCGGCAGAAAGAGTCGATACATGAGCCGCCCCGCCGCGGTCGGCGCCATGCCGTGCGCGCCGCGCTCGAAGAGTTGCTGATGCAGTTCGTCTTCCAGCTTCGCGATCTGCATGCTCAACGCCGGCTGCACGATGTTCAGCCGCTTGGCCGCACGCGTGACCGAACCGTCTTCGAAGAGCGCGATGAAGTACTGGATTTGCTTGAGGTCCATTCGATCCCTTCGGCATCAGCGACGCTAATACCTTCTGCGTCCAGTATCACGACGTAGCAATCGCTCATTAAACGCAGTTCTGTGCGAAACGCCTGCGCCAGCTGCGTGCGTAAAGGAGCTATTGATACGCAACTGTAAGAACGCTGTCATCGGGGCTAACACGGATATAAGAGCCGATGATCCGCCGCATTGAAAAACAGTATTAGAACTTATGGAGCGATCTCGCTACGCTTCAACCGTACCTTGCTGCGGCGTCCTGGCCGCATCGACAGGCGACGAGCAGGCAACAGCTGGAGGCACGATGAACACACGCGATGCCGCACCGCACGGCACTTCCTCATTGCAGTGGGCTCGCCCGGAATCGGACGCGGGTTCCCTCTCGCTGCGCGACTGGCTTGCGTATCTCGCGAAGACCGGACGGGTCGCGGCGATCGACAAGCCGGTGGCGCTCGAACACGAACTGGCGGCCATTGCGAAGCGGCTCGACGGCTCGAAAGCCGCGTTTTTCACGCGTCCGGGCGGACATGCGATCCCGGTCGTAAGCGGCTTCATGGCGAAGCGCGCGTGGATCGCCGAAGCAATGGGTGTGGAAGAAGCCGGGCTGCTCGCGCGATTTTCCGCTGCCGCCGCCGCGCCGCTCGCCTCGAAGGTCGTCGCGCGCGATGACGCGCCGTGCCAGCAAGTAGTGCATACGAACGGCATCAACCTGCATGCGCTCCTGCCCATTCCCACGCACAGCGAGCACGACAACGGCCCGTACATCACGGCGGGTCTCGTGATCGCCCGCAATCCGCGCACCGGCGTGCAGAACGTCTCCATCAACCGGATCCAGGTGCATGGCCCCGACCGCATGGCGATTCTGCTGCTGCCGCGCCATCTGTATGCGTTCCAGCGCGCAGCCGAAGAAGCGGGCGATGCACTCGACGTGGCCGTGGCCATCGGCGTCGATCCGCTGACGATTCTCGCGTCGCAGGCCATCACGCCGATCGATCACGACGAACTGGAGATCGCGGGCGCGCTGCACGGTGCACCGCTGCCGGTCGTGCCATGCGTGACGAACGGCGTGCATGTGCCGGCGTTTGCCGAGATCGTCATCGAAGGCCGCATTTTGCTGAACGTGCGCGAGCCGGAAGGCCCGTTCGGCGAGTTCCCGAAGTACTACAGCGCGAAGGAAGCACGCGAAGTCATCGAAGTCACGGCGCTCACGCATCGGCGCGACCCGATTTTTCATACCATCGTGCCGGCCGAGATGGAGCACCTGCTGCTCGGTGCGATTCCGCGCGAAGCCACGCTGCTCGCGCATCTGCAACGCAGCCATCCGGCGGTTACGGACGTGCATCTGTCGGTGGGCGGCGTGTGCCGCTATCACCTGTGGGTGCAGTTCGACAAGAAGCGCGAAGGCGAGGCGAAGAACGTGATTCTGTGCGCGTTCGGCGCGCACTACGACATCAAGCAGGTCGTCGTGGTCGATCCCGACGTGAACGTGCACGATCCCACCGAGATCGAATGGGCGATCGCTACGCGCTTCCAGGCCGACCGCGACCTCGTGGTGGTGGCGGGCGCGCAAGGGTCGCCGCTCGATCCCTCGACAACGGTCGGCCTTCCGGAAGACGCGCCCGCGCATCTGCAAGGCGTGAGCGCGAAGATGGGTCTCGACGCCACGCGCCCGGTCGTCTATCCGGCGCACGTCTTCACGCGCGTGCGCATTCCGGGACAAGACACGGTCGATCTCGACGCGCTCGTCGCCGGCGACGACAGCGCACTGAACGCCTACCTCACACGCGATGATGGCTGAACGAAAGAAGCGCATCGTCGTCGGCATCTCGGGCGCGAGCGGCGCGGCGATCGGCGTGCGGCTGCTCGCCGCGCTGCGCCGGCTCGGCACGCACGAGACGCATCTGATCGTCTCGGCGTCTGGTGCGGTCACGGCGGCGCAGGAACTCGGCCTCACGCGCGGCGACCTCGACACGCTCGCCGATATCGTGCACAACGTGCGGGACATCGGCGCGGCGGTGGCGAGCGGTTCGTTCCTGAGCGACGGCATGGTGATCGCGCCCTGTTCGATGAAGACGCTCGCCGGCGTTGCAAACGGCTTCGCGGACAACCTGCTGACCCGCGCCGCCGACGTGATGCTCAAGGAGCGCCGCCGCCTCGTGCTGGTTGCGCGCGAGACGCCGCTCAACCTCGCGCATCTGCGCAACATGACGCTCGCGACCGAAATGGGCGCGATCGTGATGCCGCCGGTTCCCGCGTTCTACGCGCATCCGAAGACCATCGACGATGTGGTCGATCACACGGTCGGGCGCATCCTGGATTTGTTCGGCATCGAGCACGGCGAGATTGCGCGCCGCTGGAACGGTCTCGCCGATGAGTTCGGCAGCCGCGCCGGGACCGAGACCGACCGAGACCAGGGAGTGACGCCATGAACCAGCGCGAGACCGGCTTCGCCGATACCGGCGCGCGCGTCGCCGACCACGCCGCCGCCGCGCCTGAGCGCCACGTCGGCCGTCCGATGCCGCGCGTCGAAGACCCCGCGATCCTGACCGGCCGTGGCCGCTACGGCGACGACCTCGCCGTGAAGCCCGGCACGTTGCAGGCCGCGATTCTGCGCTCGCCGCATGCACATGCGGATCTCGTGTCCATCGACATCGAAGCTGCGTCGAAGCTGCACGGCGTGCGCGCGATTCTGACGCGCAAGGACTTGCGTCCGTGGTCGCGGCCGTTCGTCGTCGGCGTGAAGTCGCCGATGGAGCAGTGGGCGCTCGCGATGGACCGCGTGCGTTATGTCGGCGAGCCGGTCGCGGTCGTGATGGCGGAGTCGCGCGCCATCGCCGAAGACGCGCTCGATCTCATCAAGGTCGATTACGCGCTGCGCGATCCGGTCACGTCCATCGAGCAGGCGGTGGCGGACGAATCGCCGGTGCTGCACGAGCGCGTGGGCACCAACGTGATCAGCGACCGGCATTTCAGCTATGGCGATCCGCAAGCCGCGTTCGAACGCGCGCCGCATCGGGTGAAACTCGTCGCGCACTATCCGCGCAATACGTGTGCGCCGATCGAATGCGGCGTGGTGATCGCCGAATATCTGTCGGGCGGCGAGGGCTACGACGTCACCTCGAATTTCATGGGACCGTTCTCGCTGCATGCCGTCATGGCCATGGCGCTCAACGTCCCCGCGAACCGTCTGCGGCACAAGGCGCCGCGCGATTCGGGCGGCAGCTTCGGCGTGAAGCAGGCGGTGTTTCCGTACGTCGTGCTGATGTGCCTCGCATCGCGCAAGGCCGGCGCGCCGGTGAAATGGGTCGAGGACCGGCTCGAACACCTGAGCGCGGCGACCTCCGCGACCGCGCGCCTCTCTACGATCGAGGCGGCAGTGGAAAGCGATGGGCGCATCGCCGCGCTGTCATACGATCAGCTGGAGGACGTCGGCGGCTACGTGCGCGCGCCCGAACCCGCAACTTTCTACCGGATGCACGGCTGCCTCACAGGCGCCTATGCCATTCCGAATCTCGCCGTGCGCAACCGCGTCGTGTTGACCAACAAGACGCCGACCGGCCTCGTGCGCGGCTTTGGCGGACCGCAAGTGTATTTCGCGCTGGAGCGGCTGATTCAGCGCATCGCCATCGAACTCAAGCTCGATGTGCTCGACGTGTACCGCCGCAACTTCGTTCCCGCCGATGCGTTTCCGTACCGCGCGGCCGCCGGCGCGCTGCTCGATTCGGGCAACTATCAGGAGGCGCTGCGTCTTTCGATGGCGCAAGGCGGCTACGAAGCGCTCGTCGCCCGGCGCGACGCCGCGCGCAAGGAAGGGCGCCTTTATGGCATCGGCTTCGCGGCGATCGTCGAGCCATCCGTGTCGAACATGGGCTATATCACGACCGTGATGCCGCCCGACGCGCGGAAGAAGGCCGGTCCGAAGAACGGTGCGATCGCGAGTGCGACCGTGAGCGTGGATCTGCTGGGCGGCGTGATCGTTACGATTGCCTCGACGCCCGCGGGCCAGGGCCACATGACCGTGTGCGCGCAAGTCGTCGCCGATGTGCTCGGACTCGACCCGCAGGACATCGTCGTGAACGTGGAATTCGACACGCACAAGGACGCGTGGTCCGTCGCGGCGGGCAACTATTCGAGCCGCTTCGCGGGTGCGGTGGCGGGCACTGTGCATCTGGCCGCGACGCGCGTGCGGGACAAGCTCGCGCGCATTCTCGCGAAGCAGTTCGGGTGCGCCGCCGCCGACGTTTGTTTCGAGCATGCACGTATCTTCCCGAAAGATGCCGAGGACCGCGCTCTGCCGTTTGCGCGCGCGGCGAGCAACGCGCCGCACTGGGCGCCCGCGCTTCTGCCCGAGGGCGAAAAGCCGGGCTTGCGCGAGACCGTCTTCTGGTCGCCGCCGCACATGGACGCGCCGGATGAGCAGGACCGGATCAACACGTCGGCGGCGTATGGCTTCGCGTTCGACATGTGCGCCGTCGAAGTGGACCGTGCGACGGGACGCGTGCGCATCGACCGCTACGTGACCGCGCACGACGCCGGCACGATCCTGAATCCCGCGCTCGCCGACGGCCAGATTCGCGGCGCGTTCGCGCAAGGGCTGGGCGCGGCGCTGATGGAAGAGTTCCGCTATGGCGCGGACGGCAGCTTCCAGTCCGGCACGCTCGCCGACTATCTGATGCCGACGACCTGCGAAGTGCCCGATCCGGTGATCGTGCATCTGCAAACGCCGTCGCCGTTCACGCCGCTCGGCGCGAAAGGTCTCGGCGAAGGCAACAACATGAGCACGCCTGCGTGCATCGCGAATGCGGTGGCGGACGCGCTCGGAGTCGACGACATCTGTCTGCCGCTCACGCCGCAGAAGGTGATGGCGCTGATCGGCATCGACGATCCCGAACCTTCGCGGCCCGAGTATCGCGCCGCTGCCACGAAGCCCGCAGCGGCGGGCGGCGGCAAGGCGTTGACGGCGCAGGGCACGGTCGATTTGCCCGCGACGCCCGAAGCGGTGTTCGCCGTGCTGCTCGACCCGAAGGCGCTCGCCAACGTCATTCCAGGCTGTCACGCGCTGGACGAGACCGCGCCGAACCAGTATCGCGCGGACGTGACGGTGGGCGTCGGCATGATCAAGGCACGCTTCGAGGCGCATATCGGCTTGTCCGAGATCGACGCGCCGCGACGGCTGCGTCTCGCGGGCGCGGGCATGTCCCCGCTCGGCAGCGCGCGGGGCAGTGGTCTCGTCGAACTGACGCCGCAGGGCAATGGCACGCGCCTCACGTACGACTACGAAGCGCAGGTTTCGGGCAAGGTCGCGGCGGTCGGCGGACGCATGCTCGAAGGCGCGGCGAAGGTGGTGCTCAGGCAATTGTTCGAATCGCTCGGCCGGCAGGCGGCGGGCAAGCCGGTTGTGCAGCGCAGGTCGTGGATCGCGCGGCTCTTCGGCCGTTTCGGGAGGCGAGCATGAAGCCCGCGCCGTTCGACTATCTGCGCGCGATGACGACGCAGGACGCGCTCGCCGCGCTCGCGGAAAACGGCGAGGACGCCCGCGTGCTGGCAGGCGGGCAGTCGCTGATGGCCGTGCTCAACATGCGGCTCGCGCAGCCGCGCGTGCTGGTCGATATCTCGCGCACCGCCGAGCTGGACGCGGTGCGCGTCGACGACCGCGCAGGGCATCTCGTTGTGAGCGCGGCGGCGACGCAGGGCAGCGTCGAATGGCGCCGCTCGTTGCGCGACGAAGTGCCCCTGCTCGCGATGGCGTTCCCGAACATCTCGCATTTTCAGATTCGCAATCGCGGGACGGTGTGCGGTTCCATCGCGCATGCCGATCCGAGCGCGGAACTGCCGCTCGTGCTGACCGCGCTCGGCGGCGACGTCATGCTGCGCTCGAAAAAGAAGCGCCGCACGCTCGCGGCGCAGGACTTCTTCCAGGGAATGCTGATGACGGCGCGCGAGCCGGACGAACTGGTGGAAGCCGTGCGCTTTCCGCTGAAAAAGCCCGGCGAGCGTTACGCGTTCGCGGAGTTCTCGGCGCGGCACGGCGATTTCGCGGTGGTCGCGTGCGCGGCGGTCGTGACGGACGACGCGATCCGCATCGCGGTGGGCGGCGTCGCGGACCGGCCGGTTGCCGAGACCTGGCCGCGTCTGACGGGCGACGACTTGCGGGGCGCATTGAACGACCTGAGCTGGAAACTAAACGCGCAGGACGACGCGCACATCAGCGCGAAATATCGCCGGAATCTGGTCCGGCAATTGGGATGGCGCGTAATCGAGGAGGCGAAGTGAGCAACACGGCGGACAACCTCATGCGGCACGGCGAGCAGCAGCGCATCATGCTGACGCTCAACGGCCATGAACGCAGCGGCTATGGCGAGCCGCGCGAACTACTGTCGGATTTTATCCGCAACGAACTGGGCGCGACGGGCACGCACGTCGGCTGCGAGCACGGCGTCTGCGGCGCATGTACCGTACACGTGGATGGCGTCGCGGCGCGCTCGTGCCTGATGTTCGCGGTGCAGGCGCACGGAAGGCGCATCGATACCGTCGAAGGTCTCGCGCCGCAGCAGACGCTCGGCGACCTGCAGCAGGCGTTCCAGCGTCATCATGCGCTGCAGTGCGGCTTTTGCACGGCGGGCATCCTGATGTCGTGCGCGGACTATCTGCAACGCGTCCCGAATCCGAGCGAGGAACAGGTGCGCGAGATGCTCTCGGGTCATATCTGCCGCTGTACGGGCTATACGCCGATCGTCGCGGCCGTGCTCGACGTCGCCGCGCGCCGTCAGGCGGCGGCAGGCGCGAAGGAGGCCGAACATGCTTGATCTCGGCCGCACTTTCCTGCAAAGCGTCGAGCGCAGCCCGGACGCGCTCGCGCTCGTCGACGGCGACCTGCAACTGACGTATGCGGCGTGGCATCGCGTGATTCTGAATGTCGCCGATGCGCTGCGCACGCTCGGCCTGCAACGCGGCGACCGGCTGCTCGTCGTCCTGCAGAACCGCTGGGAAATGGCGACGCTGCATTGGGCGGCGCAGTTCGCGGGCATCGTGATCGTGCCACTCAACTGGCGCGCGAAGCTGGAGGAAGTCGAATACTGCGTGACCGATGCCGGCGTGAAGGCCATCGTCTACGAACCAGTTTGCGCGGATGCCGTGATGCAGAGCGCGTCGGCGCAAAACCTGCCGCGCGTCGCACTCGACGATGCACCCGGAGGCACGGCGACGTTCGACGTACTGACTGCGGAACGCGCGCAGGAAGGCAGCGGCGAGACGACTCACGCCACCGCCGACGACATCTCGCTCATCCTCTATACGTCCGGCACCACCGGCAAGCCGAAGGGCGTGCCGCGCCGTCACCGGCACGAACGCGCGGGCGCGCTCGCGCACGTCGCGCAGAACCTGTACCGGCGCGGCGAACGCACGCTCGGCGTGATGCCGCTCTATCACACGATGGGCGTGCGCTCGCTGCTTTCGATGGCGCTCGTGGATGGCGTCTTCGTGTGCGTGCGCCGCTGGAACGCGAAGCTCGCGCTCGAATCCATCGCAAGACACCGGCTGACGTGCCTGTATCTCGTGCCCACGCTCTATCACGATCTGTTCGCCGACAGCGGGTTTGCGAGCACGGACACATCCTCGGTCAGAAAGCTCGGCTTCGCGGGCGCCCCGATGAACGACGGCCTGCTCAAACGCCTGTCGGCCGCATTCGAGCCGGAGCTGTTCGTCAATCACTACGGCTCGTCCGAGGTGTACACGTTCAGCATCGACCAGGACGCAACGAGAAAGCCGGGCAGCGCGGGGCGCGCGGGCATCAACACGCGGCTGCGCGTGGTGACGCTCGACGCGGTCTCGCCCGGCGAAACCGCCGCCGCCGGCGAGGAAGGCCAGATCATTGCGGACCTGCTCGGCGACGAAGCGTTCGAAGGCTACTGGAACCGTCCCGACGCGAACGCGAAGTCCCTGCGCGGCGGCTGGTACTTCACCGGCGACACCGGCTACTTCGACGCCGACGGCGATCTCTACGTGACGGGCCGCGTGGACGACATGATCATCAGCGGCGGCGAGAACATTTCGCCGGTCGATATCGAGTCGGTGCTCTCGCTGCATCCGGCCGTCGATGAAGTCGCGGTCGCGGGCGTCAAGGACGAGCGTTGGGGCCAGCGTGTGGTCGCGTTCATCAAGCGGCACGAATACGTCGATGCCGAAGGTCTCGACGCCTGGTGCCGCCAGTCCAACCTCGTCAACTTCAAGCGCCCGCGCGACTACGTGTTCGTCGATGACATTCCGAAGTCGCCGGTCGGAAAAATCCTGCGCCGCAAGCTCTCGGCGGGCGAATATGCGCCCGACAGCCAGGCAACGCCCGCGCAACCTGCAGAAACCACGAAGGAGTAACCCGACATGACCGACCTGAACCACCGCGCCCAGACGCTGCTGCAAGACCTCGACGGCTTCTCGGTCGAGATCGACGCCGAGCGCGAGCGCGCCGACATAATCCTGCACCGCCCGCCATTCAACGTCATTTCGATGCACGCCCGCGACCAGTTGCTCGCCGCCTTCGAAGCACTCGACGACGACGAACGCGTGCGCGTGATCGTCGTGCGCGCGAAAGGCGAGCACTTTTCGAGCGGCGGCGACATCAAGGGCTTTCTGGAGGCGTCGCCGGAACACGTGTCGAAGCTCGCGTGGAATATCGCGGCGCCCGCGCGCTGCTCGAAGCCGGTGATCGCGGCCAATCGCGGCTTCTGTTTCGGCGTGGGCTTCGAGCTGTCGCTCGCGTGCGACTTCCGCATCGTCACGGACACGACTTTCTACGCGCTGCCCGAACAGAAGCTCGGCCAGATTCCCGGCTCGGGCGGCTCGGCGCGCTTGCAGGCGATGGTCGGCATCGGCAGGACCAAGGACATCGTGATGCGCTCGCGCCGGATTCCCGGCAAGCAGGCGTACGAGTGGGGCATCGCCGTGGACTGCGTGCCGGACGCCGGACTGGAAGCCGCGACGGACGCGCTCGTCGACGAACTGCGCGCGTTCTCGCCGCTCGCCCAGCGCACCGCGAAGAAGCTCCTGAACGACTCGGAAGACGCGCCGCTTTCCATCGCCATCGAACTGGAAGGACATTGCTACAGCCGCCTGCGCTCGTCGGACGATTTCCGCGAAGGCGTCGAAGCGTTCCACGGCAAGCGCAAGCCGCAGTTCCGCGGGTTCTGACAACGCAGAACAAAGGGAGATGACATGGAACGCTTCGATTACGTGATCGTGGGCGGCGGTTCGGCGGGATGCGTGCTCGCGCATCGGCTGTCGGCGTTGCCGTCGCTGCGCGTCGCGCTGATCGAGGCGGGCGCGGACACGCCGCCGGGCGCGGTGCCGGAAGCCATTCTCGACAGCTATCCGATGCCGGTTTTCTGCGGCGACACGTACATCTGGCCAGACCTCAAAGCGAAGGCCACGACAAGCGCCGCGCCGCGCGTGTACGAGCAGGGACGCGTGATGGGCGGCGGGTCGAGCATCAACGTGCAGTCGGCCAATCGCGGATTGCCGCGCGACTACGACGACTGGGCCGCGACGGGCGCCGACGGCTGGGCGTGGCGCGACGTGCTGCCGTACTTTCGCAAGCTGGAACGCGACCTCGACTTTCCCGGCGGCGAACTGCACGGCGCTCATGGCCCGGTGCCGATCCGCCGCATCATGCCGAAGGACTGGCCGGCGTTCTGCCATGCGTTCGCGAAGGGCTTGCGCGCGCAGGGCGTGGCCGAACTGCAGGACCAGAACGGCGAGTTCGGCAACGGCTTCTTTCCCGGCACGTTCTCGAATCAGGACGACAAGCGCGTGTCCACGGCCATCGCCTATCTCGACGAAGCCACGCGCAAGCGCCCCAATCTCACGGTGTATTCGAAGCTGCGCGTCGAGCAGATTCTCATGGGAGGCGCGGCGGCGCGCGGCGTGATCGCGGTGGCCGAAAACGGCGAGCGCGTGTGCTTCGATGCGGCCGAAGTGGTCTTGAGCGCGGGCGCGCTGCAATCGCCCGCGCTGCTCATGCGCGCCGGTATCGGCGATGCGCGCGAACTGGCGGCGCTCGGCATCGCGTGCGCGGTCGATCTGCCGGGCGTCGGACGCAATCTGCAGGATCATCCGTCGCTCACGTTCTGTCATTTCCTTGAGCCGCGCTTTCGCATGCCGCTCACGCGCCGCCGCGCGAGCATGATGGCCGCACGCCTGAGTTCGGGCGTCGCGGGCTGCGACGAGTCGGACCTCTATCTGTCGAGCGCGACACGCGCCGCATGGCATGAACTCGGCAACCGGCTCGGGCTGTTCTTTCTGTGGTGCAACCGGCCGTATTCGCGCGGCCGTGTGCAGCTCGTTTCCGCCGATGCCGCCGCCGCGCCGCGCGTCGATCTCAATCTGCTCGACGACGAGCGCGATCTGCAGCGGCTCGCAGCGGGCGTGCGAATGCTGGCGCGCATCGTCGATGCGTCGGGGCTCGGCCGCGATGGACGCAATTTCTTCCCGGCGGCGTTCTCGCCGCGCGTGAAGGCATTGAGCCGGGTCGGCGAAGGCAACGTGCTTCTGACGTCCGCGCTCGGCATGCTGCTCGACACACCCGCGCCGATGCGCCGGTTCCTGATCGAACGCTTCTTTACGCGCGGCCTGAAGATGGGCGCGCTGCTCGCCGATGACCGTGCACTCGCCGAGTTCATCAGCGCGAACGTGTTCGGCGTGTGGCACGCGAGTGGCACTTGCCGGATGGGCGGCGCGAACGACCGCGATGCCGTCACCGACACCGAAGGGCGCGTGCATGGCACGCGAGGCCTGCGCGTGGTCGATGCATCGCTGATGCCGAAGCTGCCATCGGCCAATACGAACATACCGACCATCATGATCGCCGAGAAGATCGCCGACGCGATGGTCGCGGCGCGGCGCGCGAGCGTCGACCGGAGCGTGTCGGGCCGCCCGCCGCTCGCCGCCGCCCACTGAAGTTTCTTTCAACCTCGACAAGAGCACGCAAAAGATAAGCGTGCCTGCGACACAGTGCCGATCGAAAGACAGCCCGGTGACAAACTAGGAGATACACATGTCCGTAGCTGCACAAGACGGGGCCGCCGCGCTTCCGGTGAATCAGCGGCAGATCATGGGCGCGGTGCTGGCATCGTGCATGGGCTGGGCGCTCGATCTGTTCGACCTCTTCGTGTTGTTGTACGTGGCGCCGGTGGTCGGGCGTCTGTTCTTCCCGTCCGAGCACGCGATGCTGTCGCTCGCGGCGGTCTATGCGTCGTTCGCGGTGACGCTGCTGATGCGTCCGCTCGGCTCCGCGCTCTTCGGCTCCTATGCCGACCGGCACGGCCGCAAGGGCGCGATGATTTTCGCGGTCGTCGGCGTCGGCATTTCGACGGCGGCGTTCGGCGTGCTGCCGACGGTTGCGCAGGCGGGTCTCGTCGCGCCGATTCTGTTCCTGCTGCTGCGTCTGGTGCAGGGCGTGTTCGTCGGCGGCGTGGTGGCATCGACGCATACGATCGGCACCGAGTCCGTCGCGCCGAAGTATCGCGGCGCGGTGTCCGGGCTGATCGGCGGCGGCGGAGCGGGCCTCGGCGCATTGCTTGCGTCGCTCATGTATCTCGCGATGTCGTCGATCTTTCCCGGCGATCTCTTCGATGTCTGGGGCTGGCGCTGCATGTTCTTCACCGGCATCGTGAGTTCGGTGCTCGGCCTGTTCGTGTTCAACAGCCTCGAAGAATCGCCGCTCTGGAAGAAGCTCGCCGCCGAGAAAGCCGCCAAAGCCGCCAAAGCCGCGACGCAGAGCAAGACCGCGCCGGTCGAAGTCGTGCGCTCGCCCATTGGGACGCTGTTTTCGCGTGACTATCGCGGCGTGCTGCTGGTGAATCTGCTGCTCACCATCGGCGGCGGCAGCGGCTACTACCTCACGTCGGGCTATCTGCCGACCTTCCTCAAGGTCGTAAGCCATGCGCCCAACGGCGCGGCCGCCGCGATCCTGATGATCTGCAGCGTCACGGTGGTGATCGCGTCGGTGGCGGCGGGGCATCTGAGCACGTTCATCGGGCGCAAGAGCGCGTTCGTGTGGATCGGCATGATCCGCCTGATCGCGCTGCCCGGGCTGTTTCTGCTGCTGCCGACGGCGCAGAGCATCACGATGATCGGCGTGTACGCGGTTCTCCTTTCCGCGCTTGGCAGCGCGGGCTACGCGCCGATCCTGATCTTCCTGAACGAGCGGTTCCCGACTGCGATCCGCGCGACCGGCACGGGTCTTTCATGGAACATCGGCTTCGCCATCGGCGGGATGATGCCGACCTTCGTCTCGCTCGTTGCCAAGGACGCCAGCCAGTTGCCGTCGACGCTCGCCATCTTCGTCGGCGCGATCAGCGTGATCTTCCTCGTGGGTGCGTTCGTCGTGCCCGAGACGCTCGGCAAGCTCGACAACGGCGCGGCGCGCAATCCGTCCTGAAGCGCGCAGTCAACACCGGGCGCGCGACGATCGCGCCCGCATCGTCCGATATCGAAGACAGGAGACACTTATCATGAAATATGACGAGGACGTTCGCACGCGATCCCACAAGTTCCGCGACGAGTATGTTGGCGCGACGCCGTGGTGGTATTGCGGAGAGATGCATTTGGGTTTTACGCTCGTGTTCACGACGGCGGTGATCCTGTATTGCGCCGCGCAGCTTCACGTCCCGACGTTCGCGGAATGGCTCGCGGTCGTGCCGCTCTTCTTGTTCGGCAACTGGGCGGAATGGGCCGCGCACCGGTACGTGCTGCATCGGCCGACGAAATACTTCAGCATGATCTACAAGCGTCACTGCGCGGTGCATCATCGCTTCTTCACGCATGTGACGCTGGAGTACAAGGGACACAAGCACTGGCGGGCGCTGCTGTTTCCGCCGTTCGCGCCGGTCGCGTTCGTGCTTGCCGCCGCGCCGCTCGCATTGCTGATCGGCCTGGTGTTTTCGCGCAACGCCGGCTATATCGCGCTGCTGACGATGGCCGCGTATTACCTGATGTACGAAGGGCTGCACACGCTTTCGCACGTGACGGACAGTCCGTTTCTCGACCGCGTGCCGTTCGTCAATACCGTGCGCCGCCTGCATGTGACGCATCACGATCCCGAACAGATGGCGACGCAGAACTTCAATCTCACCTTCCCGATCTGCGACACGCTTTTCGGCACGCGCAGCGATGCGCCGCGCACCGTTCGCGAGCCGACGACCCCGCGCGGCGGCTGAACGGTATCGCTTCGTTATGGGGATCCAGCCGGCGCGCCCGTCGTCACGCGCCGTATTTCTTCGGTGATGATCGCAATGAGCGCCTGCGCCGCCGGCCCGATGGGCCGCTTCGGATGCGTGACCTGGATGATGTGACGCACGATAGGAGGCGAGCCGATCGTGCGGGCGCGAAGCAGCCTTTCGTCCACCTTCGACTGCACGACGACCCGCGGCAGGATCGTCGCAATGTGGCTGTGCTCTACGAACTGCACGATCGTGCTGAGAAGATCGATCTCGAACTTCGGCTTGGTGACCACATCAGCCGCCATTAGCGCGGCGTCGAGCGCACCGCGCAGGCCGTTGCGCCGCGTCGGCAGCACCAGTTCGATCTCGGCGAGCGCGACAACGTCGATCGTCTCCGGCAAATCCGGCCCGTGCGCCGCGCTCGTTACGAGAACCATTTCCTCCACCAGCAAAGGCTCCACGTCAAGCGTGAGCCTTCCGCGCGGCTTGTTGATGATGGCCGCATCGAGCCGGCCGGACTCCACGGCGTCGATGAGTTGCGCGCTGAAGCCGTCCGCGACCGATACTTCCACCTGCGGAAAGAGCGCGTCGAACCGCACGAGCGATTCCGGCAGCACGCTTTGCGCTTCCGACGACACCATGCCGAGCGACACGCGGCCCGTCACAACGACATCGCGCCGGCTCAGATGTTCGCGCGCATGCTCGAAGTCGCGCATGATCGGCGTGTAGAGCCGGTACATGAGGCGCGCGGCTTCGGTCGGCGCCATGCCGTGCGGTCCGCGTTCGAAAAGCGTCTGCCGCAATTCCGTTTCCAGCTTCGCGATCTGCATGCTAAGCGCCGGTTGTGCGATGTTGAGCCGCTTGGCCGCTCGCGTGACGGTGCCTTCCTCGAACAGCGCGATGAAATACTGGATGTGCCTCAGTTCCATGTGACAGCCGTGCGGCGAAACGGACATGGTACCGCCAACCGGCCACCCATGGCTGTCCGCGCCTTAAAGGAGTCAGTCACTCAGGCAATGAGCGCGGCAGCCGCTGACTTCCCGCATGTGAATGTCATTGGAAGATGATCAGGCAGGCGAGTGCATGCCAGTCGACCTCGTTACAGTAGGCTGCGCGAGAGCCCGGGGCCGTCCTCTCGGATTCCAGCACAAGGTCATTGATGATGTTAAACGAGAAGCTCATCGCCGGCCTTCGCACCAGCTGCTAATCGCAACGATGCTCTCGGCCTTTCAGCCGCGACGGCGCGGAGCAGCACCTCGTCGAATTCGCTCTCAGCGACGCACGTAATGCTGTTCGATGCCTTGCGCGAGCAGTGTAACAAGCCGCTGTATCGCCACCTGAGTCCGCCATGCGACATGTGGAGTCACGATCAGATCGGTGCGGCGCTGGTCAACAGCGGATGATCGGCCGCCGGCGGTTCCTGCTCGAGGACGTCGAGCGCGGCATTGGCTATCAGCTTGCGGTCGAGCGCCTCGATCAGCGCCCCCTCGTCGACGATACCGCCGCGTGCGGCGTTCACAAGTGACGCGCTGCGCTTCATTCGCTCGAATTCGGAGAGATCGAAAAGATGCCGCGTTTCGTCGGTAATCAACAAGGACCCGGAAGCGTCCATTTTCGGCGTCGCGGATTACAGCCTCGTCGATGACCTGTTTATCGTAATGCCCGAACTCGACGGGAGCATATGAGGCCCTTGATGACTGGCTGCTCGCGTTCACTGGCGGAGGAACCATTGGCTCTTTCACAAGAGATCCGGCGAAGCGCAGCGATTGCGGCGAACGCCGAAGATACGGACATCTGGCGATGGTTTGCTAACCTTGTCGAGGAACGCCGCATTCGCTGGTGTCTTGCCAATGGTAGCTGGTTGGTGTGCGTCGATCATCGTCACGTCGCCACGGACGAAAGCTTCGACGAGGCAATCCGTGGTGCCAAACTCCGTACTCAGAGACGGGATGACGAGACGGTTCGAGGTAATCTTCTACGACGACGCGTCGCGTGAACTCGCACCGCTTTACTGCCGTGCCCTGTCGCCGATGGAAACCATGTACCGCCGACTTCGCCGCAATCGATCGCGCGTTTTTTCGCGTTTCAAACATCGGGATACACCTGGTGTTCATACCGGCTTCGTCAACGCGGTTGCCTGACTGTCGGCTTTGGCCGGTGTCCTTGAGTGACGGCACGGATTGTCCGTTCCCGCTCCGATACCTGCCCTTGGATCTTCGACGGCCCCGCCGGCAGAAATGGGTCGGTTTGACTCGATCGCTTTCGGGGAGGCCGACGCACAATGCGCCGCATCGCGAACGAAGGCGAAGTGACGAAATGCAGCCGCACAGTGGATGAGCGGCGAGCGTCGGCAGCAGTCGAAGGGCGGAGGTTGGCCATCCGACAGGCTATAAGTTAGTCGATATGGTCCCTGGACATACGTCTACTCGGGCAATCTTGACGTTCTCAAAGGCCGACTAAAAAGATGTCGGCTGCAAAGCTTTCATGCGTGTGAGATGTTGCATCAGGTCTGCATATTTTCGATAGGAAGCTAGCAAAACAGCTCTTTTCTCGATGCGCAGATGTTCAATGCGCAACGACTAGGCCTCGGTTCGCCGTCCTGACAAGCAACGCCGTTAGATGGTTGTATGATTTTTCTAGTGCGAGGTTATCGGGCATGAAGAACTAGCCGCCGAAGCGCGAACAGACCGGTGAGCGTCATCCCTGTTCCAAGCCCTCGCTCGATCTGTTCAAAGGCGCGCACAACTACGTCAAGACGCGTCTCTCTAAGCTGGCGGTCATGCTCGTTGACCACCGCTGTCGCAACTTCCATCTCATCCCTGCCCAATCTCCAGCCGCTCAAGTTTCCCGACGCGAGGACGCCAGTAAGCGCAGCCTCGGCTGAGGCAAGGCTGCACTCGTCGATCTCGCCGTGCCCGGCCGCTGCGATTAATCCCGTTAAGGCCACGGCTTGCGATAGGCAACGCAAAGTCGCTGCGTCGCCTTGCCCGACACGAGCGACTTCAAGCGCCATGCGGACCTGGATGGAAATTTGTGCGACCGAATCCGGATCGAGCGGAAGATAAAGCACCTTCTTATGCCTCGCCGCTTTTGCGACGCTACGGATCGGTTTTCGCGACTTTGATTTAGACATCATTGGGCATTCGAGACAGGTTCGATGAGTTCGAATTTTTCAGGCGAATCAGCGGTTATCGCGATTCTATTAGCAGAATTAGTGCACCACATTAGCGGAATTAATGGGCCTCAACAACAATTGCGTGCATCATGGCGTCACAAACCTGTGAGACTCGATAACTCGAGCGCAATAACGCGCGCGGTGCGCAGCGTGACGAATCCTTCGCAGAAACTGTTGACGCCGTCGTCTGCGCAGAATCGGAATCCGTGGCGGTCAGAATCACCTGTACTGGCCGCTTCATGTGCTGTAATCGTAACGTTCGTGTCGAAGGCACCTTTTGGTCTATTCAGCATTGACCTCGCGCGCGATCTGATTTGGATGCAAAGCTTCAGTCGTAAATTCATTCATCTATTAGCCAGATTTTTCAGCTGGCGCTTTCAAATCTAATACATGGTTTCGCCGGGCGCGTTATTGAGACGGGTGGGCCGCTTCGAAGAGAAGACTCACCTGCTTAAAGAGCTCGTACCGACGTCGCGGATACCGTCATCAAAACGTGAGTTTGGAAAGTGAGAAGGCACCGTCCTTGCGTAGAGTGGATGCCCGCATGTTGCCGGCGAAAAGGAGCGATGCCATGAATGAAGACCAGGTCAAGGGAGTCGGGGAGAAGGTAAAGGGCAAGATCAACGAGGGCGTTGGCAAAATGACGAACGATCCAGCCCAGGAAGCGAAGGGCGACGCACAGCAAGCAGCAGGCGAAGTGCGCAAAGATGTAGGCGACGCCAAAGAGGATTTGAAGGACGCGGCCGACGATGCGTCAAAGCCGTAATGGATTTTCAGATGTAGGACGGATGAACGCCCGCCTCGATTTCGCGGGCGTTTTTTTCGCGGCGCTCGACAATCACGGAGCATCTTTGGCCGGAGCCTGCCGTGCTTAATGGAACGTGGACTCCGCCCGCAGTTCAAGCAACGCAATGACCAATTCAAAAGCGAGAACGCAATGAACCTTCGAACTTCGCCTGACTGCATGCGCGGCTACCCCGCAACGAAATCTGTTCAACCTTTGCAAGACGAGTTGTCGACGACGCGGTTGTTTATCGGCGTCTCGTTCAGGTTGAAGGCGACCCGTTGAGACTTGTGAAAACGAGCCGCTCAAGTTTGCAATGTTGGTGCCGTGATGCAGCGCCTCGGCTGCTGTCTCTCGGTAGTTTGGCTCGCCCTCGGTGGCGGGCCCTTCTTTTCGGCACCCCTTCCCGCGTTTTGACTGCACGAGGGATCGCAACCTCGCACCGTCCATTTTCGACAAGAAGAAAGAATGCCGTCTGAGAACGAATGCCTATTAGGCTTTCAAAAAGTGCAACATAAAAAACACCGTTGGCAAGCCCATTGCGGCCGTCACAAGCCCGATGACGATCAGAACGTCGTAGACATGCATCCGTTCCTCAAACTCCTGCTGCCGTTTTAGGACCGGATCGGCGGCCAAACGGGCAGAGTTCAGCGAAATGTTCTCAACTCGCCTCTTGGGGCTCGGCCAAGAATTGGATGTGAAGGGTGTCATCATCGATGTCCAGTTGGAAACCAGTCAAGCCGACCACGGGCGAAGTCGCCTCTTGCATGAATCTTACTGGGATCGTTGCGGCGCAATTCGAGGAGCACGGCAGAGATCGGCCCTCTAATTAGGGCATAGGCCTTGCATAACCCTGATTAATGGCGGCCATTAGACACACACATATGCTCGAGCGCGCGTTGTTTTCTGCAGCGCGTCGAACCTCAATGAAACGTAATGACTCGACGGACGGCGCGAAGCGATCGGATATGCTCGACTAACGTTTCAACTGAAAGGGGTTTTTCTAAAACAACGTTGGCTAAGCCTTCGGCTTGAATGCCCCTTGCGGCTGAGCAAAGAATCATCGGCAGGCCATGGGTTCGTTCGTCGGACCGCAACGCACGGCATACTGCTAGTCCGTCCATGCCGGGCATCATGTAGTCGCAGACAATGACGTCGGCTCCTCCTTGCAGGGCTTTCGCTAACCCATCACTGCCGTTTTGAGCAGTGGTGACTACCATCCCTTCAAACGAAAGCACGAGTGCCCAGATTTGCACGATGTCTGGATCGTCGTCAATAAGTAATACCGTGACCGGCCGAGTACGTGAGGATGTGAGTTGTGACATAGCAAGGCCGACTTCGTGGTTGGACTCGATAGGGGTTAGAGCAAGCCCTGTACCAAATGGCCCAGAAATGTGACGATCTGCTTCGACAGCTAGTGGCGTTATACGGCTGATTACGAAGAAGCATTGCAAGTCGTCGTGCCGTGAGCAAGTAGTGCGATCCAGGCGCCGCCTTGGGAGTTTTTCATTGCATGCCGTACATTAAAAAATCGCGTCGCTCAAGACACGGTTGATCGGCCTCGTGTTCTGTGGGTTCTGCGCGATCCTACCGTTATCGTGACTTTCAGTGAGCCGAATAGATTGTAACGATCGAATTATCTAGCCTGATAATCGGATATTATCGGGATAATGGTTCAGGGGTAGAATTGGGCTTTTCCTGTTTACCTGAGGTGGTAGCGCCCCGTGGCACAAGGCAACAGCGGCTTTTCTGACCAAGAGATCGCCCGCGCGGTCCTTCAGCTCGATAACAGCGTGACGCTCTGGCGTCGTGCCGCAAGTGCGTCGCTTTCGGATTTGGCCGCCACAACGCCTCTACCCATTCGGCCAAGCGGGATCGAGCTTGCGGTGCTGACCGCACTGGCGCAAAGCTACGGTAACGCGATTGTGGAAGACCAACGGTTTTTGCCGGTGCTGGATTTTATTGCGGAATGCGGTGGCATCACGCTTGTACAACGGGCGCTGTGGGGCGAACAGTTTGAAGACCTATGGCTTGCGGGGCAATTGTGCAAGGCGCGCCTGGCATTCGAGATACTCTGCGGGACGTGGCCTGACGTGTTCATGCGGCAAGCCCATACGACCTTGACGCGACTTGGCCTGCCGGCGCTCGTGCCGCCGATGTTTCGCGATTTACCGCGCGCGCCTAGCGCGGGCGAGGGCGAGGGCGACGATGAGGCAGAGCGCGATGCTTGATGCTTCGAAGCCGCGCGCCCCGGAAAAGCTCACTTTTGAGCGGGGCTATACCGCCAAGGACTTCACCGCGCTGCGTGCGTACGTCCAGCGTATCGCGCCGGCTGTCATCGCCCGGACTTACTACGATCCCGACGACGATCCGCATGCTGTGACCCCTGGCGCGATGGAGCGGCATCTCAACACCATGCACGATACGCTGGTGACGCTCGCGCTTGCACACGGTTCGACCGCGCTGGCCGAGCATCTGCGCGCGTCCGTTCGTCAACACGGGCACGCCAAGCTCACGGCGGTGACCTTCCGGATGGTCACGGAGGCAGCGCAACTGGCGGCGCTGCCTCCACATGCGGATCACGCCATTGGGGCGTGGTTGCGGCCGCGCATCGCCCGACGTTTGAAAGGCGAGGGCATTACCACGCTGGGCGAACTGGTCGCCTTTTGCAATCGACGCGGCGGCAGCTGGTGGCGGTCGATCCCGCGCATCGGTCCGGGTCGCGCTCGCGCGATCGTCAGTTGGCTGCGGCGTCAGCAGGCGGCGCTGCAACTGACCATCGAGACCGATGTCGATTCGGCCGAGCAGCTTGGCGTTCCGTTGGTGGCGGCTGAACTCATTGAGGTGGCGCCGGCGCGCTCTTTGGACCGAGAGAAGAAACAGACCGCGAGCCGCCTCACACTCGCGCCGCTCGAACGGTTGGCCGTGCCGCACGCGCTCTGCGGCGCCGATGGCGAAAACCGCTCGACCGCCTTCTGCTATATCCAGGCGAGTCACGATTTGGATGCGGTGCGCGCCTATCTGAATCGCTATCGCGATCAGCCCAAAACGTTGCGCGCCTACACCAAAGAACTCGAGCGCTTTTTACTGTGGGCGGTGGTGCTGCGCGGTAAGGCGTTGAGCGATCTGCGCGTGGACGACTGCGAAGCCTACAAGGACTTCCTAAAAAGCCCCGATCCGCGGTTCGTGGGAGAGCGTTTTGCGCGCCACTCGCCGCGCTGGCGACCGTTTGCCGCGACCGCCAACGGCTCGGCAGTACTGTCGCCCGAATCCCAACGCTACGCGATTCGGTTGCTGCGCAGTGCCTTTGCGTGGCTGGTGGATGTGCGCTACCTCGGCGGCAATCCATGGACGGCAGTGAATGATCCGCCGGTGGTGCGTCGCGTGAATGGCATGAAGATCGACCGGGCGTTACCGATTGAACTGTGGCGACGCTTGCGCGACGAGCTCGATGTGCGATGCGACGACTCGCTCGCAGCACAGTCGCGCGAATTCGGGGCAATTGGCCAATGGCGCGCCGTGCGCGCGGCAATCCTATTGATGGGCGATTCGGGTTTGCGGCGCGAAGAGGTCGCCTCGGCGCGTCGCGAATGCCTCAGACCTTCAGCGTATGGGACGCTTATGCGGCCCGTGTGGGAACTCACGATCGTTGGCGGAGGACAGCGCGAACGCACCGTTCCCGTCAGCGCCGCGACGTTTGCTGCCCTGCGCGCGCATTGGCAAGATCGCGGCAGGATGTTCGACGGCACTCAAACCAACGGGGCACCGGCGACAATTCCGTACGGGCCGCTACTGGCACCCGTTGTGATTCCATGGACGGATGCGTCACGCCGACGTCATCGACATGCGGGAACCAGTAATCCCCATCCCCCAACGAACAAATCATCGCCCGCTAATGAGGCAGGCTACACGGCGGACGGGCTTAACAGGCTAATCGGTCGAATGATGAAGTGCCTGGTCGAAACGATGGATACGTTGAGTCTTGATGAGCGTGTCCAACTAGGCCGCGTGAATGCACACGCGTTCCGGCATACCTTCGGAACGCAGTCGGTGGCGGATGAGTTACCTGTCGATGTTGTCGGCCACGCGTCGCTCCAGACCACGACAATCTATGTCCAAGCCGAACGACAGCGCGTGGTTGAGGAAGTCGCTCGCTACTACGCGGGTGTCGATGCGCGAAAGGATGTGCCATGAGTATCCGGGCGTCCTTTACGTTCTAAGTAGACCTTGAATCGTCGCGGCGCGTTGACGTCAACATAGGAATGCATGATGAATGACCAAGAAATCAACCTCCGTGCGGGACTCGCCGCGTTCTCGGATGCGGACCGTGTGGTACCCGTTAACCTCGAACGGTTCGATCCTTTGAACTCTCATAACACCTGATAAAAATGCTCGTGGAAACGGGCATTTCGTTCTCCCGTCCGAGCAACATGGAAGTTGCAGCCGAAGACGGCCATCAAAGCATCAAAGTAAGGATCAACGATGGCAACGTAGTTGGTGCGGCTGTACGCGCGGCTTGCGAACTTGCCGCGAGCTGGATCGACGACGATGACGTAAAGGCTTGGAAGATCGCGACGGGCCGGTTTTCACGCTGATTCTTTCTGTCAGCCAACTTCCAACGCTGGAAAAAGCACGCAATGACGGTTGAACCATTCGCGCAAAACTAAAGGGATTCGAGGTTGGCGTCCGGTTGCCTCCGAATGTTTGCCGCGAGATGGGACCGCTAGCTCGGCGTTGGGTCGGATATCGGCCATCTACAGTCGTTCGCCTGAAATTCAACGCGGACGTTGGAACGTCCGCTTCGCCCAAAAACGGATCTTTCTGCCAGGCACGCCGAAAAAATGGCTGAGACGCTAACTGTTACTGAGGCTTAACGACGGGAAGACTTTGCCGTATCGCATCAGTCAGAGTGGGCACGCTATTGTTTCGTAGCACCCTGACAAGCCAGCTTTCAAAGTCAGCCAACCTTGTCCGTTTTAAATGGGTGGCAGCCAACGACATCAATGCCTTGTTATCGTAATTTGCGAGCAATGTAGGGAGGTCACGATCGCGCAACGCTTCGCTTATCCGATTCGTCGCGCGTTGGGCAATGTCTTGGATGTCGAGCGCCGCGGTCTGGCCGATGAATTCCGCGGTAATTTGCGCAACATTGCCCGCCGCACTCAAGTCGACTTTTTTCAACAAGCGGTCGATGCGGCGGCGGCAGTATCTGGTGACGACGCGGTCGACCGCCGCCGCTGTATTCAAGCTTTGAAAGACAGCTTCCTTCAAGCTATCTAAACGCTCAACCAGTTCTTCGCCCGTATAGCCGTCGCTCTCCGCTATGGCTTGGCTAACCAGCGGTAGCAAGATAATATTTTCAATTTCCGATACGGGCAGCGCTGCGACGCCAAGATTGCGCAGATACTCAAGATCATCAGCTTGGTAGTCGTCCGCATCGACGATGCCTGAACAATGAACGCGCGTGAGATGCTGGTTACGTCGCATGGTGACGACCGAGTGGATTACTTCCTCGCACGATCCTCTGGGCAATACGGTCCAGTCGGGATAACAGGTTCGGTAGATCGCGACATCAAGACTACCTGTGTCTCCCTCGACAAAAAGGATCGGTCGCCGACTGCCTAAGATAAGTGTCGCAGTCTGCTCACTAAACCCCGTGTCATCGGGCACGACGTCTAGGTTCCAGCGCGGCGCTGGATCGTAGTCGCGAATCACGTATTTTTGAGCAATGCGCGCCGCGGCAAATTCGAGATCGTGCGTAATAAACACGAACGCACAGTCTTGACGTGCCCCTTCAAGTTCATCCCAAAGCTTCGATAAGACCGATCGATGTACATGCAACTCGGGCTCGTCGATTACGAGAAGTGAATGGGGAGCAGCCACCAGTGTTTGGCAAATTAGATAGAAAATGGCACGTTCGCCGTCGCTCATCTCGGACGCGCTGTAGCGAACATCCGTATTCGGCTGCGAGACTTGTATATCGTCGCCGCTTATGTGAAGCACGCGATGCGGCAATAACCGTTGCCACATGTCGGCAAGGCGCTCGAACAAGTTGAATTAGGTGGCTGGTTAGTCCCGGCGCGCACGTTTTTGTGAGTTGCTAAGGATGTATTCGCTTGTTCTGCAAACATCGCTTGCACAACAAAGTCAAAATCGTTGAGCAAGCTCACAGCTTGCTTGCTTTGCCAACGATTACCGGCCCGGTTATGAACGCTCGTTGACTCGTGGTTGAGTCCCGTCCTCAAGCCCCGAATCGCCTCGCGCTCACTTATTTTGGGAACTGAAGGGTTCAAAGTAAGGGCGCGGTGTGCCGAGATGCGATGGGCATCGAGATTGAATGTGTTTTCAATATGCACGGAGAGCCTAGTTTTGCCCCCTCCGTTAGCACCGACAAAGACGACCGACGAACCCGGCTCGACGCTAATCGTCATTTCCCCGTTGGGCGTCGGAATTTGAAAGCTGAACGGCATGCGCGCTCCGTATCTATTCGGACAGTCGACCCCGGATATTAATGCATGCCGGTGCGTCTGTACGATCCAACGGGCCGGGTTTGGTCGTTTTACTGAACCGAACATGAGAAAGGTACAGCAACTACTCGGCGCGAGGTACGCCGACCCGTACACGAGCCAGACCGGTCATAAGTATCCGCCGTACTACGCACCACGAGCTGCCGTTCGCCAGATTCATCAGGTTGCCAATTGAGTGGCTGCTTGACCCCAAAAAGCGCATTTCGATGTCGTCGCGACCTGACCGGCCGGAATGGGTCGCGAAGCGACTGTCATGGTCGACTAGTCGACCTAGTCATCACTCAACTCTAGTGCGCTCACAAGAGCTCCTAGGGCCTCGACATTGGCCTGAAGCATATAGACCGTAATGTTCATAGCTGTTACATCCCGAATCCAAGCCGGAGACACGATTTGTAAGTCAGCGGTTTCCACACGGTGAGCAGCTATTGCAGTAAGAGCGGTTATTCTCAACGTCTGTCGGAGATTCAGTGGGGAGCTCGCTTCTCGGCTTAAAAAAGGTTTGTTGAGCAAGATGCGACGACCTGTTAAGGTCAATCGTTGCCTTGTCTCGGAGTGAAGATGCAACTCAAGTCGATCAACCCGTTGCGAGAAGACGCAATCCGCCTGCGTGCCTATTATCTTTGGGAGGCAGACGGTCGGCAGCACGGACATGATGATCTCTATTGGGACGAAGCGATTGCTCAGTTGCAGAACGAGAGTCGTGTCGCTTCGTCCCCCACTTTACCGGACGTTCTCGGTGATGCGGCCGATACGAAGCGGGTCTTGCAAGCGAAGAAAGGTGCGAGCACATCGAAGGGAAGGGCGGCCGCGCAGCCCGATCACGACTTGCAAGGTGGCCGTGCACATGCGGACGCGGAGCCAGTCCGGACGACGGAAACTCCCGCATCAGCCACTGGCGCGAAAGTAAAGAAAGGCACAAAACACGAAGAGCCGCCAGCCAAGCCCGCAAAAGAAGTGGTCATGAAGGCGTCGAAGATCGCAAATGAGTCGGACGCAAAACCTAAGCGATCTTCCAAACCCAAGAAAGCTTCATCGGATGCAAGATCATAGCGGTGGCCTGTTCGGAAGCCCTGCATCAGTCAGCAGAAGTTGCGGCTGACGGACGTGAGTCCCCCAAGCAAGTGGGACAAGTCCACCAGTCGATGGGCAACCAGGTGTCGAACTTCTCCCTCGCACTGCCAGGTCCCGTACACGGCGAGCAAGGACGCTCCGAGCGCTTCCCTTCGTTGCTTTTCCTGCAATGACGGCCAGATGATCACATTGACGTTCCCCGTTTCGTCCTCGAGGGTGACGAACATTACGCCCTTAGCCGTCCCCGGTCTTTGCCGGCCAGTTACGAGGCCGCAGCCACGCGCCAGACGCCCGTTTCGATAGGCTCGCAAGGTCGAAGCCGGCATCAGCCGTTGCTCAAGCAGCATAGGTCGAAGTAGCGAAAGGGGGTGGCGACCGAGCGTCAAGCCGGAGGCGTTGTAGTCGCTCACGATATCTTCAGCTTCAGATGGCGCACCCAACGCTGGCGTCTCGTCATCAATCCGGCCGTCGGCGAGGATGTCACGATCGGGTACGGCTGCAACCGATTGCCACAGTGCCTCGCGCCGATTGCCCGCTAACGACTGAAGCGCGTTCGCGGCGGCCAGTACCTGAAGATCATGACGATCCAGCTGGGCTCGTCGCGCCAGGTCGCTCACGCTCCCGAAAGGGCTCACCGCTCGCGCGTTCTCGATGCGCTCCGCCGCCCCATCACGCATGCCCTTAAGCAACGATAGTCCCAGGCGCACAACAGGCTTCCGGCGACCTGGGCGTGGCTCCAGCACCGAATCCCAGCCGCTGATCGTGACATCGATGGGCACTATATCGACGCCGTGGCGCCGTGCGTCCTGTACGAGTTGCGATGGCGAATAAAAGCCCATCGGTTGCGAGTTGAGCATAGCGGCGAGGAAGGCCGCCGGCTCATGGCATTTGAGCCAACTGCTCGCATACACGAGCAACGCAAAACTCGCCGCGTGACTCTCCGGAAAGCCGTACTCACCGAACCCTTTGATCTGCTCGAAGATGCGCTCGGCGAAGGCGAGGTCGTAGCCTCGTTCCTTCATGCCGTTGACGATGCGATCGTAGTATTGCTCCAGACCGCCTTTGCGCTTCCACGCAGCCATCGCACGACGTAGCTGGTCGGCTTCGCCCGGTGTGAAGCCGGCAGCCAGGATCGCGACTTGCATGACCTGCTCCTGGAAGATCGGCACACCCAACGTTCGACCCAGTGCCGTCTCCAGTGCTTCACTCGGATAGGTCACCGGCTCGAGCTTCTGACGCCGCCGCAGATATGGGTGCACGGCGCCGCCCTGAATTGGACCAGGGCGCACGATCGCCACTTCGATCACCAGATCGTAGAACGTACGCGGTTGCATGCGCGGCAGCATGCTCATCTGCGCGCGAGATTCGATTTGAAACACGCCGACTGTGTCGGCCTGCGAGATCATCTCGTATGTGGCCGGATCCTCGGGCGGGATGTCCTGCATTTCGAACCGCTCACCACGCTGCTCGGAGACAATGTCGAGCGTGCGACGGATCGCCGACAACATGCCAAGCGCCAGCACATCGATCTTGAGCAGCCCGAGTGCCTCGAGATCGTCCTTATCCCATTGAATTGCGCTGCGATCGGCCATCGCGGCGTTCTCGACAGGCACAAGGCGCGTGAGTTTGCCGCGGCTGATGACAAAACCTCCCGAGTGCTGAGAAAGGTGCCGTGGAAAGTTCAGGATCTGTGCCGCGAGCGTCGCCCACATCCGGATCAGCGGATTTTCTGGATCAAGGCCGGATTCCTCGAAGCGACGCAAAAGATCCTGCGAATGATCGAACCACTGGTGGCTCTTAGCGACCTTGTCGACGATTTGCGGGTCAACGCCCAGCGCCTTGCCGGTCTCGCGCAGTGCGCCACGCGGTCGGTAGGTTGAAACGGCCGCCGCGATTGCCGCCCGATCTCGCCCATACTTCCGATAGATGTATTGGATGACTTCTTCCCGTCGCTGATGCTCGAAGTCGACATCGATATCCGGTGGCTCGCCGCGTTCCTTACTAATGAATCGCTCGAAGAGCATGTTGCCGCGAGACGGATCGACTTCCGTCACGCCAAGGCAATAGCATACGGCGCTGTTGGCCGCCGAGCCACGCCCCTGACACAGGATGTGCTGAATACGCGCAAATCGCACGATGTCGTAGACCGTGAGAAAGTACGCCTCGTAGCGCATCTCGCGAACGAGCTGCAGTTCATGTTCGATTTGTTGCTGAACCTCGTGCGGAATACCGGCCGGAAAGCGCCTGTGCGCGCCAATGTAGGTTTCCTGTCGCAGATATGCTTCATGCGTGAACCCTTCCGGCACCAGTTCATCCGGATACTCGTAGCGCAACTCATCCAGCGAGAATGTGCAACGCTCGAGGATGTTGAGCGTTTGAGCGAGCGCGTGAGCCGGATACAGATTCGACAGACGTAGCCGTGAACGCAGGTGCTGCTCCGCGTTCGGTGCGAGATCGTAGCCGCATTCGGCCACGGGCTTGCCGATACGGATTGCGGTCATCGTGTCCTGCAAGGGCTTGCGCGAGCGCACATGCATCACGACATTACCCAGCGCGACAACCGGTACGCTGTGCCGGTCGGCGACGTACTCGACGCTGCCGCGATGGATGTCATCCATCGCACGCTGGTGCAAGATCAACCCGACCCACGCGCGGGCCGGAAAGGTATTGTTGAGCCACTCGACTTGTGCCGAGAGCGCTTCTTCCTTCGCCGGAAAATCCGGCACGAGGATAGCCAGGCAGTCTGGCATGCCACGCAAATGAGCGTGTTCTTTTTCGGGTCTGGAGAGATCGTGCGGCGTGAGCAGATAATTTCCCTTTGCCGCCCGTATCCGGCCGAGCGTAATCAGTTCGGACAGGTTGCCGTAGCCGTTGCGATTCTGTGCGAGGAGAATGAGGCCGAACGCAGGAGTTTTGTCGGCATGCACGAGCCGAAAATACGAGCCGATGACGAGGGGCAGCTTTTCTTCTTTGGCCTGCACATGCGCGCGCACCACACCGGCGAGCGAACATTCGTCAGTAATCGCAAGGCCTGAGTATCCCAGTTGCGACGCGCGCAACACCAACTCTTCGCCGTGCGATGCGCCGTGCAGGAACGAAAAGTTCGTGAACGCGAATAACTCCGCGTAGTCGGGTAGGGTCGACGAAAACAGATCCACGACAACACCACTTACCCGAACAGTCCGTGAAGAAACCAGCGGACTTCCTCAGTCTTCACGCTCGGTCGCTCGCGGTAGATCCAGTAACAGCTCTTGTCGGTGGCTTCCGCGACGTAGTAGTCGCGCGTCACGAGTTCGCCGTCGTGCCAGCCCGCTTCAATGCGCTCGCCAGCGGAAACGAGTTTGAGCGGCGAGCCGTAGAACGGTCGGTGGTTTTTGATCATGAGCCGCACCGGCTCGTTGAGTAGCCAGGTGGGGCGCGGAAGTTCGGCCGGGGGCGGACACGCTTGGGCGGTGTCCTGGACCGGTATCCACTGATTGGCGTGTTCAGGCCGGTGGTCTGAGGTGGGCGCAGGCCGCAGGACATTCTCAGGCCCCAAGCGCGCCACCAGCAATTCGAGCAGCCGGTTGTGATCTTCCGTCGAACCGCCCGGGTCGGGAAACAGCGAATCGCTCGGCGGCTCGGCCGGCTGGACTCGGGATGCCGTCAGCCGCACGGCAATGACGGCTGCTTCGAGCTCGATCCGTCCAAGTCGCTCTCTGAGCAGGCGGACCAGGTGTTCCTCGTGCCAGGTGGGTTCGGCAAGCGCAATGTCGATCTGCGTGGGCTCAATGGCCTGGCGACCGCGCTCGTGTTCCAGCGTGATCGTGGCCTGCGTGAGCGCGAGTTGCTGCGCGCTCAGCCAGCCGCACAGTTGGACGATCAGACGGCGCGCGGAAAAGAGAACGGCCTCGGCATGCTCGACCCGATCGGGCAGTTCGGTGCGCGCGCTGAAAGCGGGTGGCAACTCAAGCCACTCGTAGAGTTCAGGCGACAGGCCATAGGCGCGGTCAAGCGACTCCAATAAGTCCACGCCACACCTCTTTTTAAGCCCTGCACGCGGCAGGCGTCGAATATCGTCGAGCACTCGGCAACCGAGACCATTGAACCAGTCGCTGAACGACCGAATCTCCGGCACCACCACGAAAGGCAGCACGCCAAGGTGGCGTTCGAGCGAACTCATCTTGAGTACGCGTCTGCGCCCGCGCTTGGCGAGCAGCCACGCGCCCTGGCCGGTCGGCGCTACGCTCATGCGGGCGGTGACGCCGATCGTCCTGACCGTCTCGTTGATCTGCCGGCACACCTGTCGAATGCCGCCGAAAAGCCGGAGACTGGCGGTGACATCGACAATGAGGGTTTCTTCCTCCCGCATGGCGACCTGCGGCGAGAAGCGAAGCAAGGCAAAGGCGACTTCACGCTGTGCATCGTGTTCACGCGTCGGGTCGCGGTCAACCATCAGCGCATCGGCCGCGAGTGTCGTGACACCTCCTCGTTTCATCCCCACTCTCACCCCCGCGTCTTGTGCTGCCTGGTCCAGCACAATGACCTTGTCGCGTTCCAGCACCACACATCCGTGTTCAGTCGGAGGCGACTACCTCGGACGGAATACCTCCAGCGAGAGCCGGGGCAGGAAGATGGCGACGAATACGGCCATGGGGGCTGAGCAAGATCGGAGACGGTTGAAGGTGGATGGAGAGTGACTCGGTTCGGGTGGGTCCTCGTCGCTTGATGATGTCGACAAAGATGCCGCCGTCGGCGGGCCGCACCCCCAGTCGTAACGTCGCGGGTGACGAATCCTGGGCGGCGGCGAGCGGTCGAACTAGAATCAGGAGCGTTTCGGTTGCTTGTGCCGCCAGATGCAATCGCCGCAACGCCTCAGATCGAATGTGCTGCTGCCAGAAGAGCAGGGCGCCACAACTTCGTGCGTTCAGTACGCGCTCGGCGCACCAGAGCGCATCCGCAGTCTTTGGCGCGCGCAGCATTGTGAGCTTGTTCAGCGGCACACCCAAGTAGGCAAAGGCGAGGCTGTTCGGCACATGCGGGGCTTGCAGCAGCGCGACCGGTCGTTGGCTCGCGGCAATCAGCGCGGGATTAAGCAAGCGCATTTCACCGATTCCTGGCTGTTGGATGAGCAACTCGACTAAGGAGCCAATGGGCCAGCCCCCGCCGGGTAATTCCGCCGACAGGGCCGCGTAGCCGGTGTCGATCGTCTTGCCGTAGGCCCGCGCGAGTTGCGACCCACGCCAGATCGCGGGATGGATCGCTTCAATGTGCTTGGGCAGAGCGGCCATGGCAAAGGAGGTTCAAAAACACTGTATGGATGTACAGTAGGATCTTAGCGCAAAAATGAAGCAGTGAATTGCGCCCTTTTAGCTGGAACCGAAAAAAGCTGACCAATATGCTTAGCCCAGACACTCCTTGTTGGAGAACGCCGAAGTCGCGACCAGGCTACGTCGCGCATTCGGCGCTGCGACCATGGACGAAGCGTTTCGCGCGGAGAAAGCGGCCGCGACCTTTTTTGCGCAGGAGAACGGCGCGCCTTCCGAACGAAGCCTCTTGATGATTTCAATCGCTCGGAATCGGCGGCAGCGTGCGTGTTCGCCATTACTTCCGGGGGGCGACCGCTCATGCATTGGCACGGGATCGCGCTGCAGCCTATTACGGTAGCCCGCCGTTGAAAGCCCGCAGCGCGTCCGCATCTGCAACTGAGGTCGGCGGATCGGTACCATGGTGGAAATACGGAGGAAAAGCAGGATCGACATGATGAAACCTGACATCGACGAACTGACTGGCGCACGTGCGGATTTGCTCTGCTTTCTGGTGGCGACCGTAGCCGCGTCTTACGCTTTGACGCACGAATGGCGCGTCGATCACGTGGTGGAGAGCTGCCGCATCTGGCTTAAGCGCAATCTCGTCACGATGGACTGGCTCGCGCGCATCCGCATAGGCCAATTGGCCCTCAAAATTGCGCGATGCGATCTGAAGGGAGCGGGCATTGCCGTGCGCCAGGCGGACGTGCAGACACTGTTCACGGATGGCATGGGCCTGAATCACGCAAGCACAGTGGTGCAGAAGATGATGCGGCTGTGCCGTGACGCCACCGGCACGGCGAGCTAGCGCCCCCTTTTTACGATCGGACTTAAGGTCAATACCCAGGGAGACAACAGTGTGCTACTCGGCCCAAATTCAGGCGGACTACCGGAAATACGTCAAGATGTTCGGCGCGCAGATGGACATTCGTGAGTTTGCGCGCCTGTTCTGGGAGCGCGCCGAAGGCAGCAAGGCCAAGATTCCGAAGGCGATGGAGGACGCATTTCACGAACCACAAAGCGACGACGAACGCCAGATCAAAGAATTCATCGATCGGTTCAATGTCGAGCAGACCTCAAAGATCGAGCAGGAGCTTTTCAGGCAGCGCACGCGTCTTGCGGATGCTGAGCGCACGCTGCAAACGAAAACTACCAAAGCCGCTACCGAAAGCAAGCGGATCGCGACTGACAAGATCGAAGCCTCGTTGCGACGCCTGGAGGACCTGAACCGAACCGAGTTTAGGCCGCGCGACGCACGGATTTTCCCGGGCACGTTTGCACCGGTCCTAGTGATCGAGAACGGCGAGTACGTCATCAAGCCGATGCGCTACCAGTGCCGAATCGCAGGCAAGCCGGCCAACTACGACGTCAAGTACCCCGGCACCTACAATGCACGGCGCGACAATCTTGAAGGATTCTGGAAGCCGTGCTTCGGTCACGCGCATGGACTTATGCTGGTTGATGTTTTCTACGAGAACGTCAGCAAGGCAAAGATGGAAGGGACGCTGTTGGAGACACATCAGCGGGACGAAAGTGTGGTCCTCGAGTTTCGCCCGAACAACGGGCAGCTGATGTATGTCGCTTGCCTGTGGTCGAAATGGAGTGCACCGGGGGAGCCGGACCTGCTCTCCTTCGCGGCCATCACAGACGAACCGCCGCCGGAAGTGCAGGCCGCTGGCCACGACCGCTGTATCGTCCCAATCAAGCCCGACAACGTCGAGGCATGGTTGAATCCAGACGCCTCTAATTTGGCCGCGCTCTATGCGATCCTCGACGATCGCGACCGACCCTACTACGAACATCGGCTCGCTGCTTAGGCGGGCGTGCGCTGCGCAGCTCCAAGCCGACGCCGCTAATACGCAGCGATTTATTCAAAAAGACGCTGATCGTCCTGGTCCTGACTAACATGTCGCGATAGACATCCTGGGAGGACGCGTGGACAAACTAGAGAAACACCAAAGAACGCGATCGAAGCGCTTGCCTGCTTTTCAGTTTGCAGTCGCGAGCATCGCTCACACTGAAGGCGTGGTTTGCGAATTGCACGCGGGCGATGCTTGCACAGTGGACCTGGAGCGCTCCAGGGCACTTCTCTAGATGGCTCGCAAGCTCCCTCGCTTCGAGCCTGTCGGCATCAGAGAAGGCTGAACGTTCTGGCGCAAGTATCGCGGCAACGCGGACGTCGAGCGCATGTTGCTCGAGATCGCACAGGCGCGGGAGGTCATGCAGCAGATCGGCGATTACTTCGACTGCCTGCACACGGTGTGGGTTGAAGGAAGTTTGGGGCAACTGTTCGCCCTCGAAAAGATTCGCTTGCTGCTGAACGAGCAGGCCCTGCGACAGCGTGTACTCGCGGGACTCAAACCACCGCCTCGTAGAGGTGAACCCGATGACCGCAAGGGTCCGGGCGACTTACCTTTTTCCCAACACCTTTCACTTGGTCTTTATTCACGATTGCTCTCCAGCTAAAGCGCCTGCGGAATGTAGGCGTCCCTTCATAGATCGCACGAAGGATGTCGAACGTCAATCATCCCGCAGAATTTTGCTTTTGGCTGAAGAATGGTCTCGTGCACGCGTGGCTGCTGGCGCTCGATGTTGATTCGACGCGGGGTCGACATGCTGTTACCGGTTGCCGAAGATCGCACTTAAGCCGTTGCACCCGACCAATATGCATCGGCGCAACGCCGGGTTGCGGCGGCGGTCCGTGACACCCCTGCGGCGGCCTGCGCTCTGCTGTACCGACGACGCACTCGTGCGCAGGCGGACGCACGAGTGTAGGACGGCTATTGCGACGAGCTGGCAGCTTGTGCCGTGCGCTGAGCTTGCGCATTAGGCTGCGGTTGCGCCCGAGCAGCGGCTTCCTCCTTCGCCTTCTTATCGGCCATGTGACGGCCGACTAGACATCCCCCTGCAGCGCCGAGCACGGCATGTCCCTTTCCCACGTAGTGTCCGCCAACACCGCCAACAGCCGCGCCCGCCAAACATCCAGCGGCTCGCGCTTGCCCAACGGTTGCCGCAGCAAGAGCCGCGACAACCAACGTCAATGCTTTCGATTTTATTCTGTTTTCCCGGTAGCTAGTGGTTGCGGGGCGACTGATATGCGTCGCAGGTCGAGGACTCGCGAATCACTCGTACTCCAGGCTATAAACGTCCGGCGCACGCCTGCGGATGACGCTCAGCTCTCGTGGTTTGAAACAAATTGTTGAGGGCCGCCAGCCTTCGTCGTGTGCCGCCGCAACGTTCGTTAGACCTGCGCCGCATATTGCCCCAAGGTCAACAGTCTGACGCAGGCGGGCGGTAGTTCGATGGCTCGACAAGCGCACGAGGCTACTCACCTGCTCGTTAGTCTTGCCTTCGACGATGCGTCGGCGACCATGAGTATTTCTGAGCAAGCGCGGGCTCTTGTCTGCTGCCGTCAATCCAGCTCGCTTAAGAGCAGCGCGGACGCATTTGAGCATCGTGTCCAGCTGCATCGGTTTCCCGGCTGCGGTGGTCATAAACAACCATTGCGTCGCGCACTGGATGATTTGGCGCGGGTCATGATAGGCGCGAAGCACGTCGACCGCGAAGCGTCGATGGGCACTCGACGCGCGATGCGAGGCCCGTGTTTTTCGACAAAGACAGTGGGGCGGTCATTAGCGACATCGAGATCATCGACCCTCAGTTGCCTCAACTCGGCGGCCGTCACTCCGGAGGCAAGAAAGAGCGCCACGATTGCCGTGTTTCGAAGCTTCTTGAACGCCGCGCCGTCTGATGACACACTTACCGCCTGTAGCCGTGCATCGCCTTCCGCCGACAGATAAATCGGCGTTGACTCGTCCTCGGGCGGCTATCGTTGATGAGCATTTGCGTGGCCGGATTGTCGGTCTGCAATTCGATGTTGACTAGGTGGCGAGTAAAGCGGTCGATCAGCTTCAAGCATGACCAGAAATCCTCGACAATGATGGATCAGAAAAACGCAGCCCGTGGCAGCGCCGTGCCGTTGACGGCGTGATCGCCGATGGCGCGCGCCTTATACGCCACGGGGTTGTGCGATGCGATCGTGCGGATGTTGCGCCAGTGACGGTCGAGCCGTGCGCGCTGAGTCGCCGCCGATGCGCCGCCTGCGTCGAACAGATGCGTGGCCGCTTTCAATGCGATGTCATCGATGGCGACTTTCGACTTGGCCGCCTGCAACGCTGCTTCGACGAAAAGCGTGTCGTCCGGCTTGCCCGCAAGGGACGTTTCGAACGCCGCGTCAAGTGTCGCGCCGGCTCGCAGCACGGCGGACTCCGCGACGAATGCCGCGCTCTGCAATTCACCGACGATTTGCTGCAGGAGCGGATCGTCGGCGGGACGTTCCGCGCTCGCGTGATAGTAGTTGCGCCCGCGCGTGCCGACGAGCCGCGCGCCATCCGCCGCGATGCGCCGCACGATGCCCGCGATGATCGTCGTGAGCCACAGCTGCGCGAAGGTCGCCTGATGCGCGATTTTTACGTCTTCGTCGAGAGCCAGCACGTCGTGCGCATCGACTTCGACATCGGTGAAGACGGTCGTGCCGCTTGCCGTCAGACGCTGGCCGATGCCGTCCCAGTCGTCGCGCACATCCACGCCCGGTTGCCGCACGCCGACGCGCGCCACGACGAAGCGTCCCTCCGGCGTCTTCGCGTTCACCATGATGTGATCGAAGTACAGGTTCCCGGTGCTGTAGTACTTCGCGCCCGTAAGTCTGAAGCCCGTGCCGTATGGAACGAGACGCGTGTTGCCGTCGCCATCGCCGACATGCTGCGTGCCGTTCTCGCTTGCGCCGAGTCCGAAAAGTTCGCCTGCGCGCACGCGCTCCAGCCAACGTGCATAGTGCGGCAGATGCGCCGCGCGCCTGGCCTTTTCGACGAAGGCGAAATGATTGCGCAGGATATGCGGAATGTTCGAATCCGCCGCGCCGAGTTCGAGCACGAGTTCATAGAGTTGCGGGAGCCTCGCGCCTGCGCCACCTTCCGAGACTGGCAGGCGGAACAGGCCGAGACCCGCCGCGCGGATGCGTTCGATAGCGTCGCGCGTATCGACGTCGCCATGGTCGCGTGCTTCGCTGCTCGCAGCGATTTCGTCGAGCAGGGCGCGCAGTTCGCGGCTGCCGGGGAGCAGGCTCTGCAAAGCGTTGCGCGTCGAAATGACAGCATTCATGTTTCGCTTTCCTTAATTGTCATGCAGGATCGACGGCCACGCGCAGGCCCGCCTGTTCCATCAACGGCAAGACCGCTTCACCGAAGTAGGCGAGATCCGGCTCGAAGTCGAAAAAGGTGAGTTGCACGCCATCGACGCCGGCTTTTTTCAGACGCAGGAGATCCTCCACCACGCGTTCCGGCGAGCCGATGATCTGAATGTTTCCGCCGAGCACACGCTGTTCGCGCTGATGGTTCTTCCATGCCTTTGCATCGCTGCGCCGGCCGGTGAAGCCATCGACTGCGCCGAAGTCGCCGTGCGAGAGAATGGCCTCGTGATAGGCGCGCGCTTCGTGTTCGGTCGGCCGGCATACGATCGTCGGATTGATCAGCGTGCGAACCTCGCGGCGATTGTCCGCGGCGGCCGCGCGAATTTGCGCGGTATGGGCGGGCAGCACGTCGAGCGCGGCATCGATCTGCGCGCCCGCCGAACTCGTGATGAAGATCAGGTCCGAATGCTTCGCCGCATAGGCGATACCGGCCGGCGAACTCGTCGCATTGACGAGCACGGGCCGTCCATAACGCGGCTTGGGCGACGAGAACGCATTCTTCGTTGAATACCATTCACCGTCGAACGTGAGGTTCTCATCGAGCGTCCAGAGCTTGCCCATCAACTCGACGAATTCATCTGCCATGCGATAGCGCTCGTCGTGCTCGAAATGCCCGCTGCGGCCGAACATTTCCGCTTCGTCGATCGAATGGCCCGTCACCATGTTGAGGCCCCAGCGCCCCTGCGAGATGTGATCGAGGGTCGCACCGAACTTCGCCAGATGCAGCGGATGCCAGTTGCCATACAGGATATGCAGCGTCGACACAAGCAGGATGCGCTCGGTGATCGACGCCAGCGACGCAATGGTGATGAACGAGTCCAGCGACAGATTGCGGTAGCGCATGTCGCCGCCGTGGCCGTCGCGACCGAGCCATTGCGCGAGCCCGAACACGAGATCGAAGCCGAGCGCTTCCGCTTTCTTGGTGAGGCGCGCGTTGTAATCAAAGGTCCAGTCCGTGGTGCGCGGCAAGGTGGACATCGACCAGCCGCCGCTTTGAATCGGCAGGAAGAGGCCGAGCATCAACGGCTGGCGCATGGCGCGCGAGAGCGGGCTGTCGGGAAATTCCGCGGGAGATTTCATGCGATGTCGTGACCAGTGGTTTGAAGGTGCGTCAGGCGTTGCGCACGCCCGCCAGCGACGAATACGCGCCCATCGGCGTCGAACTGAAGCCGGTGAGATTTGCGGCGTGAATCGAGTACAGATGCAGTTCGAGCAGATTGATCGACGGCACCTGCTGCTGCGCGATGAGCTGCATCGCGTCGATGAACGGTTTGCGCTTTACGGGATCGGCCTCACTCACGAGACCTTCGATGGCGTGATCCATCTCGGGTGTCGCATACCCGCTCGCATTGCTTGACGTGGACCCGGGCTTGATCTGCTTGCTCCAGTAACGGCGCGTGACGCCAAGTTGCGGATCGGCGAAGGCGGAGTACCAGTTCGTCAGCGTGTCGAAATCGTAATCGGCGTAGGCGCGACGGTTGAAGGTCGGCACGTCCGTGGCGATCAACTGAAGCTCCACACCGACGCGGCGCAACTGCGCCTGTATGAATTGCGCCGTCAACGTGTACTGATTTCCGAACGGAAGCGGCAGATTGTTCAGACGCAGCCGCACGCCATCGCTGCCGCGCTTGAAACCCGCTTCATCGAGCAGCGCTTCGGCGCGTGCGGGATCGAATGTGTATTGCGGCAGGTCGGGCTTGAAAAAATCCTTCTGATAGCTCGGTATCGGGCCTTGCGCAGGTTTTGCGAGGCCATACCAGACCACCCGCGCCAGTGCATTGCGGTCGATGGCGTGAGCGAACGCCTGCCGCACGCGAAGATCCTGAAACTGCTTGCGCCGCATGTTGAAGTCGAAGAAGCAGATCGGCGCGATGCCGTCGAATGCGCGGCTCGACACGACAAAGCGCCGGTCGGTGCGCAGGCGCGCGAGATCGGGCAGCGAGACGGCGTCGGTCGGTGCATAGCGCAGATCGCCGGATTCGAGCGCGGTCAGGCGAGCGCCCGCATCCGGAATGATGCGAAAGATGATCTGCTCGAAGTGCGGCGGATTGGTCTTGTCCCAGTAGTCCGGATTGCGCTCCAGCGCCACGTAGTTGCCACGCTGCCATTCACGGAACTTGTACGGGCCGTTGCCGACTGGCCGCGCGTTCAGCGGATTGGCGAGCGGCGGGCTGCCCGCGTAGAGATGCTTGGGCAGGATCTGCGTTTCGAAGCCGCCGAGCGCGGCCCACATCGCGGGCACGGGCGACGAGAAGCGGAAGATCGCGGTGTGCGCATCGGGCGTGTCCACGGCATCGAGCGTGGCGAAGGTCGCGCCGCCGCGCGGATGAAAGCGCTTGGTTACTTCCATCAGCGAATACTGCACATCGGCGGACGTGAAGGGCTGGCCGTCGTGCCACTTCACGTCATCGCGCAAGTGGAAGGTGACGGTCTTGCGGTCGGGCGTTTCGTTCCATGAACGCGCGAGTTGCGGCACGGGCTTCAGTGCGTCGTCGTAGGTGATGAGGCCGTCGAAGAGATTTACCGAAACGATGACCGCCGGATTCGAAATGTTCAGCCCGGCGACCCAGCCGGCCGGTTCCGGCACGATGCTCGCCTGAAGTACTGCGTGATCCTTGGCGCCGGCGTCATTCGCAGCGAAGGCGAGGCCGGGCAGCATCGGCGCGGCGGCGGTGGCTGCGGCCATCTGGAAGAACTGGCGACGCGTGATCAATTCGTAAGCTCCTTTTTTTTCATGCGATGACGACAGGTTTGATCGCGCTTTCCCCGTGCTCGACGCTGGCGGCTTCCCGATGCAAATGGCACGCGACGGTATGGCCGCTCACCAGCGTCACGGGTTGCGGCTCGATCTCGCCGCACACGCTCACGGCATGCGGGCAGCGCTGGCGGAACCGGCAGCCGCGCGGAATGTCGAACGGGCTCGGCAATTCGGCCAATACGGCGTTTGCTTCGAATGACGAACGAGAAGCACGCGATGGAATCGAATCGAGCAGCAAACGCGTGTACGGATGCGCGGCGTCCTTCCAGAGACGCGCACGCGGCACCACTTCGACGATGCGCCCGAGGTACATCACGGCAATGCGGTCGGCGAGATGACCCACCGCCGCCAGATCGTGGCTGATGAACAGATAGGTCATGCCGCGCGCTTGCTGAAGGTCGCCGAGCAGGTTGAGCACTTGCGCCTGCAGGGACACGTCGAGTGCGGAGACCGGTTCATCGCAGATGACGATGTCCGGGTCGATGGACAACGCCCGCGCGATATTCGCGCGCTGACGCTGGCCGCCCGAGAGTTCGTGCGGAAGACGGTCCGCGAGTTGCGGCGCGAGTCCGACCTGCGCGAGCAGCGCGTCGATGCGTTCGCGCCGGTCGGCGCGCGTGCCGATGCCGTGCAGTTGCAGCGGCAACGACAGCGTCTTGCGCACCGTCTTGCGCGGATCGAGCGCGGAAAGCGGGTCCTGGAACACCATCTGGATGCGTCTGCGCCAAGGCAGCAGGCGGCTCGCATCGAGCCGGGCGATGTCGGTGCCGTCGAGCCGCACCGCGCCGCTGTCGGCATCGATCAGGCGCACCAGCGCACGCCCGAGCGAACTCTTGCCGCAGCCCGATTCGCCGACCAGGCCGACCGTCTCGCCGCGCGAGAGGCCGAGCGACACTTCATCGACCGCGGTCAGAACGCCGCGCCGGGTCCGGTAACGCACGCTCAGGTCCTCGATATCAAGCAGCATGGGCGTGTCTCGCTTCGATGAGGTCGGCATCGTGAGCGCGAATGCAGCGCACGCCATCGGTGCCGCTCGTTCCGTTTGTGCCGCTCGATTGCCACGGCGGCACGTCGTCGCGGCAACGGGCCTCGGCGAAGGCACAGCGCGGGGCGAAGGCGCATCCGCCGGGCGCGAGACCGGGTGCCGGCACCGCGCCGGGGATTTCCGAAAGCCGCGTGCGTGCGCCGCCGCTTTCGTCTCCGTGAGGCGGACGCGCCCGCAACAAGCGCTGCGTGTAGGGATGCAGCGGGGCATCGAACAGGGCATCGACGCTGCGTTCCTCGATCTTGCGCCCGGCGTACATCACCGCGACGCGATGCGCGAGTTGCCCGACGATGCCCAGATCGTGCGTGATGAGCAGCAGCGCCATGCCCGTCTGCCGCTGCAAGGATGCGAGCAGCGCGAGGATCTGCGCCTGAATGGTCACGTCGAGCGCGGTAGTCGGTTCGTCGGCGATCAACAGGCGCGGCTCGCCCGCGAGCGCCATGGCGATGAGCACACGCTGCCGCATGCCCCCTGAGAGCCGGTGCGGATAATCGTCGATGCGCCGCGCGGGCTCCGGAATGCCCACGAGCCGCAGCAATTCCAGCGCGTCACGCCGCGCCGCCCGGCCGCGCAATCCGCGATGCAGCGCGATCGCTTCCTCGATCTGCCGTCCCACCGTGCGCACCGGATTGAGCGCCGAGAGCGGGTCCTGAAAAATCATCCCGATGCCGCCGCCGCGCAGTGCACGCCAGCCGCGTTCGCCGAGCGTGGTCAGATCCGCGCCATCGAAATGCAGCCGGCGGCTCGTCACTTTCGCGTCCGGGCCGGACAACAGCCCCATCAACGCAAGCGCCGTCGTCGATTTGCCGCAGCCGGATTCGCCGACCAGCGCGAGCGTCTCGCCGGGCGCGACGTGCAGCGAAAGCCCGTCGACGGCCAGCGCCGCCGCGCCATCACGCGATCGAAACGCGACGCTCAGATCGTCCGCCAGAAGAAGCGGTGCGGTCGTCATGCGCCACCTCGGCGCGCGCCGTGGCGGCGTGGATTGGCAAGATCGTTCAGGCCGTTGCCGAGCAGGTTCAGCGCGAGCACTGTCACCAGCACCGCGCCGCCGGGAATCGCCGTCATGTACCACGCGGTCTGCAAGGCTTCGCGTCCCGAGCCGATCATGCTGCCCCACGTGACCACGTTCGGATCGCCAAGACCCAGAAACGACAGCACGGCTTCCGTGAGGATCGCGTTGCCCGCGAGAATCGAGATCATCACGATGGCGGGCGTCATCACGTTAGGCAACACATGCGTCACTACAATGCGCGCCCGGCTCATGCCGATCACACGCGCGGCCTGCACATATTCGGCGCGGCTCACGCGCAGCGCCTCGGCGCGCACCAGACGCGCGACCTGCGGCCAGCTCGTCAGCGCGACGCTCAGGACGATGGTCGGCACGCTCGGCCGCACCACGACCACCATGACGATGGTGAAGAGCAGCGCCGGCATGGTCTGGAAGAATTCGGTGAGCCGCATCAGCGCTTCATCGACGAAACCGCCGTAGAAGCCCGCGACCGCGCCGACCGTCGCGCCCGCCAGCGCCGCGAGCACGCCCGCCGCGATGCCGATTTCGAGCGACACGCGCGCGCCGTAGGCAATGCCGCTCAGGATGTCGCGGCCCATCATGTCGGTGCCCAGCGGAAAGGCGCGGTCCGTGCCCGGCCAGACGAACGGCGTGCCGACCATGTCCATCGGGTCGTAGGCCGTGAGATGCCTGGCGCTCAGCGCGATGACGAGCACAGCGACAAACAGCAACGCGCCCGCGAAGAGACTCGGCGCTTCGCGCGCGATGCGCCACGCGTGGCGCGTGTGGGAGACAGAGAGAACGTGGCTCATCGTTCCACCTCGATACGCGGATCGAACCAGCCATACGCCAGATCCGCGAACAGATTCACGGCGAGCACCAGCAGCGAACTGACGAACAGAATCCCGAGCAACAGGTTCAGATCGCGCGACGACACCGCGTCCAGCGCGAGCTGCCCGAGGCCCGGCCAACTGAAGACGGTCTCGATGGCGACCGAGCCGCTGAACAGCGTGCCGAACTGCAACGCAGTCATCGTGACGATGGGAAGCAACGCATTGGGCACCACATGCGAGACCACGGCGCGCCAGCGCGATACGCCCTTGGCTCGCGCGGTGCGTACGAAGTCCAGTCCGGCGACTTCCAGCACGGATGCGCGCATGAGCCGCGCATAGATGGCGAGGTAGTAAGCGGAGAGGCAGAACACCGGCATCGCCATGTGCGCGGCGACGTCGCGAACAAACGCCCAGCCGTGCAGGGTCGCGCCGAGCGTCGTCATGCCGCCGGACGGCAACCAGTGCAGATGCGCGGAGAACAACACCATCAACATGAGGCCGAGCCAGAACAGTGGCGTGGCGAAGCCGAGCGTCGCGATGACGGACACGAGCACATCGACCCAGCGCCAGCGCGATACGGCCGCGAAGGTCCCCGCCGCGCAGCCCACGACGAGCGCGATGACGAGTGCGCTCACCAGCAGCAACGCGGTGGCGGGCAAGCGCTGTCCGATCAGATGCAGCACTGATTCGTTGTAGCGGAACGACCAGCCGAGATCGAGATGCGCGAGGCGCTTCACATAGGCTGCGAACTGCATCGCGAGCGGCTGATCGGTGCCAAACTGGCGGCGCAATTCGGCCATGTATTCGGGCGTGGCGGCGCCCGCTTCGCCCGCGATCACATCGGCGAGATCGCCCGGTGCGAGCCGCAGCCAAAAGAAGTTCGCGATGGCGATCACCGCGACGAGCGGCAGGGCCTGACACGCGCGTCGCAGGGGATACGGCCACGGGCGGCGTGTCTTGGCGCTCGTGCGTGGAATGCTGCTCATGTGGCGCTCAGTCCTACATCGTCGAGCGATGCATACACGCCGATCGGCGTCGTGTTCACGTTTTGCAGGCGCTTCGAGTAGATGCGGAAAAACTTGAGTTCCGCCAGCGTGATGGAAGGCACGTCGCGCTGCGCGAGCACCTGCAACTGGTGAATGGCCTGCGTGCGGCGCTGCAGGTCCTGCTCGGTCTGAATGCTCTCGACCACGGCGTCCATCTCCGGCGACGCATAGCCCGAGCCGTTGCTCCACGCCGCGCCCGCGATGATGTTCTTCGACCAGAAGCGGCGGATCACGCCGATCTGCGGGTCCGCGAAGGCCGCGTAGAACGCGCTCATGGTGTCGAAGTCGTGCTCGCTGAAGATCTTGCGCAGATACGTCGGCAGGTCGTAATTGACGAGCGTCACTTCCACGCCGATCCGCTTCAGTTGCTGCTGGATGAACATGCCCGCGCGCTGATAGTCCTCGCCGTAGGTATGGTTCAGATGATTGAAACGCAGACGCACGCCATCCGCGCCGCGTTTGAAGCCCGCTTCGTCGAGCAGCGCTTCGGCATGCGCCGGATCGTACGGATATTGCGGCGTGTCGGCGGTGTAGAAGCTCTTTTGATAACTCGGCACCGGGCCGGTCGCGGGCGTGGCGAAGCCGTAGAACACGGCCTGCGCGAGCTGCTTCGTGTTGATGGCATGCGCGATGGCGCGGCGCACGCGCACATCCTGAAAGCGCTGCTGACGCAGGTTGAAGTCCATGAAGAACATCGGCGCATTCGAACGCCAGCCCTTCGAATCGATCACGAGATTCGGGTCCTGCTCCAGCCTGCGCGCCTCGATCAGCGAGACCGGGGTGAGCGGCGCGTACTGCACGGTGCCGCTTTGCAGCGCGACGCTGCGCGCGCTGGCATCCGGAATGATGCGGAACACGAGCTCGTCCACGCGCGGCTTGTTCTTGTCCCAGTAGTCTGGATTTTTTGTGAGGCGGATGTAGTTGCCGCGACTCCATTCTTTGAACACGAACGCGCCCGTGCCGACCGGTTTAGCGTTGTACGGATTGGTCAGCGGATCGGTGCCTGCATAAAGATGCTTGGGGAAAATGAACGCGGACGACGTATCGAGATACGCCCAGATGACCGGCGAAGGCTGCGCGAGACGGAACACGGCGGTGTGCGCATCGGGCGTATCGACGGCGGTGATCTGCGCGAAAGTCGGCCGCGCGATGGGATGCACCTTCTTCGATACTTCCATGATCGAATACTGCACGTCGGCCGAGGTGAACGGCTTGCCGTCGTGCCAGCGCACATCGTCGCGCAGCTTGAATGTGATGGTGCGGCGATCGTCCGACTCCGTCCAGGAACGCGCGAGCTGAGGCACCGGATGAAAGTTTTCGTCGTAGGTGATGAGCCCATCGAACAGGTTGCTCGATACGACGTTGGTCGGATTCGCGGGCGTTGAACCGGATGCCAGTCCCGCAGGTTCGGGCAGCGTATTGGCGACGAGCACGGTCGGACTGGCGGCGCGGGCGGCAACGGGAAGATCGACCAGACCGGCGCTCGCGAGCGCGCTGCTTTTGATGAGAAATTCTCTGCGGCTGGGCATGGGCGATGGAAGACGCGACTGCGTTGAGGCGGGAAGGGGAAAGTGCAATGCTAGGGCGCGCGGGATGGCGCCCACAACGTAGAAAAAGTGATATCCGCTTCACGCGAGGCGTGGATAGCTTTTCAGAGCGCACATAGTTAGGTTAAGCACTATTCATTGTTTGAATCGTTTCGGGCGTGGCGAGCAATGCAACCGATTGCGGATAACCTCTTTAACCGTTAATGCGAACGATGTCAGCGACGATTACTGTGCACCGGGCATTCTCGTTGTCTTCGCCTGATGTTCCCGATCAACCTCGCGCAATAGCTAGTTGTCGCTAGTTTTCTCGGCCTCGCTCGGCTCCTCTCCGGGGTTATAACGCGGCTTGGGCGGTGGCAGCAAAAAGAAGGCGTCGCATAGCAGTACAATGGCCACCCCGATCCGGGGCGCCGCGATCGCGACGAATACTGCAGCGATCTGGACTAGCGTCGCGACGCCATAGCGGCGGGTCATCTGCTGGAGGAAATCGGGCGCCAGCCGTTCGTCCATCAGCCGGCGGCCCGTCATTGCTTAGAACCACTTCGCCATCCAGGTGCAGGCGGTTAGCGCAAGACCGGCCACTAGGGTGACTGAGGCGACCGGCTCGAAGCCTGTGCCGAGGTGGAAGCACCAGACGCGAATGGGATAAGCATGACGACGATCGCCAGCAGGAACAGGAGGTTGATCACGCCAAACCAGTGATCGCTCTTCTCATAAATGCGACCCGAATAATGGTGTTGCAGCCAGTAGGCCCCGATCACGACATAGCAAAGAACGAGCGCAAGAAATTCGCGCCACTGTCCCGCCATGGCGCTTGCGAGGTCGCTGTACCCATGCGTGCCGTCCGGAGATCCGGGCACCTTGATCTCGACAATGAGCAGGGTCAGTGCGATCGCGAAAACCGCGTCACTGAATCCCTCGAAGCGCTCAAGTCCGCGCTCGGCACCATGCGTTTCCGCGTCGACAGGTCGTTTGCGTAGCATCGTGTGAGTCCTTTCGCATACGCCGGGGCCGCTCTGCTCGCGCCACAGCACGCACAATCTATGTTGTACACGCAGGCTTACTTGCTGATCGAGACAAGTTGTGAGAACACGACCGAGCATTGACGACTAAGTATGAGCGCTTTCGGCCGAGGCCGGTCGGAAGGCTTCTAAGCCTGTGCCTGTGCTTCCGACATCTCATTAGGATCAAGAGTTTGACGAAGGCGAGTGGCGGTGCGGTGGCTGGATAAGCCCATGAGGTTGCTCACCTGTTCATTGGTCCTGCCTGCTGCGACGTGCCGGCGGCCGTAAGTGTTCCGGAGCAAGCGCGGGCTCTCGTCGGCCGCAGTCAAGCCGGCCCGCTTAAGAGCGACACGCACGCATTTGAGCATCGTGTCCGGCTGCATCGGTTTTCCTGCTGCGGTGGCAATGAACAACCATTGCGTCACGCACTGGATGCTTCGACGCGCCTCACAGTAGGCGCGCACAACGTCTGCGGCAAAAGCATCGATGGGCACCCGTCGCGCGATGCGAGGCCCGTGTTTGTCGACGAAGACAGTAGGGCGATCGTAGGCGACATCGAGATCATCGACCCTCAGTTGCCTCAACTCGGCCGCCGTCAAACCCGAGGCGAGAAATAGCGCCACGATCGCCGTGTTCCGCAGTTCTTTGAACGCAGCGCCTTGCGTGGCGACGCAGACAGCCTGTAGGCGCACATCGTCTTTCAGCGAAAGATAGATCGGCGTCGGTTCGTCATCTGGCCAGCTTTCATTGATTAGCATCAGCGCGGCCGGATTGTCCGTACGCAATTCGATGTTGACAAGGTGCCGCGTGAACCGGTCGATCAGCTTGAGATAGCGAAGGCGGGTGGTCGTGCCGGGCGCGCAATCCTGTGCAAGGTCGGTGAAGAAGCCGTCGAGGTGGTCCATTCCATAGCTGGCCACGGTCGCACGGTGAGCGATCAGATAGTCGTTGAAGCGCGAGAACATCGAACGGTGCTGGACGATCGACTGGTCGGCGAACGCGCGGCGATCGGCGCCGGTAGCTCCTTCCCGCTGCCACTGCGCATAAGCGTCTTCCGGTGCGGTAAGCCAAAGATCGTCGGTCATGAAAATCGTTATACTGAATTTGGCCAAACCGCAACCCTACCGCGAAGCTAACGCTTCGCCAACCCCCCAAGCCACCAAGCACCGGCCAAAAACACGGGCCGCGTCGAAGCACCGTTGGCTCAACTCGCTAAGCCAGCGGCGCTCAGCTGGACTTGGGAAAAGCTTGCCGCAGTCCGGCTCGCCCGCCGAAGGTCATCGAAGTTCGCTGCGATATCGACTGAACAAGTCAACTGCACGTTAGCTTTAGAAATGCAGCGCTCGGTGTCTGCGGCTGGAGGGAAGAGGAGACATTGCCGTCGAGCGGATAGAGCCCAACGAAGTAGCGATTGCGGCAGAGCTGCTTGAGGTGGTCGCCGGGTTCCTTGGCGTCGCGGCGAAATACATCAAAACCGGCGAAATGGATGCACGGCGCGCTCGATCGGCAGAGGAAAGTTATCGGCCCTCCTTCACGGGGCTGGTAATTAATCCGGTGCAGCTGTTTTTCAACAGCCAAGGGGCTATTGCCGAGACTGTTTGAACCGCCCCGACTTTGTCGGAGACCGCCGAGTTGGGCGCTACGCCGCGCGAGCGGATCGCACCAGATTCCGATTGTAGACTTCCCCTGCTTGCGCAGGCGATACGTACCCGAGTGGGCCGAGCAGCCGATGGTGGTTATACCAGTGAACCCATTCGAGCGTGGCGAGCTCGACGTCTTGGAGTGTGCGCCATGAACGCCGATGTACAACTTCGGCCTTATACAAGCCGTTGATCGTTTCGGCCAGAGCATTGTCTTAGGAGTCGCCGACAGTTCCGACAGATGGCTCAACGCCCACGTCCACCAAACGTTCGGTGTACCGAATGCTGAGGTATTGGGCGGATTCAACCGGTCGTCGCAACACTGGATTGTTGAACAGATTTTAGGTATTCGTCCAGAGCTTCTGCAGGCGTC
>NZ_JALQDA010000031.1:0-46779 GCF_023631485.1 Caballeronia sp. GAFFF2 | reverse complement strand
TGTTGTTCGTCGCTCAATTCAATCTCCTTCATCTACGAAGTGCTGGTTCCGCGTTACTTGTCTTGTGCGCCGAGTTCGCCGAGCAGCCGCGCGCGCACGCCTTCGTCCTGGATCAGCTCTTGCAGACGCTTGCGGAAGTCGGGCAGATTGCCGATCGGGCTTTTCAGCGCCTTCAGGGCGTCGCGCAGTTCGAGCATCTGACGCAGTTCGGGAATGCGTTCCGCGAGCGCATCGGGCGTGAAGTCGTTGATCGAGTCGAACTTCAGGTCGAGCGAGAGCACGTCGTCGGGACCGGCTTTCTCGTCGAGCTTGTTCGGCACCGAGAGTTGCAGGCCGAGCTTTTGGCCTTTCAGCACTTCGTTGAAGTTGTCCTTGTCGACGTTGATCGGCTTCATGTCTTCGATCGGTACGTCGTCCTGACGCAACGTGAAGTCGCCGAGCACGAGCAACTTGAGCGGCAGTTCCACTTCTGCCTGCGCGTCTCCCGTGGCCGGGCGATAGACGATATTGACGCGTTCCTTCGGAGCAACCGAACCATCATTTGCCATTTCCATCTCCAGATTCACGGCGCCGCGCTGGCAGTGCGGACATCGATGAAAACGCGTCTCGCGCACCGTGCGACTGACGCGGGCCGCCGCCACTGCATACGCTCGGGCGGGCAGCCATCGCCTGAGCACGGGATAACTAACGAAATTGCGTGATACGGAATGCGGGGTGCGGCGCGGGGCGGATGTGAGCCGCTTCAGACTGTCGGATGCTCTGCCCGCGATTGAGCGAAAGGATCGGCGAGTCCGGATGGGAAACGGTCCTTGAGGCGTGAGTGCCTGTCCCGGAATTGAGTGCGAGCCATTATAAACAGACGTATCTCAAAAACCCAACGCATTTTTATCAGTTCATATGCTCTAAAGATCGTCCTCGACAAGCCGTATACGGCGGCCTCCGAAGACGCGGCTTCAGCGCTCGAAAACCCTTGTGCGACAAGGCTTTCGAGCGTATGTCCAGCGGCTGTCCATGTGGCTCAGGCCTTCGGCGCGAGCCATGAATCCTCGGCTTCGATACCGTCCGGCTCGTAGGTCCAGGTAATCTTTTCGTAGGTGAACGCGAGGTCCTCCATGTGTCCGATCTGCCGGTTGTTCGGATCGAGGCAGTTCGGTGTCCATGACTTCATGTTGGTCAGGATCGCGTTCTCGAGCTTGGCGGTGTAGTACTTTTCCTCCGTGCCTTTCGGCGAGATGCGATAGAACTCGAGCGTGACGGTCTTCAACTGTTCGCCGGACGTCAACGCCTGATAAAGCTTCGGGCTCGACTTGTCGATCTCCTTGCTCACCGTCATCGCGCCATGCACGCGCTTGCCGGTGGGCAGTCCGGTCTGCGGGCTTTTCGGAAGTTCGATGGTGTGATCCACGGCTTGCACGAGGATCTTGCCTTCGTGACCTTGCACCTTCGTGGCGCCTTCGATTTTTCCCTGGTTTTGACCTTCGACGGTCAGATAGCACGGCATCGGCATGATTCACCTCTTCTAGGTTGTTCGGGTTGGAGCGCCGTTCTCTTCAGGTCCGGCGCATGTTTGTAGTGTCGGCGGGCGCCGTTGCAGCCGTGTTGCGCCAAGGGCGCCGCATGTTTCATCCGTAACGAACGCGCAACTGCCTGGGTTCGCGAACGTTCGGTCGCCTGTTGCGCGATTTGTGCGCTGCGTTGTGCGTTGCTTTAGCCCGCATTACACTTGCGACCATTTCTAAGATAAATCTCAGGTCGTATCGGAATGCTTATCGCCGATGCGCTCGCTCAACCGGGGGCCACTGTGACCAATGACGTTCGTGCGGCCGCCGCCGCGCCGCACGGTCTGCCCGCTACCGGCGCGCGTCACCATGTGGCGGGCTTGCGGCGCGCCCTGTCTTTGGGCGTGCTTTACGGCGTCCTTTCGACACCGCTCGACACGCTCGGCACCGGTTCGGCGTTGGCGGCGGTGGTGTGGCCCGCCCCGGCGATGGCGGTGGCCTATCTCTGGCGTCGGCCGCTCGGCGAATGGCCGGCCGCGCTCGTCGCGATCTTCATCGCGATGGTCATCGTCGGTCAGTTCGACGTGTTCCCGCTTTGGGTCGATGCGTCCTTCGCGCTCGTCAACGTGCTCGGCGTGGGCGTGGGCGTCGGGCTTGCTTGGCGCTTCGTGAGCCGCCGCGCGCGTCTCGATACCACCGCGCGCTTCACACGCTTCCTGCTATTGCTGCCGTTTGGCACCGTTTTCGCGATGGCGCTCGCGGGTAGCGCGCTATCGCATGCGATCGGCGGTCGCGATCTCATCGATGTCTGGCGCACCATCATGGGCAGCAACGGTCTGGCGATGCTCGTCCTCGTGCCCGGTCTGCTCGCGTGGACTACGCCGCCCGATCCGGATGCGCGGCCGGTGCGCGCGTGGGTCGTCGTCGTGCCGGCGCTGTGCGGCGCGGCGCTGATGATCGAGGCGTTCCGCATCCAGCTTCCTGACGAGACCGAGCATTTGCTGCTGATTCTGCTGCTCGTCTGGGCGGCGGTCGCCGGGTCGATCCGTGCGGCGACGCTCGCGGCTTTCGTCATCGTGACGACGGGCGTGGCGCTCACGGTGACGGGCAATGGTTCGTACCATCAAAACGGCATCGTCGGCGTGCGGCAGTTGCAGATCGACCTCGCCGTGCTGTGCACGCTGGTGTTTTACGTGGCGGTCGCGCTGCTCGAACGGCGTGGTTACGAGGCGCGTCTGCAACGCGTGCAAAAGCTCGAATCGCTCGGCCTTTTGGTGAGCGGCATTGCACACGATTTCAACAATGTGCTGGGCGCCGTGCGCGGCCACGCCGAATACGCCGATGAACTTCTTCCCGCCGATGCCGATGCGCGCCGTCCGCTGCAACACGTGCTGGCGGCAGTCAGAAGCGGCACCGCGATGACCGAGCAGATGCTGCTCGCGGTCGGACGCGGCAGTCCGCGACGTAGCGAACCGGTGTCGATGCGCGTGGTCATCGACGAGGCGGTGGGTTTGGCGACGGCGGATCATCGCGGGCCGGTGACGATTGCCGTGGAATACGACGACGTTCGCCTGGGCACGAGCGGTATCGATGCGTGGCCTGTCGCGGGCGATCATGCGCAGCTCGTGCGGGTGCTTTTGAACCTGCTGCGCAACGCGGCGCAGGCGGCGCGCAGCTGGGTGATCTTGCGCGTGTCGGCGGGCGTGCCGCGCGAGGAAATCGCGGATGTCGGGCGCGTGCCGGAGCGCACCGCGGTGATTCTAGAAGTGCACGACGATGGACCCGGAATTGCGCCGGATATCGCGTCGCGGATTTTCGACCCGTTCTTTTCGACCAAGCGCAAGCAGAGCGGGCATGGGTTGGGATTGTCGATCGCGGCGGGAATCGTCGCGGATCACGACGGCGGGATTACGGTCGGAAACGGGCCGCTGGGTGGGGCGATGTTTCGGGTGTTGTTGCCGGCGAAGCGCATAAAGGGTGTGGCGACGGGGCCGCGCGGTGGCCTGGGCGACGGGGGAATGCATGAGGCTAGTGATGCGGATGCGGCTTATGTGACGCCGCCGCGGTCGACTATCGGAATCGATGCGTCGCCGTCGGATGGAGAAAAGGCTAACGTAAATTATTTGGCGACAGCGCCGAGCATTGCGTCCATGTCGCGAGCGATGGATGCGGCTCACGCGCCGGGCACGCCCTGCACCGAGCCCAACGCTCCCATCGGCCAAGGCGAGCCCGTCCTCCTTGTCGAAGACGACGACACCCTCCGCGCGCTCCTCGAAGACTGGCTCGCCGAATCCGGCTTCGAGCCTGCGAGCTACGCGTCGCCCGCCAGCGCGCTCGACGCATTGCAAGCCGATCCGCACGGCTTCGCGTTCCTCGTCAGCGACATCGAAATGGATGACCTGCGCGGCGACGAACTCATCGTCGCCGCGCGCGAACGCAGTCCCGCGCTGCCCGCGCTCTTGATCAGCGGGGCGCGGCAGGGCGCGCATATCGCCGCGGGCGTGAGCGTGCCGTTCCTCGCCAAACCGTTTGGCCGCGCCGATTTTTCGCGCGCGGTGCAGGCGCTTTATCACTCACACGAAGCCACGCGCTAACGCCATGCCGAGTTCACCCCGCATATTGATCGTCGACGATGACCATTCCTTGCGTGTTCTGCTCGTCGAATATCTAGCCGGACACGGCATGACGACCGAAGGCGCGGCATCCGCCGCCGAAGCGCGCGAATGCCTCGCCGCCGATACCTTCAATCTCGTGTTGCTCGACCTCGGCCTGCCCGACGGCGACGGCCTCGAACTCGCGCGCGAATGGCGCGCGGGCGGCGAGGGCGGTGCCATGCCGATCATCTGCCTCACGGGCCGCACCGAGGAAGCCGACCGCGTGATGGGCCTCGAACTCGGCGCGGACGATTACGTCACCAAGCCGTTTTCGCCGCGCGAAGTGCTCGCCCGTGTGCGCGCCGTGCTGCGGCGCACGGGCGCGGGCGCGGCGCAGGGCGCGCCGATCACGCGCGGAAAGCTGCCGCGCGCGTATCGCTTCGGCGGCTGGACGCTGAATCTGAACACGCGCCGCCTCAAGTCGCAGGACGACGAGACCGTTACCCTCACCAACGCCGAGTTCAATTTGCTGGTCGTGCTGCTCGGCGCGCCTAATCGCGTGGTGTCGCGCGAACACATGATCGAGCGCACCCGCGCGTTCGACGATGTCTATGACCGCGCCATCGACGTCCAGATTTTGCGGCTGCGTCGCAAGATCGAGGAAGATGCGCGCGCGCCCAAGCTGCTGTGCACGGAACGCGGCGCGGGCTACTACCTGAATGCGGAAATCGAGGAAGTATGGTGATCGAACTTTGCGTGTTTCCCGATTTATCCTCGACGAATAAGCCATGAGTCCTCCTTTCGATACGCTCGGTTCCGCGCCCATTACGCCGGACAACCCCGCTGGCGGCGATGTCCGCGACGATCCCGACTTCGATCGCCTGCAGACCGAGATCGACAAACTCAACAGCCCGAGCGCGGCGGCCGGCACGGACTGGGACGTGGTGCAGCGCGCTGCCACCGTGCTGCTCGCCGAACGCGGCAAGGACTTGCTCGTCGCGTGTTATCTCGCGGGCGCGCTCATGCGCCGTTCCGGCCTCGAAGGCCTTGCGAGCGGCTTGACGGTCATCGACGATCTGCTCGCGAATTACTGGGAAACGCTGCATCCGGGCCTCTCGCGCTTGCGGGCGCGGCGCAACGCGTTGTCGTGGATTTTCGAGCGGGCGGTTCAGTTCGTCGTGGACAAGGTGGACCGCGATACGCAGCAGGAGCGCGCATTGATCGATGCGTTGCAGACGCGCCTCGAAGCCATCGATACGCGTCTTGCCGAGAAAGACCCGGACGCGCCGAGCGTGCGGCCGTTGCTCAATCAGATTCGCACGTTGCCGGTTCGGGAAGTTGTGCCCGAGCCCGTGCCTGCTGTAGACGCGCCTGTCGCGTCGGCGGAAACACGACCAGCACAAATCTCGCGTCCTTCTGCGCCGGCCGCTGCCGCATCGCTTGCCGTCGCGCCGCTTTCGAGCGCGGCCATTGTGTCCGATGCCGATGCCGACCGCGCCTTCGAGCAGATCGCCGAGCGGCTGGTGACGCTGGCGGGCTTCCGGCGTGGCAATCGGGCGAGCGATGCGCAGGCGTATCGGCTGAATCGGCTTGCGGCGTGGGGCGCGATCGAAACCGCGCCGCTTGCCGAGCGTGGCCAGACGCGCATTCCGGGGCCGATCGCGGAACTGGCGATTGCCTTGGACCGCCTGCAATCCGGCGATGCGCCCGAGGACACGCTCACGTTCGCAGAGGCGAACTTGCCGGCGTTTCCGTTCTGGATGGATTTGAATCGCGCGAGCGCGCAGGCGCTTGCGAATCTTGGCGAGCCGTTCGCGGACGCGCTCGCCGAAGTGAACGCGGCGACGCTGCAACTGTTGCGCCGAGCCCCGGAGTTGCCGAATCTGACTTTCGCGGATGGCAAGCCTTTCGCGGATGGCGCGACGCTCGAATGGATCACGAGCCTGCAACGCAATGCGGCGACGGGTTCGGGCGGCGGCGCGGCGCCGGATGCGCTCGCGGTCGCGCTCGGCACGGCGCGCTCGCTCGCCGCGGCGGGCGACCTCGAAGCGGCGGCAGTGGCGCTCCAGGGCGCGACGTTGGGCACGAATCCGGAACAACGCCTGCGCGCGACCATCCACTTGAGCGAATTGATGCTGGCGCATCGGCCGAACGCGCCGCTGCGGCCGTTCGCGCAGATGATCGTCGGCGAAGTGGATCGGCATGAGCTCGACCGCTGGACGCCGCAACTCGCGCTGGAGGCGTTGAGCGCGGCGCACGCGCTGTATCAGCAAAACGATGCGCATGCCGAAGCGATTGCACTGGTGGCGCGCATTGCGAAGATCGATGCGGCTGCGGCGGTGAAGTTGGCGTTGGGGGGCGTGTAGGGGAAGGCGGTCGCGCGCGACGCGTGACGACGGCCGCCTGACAACGCCTCGTTCGCTTGCTCAACGCGCGCCACCCACGGTTCCGGTGGCCCGCCTATTCAAGCCATCGTCCAGTGAGGCGAATCCGGGGGACATAGGTTGAAGACTTGGGCGCAGGCCGCCGTTCGAAGCTGCTGTGATACTGCTTATGCCAGTTGGTTGTGCTCGCAGGAGAGCTGCTGCACTGTCAGCACCCGTTCCGCGACAGGCGAACGTGCTTTAGGATCGGCGTTAGCCATATTCAGGCCTTCAAGTGAACTGGTCAACGGGCCGCGAGTGCTAACTCCCAGCCCGCGCTCCATTTACCGCTGTGGTCCCTACCCCTTTTTACTGTCTTTACGCGCTTTACGCGCGAGCTGCTTCTCACTCTCGGCCACGCGCGTCATTGCGCCCGCCTGATTCTTGAAGATCAACGCATCGAGCACGCCGCGCACGAGTTGCTGATCCTGCTCGGGCATGCGCGCAATGGTTTCGAACTGACAACGCACGACATCATCGGGGCTGCGCTCGCCTTCATCAGAAATTAGCGCATCTAAATTAACGCCGAGCCCGATAGCGAGGCATGGCACTTCATGGCGATACCGCCGCTTCGCTCTTAGCGACGAAGAATGCCGAAGCAGACAAGGACGCGCATTCAAAATATTCAGAAAATACTGGCATTGAAAAAATTAGCGGACAGCCTGATGTCTATGCGGCAGTAAGAACTTAGTTTCCATTAATTTAGTCGAGGAATTTATTGTGAAAAAGCACGCTTATGTTGCGCATAGGCCGTTATCAAATGAAAAGGGTAAGGGCACGACGCATCACGTGGTAATCGTTGACCGAAAAGAGGTAAAGGAAACTAAAACGCAGAAAGAGGCAGCGGATTGGGCACTGTCAATGAACTACTCGGTACACGTTGCACGAGAGCGGCATTTGCAGGATCAGGATAAGCCCGCGCATTGGCGGCAGTATCCTTGAGAAGATGTAGCAGAGCGGAAATAGCTAGATAAGGCGGCACGGAAGTTTACTCCGTGCCGCTTGAATGGCGAGAGCGCGAGATGATGCGCGAGCAAGAAGGGAAGAACGAAGAACCAGCGTCGTTGCCGGTGTCATAGTGTATTCAGCAATAAGAATAGCCGGCCCGTTGCCTCATCCAAGCCCCGCCCAGATACCAAACACCGAACTCAAGACCCCGCCCCCGACAACCCCGGCACTGTCGGCAAAACCGGCAAGACCGGCAACGGCGGCACGTCCGGCGCCGTCATCGGTCCTGACTGAATCGGTGCAAACGAAGGCGCCGCCGCCGTCACCAGCGGGCCGCGCGCTTCCAGCAGACTATCGAAACGCGCCTGCAGCGTCTGCGTTCCAGCCGGAGAAGCCGGCGCATTCCAGCACGTCCCGATCTGCTGCGGCAACGACACGCGTAGCGGCTGCGGCGTCGTCCCGCCACCATTACCCGCCAGCTTGATCAGCAACAACTGCTGCGTCTGCGCCGCAAGCGTATCGATCGCTTGCTGGCGCAGCTGCGTCTCTTTCTGCTGCGCGTCCTGCAATTGCGCCAGCTGCGTCGCGCCATCGATGATCGCGTCCTCGCCACGGAACTCGTAACGCACCGTTATCTGGTCGATGCCGCGCTGCGCGAGCGCCGCCGCCGACGACGGAAAATCCTGCGGCGTGAACAATCGGTGCCCATCGCGGAAATCGCGCAGGAAACTGACCACGCCCGCATCGCCGCGATAACGCTTGGAGAGCGTCAGGCCATCGAAACGAATCAGCAAACTCACCTCGCCACACTGGCCGAGTGTCCAGTTGAAAGTGTCGCTCACCGGGAAGTTGAAGTTGGTCAACGTGCGCGCGCCCGCCGCACACTGCACCGTCAGCACAGTCGCGAATGGCCGCATGCGCGCTGAAGGATTCACGTCGATAGGCTGCGCCGTGATCGTCAACGGATACGCCTTCGCCTGCGCCGCCGCAATCTGCTGCTTCACACTCGCAATGGTCTGCTCCGCATTGGCCTGCTGCTGCTTGGCCTGCTCTTGCGCCGCCTGCGCCTGCGCTGCGTCGGCTTCGGCGCGGGACTTGGCGCGCTGTGCTTCCATCAGCTGCGCGGTGCGCTTGCCGACCGCCGAATTGAGCGTCGGCAGGAACGCGGTGGTGAAGGGCACGCTGTAATCGGCCGTCTGCACTTCAGAAATCGCGCTCGCCGAATGCGTCAGGAACGGCTTGGCCGGCCCATCGACAAAACTCCACACCGAACCCTGCGGACCGTACAACTGATCGACGACCTGCGTCATGCTGGTCGCCGCCTGCAACGGCCAATACACCTTGCTGTCCCAATCCGATTGCAACGCGCACGAAGTCTCTTCTTCCGTATAAGCCAGCACGAAATGCAGCGGCCCGCCGATCAGATGCCAGATGGCCTGATCAGCCGCGCCGTTGGAATCGACTTCGTCACGCAGGCGCAGAAGGGCGCGCGCGGCATCGTGTACAGGCGATGTCTTCACCGCCGGATCGACGCCAAAGCCATGAAACGCAGCCGATACGCCATATGCCTTTGCGGTGCCATCGGTGACGGTGGCCGCGATCTGATCGATGTCCTGAAAATAGTCGCGCATGGCGGATGCCGCCCGCGCATTGACGCGCACCGCCGCCGCGCCCGCCAGCGGACTGCTCGCGATGCTGTCGCGGATCGCCTGGCCGCCGAACGAGTTGATGCTTTGCACGATGCCACCCGCACGGCTCGCGATCAGCGCGCCGGTGGCATCGCGCCGCAGGCGGCCCATGCGTCGAGCGGTCTGCAGCCAGTCGGGCAACTGGGCGTCGGCCACGCCTTCGAACTCGTCGTTGACGCGATCGAGCGCGCGCAGATAAGGGCTCGCGTTGTGCGTGATGGTCGCGAGCCGTCCGCGCCAGGCGTCGCGGCCCGGTAGCATGCGTTCGCCCTGCGGCACGGTTTGCACGAAGCTCTGCCACGCCTGAAAGCGCTCGATCTGATAGTCGTGGTCGAAGAACGCCTGTTGCTGCATGAGTTGCGCATCGTCGACGACCGCCTGGTGAATCTCCTTCAGATAGCCGTCGATATCCACCCGTCCCGCGCGCGTGTACGCGGCCGGCACCTTGATCTCCGCGAGCCGGTTCGCTTCGGCGAGTTGCGCGTCGGTGCGCGCGGCTTCCACAGCCTTCGAATCCGGCGCCGTTGCACGGCTCGACGCCGCCGTGATGCGCCCGCCCGCGACATTGCCCGCAACCGGAGCATCCACGTTTGCCAGACGCAGGGATTGCGCGCGCGCCGAGTTCGCGTCGAGCCAGAAGTCGGCGAGCGAGACATCGTGCAGATGCGGGTCGATCGGCGCAAGCTGCGTGAGCCAGTGCATGCGGTTCTGGTACAGCGCCTGGGCAAGCGTCGCCTGCTGTTGCGCCACGCGCGTCACGATGTCGCGCGCATTCGTCGCCGACCACGCGATATAGGAAATGCGCAAGTCGTTGATCTGGTCGAAGAGTTGCGACGACCACGGCGCCATGTCGCTATAAAGCGGCTGAGGCATCGCGGCAAGTTCCGGACGATCCGCGCCCGCCACTTTCGCGCGCAGCAGATTCGTCACGCGCACTTCGTTGAGGATGCTGAGCGGCAGCGTGCCGTCGGTATCGTTGACGAGATCGCGCCGCAAATCCAGATCGAAATCGCGTTCGACGGCTGGTCGGATGTACTGCAGATATTGCTGCGTGTATTGCTGGCGCAGCCGTTCCTGCAAGCGATCGATATGGCCGGAGATCATCCAGCGCGAACGCCAGTTGCGGTTGCGGCGATCGATCTCGCGCAGCGCGGTGTTGCTGCGCGTGAGGGTAGCGGCGTCATCGACGAGCAAGCCGTCGAAGCGCTGATGAAACGGATAGCTGCGCTCGATCTGCGTCAGCGTGTTGACGTTGCGGATGAACGACATCGTGATCAGCAAGCCGAACGCAACGGCCAACATCACCCACGCGAGCATGCCTAGATGTTGGGTCGCGGCGAACCAGCGATTGACAAGCGCGGCAGGTTTGCCGACGTTGCGGTCTTGCGGCAGGATGCGGCCGAAGAGATCGTGCAGGAACACGCCGGTCGTCGAGGGTTCGTGCGGCGGCATCGGGCGCAGCGTCTCCGGCAGCACCGCAGAGCGCGCGCCGCCGGCCTGCAGGCCGCTCGAAAAGAACAGTCCGCGCAAGAACGGCGATTCCAGATACGGGCTGTTACCAAGGCACGCCTTCACGAAGAGTTCGGTGCCCGCGCGCAGGCGGTCGAGTTCGTTCGGAAACAGCAGCAGTTCCACCGCCGATTGCGGATGCCGCGCAACCAGCGCAACCCGCATCGCGCGTAGTCGTTCGACGATGGCATCGAAGGCCAGTGAGAGGAAGCGCTCGGTCGGCGGATCGTCGGCGGTGGCGGGCGCGAGATGACCCATCGCCTGATTCAACGCGGTCTCAGGCAAGAGCGTGCTCCAGCTTTCGAAGCCATAGAGCTGATCGCACTTGGTGACGAGCACGTACACCGGAAAGCGCCGCCCGAAAAGGCGGATCAACTGTTCTATGCGCGCACGGATCACGCGCGCTTCCTGATCGATCGCCTCGCGGTCCGGCGTGACGAGCCGGTCGGCGGAGATGGCGAGCACGAGTCCGTTGATGCCTTCGCGTCCGCGATAGCGCGACAGAAGGTCCAGCACCAGGTTCCACTCGCGGCGGTCGGCGTCTTCGTTGTCGGCATCGACATAACGGCCCGCGCAGTCGAGCACGATGGAGCGGTCGAAGTACCACCAGTCGCAATTTTCGGTTTGCGGGACCGGCGCGCCTCGTTGCGTGTGATCCTGCAGCGAAGTGGACAGCCGCGAGCGCGCGAGCGCCGTGGTCTTGCCCGCGCCTGGTCTGCCGATCACCATGTACCAGGGCAGCACGTAGAGCGGATTGCCGAGACGCTTCAGGCTCGAACCGCGCAGGAGCGCCGCGGCATCGCGGAACTTGCGGCGCAAGGCGCCCGTGCGCGACCCGCGCTGCGCGGCTTCCTGTTCGGCACGCCGCTGCCGCGCGATGATGCTGCGGGAACGATACGCAAGCGTCAGGCGCCGCAGGAAGATCAACATGAAGAACATGCCGAGCGCGCCGAAGAAAATCGCGGCGGACGCCCACAACGGCCATTCGAGATACAGCGTCAGCCCCCAGCTGACGAGCGCCAGCACGACGAGCGCAAGGAGCCACAGCAGAACGGTGCGCAGGACTTTCATTGGATGAGCGGAAGAAGAGCGTTCACCATCTGCACGATGATCAGGTGATAGGTGCCGTAGAGCACGGCGAGCACGACCACGGGCAAGCCGAAGCCGATGAGCGTCTGCCGGCGAAGCCGCCAGCGCACTCGGCGCGCCGCCGGTTCGACGCCGGTTTGCGCCGCGCGCGCCGATTCCTCGCTGACATACGCTTGCGGAAAAAGCACCGCGCCGGTGGCGGCCGGAACGCCGCCTTCGTCGAGCACTTTCTGAAGCGTGACGCGGCGGCGTTCGTCGAGCTGACGCGAGCTGCGCTCTTGCGCATAGCGACCCTTGAAGCCGAGCGCGAGACACAGCGCAAAGACTTCGCGCACATCGGCCTGATCGTCGCGCAGGTCGTCGAGACGCGCGTAGAACGAGACGCCGGCGGTCGTCGTGTTGAAGTGGCGGCGCTGCATCAGATGGCGCTGCCAGTGCGGCGCGCCAGCCCATTCGGATGAGATCAGCACTTCGTCGGCCCAGGCGAGCACGGCGAAAAGCGCGTTGTCGAAATCCGATGGCACGAAATTGTGGATGCGCGCGTCGTGCCGCGCCTGGTCGATGGCTTCGTCGATCGCTTCGGCGAGTGCGCGTGCGCGCGCGGCGTCCTCGGCGGGCGTGCCGCTCGATGCGTTCGATACACTCGCCCGTGGCGCGAGCGAAGGAAGCGGCGCGGGCGCCGGCGGGGCATCGGCGATGGCGACGGCGTTGGCGTTGGCGTTAGCGTTAGCGCTTGCATTGCCATTGGCGGCCATCTCGCCGATAGGCTGCGGCGCAAACGGCGAACCGCCAGCGGAAGCAGGCTGCAATGCAACCGGACGCGGCGCGGCGGGCAAGGGCCTTGGAACGGCAGGCGCCGCCGTCGACGGCCGCAAGAAGGCCGGGGCGGCGGCCGTATCGATCGTCTGCCGCACCAGCGCGATGACGGGGATCAAAGTGTCGGTCAGATGCACGTCATCTCCGCAGGATCACGATCTCGGCGCGCAGATCGGCGGGGGCGTCGAGCCAGTGAAGAGCGATATCGCCTTCGCGCTCGACGAGTTCCCACTGCTCGCTCACCTGTTCGATACGGAAGTAGAACGAATGCGCGCGACGCGGCAAACCCTGCGGCGCGTGCGGCATATGAATCAGTTCGAGGCCGGGCAGGGCATGGCGCACGAGCGTCGGAATCTCGCCGAGCGCGGACAAACGCGCGCCGTTGACGATGCCATCCACCACCCATTGCGGATCTTCCTGCGTCCGCACGACGAGATAAAAGCGGTTGCGGTTGCCGAACACGCTGCGCGGCACTTGTCCGTGATAGACGCCGTCGCGTGGCTCCAGCACGACCAGAAACTCCGGCCCGACCGTGATCTCGTTGAGCAGATGCCCGATGGTCACGCGCGCGCGCCCGAAGCAGCCGTCGAGGTCGAGGTGATCGTAAGCGGGCAGACCGGCGCCGCCGTCCATCTCGCCGAGCATGGTGAAGCGCTCGGAGAACGAGCTCAGTTCGCCGACGAGTTGCCGCAACACGCCGTATGCGAGCCACGGATGCACCTGTTCGCTCTCGATCAGATGGAACAGGCTCGGCGAAAAGCGATTGAGCGATCGCAACGCGAGCAGGAACAGCATGTACGACGCGTCGAACTCGGCCTTCTGCATCTCGCGCGGATTCTTGTACTCCTGCAACTGGCGGGCGCGTCCTGCAAGCTCGTCGCGGATCTCGCGCAGCATCGTGCGCAGCGCATCGGAACCGGCGAGCGCGTAACTCGGCGGGATGAAGCGGTCGGCGAGCACGACGGTGTCGCCATCGCGCACCAGCCGCGCAATGGGAATCAGCTCGTACTGATCCAGATGATCCAGCTCCGATTCGAAGAACACCTTCAGCACATAGCGCAGCGTTTGCAGCGGCGCGTCGGGGCCTTCGGAATAGAGATCGGGCGTCTCGGGAACGGACATCACCGTGGCGAAGCGTGTGGCGACGTTCGCGGCGTCGGCGAGCGTGCCGACTTCGGTGACGTTCTTTTCCTGCTCGCTCGCGCGGCGCACGCCGAGATAGACGTTGAGCGGACGGTCGCCCTGCACCCAGCTTGCCTCGAAGGTGCGCGGCGCGATCACCGCGTTCTCGGGATACTCGGCATAGTGATGATCGCGGAACAGAAGACGCGCGCGCTGCACGTCGATGGTGCGATTCGCGATGGCGCTTCTCGACAGTTCGAGCGCGCCGACGCCCCAGAAATGCGGCACGCCGGCTTCGTAAAGCGGCGTCTGCGTGAAACGGCTGTGCTGATCCGCGAGCTGAAAATGCTGCGGCTGCAGAAACATTCCCTGATGCCAGTAGACGGCTTGCTTGTGTTCCACGTCGGGCTCGTCAGTTGGGGAGTTTGATGGTGGCGGTATCGGCTGCGCCGTTCGATGGCGTGAGCGGCACTTCCTTGCCGCCGCCGTCGAGCGGCACGATCTGCTGCTTCGCCTGTGCGCGTTTTTGCGCGGCGACGATCTGCGGCGGTTCCGGATTCAGACGCGCGGCGTCGCTGATCGCATCACGTCCGAGCGACAGGCGCAACGCAAGCGTTTGCGGTTGCGCCGCATAATCGTGGCCGACGAACGCCTGATTCGATATGGCGAGCGGAATCTCGAAGAGACGCGCGCTGGACGCCGGGTCCATCGTGTAGAAGCCCGCGATCAGCCCGACCATCTTCGCTTTCGCGGCGCGATCGATCGAGAGGATCGTGTGACCGCCCGGCTGAACGACGTAGCGCGTGAGCTGAAGGATCGCGGGATTCGGCGCCGCTTCGCCGAGCGTCGAGGCGAGCGTGCCGGCATCGGCCGACAGTTTGCGAAACGAATCGGCGTCGGCGGTCTGCACCACGCCGAGCAGGAGCGTATGCGGCTCGTTGTTGTATTCGTTGAGTAGATCGTCGGCGTCGAGCTGCACGAGGATGGCGTCGCCCGCCGCGCTCCAGTCGACGGCCGCGACGGCCTGCTTCGCGCTCGTGCCGCTGAACATGGAGCAGCCCGCGAGTACCAAGCCGAAGGCGAGCGCGCAGACGGTGAGTACGCGTTGCGCCGCGCGTCGCAACGTGGGGGCGACGCGGATCGTCTGCTCTGCTACGCTTGCGGCAAATTCGGCTTGCCTGAGAGTCGGTCTACTCATGTCCCTCGATCTTTCCCGTCGTAATCGTAGTCGTAGTCATGGTCTGGCCAAGCGATCCTTGCCGCCGAAGCCGGGCTTGCGCCGTCTTGCCGTCGCGGGCGCATGCTTGATGACTTTCGCGATGCTTTCGGCCACCGCGCCCGGATGCAGGGCCGCCGATATGGCTAACACGGTTAACGGCAGCGACACCGCTCAACCTGAGGTGCAATCGACCGAAGTTGCGCACACGGGCCTGCCCGTCACCGTGCCGGTCGTTTCCGTCAGCACGCTCACCACGACCACGCTCGCCAGTCAGCACGAGTGCCGCCCGACGCTCACCACCGTGCGCGAGTTCGAGGTGGCGCAGGCGAATGCGCGCCCGTGGTTCGTGCGGCATATCGAAGGTCTGACTGGCGCTCCGCTCGGGGCGGCGGGCGCGGCGTGGCTCGCGGCGCATTTTCTGGCGGAGCGCATTTGGATTTTGCCGGCCGCGCTCGCGGGCGGCGCCGTGGGCTGGGTGGTCGGACCGTTCGGCATCCTGCTGGGTGCGGGCGGCGGCGTGCTTGGGCACGCGCTGACGCACAAGATATCGGTGACGGTCGCCGGCGGCGTGGCGGGCGGCCTGATCGGCATGGCGCTCTGGCATTTCCTGATTCCCCCGCCGAAGCCGGCCACGCCCGATTCGCCCGTCGACGTGCCGGTGGAGCACTTCGTGACGAACGACCAATGCGGCGATGTCCAGCACGCCCGCTTTCGCGGCGGCGATCTCTACAAGGTTGATTTCATGCTCGACGGCAAGCCGATGTCCGCCGATCTGCCATACGACCCGGGCAACACGCTCGCGGTGTATCCCGATGGCCAGCCGGTCGTGCGCAACTTGCCGATTCCTTGATTCCCTGATTCCGTGACCGGATGCCAGTACTCCCTAAAGACGATTTGGCGGATCGGGCAAGAGGAATTGTCTTAAAAAAGCGAACCGAGTGTAACACGCGTTTCGCTTGATTTTTGGCGGAAATCGGCGTGACGTTGCGGCGTTGCAGCCTTGATGGGCGTGTAACGGAGCCATGTTTCAGATGAAACCCCCGTGCTTCTTTTTGCTAACGCTCGTGTAACTCTGCTGGCGCAAAGTGCGCTTCATGGAGTCATTCGGGAAGCATGAGCGGGGAACATCATGAAAAAGCGTCTGGGATGGGTGGCGGGTGTGGTGCTGGCGGCGTTGCTAATAGCGGGCTTCGCGACGGTCGGCAATGACGATTTACCGTCGGCGGGGTTCTGCGTGGTGTCGTCGGATGGAGAAGTGTTGCAGGCGCTGGATTCCATGCGCGCGGTGAAGCCGGGGGATTCGGCAAGTTGAGTGGATCGCGGCGTAACGCAAAGTGCGCCGTGTTGCTGGTTCCGTCCGTGATTGCGCGCACGGAGTTCAATGCCGTCGTCAATCCCGCTCATCCCGATGCCGCGCGGATCGTGGTTCCGGAACCGATATCGTGGTGTGGGATCGACGGCTGTTCGCGGTCGGCGATCAAAGCACGTCGCTTTGCGATTGAAGCGGGCCTTCGTCGAAAGGCCCGCTCATCTGCTTCGAATGCTCAACCCGCCACCGGCAACGCACTCAACTTGGCGATCGTATCCGCGCAAGCATGCGCCGCTTCCGCACCCTTCACGAGAAAGTGCTCCTTGAAGAAGCCGATATGCTCTTCGCCATGATGAAAATGATGCGGCGTAAGCACGGCCGAAAACACCGGCGTGCCGGTTTCGAGTTGCACCTGCATCAAGCCGTTGATGACGGCCGTCGCGACGAACTCGTGCCGATAAATTCCGCCATCGACCACCAGTCCCGCCGCGACAATGCCCGCGTATTGGCCGCTTAGTGCAAGACGTTTGGCGTGCAGCGGAATCTCGAATGCGCCAGCGACTTCGTAAAGATCGATATCGTCCGCTGTGTAACCGCGCTTCTGCATGGCTTCGATGAACGAGGTCTTGCATTGATCGACGATATCGCGATGCCAGCAAGCCTGCACGAAAGCGACGCGCGCACGAGTGGAGCCTGCGGCCGATACTGCTTGGGTTTCGTTCGAATTGGAAAAGTTCATGGACATCAGCCTGTTTGGTGTGAACAGGGCGAAGGACGGCCAATGGCCTTCGCACGCGACAAAATAAGCGCGAACGAAGCGTGACGAAGCACACTGACTGTCCTGTTCTCTTTCATCCGGACTATACCGTCGGCCCCGGAATCAAACCGGGTCTGCTGACCTCTCCGACCGTGAAAGCCGGAGAGCGCTCGCGGGCTACGTCCCTTTCGTGAAAACATCGGGAAACGATTACCGCCGGTGGGGAATCTCACCCCGCCCCGAGAACTCGCTCATCGCAACCGTGCGATGAACAGGCTGGAAGTTACCATGAAACGTGGCTTTTTGTGCGGTGCGTTTCGCACATTCAAATCACGAAAAGCGATAAGCGGCAGCAGCCCGTTCACGCCAACGCCACCACCGCGATCTCCACCAGCAGCTCGGGCGTTGCCAATTGCGCTTGCACCGTCGCGCGGGTCGGCGCATGCCCTTGCGGCACCCACGCATCCCACACTTCGTTCATGCCGCTGAAATCGCGGGAGATATCCGCAAGCCACACTTGTGCCGACACGAGACGCGTCTTGTCGATGCCCGCTTTCTCCAGAAAGCCGTCGATCTTTTCGAGCACCTTGGCGGTTTGCAGTTTGATATCCGGCGAATGATCGGCGGAAGTCTGGCCGCCGATAAACACGAGACCCGCTGCCTTGACGACGCGGCTCATCCGCTGATTGGTGTCGATGCGAACGATATCGCCCATGATTTTTTTCCTTGAACGTTGAGATTGAAACGAAGTCGCCGCGCGAAAACGCGCGGCATTCAATGCGCGACGAGACGCGCGGTATTCGCATCCGAAGAAGAAGCGGCCGCGCGCCCGAAGCGATCGATGGCGAATGCATCGAGTGAAATGGACGGCGCGCCATCGAGCATGAGTTCGGAGACGAGCTTGCCGCAGCCCGGTCCGAGCTGAAAACCGCTGCCGCAATAGCCGAACGAGTAATAGAGATTCGATGCCTTGCGGCTTGCCGAGATCACTGGAAGCTCATCCTCGGTGAATGCCTCGACACCGGCCCACGCGCGATTGACGCCCAGATGGCGCAGATGCGGGAACAGATCGGTGACGGTTTTCGCGCTGCGCACGAGGCGCACGAAATCCACTTCGCCATGACGCGCAAGCAGGTCCGCAATGCCGATCAGCTTGCCGCCGATCACCACCGTGCCGTTATCGAACTGCTTGAAGGACAGCGGCCGTCCCGTTGCGCCGAGTGTCGCGCGACAGAAGGGCGCGACGCGATGCGTGACCATCAGCATCAGACCTTCGGGATGCACCGGCACCGGCTCGCCTACCTGTTTCGCGAGTTCGCCGGACCACGCGCCCGCCGTGACGAGCAGCTTTTCCGCGCTGAACGTGCCGTGCGGCGTGTAGGCGAACCAGCGCGCGCCGCGTTGCTCGATACGACGCACCGGCGTGCCTTCCAGAAAGCGCGCGCCGAGTTTTTGCGCGGCGAGCCGGAAGACCGTGGTCGTGCGATACGGCAGCGCGAAGCCATCGCGCTCGACCCAGATGCCGCCCGTGACATGCCGAGCCAGCGCGGGTTCGAGTTCGAGCACGGCCTCTCGGTCGATCACTTTCTCGTGCGTGAAGCCATGCGATTCGAGCAGGGCGACGCGCTCGCGGCATGCTTCGAGCTCATCGTCCGTCTCGGCTATCTTGAGCTGGCCCGATGGCACGAAGCCGCTATCCTCGCCAATCAGATCGCGCATGCCGTGCCAGATTTCACGCGACATCAGCGCGAGCGGAATCTCGGGCAGCGCGCGTCCGAGCGTGCGTACGCCGCCTGCATTCACGCCGGACGAATGACGCGCGACGTAATCGGCTTCGAGCACGATCACCTTCGCGCCGCGCCGCGCCATGTGGAACGCGCTGCTCGTGCCGTGCAGTCCGCCGCCAACCACGAGCACATCGGCTTCCTGAACGTCGGTTGCGTCATTCACCGGCGAGTTCTCCGAGCGTGAGCGGCTTGATCGGCGGACGAATGCGGTAGTAGCCGACTTCGGCGGGCGAGACACGCCGCGCATCCGCGATGACTTCGGTCACCGTGAGACCGCACATGCGGCCCTGACACGGACCCATGCCGCAACGTCCAAACGACTTCGCCTGATTCGGTCCGACGCAACCCATCTCGACGAATTTGCGCAATTCGCCCGCCGTGACTTCCTCGCAGCGGCACACGATAGTCTCGTTGCGCGGAATGCGGTTGATATCGCGCGGACGATAAAGGCTGTCGAGAAATGGCCGGATGCGCAGCACGCCCGCCAGCGCGCGGCGCTGCCCGGCCGCTTTGGCGTCGCGCGTTGCGGCGTTCAGCGCGCCGAGTTGCGCCGCGACCGCGAGGCCCGCGAGCGAGCCCTGCAAGGCCGCCGCCTGCGCGCCGCCGATACCCGCGCCGTCGCCCGCGACGAAGATGCCGGGCACATCCAGCTCGCCCCACGCATCGACTTTGGGCGTGAAGCAAAGCTGCGCGTCGTCCCAGCGATGCGACGCCCGCAAAGCCTGCGTGAACTGCGTATTCGGCACGACGCCCTGATGCAGCAGGATCACGTCCGCTTCAAGGCGATGCGCCGCGCCTTGCGTCGTGAAGTGAAGCGCGGCCGCATGCTCGACGTTATCCGCGCCGATGCGCCCTTCCACGCGCAGATCGTCGGCCGCTTCGAAGATCGGCACGCCGGCGTCGCGCAAGGTGCGGATCAGTTGCAGGCCCTTGCTCAGGAACGGCCACGCGCGCAATGCGGACAGCATGTGACGCTTCGCGCGCCAGCGGTCTTCGTGACGCGTGGTGTCGACGAGCGCGCGAATCGGCACACCGGCGCGCACATATTGCCAGCCAAGCAGATACAGCAACGGCCCGCAGCCCGCGAGAACCGGTGGCGCGGCAGGCACTTCGCCCGCGCTCTTCAGGAGAATCTGCGCGGCACCCGCCGTCAGCACGCCGGGCAGCGTCCAGCCAGGAATCGGAAAGGGCCGCTCCAGCGCGCCGCTTGCGAGAATCACGCGTTGCGCGTCGAAGCTGCCGATCTTGCCGTCCTTCAGATAGTTGATGCCGCGCTCGCGCGTGACTTGCCAGACGCTCGCATTGGTCACGTGACGCGCGCCCGATGCCGCGAACGCGCGGGCGATCTCCGCGCCCGCCGCGTAGTCGGGGCCAAGTATCTCCTTGCGACGCGCATCGGCGTGAGCGATGCCACGATAAATCTGGCCGCCCACGGCGTCCTGTTCATCGATCAAGACGGTTTTGAGGCCCGCGCGGGCGGCGCGCGTGGCCGCGCTCATGCCGGCCGGACCAGCGCCGATCACGACCACATCGACGGCTTCGGAGGCGAAATCAGCGGCCATGCGCGTTCTCCAGCGGGGTATCGGCGAGTGTCATGGGCGGCAGATCGCGCGCGCCTTCCTGCGAGCAGATACGCATGCCCGCCTGCACTTCGACCATGCAACTCTGACGGCTCGGAATGCCGTCGATTTCGACGAGGCATTCGAAGCACGCGCCCATCATGCAATACGGCGCGCGCGGCGCACCCGACACCGGCGTCGCACGAAAGCGCGAGACGCCCGCCGCGAGCAGCGCGGCCGCGACGGAACGGCCGCCCGGCACGGACAAAGGCTGGTCGTTGAAGAAGATCTCGATGGCCGCGGCGGATTCCCCCGGCAGCGGCTTGAACAGCGTGTGAGTCGATTGGGAAGTCATGTCGAATTCAGTGTGCGGGAATCGGTTCTTGAGCGTTCTCGAAGCGGCGTGCGGAGAAGGTCGGCAATTCCTCGGGCACGGGTGCACCGGTGATCCACGGCGCCACGCGCATGGCATGTGCGGCGGCGAGCGTCACGCCGCTATGGCAAGTGACGACGAACGCGCCGGGATGCGCTTCCGACCGGTCGTAGATCGGAAAGCCGTCCGCGCTGTAGACGCGCAGCGCGGCCCACATCCGCACAAGCCGCACGTGCTGCAACATCGGGAACGCGCGCACGCCGCGCCGCGCGATATCGGCGAGCACATGCGTGGTCGTGAAATCGTTGAAGCCGACTTCTTCCATCGAATCGCCGAATTGCACGCTGCCTTCGTCGGTCTGGCGCACGTTGAGCGTCGGATAGTCGAGAAACGGCGCGACGCGTTCGCTCACCAGCACCTGCCCGCGATTCGGCGCGACCGGCGCGTTCAATCCGACGAACGGCGCGAGCATGCGGTTTCCGAGGCCAGCCGCAAGCACGACACGCCCCGCGCGATACGTTCCGCGCTTGCCATGCACGACGAAGCCTTGGCCGTTCGCGTCCGGTTCGATGCGTTCCGCGCGTTCGCCCGAGACGAGCTTCACGCCGCGCGCCTGCATCGCCGAATGAAGCGCGCGCAAGAGCTTGAGCGGGTTCACATGGCCGTCCATCGGCGTGTAGCTCGCGCCGATCACTTGCGGGCCGATCTGCGGAATGCGCTCGCGAATCTCGGCGGCATCGAGCATCTGATACGGGTAGTCGCCGATCTCGGCCTTGAGCGTCGAGAGACGCTTCTCGCGGTCGGCGAGTTCGTCGTCGTTGAAGCAAAAGTGGAAGCCGCCCGGCTGGCGCAAGGCCACGTCGATGCCCGTTTCGTTCAAGAGGCTCTCGGCGAGTCCGGGCCAGCGCGTGGCCGAACTGCGCGACCAGCGTGCGTAAGGCGAGAGGCCATAGCCCTTGCCTTGAATCCATACGAGGCCGAAGTTGCCGCGCGAGGCGCGAAAGCCGCCGTCGTCTTCGTCGAGCACGGTCACGCGCGCGCCTTCGCGGGCAAGACCGTAAGCCACGGCGGAACCGACCAGGCCGCCGCCGAGCACGAGCACGTCGGGGCTGGCGGAGGTTGAAAGTGTCATCGCGCTTCTCCGATCAGAATGCGGTCCAGTCCGACCATGCGGTCGAGCAGGATCATCAGCAACACCGTGCCGACGATCAGCACCGCCGAGACCGAGGCGACCAGCGGATCGATCGTCTGCGCGATCTGGTTGTACATGGCGACGGGCAGCGTGGTCGTGCCGGGCGTCGCGACGAAAATGGTCATCGTGAGTTCGTCGAAACTCTGGATGAACGAGAGCACCCAGCCGCCTGCCACGCCGGTGCGGATCATCGGCAGGACCACGCGGCGAAATGCGGTGAAGCGGCTCGCGCCACATGAAAGCGCGGCGCGTTCGGCATCGCGATCCAGGCCGACGGCGGACGAAAGCGCAAGCCGCAATGCATACGGCAAGACGATGATGACGTGCGCGCATACCAGCGACCAGAACGATCCCGACAGATGCAGCAGCGACAGAAAGCGCAGGAACGCGATGCCGAGCACGACGGCGGGGATCATCATCGGCGAGAGGAAAAAGCTCGTGAGCGCGGCGCGGCCGGGAAAGCGATAACGCGCGATGGCCAGCGCCGCGGGCACCGCGAGCAGCACGCCGATGGTCGCCGCCGCGAACGCGAGGCGGATCGACAGCCAGAACGCCGAAACGATGTCGCCGTTCTCGACGATCGCGCGGAACCAGCGCAGCGACGCGCCATCGAAAGGCATCGAGATGAAGCCTTTGTCGGTGAAGGCGACGAGCATCACGACCACGAGCGGCGCCATGATGAAGGTCAGGAAGAACGCGTTGTAGACGAGCCCGAGAATGCCGTTCTGTTTCATGATCGTCGTCCGCGTTAGTCGAAGATATGCCGGAACCGGCGTTCGGCGAGGCGGCTGCAACCCATGACGATTGCCACGTTCGCGATCAGCAACAACACGGCGATACTCGCGCCGAGCGGCCAGTTGAGCGTGCCGAGAAACTCGTCGTAGGCAGCGGTGGCGACGACCTTCAGGCGCCGTCCGCCGATCAGCGCGGGCGTGGCGAACGCGGATGCCGACAGCGCGAACACGATGATCGATCCCGACAGCACGCCCGGCATGATCTGCGGCAGCACCACGCGGCGGAACACCGCGAACGACGAGCCGCCGAGCGAGCGTCCGGCCCATTCCACTTGCGGGTCGAGCTTTTGCATGGTGGCCCACACGGACATCACCATGAAGGGCACCAGAACGTGCGTGAGCGCGATGATCATGCCGGTCATCGTGAAGACGAGGCGGATGGGTTCATCGGTGATTTTCAGCGCTTGCAGCACGTTGTTGAGCACGCCGTTGTTGCCGAGCAGAATCTGCCAGCCAAGCGTGCGCACCACGACCGAGATCAGGAGCGGGCCGAGCACGACGAGAAGACACAGCGACTGCCACGGCTTCTTCATGCGCGCGAGCACGATAGTTTCCGGCACGCCAAGCACGATGGAGAGCAGCGTGACCGCGAAGGCGAGGCCGGCAGTGCGCAGAAAGATGGTGTGGTAGTACGGGTCGCTCACTACTTCCCAATAGTTCGTGAGCGTGTAGGCGGCGGTGACGCCGGCCGTGTCGCTGAAAACGCGAAACGACAGCACGAGCGTGAGCGCGAGCGGCGCCAGCAGCAATCCGACAAAAAGCAGCAGCGCGGGGCCGGACAGGAGCCACGGCGCGGCGCCGGGACGGTCGTCGTCAAGCGTGGCCATGAGCACCCTCCGGAGCATCTTGCGTGAGCACGCGCAGATCGTCGTCGGTCCAGGCGAGGCCGACTTCGTGACCTTCCTCGGGCGGCGGCGCACCGTGATTCGGCTGCGCGACACGCAGCTTGCCGAGTTCCGTTTCCACTTCGAGCAGCCACTGATTGCCGACGAACACGCGCGTTGCAATACGTCCGCGCACGCGCGCTGCGCCATTGGCGATATGCACCTTCTCCGGGCGGATATAAACGTTGACCGCGCCGTTCACATGACGGCCTTCGTGCGGCACGTGCAGCGTGGTGCCGAGTACATCGACTTCGGCGCAACGCGGATTGCGCCGCAGGACTTCGCCGGAAAACGTATTGGTGCGCCCGAGAAAGGTCGATGCGAACGGCGTGGCGGGACGCTCGTAAGCGTCGTATGGCGTGCTCAATTGAGCGATGGTTCCGCGATGCATCACCGCAATGCGATCGCTCATGGTCATGGCTTCGACCTGATCGTGCGTGACGAGGATCGTCGTTATGCCGAGGCGCTTTTGAATCGCCCGCAATTCGATATGCATTTCCTCGCGCAACTTGGCGTCGAGATTGGACATCGGTTCGTCGAGCAAGAGCAGTTCGGGCTGCATGGCGATGGCGCGTGCAATGGCCACGCGCTGCCGCTGGCCGCCCGACAATTCCTTCGGATAGCGATGCCCGAGTCCCTTTAGACGCACGAGCGCGAGTGCTTCTTCCACGCGCTCTTCGCGTTCGCGGCGCTTGACCTTGCGCATTTCCAGACCGAAGCCGACGTTGCCCGCCACCGTCATGTGCGGAAAGAGCGCATAGCTTTGAAACACCACGCCGATGCCGCGTTTCTCCGGACGTTCGTGCGTGATGTCGCGGCCATCGAGCAGAATGCGGCCCGTGGTCGGCGTGACGAACCCCGCCACCATTTGCAGCGTGGTCGTCTTGCCGCAACCCGAAGGTCCGAGCAGCGCGAGAAGTTCGCCGCGTTCGACATCGAGATCGAGTTGTTCGATCGCCGTGAAATCGCCGTAGCGTTTCGAGATACCTTGCAGAGTCAGGAAGGCCATGCGCCTCGCTCCTTCATGCCGGTGTGGGGTTCAACGCTCGACCGAACGGTTCCAGCGCTCCGTCCACTCGGTGCGATGCTGGTTGATCGTGGTCCAGTCCATCGCGGTCAGTTTCGCGATCTGGTCGGGACCGTAAGGCACGCGCGCGGCGATTTCCGGCGTCAGCTTGACCGTCTTGTTGACCGGACCGAGACCGATGCCTTGCGCCTGCAACGCCTGCACTTCCGGGCTCAGCAGATACTGGACGAACTGCTGCGACAACTGCGGCTGCGCGTTCTCGGCGATGGCACATGCCGCCACCTGCAACGCGACCGCGCCTTCCTTCGGGTAGACGAACTTGAGCGGAAAGCCCGTGTTCTGCAGCGCAACCGCGCGACCGCTGCCGTAGGGCGCAAGCACCACGTCGCCGGATTGCATCTGACCGTCCATTTCGCCGGGCGTGGGCGCCCAGGACAGCACGTTCGGCGCGACATCCTTGGTCATCGCCGCGAAGCCCGGCTCGATATTCTTCTCGCCGCCGCCGTTCAGACGCGCGAGCATGACGAGCGTATGCAGACCATACGTGTTGGTGATCGGCGGCACGCCGAGCTTGCCCTTGATGCGTTTGTCGGTGAGCACCTTCCACGAATCGGGCGGCGGCAGACCGGCCTTCTTGAACGCTTCCTCGTTGTAGCCGATGCCTGTCGCCACCATGCCGACGCCGATCGACGTCGCGCCGAGACGCGCAAGCGGATAGACGTCCTTCATCACGGGCGCTTCGTCGAGCTTGGCGCAGAGATTGAGCTGCATCGCCTGATACATGGGCCCGTCGTCCATCACGGCGACGTTGATCTGCTGATGGCCTTTTTGCGCTTGCAACTTGGCGAGGGTATCGCTGGAATTGCCCGCAACGTAGACGATCTTGACGTCATGCGCTTTTTCGAACGGCGGGATGATTTTCTGGCGATACAACTGCTCGTTCGAGCCGCCCACATTGGCGACATAGAGCGTGGTTTCGGCGTGAGCGAGAAGCGGAGCGGCGAAAGAAAGAGCCGCGAAGGCGGTACAAGCGGGGACGGACAGACGGCGATGCAACGCTCTTTTCATGACGACGATCTCCAGATCCGGGGTGTGGGGGCGGGCTTCATGACCCGTCGTTGAAATGCAGTTTCGCGCCGCCGGACCATATCGTCCAATACGAATAAAATACCTACCTATGCATGGATGATATGGATCGGGGTTCACCCGGAGAGGGAGATCACGCATGAATCTGAAGCACATCGAGGCGTTTCGGGCGGTCATGGTCTCGGGGTCGATGACCGCGGCGGCCAAGGCGCTCTTTACCTCGCAGCCGAACGTGAGCCGGCTGATTTCGCAGCTCGAACGCGAAACCGGCTTGCAGCTATTTCAGCGCAGCGGCGTGCGGTTGATACCCACGAGCGAGGGCACCGCGTTCTTCCGCGAGGTCGAACGTGCGTTCGTCGGCTTGCAGGGACTGGCGAACGCGGCGGCGCAGATACGCAATCTCGGCAGCGGACGTTTGCGCATAGCGGCGATGCCATCGGCGGGCATGACTCTCGTGCCGCATGCGATCAAGCGCTTCGTCGAGTTATATCCGACGGTGACCGTGTCGTTGCACGTGAACACATCGGGTACGGTCAATCACTGGACGGCGTCGCAGTTCTGCGATCTCGGCGTGGCCGTGTATGTGAGCGAGGCGTCGGATTGCGAGGTCGAGCAGTTGTCGAACGTGGCGGCGGTGTGTGTTATGCCGGAGGGGCATCGGCTGGCGTCGAAACGCAGCATCAAGCCGCAGGATCTCGAAGGCGAGTCGTTCATCTCGCTGTGTCACGGCGACGGCACGCGCACGCTGATGGACGAGGTGTTTCAGCGTGCGGGCGTGGAGCGCGTGCTTGCCATCGAGGCGCAGTACACGGCAATGTGCTGCGAGATGGTGCGTCATGGGATGGGCGTGACGCTCGCGCATCCGATCGTCGCGCGGGATTTCGCGGGTCCTGGAATTGTCATCAAGCCATTTTTGCCGGCTACGTTGTTTCCGACTTATTTGCTGTTTCCGCCGCATCGGCCGAGGGAGAGATTGGCATCGGAGTTCGTGAAGGTGCTGAAGGGGCTGCATGCGGAGTTGCTGGGGGAGGTGGTGAAGGGGGCGAAGGTGGCTTGAGTCTTTCAAGCAACAATCAACCGATTCACTCATGCCGCCGTGCCGTGCTCGTGACCGCTCGAACCGGCTGCGTCGTTCAAGACGCATCGACGAATGCGCGCGCTCATCGGCTCATGACGAATTGCCAGAGCGCGGCGCACTGTGCGTCAGCAATCTTGTAACGCGGCATCGCCCGACGAAGCACGATGTCCGCTGGATCGACGCCATCCTTGATCGCGCGGCAAAAAGCGATGGGATCGTAATGGCTCATCGGCCCTCCGCGACGACGCGTTTCGCCAAGCAAGGACTCGCGAGTCAGCGGCGGCGCAAAGGCCGCCGCTTTCGATGTGCCCACATGGCAATTGACGCAACGAGTCGTCCACGCAGGCAACGTGCGATCGTCATCACGCAAATGCGCGGACAGCGGATGCTCTCCGTCGAAAATCGCGCAGCCCAGGTCGCGCGGTTCACATGCGGCATGGGCAACCGTTACCATCGCAACGAGCGCGAGGCCGACCAAGCGCTGCGCCATCAATGCACGCGCATGGTACGCGAGAGGCTCGGCACGCCCTTCGCGTTCAGCGCAAAAAGCATGTAATAGCCGGGCACGACGATGCCCGGATCGGACGGAATCTTCAACTTGTACTCGCCAGCGGTGCCCACCGTAAACGTCAGCGGCACGCGTCGCTGTTCGTTGTTCACCGAATGCGTGGCCGACGATGAGCGCATCAGCGCAAATGCTGTCATGCCCTTGGTCGCCGATACGACGATGGTCGTGCCGAGCAACGCATCGGTCGGCGCGGAACTCATGGTCGGTCTGGTTGCGGCGGACCCGTCCGCGTTGAGAAGATAAGGCGGCGTCAATATTTCGACATTCGTGTGATTCGTGGCGCACGAGCCGCACAATCCGCCGCCGCCGCTGAGCACGCGTCCATCGTTCAGCAGCAGCGCCATGCTGTGATAAGTGCGCGGTACGGCTTGTGGCGCGAGCCGCGAAAACGCATTCGTGGTCGGGTCCCACAACTCGGGCGTGAGGATCGCGTTGTCGTCCGAAAACGGCACGGCGAAGGTCTGACCGCCGATCACGACGACCTGCCCATTCGGCAACACGACGCTGTTGTTGAACGCGCGCTGATAGCTCATCGGTGCGATGGTGCGCGTGATCGCCGTTCCGCTGCTGATGTCGATCAGCGTCGCATTGGAGGTGGCCGTCGATTGGTCGTAGCTCGGCGCGCCACCCACGGCAAGTATCTTGCCGACGTCGTACATGACCGCGTTGCCGTTCATCGCGTCATTGTCGCTGCCCCGGTTGCCGGCTGCGGTGACGCTGCCGTTGCCTGCCGTGTCGAACCAGTGCATGGCGCGGCTCGGGCCCGCATGAAACACGCGTCCGTTGGCGACCGCGAAGAGCCAGGCGTGGTTGTCAGCGCGGAACACGCCCGCAGCGTCGTTCGTCAGGATGTAGTCGTCGAGAATGGCGCCGTTGACTTGCCAGCCCGAGCCCGAGGTCCACGTTTCGCCCGTCTTTCCACCGAGCCCGCCATTCCACGAGCCGCCCACTAGAAACACGTTACCGTTGCTCAAGGTCACGCTGCCCTGATAGCCGCGCGAAATGTTCATCTGATTGCTCGACGTCCATGTGCCGGTCGTAGGCGAATAGATGCTGGTCTTTTTCGTGCTCGATCCGCCCGTCACGAAGATGCGGCCATCGGGAAGATTGGCGATACCCGGACAGAACATGTCGTGCCCGGTGTTGGTCACGATCATTTGTTTGCTCGTGCCGGTCGATGGATTGAAGATCGCCGTGTACGTCTTGCCCGGCGTGACTTCGCCAGAGGTGAAGTTGAGGGCGCTGTCGGCCGACCAGACCAGCACGGTTCCATCGGGAAGATTCGCGGCTTGGAGCGGCACGAGCGGCAACGTGATGGGCGCCGTCCATTTCGAAGGCAATGCAGCTTGCGGCGCGGGCAAGCCGCTGACTTTCCATGTCTGCGTGGCGCTTGCGTTACACACCTGCTGCGTCAGTTGCACGCCTTGTGAGGTCGTACTCGACGCGGTCACGCACAAGCCGCTGTGTCCCGCGACGATCGCGTAACCTCCGCCTTGCGGGATCAACGAAAACGCCTGATTCGTGCCGCCACTACAGGTCCATTGAATGATAGGACCGCCGGGATCGGGACTTTGACCCGACACGTCCATGCATAGACCGCTATTGAGATTGATGAGGTTGTAGCGCGTGCCTGTAGCAACCGGCTTCCATTGCTGATTCGCGCCGCCGGTGCAGGGCCATGTAATGACTGGCGCGTTCGGTGTTTTGGATTCGCCGCTCACGTCGGCGCACATGCTGGTGCCGCTTAGCGTGATGGGCGCCGATGTCTGCGCGCGGACTTGGTGCGACACACTCGCTAACGTTAGCGCCAACGCCAGCAGCAAGACGACGCGCGCATGGCGGGCAACGTCAAGCAACACGCTCCCGGCCGAAAGGATTCGTGGCATGGTCCTGCTCCCCGTGGATAAGTCGAATAGCTATGTCAGTGCAAGCGCGCCGAGCACATCGCAGACATCGTTCACGCGTGGAAGATCGGCGCTTCTCCAGCGCAACATCGCATTGGCATCGAAGCAATAGACCTGCGTCGAATGGTCTGCGATGTCACTTGCCGATGCCTTGCTGCCCGACAGCGCCACGCGCATCTTGTCGACATCCGCAAGCGTCGGAGTCGCTGCGATCCACGAAGGACCCGCCTCGAACTGGGCGAGCCATGCGTGCAATGCCTGAGGTGAATCGGAAAGCGGATTGATTCCAATCGATAGCAACTGCACCGCATGACGAGTACGGATGCCCGTTATGCGTTTCTGTACCGCGCTGAATAGCGCGCCCTGCAAAGGACATACCGTGCCGCAACCGGTGTAGACCGTCTGCAACGCAGTCACGCCGTGACGCAACACTTCGTTCAAGCGACGCGTCTTGCCGGTCTGATCGACAAGCACGATATCGTCGAGGCGAAGCGGCGGCGTGACGAGTCCCACCGCATCATGTTGAGCGAAGGCGAAGGGGGACGCTGCGCCGAGAGCGAGCGCCGCAATCTCACCGAGCAGGGCGCGACGAGTCAGCGACGGGGTGCATGCACGAATGCCGGAACGCACACGATCGGGCATCGTTTCGTGACCTGCCGAACTTGACCTTGTCCACACTTTGATGATCCCCGTATCGAGCTCTATGGCTCTGACCCGCCGTTCGAATGGCCAATGACGTACGTGCCGGGAAGCGTGATCGAGCCGCTTCGCGTTCGCGTATTGGTCATGCCATTGAAACAAAGCTTAGCAGGTCAAATCAGCGTCGAACGTTCATCGCACGAATGGAAATACTCGCGTATGTGTACTCGGACACATTGCGTTTGAGCGCTTAAATAAAGGGTCGAAATTGCGGGAAGTTCTACTCGGTCGGAATTGCTGATGTTGCGATGTGGGGCATTTAGCAGAGGCGATTCAGGGGCCTTTTTAGTGCACGCTAGGTACGCGCTTGGGAGATTTATCGAAAGCCCGAAATGAGAGGACGGCCAACTTGTCGTGTCGGCCGGAAAGAAGCGCAAGCTTTCAACGCGTCATTCCCTTGACGCCATCGAACACCAACCCAAAAAACTCCCCGGCAAACGCCGAATCCAGCCACCTCACGATAACCGCCAGCCGCGTGGAAGGTTCGATCCACATGAACGAACTTCCCGCGCCCACGCCAAAATAGCTCGACTCCGGCACCGAGGGAAACATCTTCCGCCCCGTATTGAGCCAGACAAGAAACCCATAAAACGGCGCGATATCACAAGGCGTGCGCATTTTCTCGATCCACTCGCGGGACAGCACCCGCCGCCCGGAAACCAGACCTTCGTCCAGCAACATCCGCGCGATCTTCAACTGGTCGTTCGCACTGACCGACATGCCGCCGCCCCAATGCGTCCCACCGGGAACGGACTGCATGCGCCGTCCATCGATCTCGGTCCACGCATGGTCGTAACCCACCCATTGCCAACCATCGCTCATGCCGCAGGGCTCGGCAATCGCTTCACGAAACACTTCGGGGAGTGGCTGACGAAACAGATGCATCAACGCAAGCGATAACTGGTTGATCCGCACGTCGTTGTATTCCCAGAAGGTGCCAGGCGTCTGCAACGGCCGCAAGTCGCCTTTCTTGCCTGCGGGCGGCTCGCCAAATGTCACCGCGCGATAATGATCCGCCTGATCCGAAAGCCCGAAGCACTCGCCTTGCCATTCGCTCGTCTGCTGCAGCAGTTGCGCCCACGTAACCGGGGCGTTATGCGCGTCGTCGAAGCCGATACCGGGCACGCGCTCGCGCACGGGTTCATCGACATCGGGCAGCAAGCCACGGTCGTGCGCCACGCCCGCAAGCAAGGCGAGGTACGTCTTCGCAATGCTGAAGGTAAGGTCCGCGCGATCCGGCTCGCCCCACGTGGTGATCACGTGGCCATCGAGCGCAATCGCGCCCGACACCGGACCACGATCATGTACCGGTCCAAGCAGCTTGTTCCACGGCGCGGGATCGTTGATATGCACGCCCCAGTTGCCATCGACGTTCCGGTCCCACTTCGATTCATGATCGATGGAAAACTGAATCGCACGTTTCAATGTCTCGTTCATTTTCAAAGTTCCTGGCAAAGGCTTTAGCGCAACTTGATCCGCATGCGCGCCCACACGAGCGTAAAGAGGCTCACGACCGCAGCGATCATCAGATACAGTCCCGGCGCAAGGTTGTTGCCCGTGACCGCGATCAACGAAGCCACCGCGAGCGGCGTGAAGCCGCCGAAAATGGTCGTGCCGAGGTTGTAGCCGAAGGCCATGCCCGTGGTGCGCGTGGCGGTCGGAAAGAGTTCGGCCATCAATGCCGGAATCGGCGCGAAGTAGGTGGCCTTGAGTAACGCGACCCAGATCACCGCGGCGAGCAAGGTCGGCAGCGAAGGATGGGCATTCATGAGCATGAACGCCGGATAAACGGTCAGAAAGAACACGACGCCCGTCACCTGCATGATGCGAATGCGCCCGAATTTGTCCGACAGGTGTCCCACCACCGGCACGAGCACCATCATGATGAAGCCCGCCGTCAACGTGGCGATGAAGCCCGACGACGGCGACAAGCCCAACTGCCGCGTCGCGTACGTCGGCATATAAAGCAGCATGTAGTTGGCCGTGGTCGTGAGCACAAGCGAGCCAATGGAGATGAGCAAGCGTTCCTTCTGCGTCTTGAGCAACTCGCGCACGGGCGACGCCAGTTTCTCGGCCTGCTCGAACTCCGGCGTTTCGTCCATGCGTCGGCGAATATACAGCCCGATCGGTCCGATCAACACGCCGAAGAGAAACGGAATGCGCCATCCCCAGCCTTCGAGCTGCGCAGGCGTGAGCGTGCTCGTCAGCACGGCACCAAAGAGCGACGCGAGCAGCGTGCTCGCGCCTTGACTCGAAAACTGCCAGCTCGACATGAAGCCGCTGCGCTCGGGCGCATGTTCGACGAGAAATGCCGTCGAACTGCCGAACTCGCCGCCCGCCGAAAAGCCCTGCAACAAACGCGACAAGAAGATCAGAATGGGCGCCGCAATGCCGATGCTTGCATACGAAGGCATGAGCGCGACCATGGCCGTGCCGACGGTCATCATCGCGATGGACAGCGTAAGCGACGCCTTGCGGCCATGCCGGTCGCTATACGAGCCGAGCACGAGCGCACCGACGGGCCGCGCGAGATACGACAGCGCGAAGGTGCCGAGGGTGAGCAGCAGCGAGACGGTGTGATCCTGCGTGGGAAAAAACAGCTTCGACAATACGCCTGCGAAGTAGCCATAGACGACGAGATCGTAAAACTCGAGCGCATTGCCTATAGACGTGGCGACGATCAGACGCGCCACGTTGCGATGCTTCGCCGGCTCATCGCGCGCGGGGGATATCGTGACGGAATCAGTGCTCATGGCGTGCTTCTCCGTTCGATCGAGGCGCTACGTTGCCATCGCGCGCGCCGAGGTCCCAGTAAAGACCCGCCATGATGCGCAAGCCTTCGCGCACCACCGGCGCGAGCATGTGTTCGTCCGGCGCATGCTGCGAGCATCCGGGATACGAATGCGGCACCCAGATGGTCGGCATGCCGAGCACATCGGCGAATACGTCGTTGGGGAGCGTGCCGCCGAGGTTCGGCAAGAGCACGGGCGCGCTGCCAGTCGTCTGCGTCAGCGAACGGATCGACCACTGCACCCACGCGTTGTCAGGATCGACGCGCGTGGCGGGCATGCCGCGTTCCACTTCGATATCGACCATGGTGAAACCGTGCGCATCGAGATGGTCGCGCACGATCCTGGCAAGCTCGCGCCAGTTCGTGCCGACGACGAAGCGAATCTGCATGTGCGCGAACGCATGCGGCGGAATGGCGTTGACGGGCTTCTCGGGATTGCCCGCGCGAAACGCCAGCACTTCGATATTGTTCCAGCCGAACACGCGCTCGGCGGGCGTGAGACCCGGCTCGCCATAGTCGGCATCGACTTCCGGTTCGCCGGGATTGCCGCCCACGACGATCCCCTCCAGCGCGCGCCGCACCGATTCCGGCACCGGCGGCGGCCGCAATCCTTCGATGACGATCTTGCCGTTCTCATCGACCATGGATGCAATGGCGTTTGCCAGCACCACGGCCGGATTGCGCAAGAGGCCGCCCCAGTTGCCCGAATGATGCGCGCCATCGCGCAGCTTCACATCGAGACGGAAATTGATGACGCCGCGCGATCCGAGAAAGAGCGTCGGGCGGTTGGCGGCGAGGCGCGGTCCGTCGGATGCAATCAACACGTCCGCCGCGAGTTCATCGCGCAACTTGAGACACACCGCATGCAGGCCGGGTGAACCGACTTCCTCGCCGGTCTCGAACAGCAGCTTCAGATTGAAGCCGAGCTTGCCCTCGCGCGCGTCGAGCACGGCCTTCAGCGCCGCGAGATTGATGCTGTGCTGGCCCTTGTTGTCGGCGGTGCCGCGGCCGTACCAGCGTTCGCCTTCCACCGTCACGCGCCACGGCGACCGGCCTTCGGACCATTGCGCGTCGTAGCCGCGTACGACATCGCCGTGACCGTAGCCAAGCACCGTCGGCAAGTCCGCGGCTTCATGGCGATGCGCGATGAGGAATGGCCCCGCGCCCGCCACCGGATTCTCGACGATGCGGCACTCGAAGCCCCATTCCTCGAGCGTGGGCGTGAGTTCTTCTTCGAGGTAAGCGAAGAGGCGCGCGCCGCTGTCGGCTTCCTGACTATCGGTGCGCAGACCGACGCGTCGCTGCAGGTCTTCGAGGAACGCGCCGGACTCATAACGCTGAGTGGCAAGCTGGATGGCGGTATCGCGGGTCACGTCGTTCTCCCTTTAATCGTGACTCATGCTGCCGCCGCCGATATTTCTGGACAATTACAATATTTCTCAAGAACCCTTGCCTAAAAGGCAAATCGAGGGTTATCCCGAAGCGGAACGAGAAGGCGGAAATGGACGAGACGGCGTTGCGTTACTTCCTCGAAATCGCGCGAAGCGGCTCGCTTAGCAAGGCATCGGAGCGGCTGTTCGTGGCGGTGTCGGCATTGAGCAGGCAGATGGCGAAGCTCGAAGAGCAGATGGGCACACCGCTATTCGAACGGCGTCCGCGCGGCATGGTCTTGACCGATGCCGGGCGCTTGCTCGCCAATCATGCGCGCCGCAGTCATCTGGAAAACGAGCGCGTGATCGATGAAATACGCGATTTGAGCGCGGGCGGCCGCGTGACGATACGCGTCGCCGCGTCCGAAGGCGTGGCGCCGGATTTCTTGCCGCAAGCCTTTGCGCGGTTTCTGGAGACGCATCCGCGTGCGCAGTTTCAACTCGATGTCTCGCCGCCATCGGTCGCCACACAGCGCGTGCGAGAAGGCACGCACGATGTCGCGGTGTGCTTCAGCGTCGCGCCCGAGAAGGACGTGCACGTGCATTATGCGCAGCGCGCGCCGGTGTTCGCATTGATGCGCGGTGGTCATCCGCTGGCGACACGCGAGTCGGTTTCGCTCGCCGATCTCCACGAATGGCCGATGGCCATGCATAACCAGGGCGTGACGCTGCGTCAGTTATTCGATATCTCGTGCAGTCTCGAAGGGCTCGTCTTCGAGCCGGTGTTCATCGCGAACTATCACATGGCCTTGCAGAGTTTCGTGCAACGCACCGACGCCATCACGCTGACCGGCTACCTCACCGTGCGCAGCCGTTTGCAGCGTGACGATATGGCGGCCGTGCCCATCAGCAATCCCGAACTGCATCAGCGCACCTTGCAGATTCAGACGATGGCGGGACGCACCTTGCCGCAAGCGGTGGTGGCGTTCGTCGAATTGTTGACGCGGGCGATCGAGGAGCCCGAGGCGGTTCAGTAACGATGGCGCTCCATGTATAAGCGCTAATCCGTGAAAAGCGCCTTGCGGATGATCGCGTGCACGCCCCAGTTGCCATCGACCACTTGCGTCACGCCGAAGTCCACGGCCACCGACATCAACGAGATGGCTTCGTCTTCGCTCAGTCCCTTGGTCGACATGAGAAAGCGGCGCGTCTTGATGAAGGCGTCGCGCATGGCCTGATCGAGCGTGGACTTCTGATAGACCTCGCTCTGCGCGCTGGTGCCGAATTCCGCGAGATAGTCGGCGTGGCTGAAGCCGTGCAGCACCCATTCGTCGGCGGTTTCGACAAGCGGATACGTGAGGTCCGCAAAGGGCTGTGAGCCGAGCGTGTGCTTCTTGTGCAGGATCAGTTCGAAGTCGCCCGTAAGCGAGCATTCGATAGCCGTGCCGCACAACTCGGAGTCTCCTTGCGACGCATGCGGGTCGCCGATGGAAAGCAGCGCGCCCGCCACGCCCACTGGCAGAAACACGCTTGCACCCGGTCCCACGCGCCAGTTGTCGAGATTGCCGCCGAAGGCCGAAGGCGGGATCGAATCGATCAGACCGTTCTGGCGAGGCGCGACGCCGATCACGCCGAAATGCGGCCGCACCGGAATGGTGACGTTCTTCAGCACGTTGTGATTTTCGACGACGGTCGAATGATCGACAGGCACGCCGGGATAATCGATGATCGGATGCATCACGCCGAACGGATCGCGTTGCGGCGTCCAACGATAGTTGTAGACGGCGCGCGCATAGGCGCTCTCGTCGACGCGTTCGGTATCCGTATGAAGCTCGTAGATGGTCACGACTTCGCGAGGCTTGGGCTCGGTCAAGAGCTCGCGATAGTGAAAGCCCCACCACGCGGCGGCGTTGCTGCCAAATGCGCGGCCATGATATTTCGGGTTCGCGCAGCGGCGCGGATGAATATCGACGATCCGCACTTCGAGCACGTCGCCCGGCTCCGCGCCCGTGACGGCAATCGGTCCCGTGCAGATATGCACGCCGAAGCCTTCGCCCGCGCCGCGTCCGTAGATCGATGCGTTCATCGGTCCCGCGCCGCGCCGGTCCACGTTCTTGCGCTCGGCGGTCCAGTGGAACACGCTCTCGGCGCCGGGATCGCCCGCGATCATACGATCCCAATCATCCGCGGCATGTTGCGTGAGCGCTTCCACGGTCACGGTGTCGCCGCTCTGTACTTCGAGCACGGGCTTCAGATCGTGGCTGAAATAGCCCCAATGCACGGTATTTGCCGTTGCGCGCAGCAGATGATGGCGCGGCTTGTCGCGTCCGAGCCGAGGTTCGATATGCACGGCATCGAGTTCTTCACGCACGGCGACGAGCGTATCGCCCGCATGATCCTGACGCGCCTGCGCGATCAGGCTCGCCGCATTGACCGGCAAGCCGCGCGAGAGACTTCGCACCAGATGACGCGCTATTTCAAGGCTCGCCTCGTGCCTGAAGGTGCGCGGCGACGCGCCGTAACGTTCGCGAAACACGCGGCTGAAATGCGCGGGATCGTTGAAGCCCCAGCGAAAGCAGATGTCCGATATCGATACTTTCTCGGAGAGCGGATCGGCCAGTTCCGCGCGGCATCGCTCAAGACGGCGTGAGCGCACATAGGTCGAAAAGCTCTGTCCGGCGAGTTCGAAAAGCTTCTGCACATAGCGTGGCGACACGCGCTCGTCCTTTGCAAGCGTGGCGACGCTCAAGGTCGATTCGGCGAGATTCGCTTCGATGAAGCGGCATAGCCGCGAGAACAGCGCCGCCTGCGATGGCGTGAGTCCGTTGAACGAGCCCTTGCGTTCCTGTCCCGCAAGACACGCGACGAGCATTTCCGCGAGCGCGAGTTCGGTGGGACGCAATTCATCGGCGCTCAAGGTCTCGAGGCTCTCGACCACCGAGCGCAAGAAGCCCGAGAAGATATGGCCCATGCCCGTTGCGCCCGGCAGCAGCGCCACGCGCAACGAAAGCGGCGAGAGCAAGCGCGCGTTGATCGCGCTCTTCGGCGAACGCACGATAAAGGCGCGAAAGCGCCCCGCGAAGATCAGCGACGCGCTTTGTCCCGATGCCGCATACACGATGTCATGCGGGCTCACGCGTTCGCGCAGGCCGTCGGCGACGAGCGTGGCGTCGCCATCGATCAGCAATACGAGCATGAGACTGCCGCTTTGATCGGCGCTCAGTTCGAGCGTCTGCGCGGCCGAGGCGATCGTCGTGAACTCGATGCCGCCCGCCGATACACGCGACGTCAGCGTGCCTTGAAGACCGCGTTCGCCGCCTTCTATCTTGCCGTGCCACCCCAGGCGCGCGAGCGCCGCTTTCCATTCATGTCGACGTTCGAACTCGGGATACGACTCGGTGGTGAAGCGCGACAGGTTCAAGCGAAAACTCCACGAATAGCAGCAAAGACGTGCTTTCGAAAAGCAACTCCCGCGCCATCGCGGCCATGCGGCGACGCGATGCAAGGCGTGCCGAACCACAGTGCATGCATGCGCCATCGCGGCGCATGCATGCACTCGCGCGCGACACGGCGGTACCGGCGAAAGCGGTTGTTGGACGAGCGTGCACGTGAGGACCAGCAGTTGTGCGCAGCCAGACAAGTTAGCGGGATTTCGGTCGCCTACGCTCGGGGCATCGCAAGTCAATCGTCATCAGCGGTCAAGAGCCGCCAGGAGCGTATCGATGCAAAGGAATCTCATGGGCCGTTTAGCTCGCGTGTGGCTCGGCGCTTTGTGCGCGTCGCTGTTCGCGTTCGCGGGGCAAGCACACGCCGCATCGCCCGCCGAATGCAGCGCGTTGCAGGCGAAGTATCCACAGTTCAAGGGCAAGACGCTCACCAATGCGATCAATCCGCACACGCCGGGCTATGAAGCGCTCGATCCGAACGATCCGAGCAAGTACGTCGGCTTCGATATCGACTTGGGCGAGATGATCGCGCAGTGTCTCGGCTTCACGATGGCGTACAAGCCCGTCACCTTCGCCGCGTTGCTCACGACGCTGCAGAGCGGTCAGGCCGACATCGTCATCTCCGACATCTACGCAACCGAGGAACGCGCCAAAGCCGCCGATTTCATCACGTATTCGAAGGTGTTCGACGGCGTGCTCGTCGCGAAGGGCAACCCCAAGAAAATTACCGGCATCAACACGTCGATGTGCGGCACGACCGCCGCTGAAAACACCGGCTACGTGGAAGTGCCGCTGGTTCAGGCGCTCGCGCCGCAATGCAAGGCGGCAGGCAAGCCGGAAGCCACCGTGCAGCTTTACGACAACAACGCCAACTGCATCCAGGCCATTCTCGCCGGCCGCGCAGATACGTATATCAACGACGTGAACACGGTCGATCAGGCCGTCAAGGCGTATCCGGACAAGCTCGAAAAAGCGACGGCGGTGACCTTGCCGTATTTCGTGGGTATCGGCGTGCCGAAAGACAAGCCTGATTTCCGCGATGCCGTGATGGCCGCGCTCGTCGCCATTCAGAAGAGCGGCGCACAGTCGGACTTGCTCAAGAAGTGGGGCCTCGGCGTGGAGAACCTAGCCGCGCCGCAATTGATCGTCGCGAAGTAAGCACGGGAAGCATCGGCTCATGGACCTGTTCCTTCACTATCTCGGCCTGCCGTATCTTCTGGACGGCATCCGCTTCACGATCGCCGTGACCTTGCTAGGACTCGCGGGCGGCCTCGTGCTGGGACTCGTGCTCGCGGCCATGCAACTGAGCCGTATCGGGCCGCTCGCGGCGATCGCGCGCGGCTACACGGTGATCTTTCGCGGCACGCCGCTGATTCTGCAACTGGTGTTCGCCTACGATGCCTTGCCGCATATCGGCATCAAACTGAGCGCGATCGGCGCGGCGGGCCTCGCGCTCGCCGCGAACGAAGCGCCGTTCATCGCCGAGATATTCCGCTCGGGCGTGCTCGGCGTGGATCGCGGACAAACACTCGCGGGGCAGGCGCTCGGCATGACGCCGGGCGTGCTGATGCGCAGAATCATCGCGCCACAGGCGATTCGTTCGATGATCCCCGCGCTTGGCAACGAAACGGTCAGCGCACTGAAGAACTCGTCGCTGGCGTCGGTGATCTCGGTCGGCGAACTGACCTTGCGTAGCACGCAGCTTGCATCGTCTACGTTCGACTTCTTTTCGATCTTCTTCGCGTCGGGGCTTTTGTATCTGTGTCTCACGGGCGCCATCGCAGCGATTCAGTTGATGATCGAACGAGCGCTCGATCTGGATCGCGCGAGCACGGGCGGCGGTTTCTGGGGACGACGCAAACCCGCGCCCGCACCGAAACCCGCGAGTCCCGGCGACTTGCCGCCCGTCTTCGCGCCGATCACGGCCGCCGAACGCGCGCGCCGCTACGACACGCTGGCCCGCAACGGCGTGGCCGTGCAGATCAGTGGCGTTCACAAGCGTTACGGCGAACAGGCCGTGCTGAATGGCTTCGACCTCGACATCCGCTCCGGCGAAGTCGTCGCGTTGCTCGGGCCGAGCGGTTCGGGCAAGAGCACGCTGCTTCGCTGCATCAATCATCTGGAGCAATGGAGCGAAGGCGAGATACGCGTGGGCGGCCGGCGTCTCGGCTTTCGCGATGACGGGCGGCGAATGAATCCGCGCGAGCTGGCGCGAGAACGTGCGAGTCTCGGCGTCGCCATGGTGTTTCAGCAATTCAATCTGTTCAGTCATCTGACGGCGCGCGAGAACATTGCCTTGCCGCTCGTATGGGTGCACGGCGCAACGCTCGCCGATGCCAACCGTCGCGCCGATGCCTTGCTCGAACGCGTGGGCCTCGTGCATCGCGCTGATGCCTTGCCGCGTCATCTGTCGGGTGGCCAGCAACAGCGTGTGGCCATAGCGCGTGCGCTTGCGCCGAACCCGCGCGTGCTGCTGCTCGACGAGCCGACATCCGCGCTCGATCCCGAACTGGTCGGCGAAGTGCTCGAAGTGATCCGCCGTCTCGCGCTCGACGACGGCCTCACCATGATCATCTCGACGCATCAGTTGCGCTTCGCCGATGAAGTGGCCGACCGCGTGGTGTTCTTGAGCGGCGGAACGGTGGTCGAGGAAGGGCCGGCGCATCAGGTGTTGACGCATCCGCATCATCCGCTGACTGCGCGCTTTCTCAACGTGATGGGCGCGGGCAGCACGCTCGAAACGGTGCATTAAAACCCTAAAGCCGAGGACGATTCAATGAAGCATTACACGCTGCCCGTTTCATCATCCACCGTGCATTGGGGATACTTCAGCAAACGGGTAGAGCCGCGTCTCACGCTCAAGTCGGGCGACCGCGCCACCATCGAAACGCTGACGCATCATGCCAACGACGACCACGAGCGCATGGTCGCGGGCGACCCCGGCGCGCAGAGCGTGTTCGAATGGACGCGCGAGCACAAGGGCGTATCGCGGCGCGGCGCTGGCCCGACAGAAGGTCCCTTCAAGCTGGGCGATGGCGAAGGCGTCGGCGTGCATCTGCTGACCGGGCCTGTCGAGATAGAAGGCGCCGAACCCGGCGATGTACTCGAAGTGCGCATCCTCGATGTACGGCCGCGCCCGAGTTGCAACGCGTGTCATGCGGGCAAATGCTTCGGCTCGAACGTGGCGGCGTCGTGGGGCTTTCAGTATCACGATCTGATCGAGGAGCCGAAGCCGCGCGAAGTCGTGACGATCTTCGAACTCGATACTTCCGGCGAGCCGTATGCGCGCGCCGTCTACAACTATGTGTGGACGCCGCAGACCGACCCGGACGGCATCGTGCATGCGACCATCGATTATCCTGGCGTGCAGGTGGATCATCGGCTGGTGAAGAAGCGCGAGAACATCCTGCCCGACATACGCGTGCCGGCGCGGCTGCATTTCGGCACCATGGGTGTGGCGCCCGCCGAAGCGGACTATGTCAGCTCGATTCCTCCGAGCTATACCGGCGGCAATATCGACGACTGGCGTATCGGCAAGGGTTCGAAGATGTATTACCCGGTGGCCGTTGCGGGCGCGCTGTTTTCAGTCGGCGATCCGCACGCGGCGCAAGGCGACAGCGAACTCGGCGGCACGGCCATTGAAACGTCGCTCACGGGTGACTTCGAATTCATCCTGCACAAGCAGGCGGATCTCGAAGGCACGTTGCTCGAAGGACTGACGCATCCGCTGCTCGAAACGGATCAGCAATGGTCCGTGTATGGCTTTACGTTTCCGAACTATCTCGCCGAACTCGGCGCCAACGCGCAACTCGAAGTCGCCCAACACGCGAGCCTCGACCGTGCCATGCGCGATGCCTTTCGCAAACTGCGGCGCTTCTTGATGACGGTTCATGGACTGAGCGAAGACGAGGCCATCGCGCTCATGTCCGTGGCGGCGGATTTCGGCGTGACGCAGGTTGTCGATGCGAACTGGGGCGTGCATGGCTCCATCCGCAAAGAGGTGTTTGCAAACTACAAAAAGCGCTGAGTATTCCGCGCTTTTGAATCGCGATGTGTAGATTGAATGGACGGATACACTGAGATACATCGCTCCTGATCGGCTGGGATATAAAACCGTCGAGGCCACTCTTCAAGTGGACCCACGAAAATTCCCGAACCAATCGATAAGGAGGTCTGGTCATGTCAGAACCCGTCAATCAACGGCGTCGTCTTATGCTTGGGACGACGCTTGCAAGCGTCGCCCTTGCGGACTTCGGCTTCAGCACGTTCGCGAAGGCGCAATCGTCCACTGTTAGAGCGACGAGCGCGGGCGCGTCGTTTGGCCCGATCAGGCAGATCGATGCGGGCAAGCTCAACGTCGGCTATGCGGAACTCGGGCCCGCCAATGGCACGGTCGTGTTTCTGCTGCATGGCTGGCCTTACGACATCCACAGCTATGCCGAGGTTGCGCCTATTCTGGCCGCGGCCGGTTATCGCGTGATCGTGCCGTATCTGCGTGGCTATGGCTCCACGCGCTTCCTTTCCGCCGATACCGTGCGCAACGGTCAACAGGTCGTGACAGCGGTGGATATCGTCGCGCTCATGGATGCGCTCAAGATCGAGCAGGCCATCTTCGGTGGTTACGACTGGGGTGCGCGCACGGCAGATTGCATCGCTGCATTGTGGCCGGAGCGCGTGAAGGCGCTGGTGTCGGTGAGCGGGTATCTCATCGGCAGTCAGGAGGCGAACAAAAAGCCGCTGCCGCCCAAGGCGGAGTTCCAGTGGTGGTATCAGTACTATTTCTCGACGGAGCGTGGCGCGCTGGGTTATGCGGCCAATCGCGATGCCTTCAACAAGCTGATCTGGCAGCTTGCGTCACCGAAGTGGAATTTCGACGATGCCACGTACGAACGCTCGGCCGCATCGTTCCAGAACCCGGACCATGTCGCGGTGGTCATTCATAACTATCGCTGGCGGCTCGGGCTTGTACAGGGCGAAGCGCAATACGACGCGCTCGAACAGCGTCTTGCGGCAGGCCCGACCATCTCCGTGCCCACCATCACGCTGGAAGGCGATGCCAACGGCGCGCCGCATCCCGAACCTGCTGCGTATGCGAAGAAGTTTACGGGCAAGTATGTGCATCGCACGCTGGGCGGGGGTGTCGGACACAACTTTCCGCAGGAAGCGCCGAGGGAGTTTGCTGATGCGATGTTGCAGGTGACGAAGTTGTGAGACGAGTGTTGCCTGTTCTGGCGCGCGTGCGAGGATCGCGTTAGGAAGTCACATGACCGCCGTCGGTGGAAGCTCTGACGGCGGCCTTCTTTGGGCGCGTGACTGACTGCAGCCTCGGTAAAGATGTGGCCGATGTATCAGCGAGAAAGCCCTTTGGGTCATCAGAAAACTCCTAAAAATAGAATACTGCATCGATATCCAAATGGCTTGTTAAGTCGATGAATCTGCAGAAATTCTTATAGTCGAGCATCGCATTGCGGAGAGATTGGCTGCGCACGAGCAGCGATTTTTTCGGCAACAATTCCTTACTGGCCTGAATTGAGTTCGACTAGCGATTCGTCGATCTCAGGGCAAAGAACTACGCAGTGCGATCAGGATGCCGAAACGCTGGATCGAAATGTCGTGCGCATCAAAAGAGATTCATAGGAGATGTATTTAGATGTCGATGGTATTGCCAAGTCAGGCCTATACGCTACAACTCAAGCCGCAGTCCTTTCCCGTCTCCGTGCTTAGATTTTCCGGCAAAGCGAGCGTCAGTGAGCTCTATGAATATCAAATAGATTTCACGAGCCCGGTCGCCGATATTCCAATGGACCAAGTCGTCGGCCGACCAGCGACATTTACCATCGATCCTGTTGATCCCGATCAAGGGTATCTGCAAAGAATGTTCGGTGAGCGCTGGAAGGACTTTAGCAAGATGCCGAAGTCGTACGTCACGCACGGGATGATCTGCCGCTTTGAGCAACTCGGAATGTCCGCCGACGAGACGCGTTACCGCGTCGTGCTCGTCCCCAGGATCGCGGATCTCGCCCGCGCCCGCAAAAGCAGGCTGTTCCAGATGCAATCCGTCGTGGAAATCATCACCGATACATTGCGCCACTACGGCTATCGCCTTGGCGTGGATTTCGATTTTATGAAGCTTCGCGGCAAATACAAGCGCCGCGAGTACGTGACTCAATATCACGAGACGACGTTCGCCTTCATTCAGCGACTTTGCGCAGAGGAAGGGCTGTGGTTTCGCTTCGAGCAGAAGTCCAATGGTACCGCCATGATTTTCGGCGACGATCTCGATGCCTACGCGCGCAAACAGCGCGTCGTTCCTTATCGTCTTCATTCCGGTTTGGAAAGCGCGGGTGCGGAATCGCTTCGTTCGCTCAAAACGATCACCCGGCGCGTGCCCGAAGCAATTCAGCTCGACGATTACAACCATCGGCAAGCGGATGTCTCATTGCTAGTCGAGTCCAATGCCGCGCCTGCCGATAAAACCACTGATGGCGTGGACAACCATTGGGGCGAACACTATGAGACGCAAGAAGAAGGCAAGACGATTGCGCTGATTCGTCATGAGGCGCATCTGGCGGAGCAGATCAGCTATTCAGGTCGAGGCAATCCGTTCTCCCTCGAGGCAGGTGAGGTAATGCGTCTGGACGTGAATCCGAAGGACGCGCCGCATGGTCTCTTTGTCACGTCGGTACGCTGCGGAGGTGGACGCGGTACGTCGTATTGGTGCGCTTTCCGGGCGATTCCCGCAGATCGGAGATGGCGCACGAGCATCGACAAGATCGAGCGACCGAAGATCGCAGGAACTCTTCCCGCGCGGATAGATTCTCCAGGCAAGTACAAGTACAGCTATCTCACGGAGAAGGGCCTGTACGTCACGAAGATGCCGTTCGATTTGGACGAGTGGAGTCCGGGTGGACGCAGTCGCCCTATCCGGATGGCACGGCCGTATGCGGGACCTAACTACGGTCATCACATGCCGCTGATCGACGGAACCGAGGTGGCGCTGGTTTTTACGGCACAAGATCCAAACAGACCAATCATCGTAGGCGCGTTGCATGACAGCCTCAATCCGGACCTCGTCAATAACCTCAATCACACGCGAAATATTATCCGCTCGGCTGCGGAGAATGAGTTGCGCATGGAGGACAAGGCGGGGGTCGAGCATATCCACCTGACCACGCCGTATCAGACCAGCGAGCTCAATCTCGGGCATATGGTCGACGAAGGGCGCAAGGAGCGCGGTCGCGGCGCAGAGTTACGCTCGGATGAGCATATAGCGGTGAGAGGCGGAAAGGGTCTGCTGCTGACGGCCGAAGTGCAAAGGAAAGCTACGGGCGCGCAACTCGACATGGCTGCGGCGCAAGAGCAGTTGAAGCGCGCGATCGAGCGCATCGAGTTGCTGAACCAGGCTGTGCAGTCGGCCGAAGCCGTAGTCGCTGACCTGCAGAAGCAGAAAGCGCTCTTTAGCGACGCACTCGACGGGCTCAAACAGTCCGTCGTGCTCATGAGCGGCCCTTCGGGCATCGGGATCACGTCGGGTGAACACCTGCAGTTGAATGCAGACCAAAACTTGATTGCTACTGCCGGTGGCAACGCCGATATCGGCGTAATGCGCAATTTCACGGTGGCAGCAGGTCGCCAGGTGTCACTCTTTGCGCAGTCTCAGGGCATGCGGCTGACCGCTGCCAAGCAGGATATCGTGGTTCATGCACGCACAGGCGGCATGGAGCTGTCCGCGTCGAAGGACATGCACTTCAACAGCATCGACGGCGCTGTTACGGCACAGTCGAAAGGCGCGCTCACGCTCACGAGCGGCGGAGCTTATATCAAGATTGAAGGCGGCAACATCGAACTGGGCGCACCAGGCAGCATTCTGCTCAAGTGCGGCAGCTTCAACTGTCAGGCCCCGGCAATCTGTCGCTCCCCATGCCCGAAATGCCGATTGGCCCGTGCAAGCAGTGTCTGATGGATGCGCACCGCGGCGTCGAAGCAATGACCGAGGTGGCGTGATGGAAAACATGATCGCGACACCTTCCGCGCAAGATGCCGATATGGATTGGGAGCAATGGCGACATCGGCTGCTGGCTCAATTCGATTCGTTCATGCACGAGCAATCCGTCAATCTATATCTGCTCGTGGATACTCGTGGCAGCCCGGGAATCGACAAGCTATTTCCGAAAGTAAAAGGCCTCGCTTGGACTTCGCTTTGGCATGGTTCCGTGCTCGACTCCTATACGGATATCGCACCGTATTTGATTCATGTCGAACGCCTGGCGCTTCACGACCCGCAAGAGCTGGCGGGCCGACTTGCTCGACGCATCTGGATGGAAGGCGCCTCGGGATTCATGCTCACCTGGATCTGGTCACCTCTTTCGTTGACAGAGCTGGATGAGCATTTGAAACACTACACGCGTTACGCGATACCCGACAAGCGCGAGTACTTTCTGCACTTTTACGACAACCGCATTCTTGCGCGTATTCGAAGCGTCTGGACCGACGAGCAGGCATATTGTTTTATCGCGCCCTGCAGGGAAATCTGGTTTCGAAATCGCGATCAAGGCGAGATCGTCTGGCGGAGCGATGGGGCTTCGAAGCCAGCGCGAGCGGATGCGCCATTACTTCTGTCGTCGGATCAGCACGCGCGATTATTTGCGCTTGGCCATGCGGACAAACTCGCGATGCAATTGCGCGAAATGTATGGCGTGAGGCTCGACGAGAAGAGCGATTTTGCGCTGTACCTGCTTGTCACCGAGCAACTCGAACGAGCCAGCCGCTATCGTCTAAGAGAGAAAGACGACTTCCTGAATTACGTCTCGAAGGGCATCGTGCTTTCGCCTCGTTTCGACGAGCATCCGGTGATTCAGGAGCGTCTGCAACGAGCGCGAAACGGCGAGATATCGCATCGGGAGGCTTTGAGCGGACTTACTCCTGACGTGATTAAACAGGTGGCGGAGAGTTGAGCGGTTACGGGTTTGCCGTATGGATTCCTCGACTAGTGTTCTTGATACGTGCTTGCCATCGCGACGTACACTGAATTGATGAGATAAGCCAATGGGCTACAAACGAATGAACCTATCAAGGTTGTTCTGGCATTTCCTTTTTTTGGCCCTGGCAACCGTCTTTCTTGCGGGCTGCGACTTTTTTTCTTCTGAGCCAGTGTATGGTGGGTTGAGCGCGGAGGGTATGAACTACACGCCGTACAACCTGACGGAGTTTGTGGTCCGTGACAAATATGGGAATCGAGCCAGTGGAGG
>NZ_JALQDA010000030.1:0-443022 GCF_023631485.1 Caballeronia sp. GAFFF2 | reverse complement strand
AACGCGATGATGCTCAGAAGTGCCGAAATGCGGGCAGCCTCGGTGGGGAAACTGTCTTCTTTGGAAGCAGGAACCGACCCCAAACCGGACATTTCAATTTAGCCGGATATCGGACATTTCAAATTGGCCTCGACATGCGTGTAGCGGCAGTATCCTAGTGTCGTGTTTGGGGATGCGGAGGAATTCTTGGACTGCCTCATATCGTCAGCCCGAGGCTCGCCCGGTATTCAATCGGAGTGAGTGCGCCAAGCGAGATCTCGATCCGCTTCTCGTGTACCAGCGAATGTACGAATCAACGGCCTCAATGAATTGACCGATGCTGCGGTACAAGCAGGCGGCGCATAGCCTTCGCCCGACGCCCGGGCAAAGGCATAAGCGACCAATCTAACCCACCCCCTTAACCTCCATCAACCTCCCCCACTCGTAATCGACGATATCCGGATGCATGGGAAACACGCCTGCACCCGGCGTGAAGGTTAACTCGCCGAAAAGGATTCGATCGTCCGGTGCGTAAAGATCTACCCGCACATATTCGAAGCCTTCCGCAAGGCTAACGGCGACCGAGATCAACTCATCAAAGCACTGCGGTCGCGGCGCCGCGACCTCACTACGCGGATAGTGGCCGATCGCAATATCGAGCCGGTTCCAGTTCCCGTCATACATGTCGCCACGTGGATGCTCGCCAAACCGGTCCGAAATGAGCGCGATGTAAATCGTGGGCTGGCTGTCTCTTCCGTTAAAAAAGCAATGGATCTTGATGTCAGCAGGAACGGCACCGCTGGAATCGAGTAAAAGCTCTTCAAAGAAAATGCGCGGCTTGATGGTCCGATAGTGACGCTCCCGCGCTATGCGATAGAAGTCGGTGATCAGCCATTCGCGCGCAAGCGCGTCGAGCTCCTCGAAGGACGTCTCGGCCTTGTCGCGAACTAGCTTGACGAAACCACTACCGTGATTCGCCTTCATCACAAAGCTTGTCGGCAGAAAATCGAACTCCTCGCGGGTGAACCTCTCTGGTGTGGCGATTATATTGGTCAGGTATCGCTCACCGACCTTGCGCTGAACGTAGTCGCGCACATTGAGCTTGTCCGCAAGGTCCGCATACCGGGGGTCCGGAAAAAGACACCGGTACAGAATCTTCTCGTTGAACGTCTCGGGAGCGCGCACGTTGGGAAAACGTCCTACCTTGTGACGATGGTAGAGCATGAGATACGCGGTATCAGGGAGCCACCCCTTTGCACCGTTGAACAGTCTCCTCGGAAGCGACATCCCTCTCTCCTTAAGAATTTCTATGTAGCGCTTGCTGTGATCCATCCATTCGAGCCCACAAGCCACTGCGTCACCTTACTCGGTGACCTCGTCTTGTGAATGCACGGTCATGCAAGGAAGAACTCTCGAAACTTTCGATTGGTTGACCACAGTATGAACAGCTCGAATGCTCGACGTTGTGCGCTAACCAACAGACGTACGATCTGCGTTTTTAAGCACGACGTCCGGTCATTCTTTACTGGAAACGATATACGCGGCAGGGCAAAACGCCCGAAACAATTTCACCTATTTTGAGGATTCCCTTGCAATTCGTTGGCGGCCATCGAAGTGTTAGGTACACCACAAAAATTGGGATTTCTACCTAGGACCATAAGGCCTTAAGCCTAAGAAAGTCTCCTCATTCGTTTCTCTAAACGAGGGAAAACCGTGAAAATTGCGATTGTCCATGATTGGCTCGTGGTGTCTGGAGGCGCGGAAAAAGTTCTGCAGCAAATTATCGAGTGCTTTCCAGGCGCCGAGATTTACACCATCGTTGACTTTCTTAAAGACCGTGCCTGCGTCAAGGATTGCAAAGTACACCCGTCCTTCATTCAAAAAATGCCCTTTGCAAAAAAGCGCTACAGGTCTTATCTGGCGCTAATGCCTATAGCAATCGAGCAGCTCGATCTTTCAAGCTACGATCTCATCATTTCCAGCTCTTACGCGGTTGCCAAGGGAGTAATTACCGGGCCGGATCAGCTTCATGTCAGCTATGTTCATTCGCCGGTTCGCTATGCCTGGGACCTGCAGCATCAATATCTCAACGAAGCAGGCCTGACCAAGGGGTTGAAGTCGGTCATGGCGCGGCTTTTGCTGCACTATATTCGCGTATGGGACGCACGCTCGACCAACGGCGTGGATTATCTGATCGCCAATTCGCACTTCATCGCGCGCCGTATCAGGAAGGCTTACCAACGTGACTCGACTGTGATTTATCCTCCGGTCGATGTGCGTTCACTTCCCATGCGAACACAGAAAGACGACTTCTATTTGACCGCATCGCGACTTGTACCGTACAAGCGCATCGACCTTATCGTAAAGGCGTTTTCCCGCACGCCGGAGCGGCGTCTTGTCGTGATCGGGGACGGTCCTGACATGCATAAGATTCGTGCGTCCGCAGGTCCGAACGTCGAGATCCTCGGCTATCAGTCATTCGAAGTCTTGCGTGACCACATGCAGCGCGCGCGCGCTTTCGTGTATGCGGCCGAGGAGGACTTCGGCATATCGATCATAGAAGCCCAAGCATGCGGCACGCCGGTCGTCACGTTCGGCAAAGGCGGCGCACTGGAGACGGTGATCGGCCTGCCACGCGAACGCCCCACAGGCCTCTTCTTCAAGGAGCCAACGTGTGAGTCGCTTATCGATGCCATCGAGCGCTTTGAGCGCAACGCGCATCTGTTCGATCCGCGCGCATGCCGCGAGAATGCCGAAAGATTTTCGACCGAAAAATTCAAGGCGTCGTTCTCGGCGTTCATCGAAGTCAGGCTTGCTCGTTTCCGTGCCGAAAAAGAAGTGGCTCCTGTACCAAGTCGAAGCAATGTAGCGGTGACCGAGTCGCAAGTGTGACCGAACACCTCGGATGCGAAAAAAGGCGTTGCGAGTAATCAACCCGCAACGCCTTTATCTTTTAGGGATTACTTCGGCTCAACCGTGGGCCGACCGATGGCCTCGTAGACAAAGCCCAGCTCCGCCATATTCTCGGGATCGAACAAGTTGCGCCCATCGAAGATTAACGGCTTCTTCAAACCAGCATGCAGCGCTGCGATATCGGGGCTCTTGAACGCTTTCCATTCGGTGACGATTACAAGCGCGTCGGCGTCCTTCACTCCTTCATACTGGTTGCTACAAAATTTAAGCCTTGCGCCGTACGAAGGGTCGTCTGCCAAGTCAAGCGCGAAAACCCGTTGCGCCTCCTCCGAAGAAACCGGATCGTATGCACGAACAGTCGCGCCTCGCTTGAGCAATTCGGCAATCAACCTGCGGCTCGGTGCTTCGCGCATGTCGTCGGTGTTCGGCTTGAAGGCCAGCCCCCAAACCGCAAGTGTTTTCCCCGTCAGGTCCTCACCAAGCCGCGCGCAGACCTTGCTGACAAGCACGTCCTTTTGCGCATGATTCACCGACTCCACCGAGTTCAGTATCTGCAGATCGCGGCCGTACTCATGCGCTGTTTGAATCAATGCACGCACATCCTTAGGGAAACACGAGCCACCGTAGCCGCAACCCGCATAAAGAAAATCGTAGCCGATGCGCGGGTCCGATCCTATGCCACGCCGCACTGCCTCGATGTCCGCGCCCACCATATCGGCGAGATTCGCCAACTCGTTCATGAACGAGATACGCGTCGCAAGCATTGCATTAGCAGCGTACTTCGTGAATTCGGCGGAGCGCACATCCATATACATCGTACGTTCGTGGTTCCGATTGAATGGCGCATAAAGACGCGTAAGCATGGCGCGCGCGCGTTCGCCCGAGGTATCGGACGCGCAGCCAAGTACGATCCGGTCCGGGCGCATGAAGTCGACAACGGCTGCGCCTTCCTTCAGAAACTCAGGATTAGACACGACCGAGAATTGATGATTTACGCCCCTGGCATCAAGCGCTTTTCGCACGGTGTCGGTGACTCTATCTGCTGTGCCGACCGGAACGGTCGACTTGTCGACGATCGTCTTGAAACCTTGCGCGTACTTGCCAATCTGCTCGGCAGCCGCTAATACGTATTGAAGGTCTGCGGAACCATCTTCATCAGGTGGCGTACCTACGCAAATGAACTGTACGTCTCCGTGCTCTACCGCCTTGGCGACGCTCGTCGTAAAGCTGATTCGTCCTGCCTTCACATTGCCCTGAATAAGCTCCTTGAGTCCTGGCTCGTGAATGGGAATGCCGCCCCGGTTAAGCAAATCAATTTTTTCTTGGTCGACATCCATGCAAAGAACGCTGTTGCCCACTTCGGCCAGGCATGCGCCTGTAACAAGGCCAACATAGCCCGTACCAACGACGGTTACTTTCATAAGCCCGCTCACAATAGAAAAGTTAAAAGGGACCGTCTAAGCGGCACGACGGTCAAAAGGCCTTACTAACCACTTCTTGAGACGTCGAGCATGAAATCGACGGTATGCTGGCTAAAGCGACCAATGAGCATGAGCCGACGCTGTGCTTCTTGACCGCCGTATGTTTTTGTTGCGACGATGATTACGGCCAGGCCGCTAGGCGGCTTTGCCTCATCGGCTGGAACACCACGCGTTTCGAAGTCGTCCGGCAATTCGACTCTCGTTGGCCACGCCCTCGCGAGTATCACGCGCTTTATTACCGATCCCGCTTCGTTCCGTATCTCGACCGGCATGGTTAGATCGTTGTCGGCGGTGTCCGTCGATGACGCAGCAAGATTGAGAATGAGCACACGGGCCATCGCAGCATCTCCTGTTCGGTGTCTGAAGCTCGTTGATGCACCTGCTCTTTTGCAAGCGACAAGCTCATTCTCTTTACGGGGTCGTGATCGTCGCTGGTAGCAAGCGATTGAACTCTGCCTTGATAAGACCGTAGCATTCGCAAGCACGCGCTTCGAGCGCCTTGCGATCAAGAACGCGAATGCAGCCGCGCGTCTGATACACGACGCCGTGCGAGTGCAATCTCCCGACTGCTTCGGTGACGCCTTCGCGACGCACCCCCAGCAAGTCGGCGATATGCTGCTGCGTGACGCGCAATTGATTCGATGAAGCCCGGTCGAGCCCGACCAGAAGCCATCGACAGAGTTGACTGCTTAGCGAGTGATACCGATTGCATGCCGCGTTCTGCGCGATCTGCGTGAAGAACGCATGGATATAAAGCATGGAAAGACGATCAAGGAGCCGCGAGCGCTGCAAGTGTTCGCGCAGCAGATGCGCGTCCATGCGGTACGCGGTGCCGCTGCATTCCACTGTGACCATCGTGGGCATGGTGTCGCCTTCCGTTAATACGGGCACGCCAACCATGCCTTCACGCCCTACCGTTGCAATCTCGACCGAGCAATTGCCGTCCAACGCATGTGACAGAGAGATGACCGCGGACGCCGGAAAGTACACATGAAGAAACGAGTCATGTGCATTGCAAAGCACCTGTCCCGCTCGCAACTCGATGATCTCGAGATCGGGTGCGAGCGCCTGCCATTCTTCCAGTGGCAACGCTCGCAACAAATGATTTCCGTGCAGATCCGATTGAAGATTCAGCATAAACTCGCTCTCGTTTTTTTGGGGCGCGTAACAACACGCGCTCTAGAAGGTGAATCAGCTATTCGTTCGAATCTCGTAGCTTTCCGCTAGCGGGCACGGTGGAGGGGTTTGCACCCATCGGATGACGATTCTTCCGGTCTTGGCGGAATTTCGACAACCTTTCCGATCGCTGCTCCAACTTGCTGAAAAGCGACATGAGAACGACCAAAAAAACAAATGTGCACAACACCCAGACAACTGAAGCCGCACGAGCGATGAGAGCGAAGAATGCGCGCGCTCGGTCGATGATCCACATAGACGACTCCGTGAACGAAGGTTCGTAGTCCAAATCCCTTCAAGTCGAGATTGGCCAACCGCGTGCCTCTGTAGGGAGACCGTCGGCATCTCGTACTGGCGGGACGGCGGACACACGGTGGAGCGTTCGCACCGACGCGTTGTCCAATAGGGCTGTTGACTTTCCGCATGATCGTCCTTAGACGAGCGGCGCCCTACTTTGCTCTAAAGATGTTGTCGAATGCTGCGTATCAGTCGAATGCACCTCCAGAGAACAGGTCCTAGGCCTACTAACTATCGTAGATTGCTTACGAGGTTCAATGTGGTCTAGGGCACTAAAGTCCAAAGCGCTCGAAATTTCAATGCTCACATTCCATCAAAACGAAAAAAGTCTTGTTCAACCAATGAGGAGTACGATAAAACGCGTGCCAGCTGCAAAGTGCTTTATGCGATCAAGTACTCAGGTATTAGGTGCCCAGTTAGCTAGCGGAAATCGGGTCTGCTTACCACAAAAAACAACAAATACGCTATGCCGCATTCATCAGACTAATTGGCCGACGTGCTTGATCGAGCTGCATGCTTTCTGTCTGATGAGTTTCGCGCAAACCTTTGCGCGAAAACGTTAGTTGGGACCACCAATTTCAAGATGTCAAGCACATGTAAGGATGAAGCCGATTTTATCAGGGGATTTCGCCAAGCGTAAAGGTAAAGCGCGGAGTCATTAAAGAGTGAACGTACGATCTAAAAAGCGGCAACGTTTTTCAATTTTGAAACAAAACGATTCTTAGTGCTTGCTTTTTTGTATGGCATGTACGTCAGTGTTTTCCCGCACAGAGCCAAATATAGCGGCAAGAAAAACTTCCTGTGTGTCTTCATCACACCAATGCGCGTGCACCACTGACGCCGACTGCACGTGTCGCTGGGCTGGGCTCCTCCATCTCGGACTATTTTGTCCGGGACTCGCCTTCCTTGTCGTTGAGCAATGGTTATCTTCCTCGGAGAGCTTTCCATGAAAGCAGTGCAATTTGCGCTGGAGCGAATTAGGAAGTCGATTAACACCGCTGATGCCTTGAACATGCGGTCATCCGCCGTTCTCGTGTCGGACTTACGGCTTCTAATTGAAGTAGCTGAGACGGCCGAATTGGAACGTCTGACAAATGCAAGTTCACAAATTCCCGTGGCCGAACGATAAGCCTTCGTACCACGTCGTAGCCGGTACGCACCGGAATAATTCGCAGTATTGACGGGGGGTCCATGGGGTTTACCATTAATGGCAAATTTGCATCTCAACGCATCACAGGCGTGCAACGCGTTGCATTTGAATTGACGCGGGCGTTGCAGGCGCAGGCTTCGACTCCGAACGATCTGCCGCTCGTGGTGCCACCCGACGCCAAAGACCTTGGACTAGCCAGCCGCAAATGGCGTTTGCCGCGGTTGCTCAAGGGAAACCTGTGGGAGCAAGTCGTTTTACCGCTCGAATCGGCACAGGACACACTGATCAGCTTGTGCAATACCGGGCCGTTGCTTAAACGTCGCCAACTGGTGATGATTCACGATATGGCGGTTTACGACGTCCCTCAAGCATTCTCGAAAAAGTTTTCTTTTTGGTACCGATTCAAGTTCTCAGTTCTCGCTAAGCAGACCCGACTGATTCTCACCGTATCGGACTTCTCGAAACGGCGCATTTGCCACCATCTAGGCTTAGCGGAATCGCATGTCGAGGTTATTCGTCCCGGCGCGGATCACATGGATCGCATAGAGCCTGATCCGGCTATTCTCACTCATCTATCGCTTGAGAAAGGGAAATTCTGCGTTCTAGTCGGGAGCCTGGATCCTCGCAAGAATCTGCAGCGCGTGCTCGATGCTACGAAGCTGCTCGAAAAAAAATCCGATATCAAGTTTGTCGTGGCGGGAGGAGCAAATCCGCGTGTTTTCGCCGCACAGGACGTGCAGGGCGTCGCGCAATCAGATAAGGTGACTTGGGCAGGTTTTGTATCGGACGGCGAATTGAAGGCGCTGTATGGAAGCGCTGCTTGCCTCGTTTTCCCATCTCTGTATGAGGGTTACGGACTTCCGCCGCTAGAGGCCATGCGTTGCGGGTGTCCGGTCATTACGTCTTCGGAAGCTTCGCTTCCCGAGGTCTGTGGCGACGCGGCCATGTACTGTGATCCGCTTTCAGCCGCTGATATTGCTGCGAAGATCGAAGTGATGACCACACAACACGATGTCCGCGAGTGGCATCGTCAACGCGGATACGCGCGAGCCAACCAGTTCAGGTGGGACCGCGCTGCGTATGCGCTTGCGCAAATTCTCTATGGCGAACGCCACGAAAGTGCGCTTTACTTAAAGACGCAACCTACCAAGGATTAAATAAATACCGTAGTATTACAGATGACTTGCGGAACGCTTCCTGGATCAGCGATAACACCAACTACTGCGGATGCCGTGAAAATACTCATCGCGAACACTTTGTATCATCCGGATTCCGTCGGCGGGGCAGAGATATCGACGCGACTCCTTGCAGAGGGTCTCGTCAAGGCCGGAATGGAAGTGTGCGTAGTTTGCGCTACAGGCGCCGGCGTGGATCGGATCAGCAGACTTAACGGCGTAAAGGTCTACCATCTTCGCTCGGTCAATGTTTATTGGCCGCACAAACCGAAGAAGCATTCGTCTGTCGTCAAGCTCATCTGGCACGCCATCGATCTGCACAACGTGATCATGTCGCGGAAGCTCAAAAATATCATTGCGCGGGAAAAGCCCGACATAGTCAACACGAGCAACCTTTCCTGCCTCTCAATTGACATCTGGCGCGTGGCTCGTAATGCCAACGTGCCTATAGTGCATACAGCTCGCGACTACTATCTCATGTGCCCGACGTCCACCATGTTTTCCGGTGCGAAACCTTGTGAGCGTCAATGCGGCATGTGCTCGTTGTATGCGGGACCAAAGCGTGCCGCATCCGCGAGTGTGGACGTGGCCGTCGGCGTAAGCAGATTTGTCTTGCAGAAGCACGTCGATAATGGCTTCTTCCCAAGCGCAATGCGCACCGAGGTCATCAGCAATTGTTATGTTCCGCTGGACGATGCTGTTCCCATTAAGCGCGTTTCAAAGTACGAAAGCGGCCCTGTACGGCTTGGCGTGCTCGGACGCGTTTCGCCGGAAAAAGGACTTGAGGTTTTGTTCGAGCAGCTTCTTGCGGATCATTCGCTCGAATGGACGCTTGCCATCGGTGGTAAGGGCGATGCGGAATATCTGGGGGAGCTGAAAGAGAACTATGCCGACCCGCGCGTCGAATTCCTGGGGCAAGTGAAGCCTGGCGAATTTCTGGAAGCTATCGACATTCTCATCGTGCCATCGAAATGGAATGAGCCCTTTGGACGCGTGACGGTCGAAGCTTACTCACACGGCGTGCCGGTCGTGGCTGCAAACACAGGTGGAATTCCGGAAGTAATCGAGCCGGGCTCCAACCTTCTCTTCGATATGGAGCAGCCGCACACGCTTATAGACAAACTCCGCGATGCCGTGAAGCTCTTGCAGGACACGTCATTGCACGACCGCTTGCGCCAATACGCCGAAGGTTTTAGCGTTGCCGCGATGGTCGATGCCTATATCGACGTCTATCAAACTGCGTTGACTAAGCCTGTTCTCAAGAACGTCGCTTAAAGCAACCCCATCGCACAATCTATCTCGCCGAGGCGGCGCCTGCCGCTTCATTCGGGAACGCCCTGCTTCAAAAAGAACGGAACTCGCTGCATATAGAGCGTTGTCGCCATGGCGATCGCGACGTATGCCTGCACTGTGAGAAGCGCTGTTGCGGCGCCTAGTTCCGCAAAGAAAGTGGATAGAACGGTCAGAAGCGCAACGTTAAGAACCGCCGCGCCCAAAAGCACGCGCCCAAACTGCGACTTCATTCCAAGGGGCAGCATGGTCTGCACGCCAAAAACATCTGCAATACCTGACAGGAACGGCACGAACGCCATGAGACGCAATACGTCGACTGTAGGCTGATAGTGCGGACCGTAAAGCAATTTCACCGCTAATGGCGCGGCTGTAAAGATGGTCAAAGAGATCAACGCAACAACCGTCCCTTGGAACGCTAGCATTTTTCTCAAGAAGGAAAAAGCCGCATCGCGCGAATGATGCATCAGATAGCTGATGCGCGGATAAGCGGCGGTTTTGAGCGGGCTCATGATGCCTATGGCGGCGCGGATCAGCTTATCGCCCGCAGCGAAGTAGCCGGCGGCAACGTTCCCGGAGATAAGGGCTAACAGCACCGTGTTGCTCGACGCGCTGTATTCATTGATGGCTGTCGCGAGGAAGACGCTCCAGCCGTCCTTGAGAGACTTTGCAATCGAATCCAGCGATACGGAAACAAAGTCGAGCTCACGACGAAAGTAAAGGTACGTCATGATGGTCAGACCCGACATCAAAGGTACGAGCGAATTGACGCCCATTGCCCAGTAAATGTCGTCTCGACTGTGCACGAGCAAATACATCGCGGGAACGCTCAGCACGCGACTCGCAAAGACAATGGCGCCCGTGATGCGCAAGTCTTCGATGCCCTGGAAATACCACGTCGGCGTGAGCATCGCGCCAACGGCAAGGCCAAAGCCTAGGAGGAGAAGTTCGCGATCTTGTGCAAGGCGGTCAAACACGAAAGACAGGGTCAGCAAGATGGTAAAGCCGCCAATCGTGACCACACCCTGCGCGCAAAGCGTCGACCAGAAGACTCGAGAGCGCTCTTCGCGATTGGCGCGGTTGACGGAGATTTGCGGCGTAGCAGTTAAGCCAAAGCCGTAGTTCGTCAAGACAATAAAATAATTAATGAAGGCCAGCGCAAACGCGAGGCGCCCGTACCCCTCCGGTGTAAGCACGCGGGTGAGCAGGGGAAGCGTGAGCAGTGGAACCGCGTAGGTCGATACCTGAAGAAGCAACAAAACCGCAAAATTCTTCCGGAACGAAGAAGCCATATATGTACTCGAGCGTGAAGGGTTTCACGTGTCGCATTCCAGTCACGGGCGAGCACACGCGATGAGTGCGGCAAACAGCGACAGACACAGCCGCGCTAAGCAGCGCTCGAAAAATCGCATGAAAGACCATTAAGTCCTTCAAACTATCGCACTGCGTCATTCGCAAAGGTGCGCTTAGCCGGTTAAGAACACAAGTTCGAAAAATTCAAGCCCTACTATGCGGGCTTACGGGCGGGGCTGCAGCGGTATAAATTCGTTCGTGTCGAAAGCTCGGTGAAAACACTTTGTCGTGTGCGAGACCGTACGATCAGAACGGCATCGAATGCAGTAGAACTTCATATCAACACGTCAATTCCTCGGCTACGCGAACGTTCGAAGTCGCCACCCGCCTGAAGCAGGCTGATCGAGCCCTTGGCTCGTCCGATCCGCCCTTGCCTGAACCTCTTCCGACACGAAAAAGCGCACCAAGATCGCGCTTCGACGGACCCGCATTACTTAGGCAAACTACGTTATGGAGCGCTGATGTCGTATCTCAAACTTGACCGTCGCACTTTCCTGGGCGCCTCTGCGTCCGCATTACTTGTGGCTCCCTTTCCACAAAACGCACTGGCTACCACGACATACGTACGCCTCGAATGGGAGCAATTCAAGCTGACGCCACAATATGGATCGTTCATTAACGCTCTGCAGACCATGATGGCAAACAAGACGGCCAGCAGTCCCAATTCCTGGCTGTACTGGGCGAACGTGCATGCTAATTACTGTCCGCATAAGATGCCATATTTTTTGGCTTGGCATCGCGGATATCTTTATTACCTGGAGAAGCAGTTGCGGATCGTGTCCGGTGACAACGCTCTGACGCTGCCGTACTGGGATTGGTTTCACACACCAAGCATCCCACCAGAATTCACCGATTCGGCTAGCGGCAACCCGCTTTTTTGTCCGCGGCTAAACAACAATGTGTACTCGTCGCTGGACCTGTCGCCATTCGCCGCCACGACCGTAAATTTTCAGCGCGGGACCGCTAACTCCTTCGAGGAAAAATTCGAAACCGCGCCTCACAATCCGGTGCACAACCTGATCGGCAACGTCATGGCAACAATGCAATCGCCGCGCGATCCTATTTTTTACCTGCATCATGCAAACGTGGATCGCCTCTGGCATGCATGGGCCTTGCCTGATGGCAGAACCATGCCTGTTCCGACTGCAGCTTACTGGGCAGGCACGTTCACCTATGCAACGGGATTAACCATCAAAAAGTCCGACTGTTATTCGAACCGTCGCACGCTTGGCTACGATTACGCCAACACCAATCGCCCTACCGCGCTTCCGCCGCAGGCAAATGCAGCGCACATTATTCGCGTCCAGGCGCAAATCACACCGCTTCGCTCGCGCCCGGCACTCGTGAGCCTTGCCGCCACACCCGCACGCACGCTTGCCACCGGACGACGCGCAATAGGCGGCGTGAAAGGCTTGGCACTACGAGAAGCATCGGTCAGCGTTCGCGTAACGACGGAAGCGAGTTCGACGCAAGACCTTCAGGATTTACTATCCGCAAAGTCGATTGCCTCGTCCACGGACGCTAAAAGCTCATCGGCAACGCAGGCGCTAGCCGTCCCTGCAAGTCGTTATCGGTCGGTCAAGATTGTCTTCGACGGACTCGCCTTGACGCGCGCAGGCGCTGCTGGCGGATACTTCTATAACGTCTATCTCAACTTGCCAGATAAGGTCGACGCCGAAACCGCCAAATCCACCTATTTTATTGGCACGCTCGGTCCATTCGAGATAGCCGGGGCTGCGCATCACGGCGACGTCGAGCTTGAATTTCCCGCAACCGAGGCGCTTGCCAAGATGGGCGCTGGCGCGACCCGAGAGTATGTCGTTTCCTTAGTGCGCGTGAACGGATCCGAGACGGCAAAAGGCGAGGTCATGACAGTAGGCGAAGTTCGCGTCGAATTAACCAACGACGCGCCGTTTATCGTTCAGCCCGCAGTCTCGCGCAAACCGGGCGATGCCTATTAAATGCTTATGAGGCGTCGTGTTTATCGTTCTATTTTTTTAGATGAAGACGCCTCACTTATCCCTTTTTGGGCCGGTTCAGAACCGCCTGGCATGCGTTTGCCGTATGCGCGCAAATTTTGTCAATGCAACTTGCGCGAAGCGCGCTTCCGTACGTGTGTGAGGAGGACCACATTTCCAAAAAACTCTCCCAAGGTAAATTGGGTTCAGCCTCTTCAAAGGCACGATAGGCGTTAAAGCCTGACTCTGATGTGACATTTAGAGTTCTTTATTTCGAAGGTCACTAATTTGAAAGAAAGATCGTCTAAGACGCGGCGACCAACCAAGGTCAAACGTGTCTTCGTTTGCGCGGTTCCACCGTGCTTAGCCTCGTCTTGCGATTGATCGCCGCTCACGCGTAGCGCGTTTGTGATAGTGCGGCCCGGTTTTAACCGGGCATTCGTAAGCTTTCTATCCTGTTCCACGCTCCGGGAAATACACGTGAAAGACTCCGTCGCCACACATATGCCTGATTTTAGCCACGAGCGCGGCCAGTTATCTGTGCGCGCCATGTTGGCTCTCATGAGAGATCATTACAAGGAAATTCTCCTTGTGGCGCTTGGCGTCACATTGATCGCGGTCGCGTATGCATTTCTCGCCACGCCTCAATATCAAGGCGATGCGGTGGTCAGAGTCGATCCAACGGAGCCCAATGCGCTTGGCATCGCCCTGCAGAATCAGGATGCGCAAGTATTGATGAACCCGTCTCCTGGCGCCGAAATGGCGGTCATGACGAGCCGATCCGTGCTTCAGCCGGTCATCGAAAAATATCGATTCGATGTCGCCGTGATTCCGAAGCAGATCCCTATTATCGGGTCGCTCGCGAATAAATTGGCTACGCCGGGAAGGCCCGCGTCTCCTTGGCTTGGGCTCAGCTCATTCGCGTGGGGTGGCGAGCAACTGCAGGTTGCTTCGTTCGACGTGCCGCATGAACTGGAAGAAGAGAAATTCACTTTGACGGCAGGTGCTGATGGGCATTATCAGCTTTCGGGTCCCTCCGGCGAATTGCTCATTGCGGGCGTCGCTGGCAAGCCGGCCAGCGCCAACGGTGTATCGCTCGATATCAAGAAGATCGTCGCTCGCCCGGGTACCGACTTCACTTTGATCCGCTATAACTCGCGCGATGCCGTAGCGCGTTTCACCGACCTGCTGCAAGTGCAGGACATGGCTAAAGACACGGGCGTCATCGAATTTACATTCCTCGACAGCAACCCTTGGAAAGCGGCTCAAGTGACGAACTCACTTGTCGATCAGTACATTGCCACCGCGGTGGCCGCGAAGCAACGCTCGGACAGCGCCACGTTGGAGTTTATCAATCAGGAATTGCCGAGATTGAAGGCGGATCTCAAGCGCTCGGAACTGGCGCTCAACGAATACCGTTCCAGAGCCAAGGCATTGCAACCGACCGCAGAGTCGCAAGCGTATCTTCAAGGTGGCATCGAACTGCAAAAGCAATATGCAGCTTTGCAGATGGAGAGGACTCAGCTTCTGAATCGCTTCCAGCCGAGCAGCCGCTGGATAGTGAATATCGACGATCAGCTCAACGATCTCAAGCGCGCAATGTCGACGCTGGACACGCGCTTCTCCGAGATGCCGTCCTCCGAGCGCCAGAGCCTCGATCTTGAACGTGACGCCAAAGTTGCCGAAACGATTTACCTTGGGATGGTGCAGAAGTCGGAGCAGCTCTCCGTGCGGCGTGCGAGCTCGACAGGTGGCGCGCATATTGTCGACTACGCCATCACGCCTTTGCATCAGGTCAAACCTAATCGACTTCTCGTGATTGGTGGCGGTGTGTTTGTCGGGCTCATCTTTGGCGTGTTCTCGGTCTTCATCCGCAAGCACGTCATGACTGGCGTCACTGACCCGTCATACATCGAAGAGCTTAGCGTTCCGCTCATCGGTGCCGTCTATTTCAGCCAGCATCAGATGATGTATTCGAAGAGCGCTGCCCAACGGCTCGCCTTGCCTTCCGGCTCATCAAGAATTCCGGGCAAGCGTTCAACTGGCATTGCGGCGCCCTACCGGTCCAAACGTAGAAGCGCTGATCCGTTCCGTGACGATCATCTGGCGTTGCTTGCCGCGCAATACCCGCAAGACCCGGCGGTCGAAGCGATCAGAGAGGTGTGCTCGCCCCTACTCAATGACCTCAGTCATATCCCAAACAAAGTCATCTGTCTGACCGGACCGACACCAGGCGCTGGCAAGAGCTTTATCGCGGCTAATCTCGCGGCAGTGCTTGCGGAGATCGGTCATCGCGTGCTTCTCATCGATGGCGACATGCGTCGTGGACGTCTTGCATCGCTATTCGGTCAAGGCAACGCTGGCGGCCTGCATGAAGTACTGCGCGGCGATCGTGATCTACACTCGGTGGTACGGTCTGTAGGCGTGGATGGCCTTTCATTCATGTCATGCGGATCGCGCGGCGCAAATCCAGCCATGCTCTTGATGAAGACATCGTTCGATGAGGTATTGAGGGACTTGAGACCGCTCTTTGACGTGATCGTCATCGACACGCCGCCGATGCTCGCGGTGGGCGACGCTTCTATCGTTGCAACCAAGGCCGACGCCACTTTACTCGTGCTGCGTTCGGGCTTGCAGAGTGAGAAAGAAATTTCGGAGACGGTCAAGAAGCTTGAGAGATCCGACGCGCGCGTGCTCGGCGCGGTCTTCAACGCTATTCCGATACGCCGTAGCGACAAGAGCTATAGCTACATCATGGCGGACACCGCAGCGGCGGCACAACCGGGCTAAGCAACGAAGCACATCGCGTTTCTTCTTGCAGCGAATGCTAGCCGCCTTAGCGACTAGTATTCGTCGCCGCCTTGCGCGGCTTGCCCGCGGCATTACAGTCTCTTTGCCTGAATACCTTGACTAACGATCCTTCGATCCCAGAAAGCGCATTTTCCAAGCTATTTGAAAAGCGACGCACGCTTTTGCGACTGGCCTGCCTTAGCGCAGCGCCGGCGCTAAGCGTTCACGCGTTGAATTCACAAGCGCAAGGCAATTGTCCAGCCCTTAGCACCGGACCGCGACGCATTACAGACCTCATCGGCTCGAATGGTTTTCCTCAGACGCCTACCGACATCTGTATGTGGCGCGAAATGGGATTGACTTGGGGCCGTGACTCGGTGGGACCTGGTCAGCCGAATTCTTCAAGCGACGCAATGATCGTCTCGAAGACGAGTCCGGGTTTCGACGTGGACTTGTCGAGCTGCATTTTAAGGAACAATCAAAACGGCGTGCATACGCTGCTCTATCTTGGCTATACGCCGAAGTGGAACGCGAGCGTTGACGGCGATTCGAAATCCGCGCCTAAGGACGTGAGCTATTGGCAGAAATATGTCGAAGCGGCCGTTAGCAAGTACAGCGCGCCTCCGTACAACGTGAAGTATTTCCAGATCTGGAATGAAGCGGCCGGGCGCTTGTCGGGGGGATCGCCGCAGGCGACTTTCTGGCACGGATCGGGATATAACAAGGACCGTAAGCTCTCGTCCAGCTATGACAGCGCCATGCAGGACTATGTAGACAAGATCCATCTTCCGGCGGCGGCCATCATTAGGAAGTACAAAGGCTATGTTGTTTATGGCGGCTGGCCCGATCAAGGCGGCGTGGATTCGTACGTGAAGTGGCTCGATTATCGCAGCGGCACTTACCAGACTCGCATGATCGACAATGTCGATTATCTCGACACTCACTACATGAGCGTCAAGGATCTGGACAAGCTTTACTCGCGTTACGTGCAGCCTGGGACGGTTCGAGGCATCTGGCAGACGGAGATCGGCGACCGCTACATGATCGATCCACATTACCTGCCTCAGTATTTTTTTTCGTTCGCGGTATGGGCGCTTAAGCGCGGATGGGACGATCCGAACAAATATGTCTCGATGATTTATCACTGGGACGGCTACGATCCATTCCGACTCACCAAGCGTGGCACGCCACGTACCTATAACGTCCCCGGCCGCACATTGATCGTTCTCTGCTCGACGCTTCGCGGCACGCTTTCGCCCTATACAGGCCAAGTCACGGCAAGCGACGACAAGAGTCCTCAGGCGCTGTACTCGGACAACGATCTGATCGTCCTGGTCGGCTCTTCCCCAGGACAATCGACCGTACAGTTGAGTGATGGTAGCAAGCTTGCAAGCGGCGGATTGGATGCATCGCTGATAGATGCAGTTACCGGCGCCGTGTCGACGGCTCAGGTCGAAAAGCGTCAGGGCAGTCAGATCAACGTGAGCTTTTCTACGCCTGCCGCACTCGGCACCGGCGAAAAAAAGCATCTCAGCTATCTTGTTCTGCGGCGTAAGGCCTGAGCTCAAGCATTAAATCAAGGGGACTCAGCATGGTCTACATAACGCTGATTGCGTTGTTGCTGACAGTGACGAACTTCGTGCCGTTAAGCGCGATAGGATTTCTGCCGATCCTTCTTTACGGGTGGCGTTTCTTCGGACGCTCTTACCCTTCGTTCGTCACGCCGCTCGTGGCCTTTGCCGCGTTCGCGACGATATCGACCATATTTTATGATCCCGCTTCTCTCGTCGATTTCGAATTCTATCGTCGCGATGGCAACTTTTACATCTCTTACGCGCCGATACTCGCAGGCTTCTTATACACGCACGACCTCGATCTGAACAAGCTTCTACGCCGCTTCTATATCTTCGCGGTCTGCGTCAACGCTCCGCTTTACGCTTATTATCTGGCACACGCCGGACTGCTCTCGATTCTCAAGCATCCCAGCGATAGCTACGGGAGCTTGTTCATCGCACGAAATGCGGCGGGCGGCTTCCTTGCCATGCTGCTTTGCCTGGGCATTGCAAACTACATGCATAAACCCAGCAAGCCAATGCTTGCGCTCATGGGCGCGAACTTCTTGATGCTTTGGTCGACTTACAGCCGCGGCTCGTTGCTCGGCATCGTGATGATCGTGCCTTACATTGTGCTGGGTCGCAAACGCTGGGTGCTGGCGACCATGATCGCAGGGATGATCCTGGCGTCGCTAGCGGTGGCGCAGTGGCATACGTTACCGCACATCAATTACATGGGCTACACGTTCGCGATCAGCGATCCCGACGAGAAAGTGGCGAATCTTAACATCCGCTATGAATGGTTATGGCCTCGTGCGCTGGCGTACTTCGAGCAGAGTCCTATCGTGGGAATGGGCTTTGGATCGTTCGATGATCGAATAGCCTCATACATCAATTACTTTCACCTATTCGCCCAACCGCTGCGGATCACCACGCATCATAGCGACTCGCACGCGCACAACTCTTACCTCAACTTCCTCGCGGAACTCGGGATCGTTGGACTGGTGTTGATGTTGTCTTTCTACTGGAGGCTGACGGGTTGGTGTCAGCGGAAGGCACAGGAATCGTTGCTCTTGAGAGGCTCGCGCGACTTCGTTGCGCTTCGCTTCGTGGAGCTTTCTTCGGTCTGCCTGATGGTCATGGCGGCCACGGAACACCGCTTGACGTCGCCATCCAACGTGTTACCGCTGGCGCTTGTGCTGTCTCTTGTGGTGTCGTCTCGCGGACTTTCGATGCGCTTTCTTCGCTCGCGCACGGCGAGAGCGCCGGTCAGAAGCGCGCTCGCCGTCCGGCCGGAACCACAGTGAACTCGACCACTATGTTTCCGGTCACTAGCGCGGGCAATCAAGCACCAGAGCGCGCTCGGGCGAAGTTGGTGTAGCTCGAGTACACCGGGTTGATAGGCACGCCGTTGGTCATGATGCCAAAGGTGTGATCGCCGCTATCGAGCACGTAGTACATGGTCGACTGGATGTTGTGCGTCTTGCGTGCGTTGTAGAACGACTGCAGGCGCGATTGGACAAACGTGGCGCGGTAAGCATCGGTCTGCTCGGGATTCGCGTTCCACTCGGTGATCATGAAAGGAACACCGTAGCGTGCCTTGCAGTACTGCGGCAAATCGAAGTGAGGTCCCGCGCCGTCCGAACCGATATCAAACAAGTCGCCGTACACCTCGTAGTTGTGCCATGTCGTAATGTCCCAGCGAACCTTGGGATGCCCGCTCGTACCGTCCGGCTGCATGCCGTCCCAAAGTGCATCCGATGCACCGATGTCCGCCACGCAGAAGTTGATGCCGCACTTCGCGTCCGGCTGAATGGCCTTCACACCAGCTATCAGGCCCCGCATGACGCCGCGCATGACGGGCCAGTTCGCGTTGTTGAAATCCACTACGTCCGTACCCGCACGGTTCGAATGCAGCACGGTCTGCGAGCGACGGGTGAGTTCGTTGCCACACTCGTACATGGTCACACCGTGCGGCTTGAGCGCGGCGGCCACAGTCATGCCGGTGTTGTAGGCCGTAGCGTAAGCCGCTGCCTCGCTACCGAACAGATTGCCCGAAGCGTCGGTTAAGCCTTGCTGAACGAGCGCGAGGATTTTGATACCGGTCCCATTCATGGCCGAAGCCATTTTGGCTACGGCGTTGTTCTGCTGCGTGGTGCCGTTACTGCCGAGGCGATACATGGTACAGCCCAAGGCCTTCAGAATAGAGATGGTCTCGGCGGGCGTATAGCGGTAGTCCCAGTGACCATTCATGCCGAAGAAGGTGCCTGCCGGTGCGGCGACGTCGACGCGCGGGTCGTTACATGCGAGCCACTTGTTCGACCAGACATAGAACTGATTGCTCTTGTTCTTCTGGTAGATCTTGCCGCCCGACCAAAGAAGCATGACGACATTTGCAATCGACACAGAGGTCTTGTTCTTGTAGACCATACCGCCTGAGAGCGTCCACACGGCTCCCGTTTTATCGATGATCGACGTTCCGTTAGGGATGGTCGTGCCATCCGCTGACGCGTTCGCTGCTGCCTTGGCAGTCGAATCCGGCAAGGCGGAGTCATCCGAAGCCTTTGCCGACGACTCCGGCAGTTCGCCCACACCTCCGCCACCACAAGCGGACAGCATATAGGTTCCGGGCAGCGCGGTCATGCTAGCTAGAAATTTCCGTCGATTAATCATCGTTTCGTACTTCCGCCAAGTCGGGCGGAAAACTCCCTGAGGTTAGAGATTGATGTCTTCGTGCCCCCTTTAAAGAGGACTGCTAACGGATGAACCAAGGTACTTACGCTATCTGACAGCGTGTCGACCTTGGAAGCTCTAAGGATGGTGATCACCGATGCGCGATGCCGGAAATAACGGCCGTTGCGCGGTGACTAACCCTTGCTGCATCAAAAAACTAAGGAACTTCTGACGACTCCGAGAGACACAGTGGTTCCGCGATTTGCAGAAGACATGGCAGATACGCACCTTGTGGAACGCAAACGCTTGCCTTAGAGGTCATACGATAAGAGGATATTACCTAAAATGACACGCCTCGTGAACCCTCGTTCGGTACTTTCTGGAAGAAAAGCAAGAAAAGGGCTGTTCGAATTAGTCTGAGCGGAACAAATGACGCTAGTCAATCGCCGCTTAAGGGCAAATTGTACCTTTTTAATTTTGATGTCGTTGTTGCTAAGTAGATCTTACCTTTTGTTAATTTATTTGGCGTAAGGCCATGTCGGACGGTGGCCTCAGGCGTGAACTCTCATATCGTGGAATCATCGCATCAAAAATTTATCCGAGATTCGACTGTTTATACGAACGTGCGTACGCCAAAATCTGCCTTCATAAACGCGGTTTTTTCCGCTTCTATTTTTTTCTTAGCTCAAGCGCTGCATGAGAAATAAAGCGCTCCTCCGTATGGCAAACCCGCATTTCGTTCAATCGAAGCCCTCACGCCCCTAAGTGACCGCCCTATCGAATCGTTACCGACGCATTGATCGGTTCGATGCATTGCGCATCTGTCTCCAGTCCCTGATTGCAAGCGCGCTCGCTTATGCGTGCATGAAGCGGATGGGCTCGACGAGCTTGACTTGGGCCGTCTTCTCTAGTCTGTTCACCCTTCAGGCTAATTTCGACCGCAGTCTCAAACATGGCATCGGTCAGATGATTGGCGCGGTGGCCGGTACGGTTGTCGGTCTGGCGACCCTGCATGTCTTCCCGGATGCCGGCGACGCGATACTGCGGTTAGGCGTCGCCACGCTCGCAACATGCCTGATGTCGTCGATCTTCCCGACGACCAATTACAGCATCGTGGTCGCTGCCGCAATCGCGCTCGAGCCTTCGGCGGGCTTCGCGGGCGCCATGTCGCGTGCGGAGGCCATCGTGTTGGGATCTGCCATCGGCATCGTGGTATCGGTGAGCGTCTGGCCACAACTGGCGCGCTCGCGTGCGTTCGGCATCATGGGGGATCTCATCGACGATTGCCGCGCATTGCTGCATGCCTTGCCGATCTTGAGCGCCGTAGAGAACCGCGCATCCGTCGACGCCTTGCATGAGCGCTTTTTACGCCGTCTCGTGGACGCTCGCGCGGTCAGTAGCGATGCTCGCGTCAAGGCGCGCTTTCGCGCAGGACCGACGCTTAGTGCGGCGCTGACAGCGTTCGAAACCTTGTGGCATGGGCTGGTACTGCTCGATCGTGTCGGGGAATCGCAATGCAGGGTGCTTCCCGAAGATGAGCGCAAGCTGCTGCGCGAAAGCGTCAACGCAGTAGGCGAATGCGCGAGCGGCTACTTGGAACAACTCGCCGCGTACCTGCGCGACGGCGCCGCGCTTCCACCCAGCGAGCATTTTCTAAAGCCGCTCGGCGATGCATCCGCATCCGTCAAAGCGCGCTTCGTAGAGGCCGCCGAACGTCGTGATGAGTCGTCGCAACAACTGCAGGCGCTGGCTACGCTGTTATTCGCTCTCGAGCAAATCGAGGCGAACCTCAGGAACATAGGGTGGCTCTTGGAAACGAGATTCTAGAACGGCTGTCGAAGCGACCGCTCGATACGAATGCCGTGCCGCTTCATCTTCGCGTAAAGCGCGGGCTTCGATACGCGCAGCAACTTCGCGCAGGTCGTAACATTGAAGCGACATGCTTCGAGCGCATTCTCGATCGCAATGCGCTCGGCCTCCTGAAGCGACACTGGCTCTTGACGTGAAGCGTTGCGCGTATCGCTGCCTGGCTGCGCGCTCGTCGTACTGCGCAAAAACGGCGATACATCCGCAATGCAATCGCCTTCGTTCAAATTCACCATCTTCTCGACGAGATTTTCCAGCTCGCGCACGTTACCGGGCCAAGCGTGAACTTCGAGCTGTTGCAGCGCATGCTTCGAGAGCGATGGCGTCGGCTTGTGCATCCGCGTGCAGTATCGTTCGAGGAAGAATGCCGTCATTGCCGCGATGTCTTCGCGCCGCTCGCGCAACGGCGCAATCGTGATCTCGATTACGTTGCATCGATAAAACAGGTCTTCGCGGAAGGTTTTTTCCCGCACCATGGCCGCAAGATCACGGTTGCTCGCGCAGACGATGCGAACGTCCACCGGAATGCCTCGTGTATCGCCAATACGCGTGACCTCGCGTTCCTGTAACACGCGAAGCAGTTTCGCCTGCACGTCGATAGGCAACTCCGAAATCTCGTCGAGGAATACCGTGCCGCCATCGGCGGATTCGAACTTGCCTGGACGACCATCGCGCGCCGCGCCCGTAAAGCTGCCGGGCGCATGTCCGAAGAGTTCGCTTTCGATGAGCGCATGAGGAAGCGCCGCGCAATTGATTGCGATGAACGGCAGCGTGCTGCGCACACTCGCATTGTGAATGGCCTGCGCGAAAACCTCCTTGCCGACGCCGCTTTCGCCCGAAAGTAGGACGTTGGACGCGCCGCGCGCCGCCTTCTTCGCCGCATCGAGCGCGCGCTTCAAAGCGGCACTCGAACCGATCACACTGTCGAAGGTAAAGCGCGCATGGTTGCCCGCATAGCGTCCCGCCATCTTCCGCACACGACGCATCTCACGGAACGTGTTGACGACAGACACCACTTCCCCGCAGCGGTTTTTGATGGGAATGGCCGTATCCAGTAGATGAAGATGGCGCGCTGGAGAGTCGATTATCAACTCGCGATCAACATAGCCCACGCCGGTGCGAAAGATCGGGCCAATAATCGGCTCGAAGTCGATCACCTCGTTGAGCGTCTTGCTGATACTCGCTTTCGGATCGATGCCGAGAATACGCCCCGCCACCGAGTTGACGTGGCGTAGCACATGGCCCTGCCCGATCACCATCAAGCCATCGCCGATATGGTCGATGATCGCGCGTTGCTCTTCGACGAGCGTGTCGTACACGGCGAGATCGAAGGCGCTTTGGAGGAGCACGTCGAGCGTTGCACCCAGCAGCGTGATGAGGCTTGCAGGCGAGCCCTTGCCGTTGCAGCTTGCGTCAAGCACACGCAATGCGACGAGGAAAACACGTCGCCCATGCGTCTCGACTCGCAGCGCGAACGCCTGCGCAAACGATGCGGCGCGTCCCGCGAGCGTCAGCATCACGCAGCGTCCATCCGACATCGACGTGGCCGCTTCCGCCAACGCGGCAAGCTGCGCGGACGGACAATGCGCAAAGAACGTATCGCGTGTCGCCGCGTCCGCTTTCGTGAATTCGTCGATGCTTTCCAGCACGTGCCCCGCGCGATCCAGCGTGAACAGGCATACCCGTGCTTCGTTTGCGGCAAGCACGCGCGCGCTCTTCCATCTCGTGCTGGCGAGTGCCCCTTCGAGCGTGACGGTATCGGGATCGAGCGCGACGGTGGCCATGTCTTCCTGCAAGCGGTCGGGCAACGTCATCGAATATAGCAGTTCAAAATCCCGCCGCCGCACTGCGATTTTTCAGAGCGGACGCGTCAATCCTTCTGCGCAATCGCAGTGAGCGCGCCGCTGTTCAACTGATACACCGTGACCGGCGCATCGACCCAATCGCCGTTTGCATCGAAGCGCACGGGGCCGAGAATGCTCGTGAACGCCTGCTCGCGCAGCGCTTTGACGTACACCTCGGGCTTCGACGATCCCGTTTTCTGCATCGCGTCCGCGACGACGAGCGTTGCGGCATAGAACGCGGGCGCATAGGTATCGACGTCGGCGCTGAACGCACTCTTGAATTTCGTGCGAAAGGTCTTGCCGTCCGGTAACGAGTCGAGCGGCGCGCCGCCTTGCGCGCAGAACATGCGCTTGTCGGCGGCTCCGGCCGATAGCTTGTCGAATTCAGGCGAGCAAATACCGTCGCCGCCTACGAGCGTTGCGTTGATGCCGAGTTCGCCCATTTGCCGCGCAAGCGTCGCGGCCTGTGCATAGTAGCCGCCATAAAACACGACCTGCGGATTACGCGACTTGATCTGCGTGAGAATGGCCTTGAAGTCGGTTGCCTTGTCCGTGCTGTATTCACGCGCGACGACCTGCAAGCCCGCCTTCTTTGCGCTGTCGACGAATACATCGGCGACGCCAACGCCATAAGCGGTGCGGTCATCGATTACCGCGGCGCGTTGTGCATTCAACACTTTCGCCGAATAAAGCGCCATGCGGCCACCCATGACGTTGTCGTTGGTCGCGAGCCGGAAGACATAGGGATAGCCGAGGTGCGTGAGTTGCGGGTTCGATGACGCGCCGGTCATCATCACCACGTGCGCATCGTTGTAGATGCGCGCGGCGGGAATGCTCACGCCCGAGTTGTAATGGCCAATGACGGCGGATACGCCATCGTCCACGAGCTTTTGCGCTACGCTCACGCCTACTTTCGGATCCCCCTGGTCGTCCATCGAGATCAGTTCGAAGCGCACGGGCTTGCCTGCAATTGTGAAAGCCTTCGCATTGAGTTCGTCGATGGCAAGCCGTACACCGCGCTCATCGTCCTTGCCGCTTTGCGCCGCGCTGCCGGTGAGCGGCCCTGCCACACCGATCTTAATCACTTCCTGCGCGTATGCCGCGCGCGTTGCGCCGACCATTGTCAATGCGCATGCCATGAACGCCATCGCCAAGTTGAATCGTTTCATATCGTTTCCCCAGTCGCAGTCAATGACAGACCTTCAAGAACGTCCCGTACCGGCGACAGCGTGTCGAATTCGAAATCGGGACGTGGCTGCCACGTTCCGAGCGTCTCTTGCGTGCGATTGATCCAGGCCACCGCCATACCAAGAGGCTTTGCTCCGTCGATATCGGCCCAGCTCGCGAGCGAACAATGCAGCACGTCGTGCGCGTTCACCGCCAGGCGGTCGAGCGCGAGCGCAAAGATCGCCTGCGATGGCTTGTAGGCCTGCGCCATCTCCGCTGTTGTCACATGCTCGAAATAGCGTGTAAGCCGCGTGCGCCGCCACAGATCGCTGTCCATGTTGGTGATCGGCATGAGCGGATAGCGCGCCGCAGCCCAATCGAGGAATGGCTCAGCATCGGCGTGTGCCGGCGATGCTTCGACCAGATGCGAGAGGAACACGTCGTTTAGCGTTTCCATCGCATGGCCTTTACGCGCGCCGGGCCAGTGCGTATCGAGGCAATCGGCGAGTGCTTGTTGCGCGACATCGCGATAACGCGCGTATGCCTGGCCTCGATAAAGCCGCACGTTGCGGATGTCCCAATCGAGATAGATCTGAGAGACAGGTTCGTCTGCCTCGACCGAGATGCGCCGCAGGACTTCCGCCATGCCGAGCGTGCCGCCTTGATCCACATCGACGAGCGTGCCGAAGTAATCGAACGTAAGGGCTTTGGGACTCATTGCGACGTCTTCCTGTTCGCGAAGGCCTTCACGCGCTCGGCGGCATCCGGCAGCGCGAATGCCTCGATGGTGACGGCACTCTCGAGTTCGAGACTGCGAGCCAGCAAGCCCGACAGGTCGCTCGTCACCAGTTTCTTTAGCTTCGATACGGACGTCGATGAGCGTTGTGCGATACGTGCTGATAGTTCGAGCGCGGTTTCAAGTACGGCATCGCGCGGAACCACGCGATTGACCAAACCCATCGATAGCAGCGTCTGCGCGCTCTGACTTTCGCCGAGCAACCAAAGCTCCATCGCGCGTTGATGCCCTATCGCCTGAGGCAGCAGATGCGTGACGCCGCCCGTCACGAATTGCCCCCACTCCATCTCGGGAAAGAAGCACACGAGATCGTCCGATGCGACCACGATGTCGCAATTGAGCATCCACTCGAAGCCGCCGCCGACAGCATAACCATGCACCGCGCCGACCACGGGCTTGGCACCGAACATCAGATCGCGTGTGATGCGCTGAATGCGCCCGATATGACTGCGGATACTTTCATCGCTTTCGCTTTGGGCGTCGAACTCCTTGAGGTCGTCGCCCGCGCAAAACGCGCGTCCCGCACCGGTGAGCACGATGACGCGGCATGATGCATCGCCGAGCGCGCCTTGCAGCGCGTCGTGCAGATCGTCGAGCAACGCACCGCCGATTGCGTTCATGCGCTCTGGTCGATTCAACGTGACGATGGCAACCGGTCCTTCCATGTGTAGCGTCACGTCGCTCATGCGAGCTCCTTGTCGATCCAGCGCGTCTTGCCCTCGGTACGCGGAAAATGTTCGAATGGCACCATCGTGACCGTTGCGCTCGCGCCTATACGATTTCGTACGGCCGCCTCGATGTGATGCGCGGCATCGCCCCAGCGGGCGATATCGAGACCGCTCGCCGCTTCCACAGTCATCGCAATGCGGTCGTAAGGGCCATCGCCCTTGAGCACGATGCGAAACTGTCCCGAGGCCCATTGCGGCAGCGCTTCCACAGCGAGCCGGACGGCACCCGGAAAGACGTTGATGCCGCGCACGTTGAACATGTCGTCGGTGCGACCCGTCACGCGAAAACGCCATGCCGTGCGTCCATCCTCGCCGGCATCGACGGCAGTCACCGTCACCACGTCGCGGGTGCGATAACGCACGAGTGGCTGACATTGCTTGCGCAAATGCGTGCACACGAGCTCGCCCGTGACGCCCTCTTCCATGGACAAACGCGCGAGTGTCTCCGGATCGATGATCTCCGCGAACACGACATCCGCCGCATGAAACAAGAGGTCGTTGGTCCAGTCCGTCTGTCCGCCAAGAATGCTCAGAACTTCCGATAAGCCGAAGTTCGCATTGCGCACCTTGAAGCCCCACTTGTCTTCCATCGTCGCGCGTAACTCGGGGTTGTCGAGACCTGCTTCGCCGCCGAACAGTCCGAGCTTCAGGCCGAGTTCGCGCGGTGTAGGTCCGCCTGTTTCGCGCAACACTTGCTCGATAAGCGCGGGATACGAAGGCGTACAAGAAATCGCGTTGATGCCGAGACTCAGAATGGAGTCGATCAACATCCGCGTGTTGCCGACACCGAACGGCGCCACCGTCGCGCCAGTGGCTTCGAGAATGGTGTGATCGGTGAAGCCGCCGGTCCACATGCAATAGTTGAGACAGTGGATCACGCGATCATCGGGGCGCAGACCCGCCGCCCACATCGAGCGTGCGCCGACGCGGGCAATGTCCAATGCATCGCGTGTGCTGTTCGCGAGAATCAAAGGGCGCCCGGTCGTGCCCGACGTGCGATGCAAGCGCGCAATGGCGCTTTCCGCGCAGGCCACGTAATCGCCGAATGGCGACGCACCCTCCTGACTCACGCGCAACTCGTCCTTCTCCGTGAAGGGCAGGTCCTGCAGCGAATCGAGCGTGATGTCGTCGCGTTCGATCCAGCGTGCAAGCTTCGAACGATAGAACGCCGACATTGCACGCAGATACGTCCATTGCGTCGACCAGAGCGCGTCCTGATGACGACGCACGCCGGCTGACGGCAGCGTTTCGATGGCTTCGTCGAAGTACACGCCATGCGTTTGGGCAGTCACAGCCACGTCCATGTCTTTCCTCGGTTGAGCGGCCTTTGCCGCGAATTCTTCGTTATGGCGGGCACGCTCATGACGAACGGCGCTTCGCGGCGCGCGCCTCGATGACGCATCTCTCGACGATGGCCCGTGCATGGCTCGCGCTGCCGACGGGGCCGCCGTTATCGGCTGCGACAACGTCGAACCAGTACAGCGCGCCTTCGATTGCACGAAACGTCGCGGTGGCGGAGACATCGGCGCCATGTGGTGTCGGTGCGAGATGATTGAGATGCGTGGTGACGCCCACGGAGAGCTGCCCGTCGCGCAGGGAGTCGCGCATGAGTTCCGCGCAGGCGCGCTCGATAAGGGACAACAATGCGGGCGTGGATAGCACGTCGGGATAGCGCTCATCCGCTTCATGCGCGTGAGCAGAGGCGAGATCGGCGGATGAGACGGTATGCGTAAGCGTGGCGGTTCGGCCTGCTTCGATCATGGACGGCTCCGGTTTGTTATCGGAGCTATCAATGCAAGGGCTGGGCCAATCATGCGAAAGCCCCGGCTGGCGGGACTCGCCGCAAATCGCTGAATGGTCGAAAGGGCTGACCGTAAAGATTCTTAACGTTGCGAATCGAAACGGTCGTCGGCTTTGCTTAACGGGTTTCGATGCGACATTGTGCGTATCAACGAAGCGGCAGCATCGTCAGTCCGACGATAACCAACGCAGCACCGCCGCCGCGCCGAATCATCATGAGACGACTGTGGCTCGTGATACGCCGATGCACGGCATGCGTGACGAACGCGTAAGTCGACATCACAGTGAGCACCACGGTTGTATCGATCGCGATGAGCGTGGCGAGTTGCGGCAGTATCGGCGTATGCAGATCGACTAGCTGTGGCACGGCGGCCGCGAAGAAGCCGAGCGTGTTCGGATTGACGAGCGATACCGTAGCGGCCTCAAGAAAGATGCGCAGACAAGGCTGCCTGACGTGCGGCGTCACATGCGTGACCGCGGCTTGTGGGCCCTGTCCACGCATCGCGCGTATGCCGAGCCAGATCAGATATAGCGCGCCCGCTAGCCGCAGACCGATGACAAGCCACGGCGATGCGTTGAGCAAGGCGCTCAAGCCGAGCATGACGCCGCTTGCCATGACGAAGCGCGAACACAGATTGCCCGAGACCGTGAAGAGCGCGGCATACAGTCCGTGACGCACGGTATTGCGCACGACGAGCATGGCATTGGGGCCCGGGGAGCCCGTGGCGGCGAGCGTTGCAATGGAGAAGGCAAGCCAGGTGGCGGTAGTCACGGCTAGCTCCCACGCGTGGCGTATGCGTCGACGGAAGAGGCTTGAATACGTGCTGACATGCTGGCTCCCGAAACGTTTGCGATGGAAGCCATTGTTGTTCATGCGGATGCGCGCAGACACCCTCCTTGCGTTGGCATCGGATTGGCGGGAGCTGACTCACGACGCGCACTGAAGGCTTTAGCCGCCTTTCTTGCGTGCCGCGACGGTCTTTTTAACCGCGGGCTTACGCGTCGCACGCTTGGGCGTCGTCTTATCGATATCACGCATCGACTTGAGCTCGTCTTTCAACGACGCATGCGCCGTTTCCAGCGCTGCCAGTTTGCCTTGGAGCACGCCGGCATGATGACGGCCGTCGCCAACTTGCGCTTGCAAGACATCGACGGCACGGCGATGGTCCACATCGCGCTTGTCGGCCCGTTTGACCGCCTCGGCCAGTTCCTTTTGAAGCTTGGCCGTCGCGCTGCGTTCGCGATCGATTTCGAGCAGCGCGCGTTTCTCCGATGCTCTCAAACGCTCCTCGGCGCGGCTCGCCGTTTCGCGCAGCTTCTCGAGATCGCGCGAAAAGCCTTCGCGCACCTTGTCCAGTTCTCGGGCGCGTGCGCTTGCTTCGTCGTTGAGCCGTTTGATTTCGGCATCGACTGCCTTTCGCGTGGCCGCGTCTTCGGCGCGTTGCCGCTCCAACTCGCGAATCTCCGCCTGTGCGGCCGACAATGCAACCGTGCGCTGTTCCAGCGTCGTTTCCATGCGCCCCAGTTCCTCGCGCGCCGCAACTACCTTCTGCTCGGCCCCGGCGCGTTGCGCGTCAAGCTCTTCGCGTTGCGTGTTGAGTTCGGCCTGTGCCGACGTAGTTGCGCGCGTCCAAAGCGTGCCGATGAGTTCGCCAGCGGCATCGCTCAAATCCGGCGGCAGGTCCGGATGCTCGATGCGTACCCGGCTCTTCTCTCGCAACTCGGCCCAGAACTCGCCCAGCACCGATGCCGGCGTGCTCATGGTGCCGCGCCGAACCAGGCTGTAAAGGCGATTGGCCGTCGGCGGCACGCCGAATCGAAAGAACAGGAGCGTGCAGACTTCCCGGTAGAGCTCGCGCGTTTTCGGGAATTCGACTTTCAGGCGGTCAATGGCGGCGGCCAGTCGTGCGTCATCGGAGAGCGGTTCGGACATTGCGGTTTGGTCAGTTCTTGGAGGAGCAAGAATATAGCGTAGAGCGGCCGATGCTTAACGCTCGCTCGACTGCTTGGCCATATGGACAACCCCGTACTTACCCGCGCCAGCGTTCACACGCCGGTCCGCATTGTTATAATCCTTTCAACCCACGACTAAAACCTAACACCGCATAAAAGCCGTAATCCGATGGCCAAACCCGAACGCCTGCGCGTGCTCTCAAGCGCGCTCGAAAAGCAGAACGTGATGCGCTTGCGCGATGCAGCCGCCTTGCTCGGCGTCTCCGAGATGACCGTTCGCCGCGATATCGCAGCGCATCCCGGTCAATTCACTTACCTCGGCGGCTATATCGTCAGCGCGGCGGATTTGCCCAATGCAGCAGGCTATACCATCGAGGAAGAGAAGGATCACTTCGCTCAGGCCAAGGCGATTGCATCGAGCCATGCCGCGCATCTGCTTACCGATAGCGAGACCATCTTCATCGATTGCGGCACCACGCTTACCACGCTCGCGCGGCAGATTCCCACGGACATGCATCTCACCGTCGTGTGCTATTCGCTCAACGTGGCCGAGATTTTGCGCCGCAAGCCCAATGTCCGGCTGATCCTTCTTGGTGGCGTCTATGTGCCGTCATCCGAATCGTTTGCGAGCGATGAAAGCGTCGAGACGCTGAGGCGTATGGGCATCAACAAGGCGTTCATGTCGGCGGGTGGCGTGGATGAAGCGCGCGGTGTGACGTGCTGGAACTTTCACGAAGTGGCCATCAAGCAGGCGGCCATGGCAAGCGCGGTGGAGCGCCATCTCGTCGTCGATGCAAGCAAGCTCGGCAAGGTCAAGGCCGTGCGCTTCTCACAGATTTCCGAGTTCGACTCGGTCATCACCGAGGAAGGGCAGCGCAGACGCAAGCACGCGTAAAAAAGCCCGCAAAACGCTATGCGGGCTCTCTGCGGCTTCTGAACGACCAACCCACTACTGCCGTCGTCCGAGCGCGAACAACGTCCCTGCGACGAGAATGAATGCGCCGATGATCACCTTCTGCCAAGTGCTCGGCACGCCCACCAGAATCAGCACGCTGTTGATGAGCGTCACGAGCACGACGCCGAGCAACGTGCCCACCACCGTTCCCGTACCACCGGTTATGCGTGCGCCGCCCAAAATCACGGCGGCGATCACATCGAGTTCCGTGCCGACCAAGTCGAAAGGATTGGCAAGCCGGTTGGTCGATACATGCAGAATGCCCGCGACGCCCGCAAGCAATCCCGTATAGCCGAACACGAACAGATGGATCGCGCGCAAGTTGTAACCGAGCCGTTCGGCGATGGTGAGACTACCGCCCATCGCGTAGACGCCGCGACCCATCATCGTGCGATTGAGCAGCCACCATGTGACGACCGCCGCGATCACGAGCGCGAGCACGGAGACCGGCAACACGGCACGCAAACCATCGGACGTGTGATAGAAGAAGAGCGGCAGGCGTCCGAACGTATCCATGCTGTGCGGAATGTTCATGAAGAACTGCGTGCCCACGAAAGTCAGCAACAAGCCGCGATACAAATACTGCGTGCCGATCGTCACGATCAGCGAAGGCGCCTTCAACCGATGCACGAGCATGCCATTGATGATGCCAAGCAAGACGCCGCCCAGCGCGCCCGCGATCAGTATCAACGCGAACGGACACTCCGGCCACCATGCGAAGACGGCCTTGGTGATCGAATACATCGTGAGTGCCGCTATCGCCGTGAACGACACGTCGATACCGCCCGAAGCCAGCACGACGAGCGTACCCAGCGCAAAGAGCGATACGGTGGTCGCCGAATGCAACAAGTCGAACAACGTGGCGAATTGGAAGAACCGCGGGTTCAGGCCACCCACGATCAGACACGTTACGAGAATCAGACCTAGGGTGAACCACTCGGGATTGCGCATCAGCCGCGCATAAAGACTGCCCTTGCGCACGCGCGGCGCGACGTCGCTCACGGCTTGCGGCACCGGCTCGCTTCCCGTGCGGCGGATGGATTCGCTCATACTCATGCTGCCTCTGAAAGTAACGCGTGATAAAGCTCGGCCTCGCTCAGACGATCCGCGCGATACTCGCTCGAAATCCGGCCCTTCTTCATCATCAAGATACGGTCGCAGTTTTGCAGCAGTTCGGGCAAGTCGTCGCTGATCAAAATGATGCCGATGCCCTCCTTCGAAAGCCGCTGCATGATGCGGTAAATGATGTCCTTCGATCCCACGTCGACACCGACAGTCGGTCCGTGCAGGATCAGCACGCGCGGATCGATGGCAAGCCACCGCCCGATCAACACGCGTTGCTGATTGCCGCCCGAAAGCGATTGCACGGGCTTGTCGACGTCGGGCGTGGCGATCTGCAAGTCCTTCACGGTGCGCTCGGCAAGCTCCTGCGCGCGCTTGCGATCGATCTGACCGAAGCGGTCCCGCAAGCTCGAAATCATCGCGGTCACGACGTTATCGCGAATCGGTTTGTCGAGAAAAAGCCCTTCGTTCAGGCGGTCTTCCGGGACATAGCCTATGCGTTGCGTCTTCGCATCCGCCGGCGTTTGCAGGCGCACGCGCATGCCGTCGAGCGTGACCGTGCCCATGTCGGCGGGCGCGACACCTGCCAGTGCGCGCGCGAGTTCGTTACGGCCCGAATCGAGCAGCCCCGTCACACCGAGTATCTCGCCCTTGTGCAGCTTGAACGATACATCGGCGAACTGGCCTTTGCGTCCGAGCGCCTGCACGTCGAGCACGATCTGCGATGCGCCTTCTTCCCCTTGCGCGCGATAACGCTCGGTTGAAAGATGCTTGCCCGTCATAAGCTCGCTGATCTGCGCCTTCGTATAGTTTTCGATAGGACCTTGCGCCATTTTCTGACCATCGCGCAGCACGATCACTTCGCCGCCGATTGCGTAGCACTCGTCGAGCTTGTGACTCACGAACAGCACGGCGACGCCGTCGGCACGCAAACGCGCGAGCACGGCGATGAGATTGTCCACTTCCTTTTGCGTGAGCGACGTGGTGGGCTCGTCCATGATGACGAACTTCGCTTCGCTGGCAATGGCGCGTGCGATTGCCACGAGCTGCCGCGTGGCGAGCGGCAATTGCTCGATCAAGGTCTTCTGAAAATCCGCATCGCCCGGCAAGCCCACGGCTTCCAGCGCCCGTGCAGCGGTTTCGGCAAGCGCGCGGCGATCGAACGTGCGCGCGAGCTTGCCGTTGTGTTCGGCAAGCTCGGATGTGAGCGCGACATTCTCCGCCACGTTCATGTTCGGCAGCAGCGACAAGTCTTGATAAACGGTCTCGATACCCGCGGAAAGCGATTCGAGCGGCGATAGCCGCGCATGTCTCACGCCTTCGATCACGAGTTCGCCTTCATCGGGCGGTTGCGCACCCGAGATGATCTTGATGAGCGTGCTCTTGCCGCAGCCGTTCTCGCCGAGCAGATGATAGATCTGCCCGCGTTCAAACGAGAGGCTCACGCCACGCAGCGCATAAACGCCTGTGAAACGCTTATGAATATCGACGACTTCGAGGAGCGGTGTCTCTTTGGTCATGGCTTATAGAAAGCAGGCAGCGCGCGGCAATGAACCACGCGCCGCGTACGTCACATCAGAACGGATACTGCTTGTAGTTGGTCTTGTCGACATCAACCCAACCGGTACCGCGCACGATCACACCCTTGCCCGGGCCCTTGCTCACGGTGACTTTGTTGTATCCGGTGATGCCGAGGTCCGTACCGTTGTCGATGGTCTTGCCTTCCACCAACATCTGCGCGACCTTGTTCATTGCGAGACCGGCGAGCTTCGGGTCCCAGAACGCGATGCCGTTGACCGCTCCGCTTTCGAGGAACTTGCCTGCTTCAGTCGGCAGGCCCGTGCCATACACGCAGATCTTGCCGACCTTGCCCGCTTCTTCCACTGCACGGCCAATGCCGATCACATCCAGCGACGACGAGCCCTGAAAGCCCGTCAGATCCGGATGCTTGCGCAGCACTTCCTTCGCGACCTGATAAGCACGCTCGCCGTCGTTATTCGTTTCAAGCTTCGGCTCGACCAGATCCATTTTCGGATACTTGGCCTTTGCATTGCCGATACCGCCATCGGCCCATTGCACTTGCGAGCGGCTGCCGAGCGAGCCCACCAGCACGGCCCACTTACCCTGGCTTCCCATGCACTTCGCAAGACGTTCGTTCAAGCCCGCACCGTAGGCGGTGTTATCGAACGCTTCGATATCCACCATGGTGTTCTTCGCGTTGTCCGCTTCATGCGTGACGACCTTGATGCCGCGATCCATCGCCTTCTTGAGCGCGGGTTCGAGCGTCGGCGGATCATACGGCACGACTGCAATCGCCGTGACTTTCTTCGCGATCAAGTCTTCGATGATCTTCAGCTGTTGCGCGGCATCGGCACGCCCCGGCCCTGTCTGATACACGGAGATGTTCGGATTGTCCTTGCCGAACTGCTTTACGCCTTCGTCCATGCGATTGAACCAGTTGATGCCGGTCACTTTCACGACCGTCACGATGGTCTCGTTGTTCGCAGCTTGCGCGGCCGCAATGGCTCCTGCCGCAAGCGCGATTGCCGTGAGCGCGGTGGTGATTTTCTTGAGTTTCATAGTGCTGTCTCCTTTGCCTCTGTCACTTGGTCTCTTTATGAATCACGGGGAAATAAAAGCGTTTCAACGTCCGGTCGATGCGGGCGGTTGCGGCACCTTGCTGGAAGGCTTCGCGCCGCCTATACCGAAGATCGCGCGCACGCGTTCGCCACCTGCGAATGCAAGCGATGCAAGCAGCAAGAAACCCCACGCGCAGTCACCGAAGAATTGCGACACGCCGAGCAGATTGAACAGGCTCGACAGAAACTGCAAGACGGTCGCGGCAAGAAAGACGCAGACTATACGTCCATAGCCGCCAGCGGGATTCACGCCGCCCATGACCGCGATGAGGATTGCGATCAGCAAATAAGAATTGCCGTAATCCCATTTCGCGCTCGACGTATGCGTCGCGCTGATGAGTCCGGCAAGCGATGCAAGCACGCCGCAAAGACCATACGTGACGATCAGCATGCGCGTGCGCGGAATGCCCGCATAAAACGCGGCCTTCGGATTCGTGCCCATGAGATACAGCCGCAGACCGAACGGCGTGCGCTTCAATATCCAACCGAGCAACAAGACGGCGGCGACGAAGATCCACAACGATATGGGTACTTGCAGGAAGGTGCCGTTACCGATGTCGGAAAGCGGATCGACATATTCCACCCGCACCGAAGCACCGTTACTCAGCACCACCGCGATACCCGTGAATAGCAGTTGCGTGCCGAGCGTGCAGAGAATGGGCGTGAGCCTCAGCTTTGCGATCATCACGCCATTTAGGATACCGCCAAGCGCACCCATTGCCACGACGATGCATACGAACACGCCGGTATAGAGCGCCGGTGAGTCGTCGCCCGAGACCATTTGCGGCAGCAACATTGCCGCGACCATGCCGGACAGATTCGCGAGCCCCACTCCGGACAGATCGATCCCGCCATTGCCCGACACCATCGACAGCATGATGCCGAGTGCGAGCAGCCCGAGTTCGGGCAACTGTCCGCCCATCGACTGAAGATTGTCGATGTCGAGAAACTGTCCTTTGGAAAGCCATGTCGCGATGATCACGACCAGCAAGTTCACGCCGACCAGAAAGTTCAGCTGGCGATCGGCGAGCCACTTCGATCCCTTCATCGCACCTCACTCCTTTCGCCGAGCACAGCGTTGATTTCATCGAGACGCGGCATCGACGGAGCGGTGCCCGCGCGCGTCACCGAAAGGCTCGCCAGCGCGCAACCGAAGCGCACGGCAGCCAGCGCCGAATCGCCGCGTGCAAGCGCCGCTGCGAAGCCGCCTGTGAAGCCATCGCCCGCGCCTGCGGTCTCGACTACACGGCCGCAGTCGAAGGCCGGCACGAGTTCGGATTTGCCGCCCGACGTATGCAGCAATGCGCCCTTTTCTCCGAGCGTGACGATCACCGCACGCGCGCCCTTCTTGAGCAAGACATCCGATGCGCGGCGAGCGTCATCGACCGATTCGATCGCCACGCCCGTGAGCGCGGTTGCTTCCGTTTCATTGGGCGTGATGTAGTCGCAGAGCGGATAGATGTCGTCGGTGAGCGGAAGCGCCGGCGCGGGATTGAACACCGTTGTCACGCCATGCTTGCGCGCGAGTTCGAGACCACGACGCGCAGCGGGCAGCGGCTGTTCGAGTTGTGTGACGAACACGGATGCACGTGCGATATCCGCTTCGATCGCCTCGACGTCTTCGGGTCCAAGCGTGCCCGCAGCGCCGGCCGCCACGATGATCGCGTTGCCGCCTGTGTTTTCGTCGACGTAAATATGCGCGGCACCCGTGGCGATGTCGTCCAGCACGGTCGCACGCGATGCGATGCCTTCAGCCGCCCACGTTGCCTGTGCGATTTGGCCGAACGCGTCGTTGCCAATGCGCGTGCAGAAGATCACGTCGGCGCCCGCGCGCGCGGCCGCCACGGCTTGATTCGAGCCCTTGCCACCCGGACCCATTGCAAACGCCGAGCCTGCCACGGTTTCGCCAAGCAAGGGCATGCGTTGTGCACGGAACGCGAGGTCGGTGACGTAGATGCCGAGAATGACCACGCTCATCGCGCTTCTCCTTCAGACGCGTCGGCAGCGAGCTGCACGCCCTTCTTGAAGATGAAGCAGCCATAACCGCGCGCTTCGCCCGTGGCTATCACGCAATACGCATTCTTGGCGCGTTCGTAGAACGCAAAACGTTCGATCGGCGCGAAAGCCTGTGCACGCCCTTCTGCGTCGTCCACTTCGCGTTGCGCCTCGCGTTGCACGGCAGGCAAAGTAGTTGCATTGCCAACTACTTCCATGCGGCCTGCCGGATCTTCGACGAACGTATCGAGCGGCAACACCGAAAGCACGGCACGCACCGCACGCGGCGCGCTCGCGCCATCCATGCGCAGCACCTTGCCTAACACCGTTTTCCGGGCCACCGAGTCAGCGGGAAAATGAGCGTCGCAGATCACCACTTCGTCGCCATGTCCCATCGCGGCAAGCGCGTACAGGATGTCGGCATTCAATAGTGGATCGATATTCTTCAGCACAGCGTCTCCTCCATGCATGGGCGCGCTTCGTCCCGAAGTCTTCGCCCTTCAATTCTCACATGCGTACCGTCGATCAATCGCCGTACGGCACCCAGATATTCTTCACCTGCACGGCCTGCCGCAAGAACGGCAAGCCTTCGCTCGATGCATCGTGCCAGTCGAACACGCGACCGTTATCGACGAACGTGCGTTTCAGATTACCCACCGACTCACGTTCGGCCAGCGTCGAAAGGGCCGCGCCGTGGAAGCACCAGAGCGCGTCGACATCGTCGTGCTGCGCGAGCGTTTGAGCTAGCGAGCGTACATCGCCCGTGACGATATTGAGCGCACCGCCTGGCACATCCGACGTTTCCGCGATCTGATAGAAGTCCGTCGCCATCAGCGGACACGTCTCGCTCGGCACCGCGACCACGCGATTACCCAGCGCAAGCGCAGGCGCCACCAGCGACACGAAGCCGAGCAACGGCGCTTCGTCGGGGCACACCACGCCGATCACGCCGAGCGCTTCGTGCATGGCGAGCGCCACACCGTGCAAAGGCGGCGCATGCACCGCACCGTCGAATTTGTCGGACCATGCCGCATACGTGAAGAAACGCGCAATGGATGCTTCGACTTCGCGCTTCGCATCGCGGTCGCTGGACCCGGCACGCGTGACGAGTTGCCTTGCGAACTCATCGGCGCGCGCACTGAGATTCTCGGCCATGTAATACAGCACCTGCGCGCGATTATGCGCGCTTGCGGCCGTCCACTTCGTCATGCTGCGCGCAGCGGCCACCGCGTTCCGAATGTCCTTGCGATTGCCCTCGCCCACTTCGCCGACAATCTCGCCCGACGGCGAACGCACGAGCCGCGAATAGCCGCTATCGGGCCGCGCTTGCTTGCCGCCGATAAAGAGCTTCGCCGTGCGATCGATGGTGCTGACATTGCCCGTATCGAGCAACGCATCGGGCTGTGCCGGCGTTGCCTTCATTTCCCCGCGAACTGGCAGCTTCGCCCAGGCACGCGGTTTCAGGTATTCATAGACGCCTTCGCGTCCACCTTCGCGGCCAAAGCCCGACTCGCGATATCCGCCGAAGCCCACGGCTGCGTCGAAGAGATTGGTTGCATTGATCCACACGACGCCGCATTGCAGGCGCGGCGCAACGTCCAGCGCGCGGCTGATGTTCTCGCTCCACACGCTGGCCGCGAGACCATAGCGCGTGTTGTTGGCCAGTGCGACGGCTTCCTCGGGCGTGCGAAAGCTCATCGTCACGAGCACCGGACCGAAGATCTCTTCCTGCGCAAGCGTGCTTGCAGGCGCCACGTTGGTCACGAGCGTCGGCGGAAAAAACGCGCCGCCTTCGGGCAACGTGAGACGCGACGGCTGGAAGATGGCGCAGCCTTCGCTTTCGCCCTTGGCGAGGAGCGAACGAATACGTTCGAGTTGCACGTCATCGACGATAGCGCTCATGTCGATGCCTTTATCGAGCGACGTCCCGACCCGCAGCGTCTCCATGCGGCGCTTGAGCTTGTCGACGAAAGCCGCTTCGATGCCTTCCTGCACGAGCAAACGCGAACCCGCGCAGCACACTTGTCCTTGATTGAACCAGATGGCGTCGACCACGCCTTCGACCGCGCTATCGAGATCGGCATCGTCGAATACGATGAAGGGCGACTTGCCGCCCAGTTCGAGCGTGAGCGATTTTCCCGAGCCCGCCGTCGTCGCGCGAATCTGCCGACCCACTTCGGTCGATCCCGTGAACGCAATCTTCGCGACACGTGGATGCTCGACGAGCGCCGCACCCGTGCGGCCATCGCCCGTCACGACATTGAGCACGCCTGCCGGCAAGCCCGCGCGATGCGCCAGTTCGGCGAAGAGCAACGCGGTAAGCGGCGTGTATTCGGCCGGCTTGAGCACCACGCAATTGCCGAACGCGATAGCAGGCGCGATCTTCCAAGAAAGCATCAGCAGCGGAAAATTCCACGGCACGATTTGCCCGATGACACCGAGCGGCGCCCAGTCGGCGAACTCGCGATCCTGCAACTGCGCCCAACCCGCGTGATGCAGAAAATGCCTCGAAACAAGGGGGATATCGATGTCGCGCGACTCGCGAATCGGCTTGCCGTTGTCCAGCGATTCGAGCACGGCGAAGAGCCGCGCATGTCGCTGCACCATGCGCGAAAGCGCATAGAGATGCCGCGCGCGTCCCGCACCGCCAATCGCTTGCCAGCCTTCGAGCGCGGCTTGCGCGGCCGCCACGGCAGCCGCAACATCGGCATCGGTGCCTTGCGCGATGGACGCAAGTACGCGCCCTGTCGCCGGCTCGCGCGATTCGAAACGCTCGGCGTTGTCGTCATCGCGCCATGCGCCGTTGATGAAATGACCGAAACGGCCGGCGTGTTGATCGAGCCACGCGCGCACGGCGCGATCGTCTTCCGGTGCGGGTCCGTATTCCATCGAAGAAAAATATTCGGCTACGCTCATGAGGGCTGTGTGTTGGATGCGTGATGCGTGATTCAGGCGACGGGATGGCGATTGAACGACGAATACCGTCCGCTCACGTGATGTTCGAGTTGCCGCTCGATATCGGCGAGAAGGCTCGACGCGCCGATGCGGAACAACTCCGGTTCGAGCCATTCACGCCCGAGTTCTTCCTTCATGAGGATCTGATATTCGAGCGCGGTCTTGGCCGTCGAAACGCCGCCCGCAGGCTTGAAGCCGATGGCAACGCCGGTGCGCGCCAGATATTCGCGGATCATGCGCACCATGACGAGCGAGACGTCGAGCGTGGCGTTGACGCTTTCCTTCCCCGTCGATGTCTTGATGAAATCCGCGCCGGCCATCATGCAGATCATCGATGCCTTGGCGATGTTCGACAGCGTGCGGATGTCGCCCGTGCCGAGAATCGCCTTGACGTGCGCATTGCCGCAAGCGGCGCGGAAGTCGCGCATCTCGTCGTAGAGCGCCTTCCAGTTACCGGTCAACACGTACTCGCGGGTGACGACGATATCGATCTCTGCTGCGCCGTCCTTCACCGAGGCCTCTATCTCGCGCAACTTGAGTTCGTGCGGATTGAGACCAGCGGGAAAACCCGTGGAGACGGCCGCGACCGGAATGCCGCTCCCTTCGAGCGCGTTCACGGCGGCTTTGACATAGCGGTGATACACGCAAACCGCGCCTGTCCTGATCGATCCAGGCGTCATGCCGAGCGCTTCGAGCAAATCGTCTCGCACCGGGCGACGCGCCTTTGCGCAAAGACGTTCGACGCGCGCGGTGGTGTCGTCGCCGCTCAACGTGGTGAGGTCGATGCAGGTGATCGCCTTGAGCAGCCACGCGGCCTGTGCGTCCTTCTTGACCGCGCGACGCGTGCCAAGCGTGGACGCGCGGCGCAGCACGGCGGACTGATTCACGCGCAGGCCATCGAGCCATGAGAGGTCGAAGGGCACGCCAGGATTACGATCGCTCACATGCCCGGCTTGGACTTTCCCGGGCCACGCGACGACGGACTTCGTTGCAGTTTCCAGCATGAGATCGGGGTGCTGCGGTCTTGTGCGACGCACAACACGTTTTGATAGATTGATCTCATTCTAAATCACGTTTGTGAAGATCGTAACATAGGGAAAGTTCGGAGGCGCTATGGGAGGATTTAGGGCATGGGGCTTGCGGACGGTTTGCTTCCTTATACGCTGGAGTCCCCATGCATATCATTTGCCACATGATGTCCTCGCTCGATGGCCGCAGCCTTACCGACGGCTGGCATCTCGACTTTGCATCGCCGTGTTATGAAGAAACCGCCGCGACCTTCAAGGCCGATGCCTGGGCGTGCGGTCGCGTCACCATGCAGGAAATCTCGCACGGCAAGGACAAGGATTATCCGCGTGGCCTCGCCAAAGATCCTATCGAACGCACGGACCATTTCGCCAAACGCGACGCAAGCCAGTACGCAATTTCAATCGACCCTAAGGGCCGCGTGACGTGGAAGACGAACACGGCACTCGATTCGCATATCGTCGAAGTGCTCGCGGAAGATGTCGATGACGACTACCTCGCCTATCTGCAATCCATCGGCGCGTCCTACGTGTTCGGCGGAAAGAAGGATATCGAGCTCGCGCGCGTCGTGGAAACGCTTGAGCGCGAGTTGAAGATTGGCACGTTGATAGTCGAAGGCGGCGGGCATGTATCGGGCGCGTTCGTCAATGCGCAACTCGTCGATGAAGTCAGCGTGCTGATCGTGCCGCTCGTCGACGGCCGCGAGGCGCATCCCTCTTCATTCGAAGTGGCGACGGACAAATGGCAAAAGCCCGCTTATCTCAAGCTCGATTCGGCGAGGACGCTCGATAACGACATGGTGTGGCTGCGTTATAAGCGCAAGGACTAGGCTAACGCATCCACGCGCGCGAGGAACGCCAGCAATTCGCCGACAATCGCTTCGGGCGCATCTTCCTGCATGAGATGCCCCGAGCACGCCACTCGGGTGAACCGCGCGCCCGGAATGCGCGAAGCCAATTCGACGCCGCGTTTCGCTGGAATCCACTGGTCTTCCTCGCCCCAAAGAACCGTCACGGGGCAACGCAAATCGCCAAAGCGTGCTTCGATTTCATCGGTATAACGCTGGTCCATCTGCGCGATCTGTCTGTAGAAAGCCGCCTGTCCCGGTTCGCCGATCCACGGCCGCGTGTAGATGCGCAGCACGTCTTCCGAAAGCGGCCGATGCGCCGCGCCTTGCACATAAGCATCGACCATGGCGCGGTGTATGTAGGGCGGCACGCCTGCGAACGCACTCTCATGCTCACGAACGTGCAGCACGAAGGGCGATCCCCACGGCGACAGCGCGACAGGGTCGATCAGCATCAAGGAACGATAAACGGAGCCGTTCAATAACGCGGCCCGCAACGAAGTGGCGCCACCGAAGTCGTGCGCGAGCACGTCGGGCAACGCGCCCTTCCAGTCACGCTTCCAGTGATCGAGCAATGCCGCGAGCACGCGATTCTGCACGCCGAGCGATACGTCCTGCCCCTCGCGCTTGTCCGACTCACCGTATCCCAGAAGATCGAAGTAATGCACGCGATGCGTCCGCGCCATCACCGGCGCAATCCGCCGCCATACCTGCGATGAGAACGGCGTGCCGTGCACCATCACGAGCGGCGCGCCCTCGCCTATCGCGCCATAACGGATAGCCTGACCTTCGAAGTCGAAAACCTGGTCGAGCGGCAATGCGCCCGCTGATGAATCGCTCATGGCTCGCTGTCTGCGTTGGATGTGGTCCGACAGCATAAACCACGAACGCGAAATCGGCCGCAACTCTGTTTGCAACCCGTTTTGATGATACGAGTCGCGGCCGGTTGCCTTGCTTAACGCAGATTCGTGCGCGCCAGCTCGACGATTTCGTCGCCACGGCCGCTCAAAATAGCACGCAGCATGTAGAGACTGAAGCCCTTCGCTTGCGATAGCTCGATGGTCGGCGGCATCGCCAATTCATGCTTGGCGGTGACGACATCGACGAGCGCGGGGCCGTCGTGCGCGAAGGCATCGCGCAATGCGCCCACCAGTTGCTCCGACTCTTCCACGCGCACCGACCATATGCCCACGCCCTTCGCAATCTGCGAGAAGTCGGTCTTGCTGAGATCGACATTGGTGTCGAGATAACCGCCCGCCTTGAGCTCCATCGACACGAAGCCGAGCAAGCTGTTATTGAAAACGACGACCTTGATCGGCAGCTTCAACTGAATGGCGCTCAAGAGATCGCCTAGCAGCATGGACAAACCGCCATCGCCCGACAGTGAGACCACTTGCCGTTGCGGATGCGCCGCTTGCACGCCGAGCGACTGCGGCATTGCGTTCGCCATGGAACCGTGATTGAACGAGCCATGCAACTGACGCTTGCCGTTCATCGTGAGGTAGCGCGCGGCCCACAACGTGGGCGTGCCGACATCGACGGTAAAGATGGCATCCTCGGCGGCGATGTCATCGACCAGCTTCGTGAGATATTGCGGATGAATCGGACGGCCAGGCGCCGAAGGTGTCGCGTAGTGATCGAGATCCTTGCGTGCATCTGCATAGTGCTTGAGCGCGTTGTCGAGGAAGCGTCGTTCCGTCTTGCGCGTGAGCTTGGGCAAGAGCGCCGTGAGCGTCTCCTTGATGGTGCCGACGATACCCATGTCGAGCGGCGTGCGCTTGCCGAGCTGCGCCCCGCGCCAGTCTATCTGCACGACCTTCGCGTGCGGCGGATAGAACGGCCGATAAGGGAAGTCGCAACCGAGCAGCACGAGCGTATCGCAGGACATCATGGCGTGATAGCCCGAGCTGAAGCCGATCAAGCCCGTCATGCCGACATCGAAAGGATTGTCGTATTCGATGAATTGCTTGCCGCGCAACGCATGCACGACCGGCGCTCCGAGTGTATCGGCAAGCGCGACCACTTCGTCGTGCGAGCCCGCTACACCGCTGCCGCACATGATGGTCACGGCTTCGCAGCCGTTGAGCATGGCCGCGAGTGTGTCGAGTTGCGATTCGGCTGGAACGATTGCGCTCGGCTCGCTTGCGGTCCACCGTGGTTCGACTCCGGGTCCGTCGCTCAAGGCAACATCGCCCGGCAGCACGATTACCGCGACGCCACGTTGATCGAGCGCCGCGCGCATCGCACGTTCGAGCACGCGCGGGAACTGCGATGCGTTCGACACCAGTTCGACGAAGTGACTGCATTCCTTGAAGAGCTCTTGCGGATGCGTTTCCTGAAAGTATCCGAGGCCGATTTCCGTCGATGGAATATGCGCGGCAATGGCCAGCACGGGCTGTTGGTTACGATGACAGTCGTAAAGCCCGTTGATGAGATGCAGATTGCCGGGACCGCAACTGCCCGCGCAGACGGCGAGCTTGCCGGAAGAAGCTGCGTCCGCGCCCGCGGCAAAGGCCGCGGCTTCTTCGTGGCGAGTATGCATCCAACGGATAGACCCGACTTTATCGAGGCTGTAGGCAAGCCCGTTGAGGCTGTCGCCCGTCACGCCCCAGATGCGTTCGACGCCCGCAGCGGCAAGCGTCTTTGCCAGATAATCGGCGATGGTGCTTTTGGCCATGTTCACTCCAATGACATACAGGTTTCGTTGGACGGTTGCACGTGTACTTAGACAGAAGAAATATCACAGTGCACGCTGACGCGTCGTAAACCGTGCTGTCATACCAAGGGCCCGGTCCGAAGACCAGGCCCCTGGTGAAGCGTTTTCCAAGGTCGTCGAGCGTTATTTCATCGACATCAGATGCGGCAGAAACTGCGGAATATGCGGGAAGAAAATGATCAGCAGTAAGTCGATCACGAGCGCGAGAATGAAAGGCAGAATCGCACGCGTCGCCTTTTCGACCGATACACCACCAATGGACGCCGCCGTGAAGAGGCAGAAGCCAATAGGTGGAAGATTGATGCCGATAGCCGAATTGATCAGCACGATCACGCCGAATACGACGGGATCGATATGCATCTGCACGACGAGCGGCAGGAACACCGGGATTATCACCGCGATACTCGAAATGGTTTCGAGCACCGTATGCGCCGCGATCAGAAACAGATTGATGAGAATGAGCAGGATGATCGCGCTCGTCGTGATCGCAAGGAAACTGTTCGCCACATGCAAGGGAATTTGCGCTTCGATCAGATACCGGCCGAGCACGAACGCAAGACCCAACAGGAACGACACGCGCGTCGTGTTCACCGACGTCTTGACGAGAATCTCCTTGAAATGCGAGAGCTTCAAGGTGCGGAAGATGAACGCGCTCACCAGCGTGACGTACACCGCCGCAACCACGCCTGCCTCGACCGGCGTGAAGATGCCGCCAAGGATGCCGCCCAGAATGATGATCGGCGTGAGCAAGGCCCAGAATGCTTCGCGAAACGTAGTCCACAACTTGCGTGCGCTGAACGGCTCCACCGCGCTGTAGTCGTTGCGCACGGCGGTCACGTAGTTCACGATCATGAACGAAGCGACCACTAGGAGCATCGGCAAGATACCGGCAATAAACATCGTGCCTACCGATACATTCGCCGTGTAAGCATAGACGAGCATGCTCATCGATACCGGCGAAAGCAGCCCGAGCGACCCCGCCGCCGATTGCAATGCCACCGCGAACGCACGCGAATAGCCCTTCTTCACCATGCCCGGAATCATCACGGAGCCGATCGCCGCCGTATCCGCCGTGGCCGATCCCGAGAGGTCCGCGAAGAACATGCTCGCGACAATCGTGACCTGTCCGATACCGCCACGCATGAAGCCGACGAGCGCTTGCGAAAACTCGATGATGCGTCGCGAAACGCCGCCCGAATCCATGATCGCGCCCGTGAGCATGAAGAACGGAATCGCGAGCAGACCCACGTTATTGAGGTTCGAGAAGAGCTGTTGCGGAATGACGAGCAGCGGCGTGCCATTGATCGACAACGCCAGCGTCGCCGCGATACCAATACAGATGGCCACCGGTACACCGAGGCCGAGCAGCCCCGCGCCTAGAGCGATTGCCCACATGATGTCTTTATCCTAGAGATGGTCGGACACGCCTTCGATCAAAGCGGCGTTGGTCTGCGTCTGCGGCGCGAGGTGCGACACGACGATGCGCACCAGCGAATGAAACACGAGCAACGCGCCGCACACGGGAATGGAAAGATACGGATAGACCATCGAGATGGGAATCGATGCGGCCGTCTCCGTGCCCATCAACGCGAGCATGTCCGAGCCATACGCGACGAACACGGCGCCGAGCGCGAGAATCGCGCAGTCCGTGAAGTCCTTGAGCAAGGGCGCGATCGCCGCCGGCACGCGATCGGCCAGCACGCGCACTTCAGGATGTGCGCGTAACTTGACGCCTGCCGCCGCACCCAGGCACGTGAGCCAGACGAAGAGATACGCCGCGGCTTCGTCGGACCACGAAAGCGAGTCGTGCAGCACGAAGCGGAACACGACCCCGAGACCGGCGACGATCACCGCTGCCAGCAAGAGGCAACTGCTGACGAACAGGTTCAGCTTCAGAACCATGTCGTCGATGAACATCAAGCCACGCGCGAGCTTTTCCATACGGGTTTCCTCCGGCACTTCCGGTGACAAAGGCGTCATTTGGATGCCACGGACGAGGCCTGCTTGGCCGCGTTCATCTCGGCGTAGAGCGCGGCGCCATCCGGAATCTTCGCAACGAGTTCGTCACGCGCGGACTTCGTGGCTTCGGCCCACGGCGCAGTGTCGACCATCGTCACTTGAATGCCCTTGGCCTTCATCGTCGCGAGTGCGGCGTCGTATTCGCGCTTGTACTCCTTCAGGTCGAAATCGGCGGCGACCGCGGCTGACTCTTGAAAAGCCTTCTGGTCAGCAGGCGACAGCTTGGTCCAGGCGCTCTTGCTCATCGCGAGCACGACGGGCAGGTAGTTCACGTGCGTCACATAGAAATGCTTGGCGACGTCGGAGAACTTGTCCTGCACGAATTGCTCGGGCGATGTGTCCGCGCCATCGACGAGGCCTTGCGACAGCGCGAGGAACAACTGGTTATAGGCGAGCGGCGTGGGGTTCGCGCCGAGCGCCTTATAGCCCGCGATATAGCCGGGGCTTTGCATCACGCGCACCTTCAGGTCCTTCATGTCGGCAAGCGACGTGACCGGACGCTTGGTCGTGAAGAGATTGCGTTCGCCGACAGCAAGCCACGTAAGACCGACCATGTTGACCGGCTGCATCATGTCGAGATACTTGCGGCCGACGGGTCCTTGCAGCACCTTGTTCGCCTCATCCATGCTGCTGAAGAGATAAGGCATGTCGAAAATTTGCCATTGCTTGATCGTATTGTCGATAGGCGCTTGCGCGGAGATCATGAGTTCCTGCGTGCCGGTGCGCAACGCCTGCGCCATCTGCACTTCGCCCCCGAGTTGCGATTGGGGAAAGAGCTGAATCTCGACATGGCCATGCGTGCGTTGCGCGACTTCCTTGGCGAAGACCTGCGCGGTCAGTTGATAGTGATTGTCCGGTGCGAGCGTATGGCCAAGCTTCATCACGACCTTGTCCTGCGCCATCGCGCTGCCTGTTGCGGCGACGCACAATGCGGCGAGCACGGCGCTCATCGTCACGCGCAACGAGCGATGCGCCTTGAAAAGCGAATTCATGTTGTCTCCTTCCCACGTTCTTCACGATATGGACACCGCCTTCTGCCTCTTCTTGTGCCTCATGTGTCGTGCATGTCGAAGAGCGACGGGTTGACGCAAGTATTTGTGATCGCGTCAACGGTGCGTTAGGACCAGGCTCCAGATTTCTTGTACTTTTTAACGCTGGTTTCCATGCAAACGCGACGTGACGCTAAAAAGTCCAAAAGATCGCGCGAACCGTCCTACCGCGTGAACCAAGCGCATCTTTAAAGTGACTTCCACGTTGACGGTGTGTCGCTCGCAAGCGATACGCCGTGTTTACCCCACCTAATACACTGGTTCGTCAACATGGCCAAACGCCCGCACATGGACTGTTATGCAATCGGCGATACCGCCGATTTCGCAAAGACCGTATCCGAATACGACATCTATGGATTTGCCGGGATAGTCGGCGACTTTTACGCCGTGCATCTGAACGAAGAGTTCGCCAAGACCACGCGCTTCGAGAAGCGCATTGCGCAAGGCTGTCTCTCGGTCGGCTTTCTTTCGACAGTCATGGGCCATATGGCGGCGAAGGCGCCGAGTCCGGGCGCGGTGTCGTATCGCTATGACATCACGTTCAATGCGCCGGTGTTTATAGGCGATACGGTCACTGCGCGTCTCACGCTCGAAGAGAAGGATGAAGAGCGCAACGTGTGCGTATTCGTCGCCGATGTCACGCGGCAAGACGGCGTGGTCGTGGCATCGGGCAAGACTTACCTCAAGGTGCTGTGACACGATGCTGATGAACACCTCGCCCGTCATAGCGGAACAGCACGGCGCGCTGCGTCTCCTGACGCTCAACCGCGCCGATAAACTCAATGCCTTCACGCCGGAAATGCTCGCGGCGCTCGAAGCAGGACTCGACGATGCACTCGCCGACGATGCAACGCGCGTTATCGCCATCACGGGTAGCGGTCCCAAGGCCTTCGCTGCCGGCAACGATATCGAGCGACTGGTCACGCTCGACAGCGCGGGCGCGTATCGTGACATGGTAGCCGGGCAGCGCGCGTTGTTGCGCCTGCATGAAAGCGCCAAGCCGACCATCGCAATGGTCAATGGCTTCGCGCTAGGCGGCGGTTTCGAATTGGCGCTTGCCTGCGACTTCGTGATTGCATCGACGAAAGCGAGCTTCGGGTTTCCCGAGATCACGCTCAATACCATGCCAGGCTGGGGTGGCACGCAACTCGCCGTCGCCAAGATGGGGCTCGCCTGCGCCAAGCGATTCGTGTTGAGCGGGCGGCGTCATACGGCTCAGGAATGCGCGTCGTTCGGCTTTCTGCACGAGATCGTCGAACACGATGCATTGTTCGATACAGTGCGCGAGTTCGCCGAAACACTCGCCGTCTACGACCCCTTCGCAATGGAAATGGCGAAGCGCGCGCTCAATCGCGCGAACGAAATGCCCTTGTCCGCAGGACTCGACTTTGAAGCAGCGCAATACGCGGTGAATTTCACGAGTGAAGGCGCGCGCGCGGGCTTGAGGCAGTTCATGGAAAAGCGCCTTGCACGGCGCGCCTCGACCGTGACGGTGACTGAATGAGCACGATACATCGTTTGCCTCACTGGCTCGGCGAAGAGCACGCCATGATTCGTGAAGCCGTTCGCCGCTTTGCCGACAAAGAGATTGCACCGCATTCCGAGGAGCTCTGGGAGCAAGAAGCCTTTCCCTACGATATCTGGCGTCAAGCCGGCGAGCTTGGCTTCACCGGCCTGCCTTATGCGGAGCAATGGGGCGGTGGCGGTGGCGACTGGCTTTCGTTTGTCATCGTGCTAGAAGAACTGGCGCGCGTGGATTGCGCGGTCGCGAACGCCTTGATGGCCAATTCGACTGTCGCGAGTCTCTTGTCGAACTACGGCACCTCGACGCAAAAGGACCTTTATTTAAGGCCTATTCTCGAAGGCCGCCAGATCGGTTCGATCGGTTTGTCCGAGCCCGATGCGGGATCGGATGCGGCCAACATCGCCACACGTGCGCACTTCGATGGCGAGCGCTGGGTCATCGATGGTGCGAAGACTTTCATCAGCAACTCGGGCACTGAACTCGGCGGGCCGGTGGTAATCGCGGCTGTGACCGGTACGCGTGCCGATGGCAAGAAAGAGATTTCGAACTTCATCGTGCCTTCGGACACTACTGGCTATCAAACGGGCCGCAAGCTGCGCAAGATCGGCTGGCGCGCTTCGATCACGCACGAGTTGTTCTTCGAAAACTGCGCAATTCCCGCAGAGAATTTGCTTGGTGAACGCGGCGCGGGTTTGCGTCAGACGCTCGCGCAGATCAGCACAGGCCGCATTTTAATCGGCGCGCTTGCGCTCGGCATCTTGCAAGGCTCGCTCGAACGGTCCGTCGAATACATGAAGACGCGCCGCGCGTTCGGCCGCGCGATAGCGGAGTTTCAAGGCCTGCAATTCAAGGTCGCCGACATGGCGACGCACGCGCATGCCGCACGTCTCATGCTTTACGACGCCGCCACATTGAAGGACAGCGGCGCGCCGTTCGACATGCAGGCATCGCAAGCCAAGCTCTTCGCCTCGGAACAGGCGATGCACGCAGCGCATCAGGCTTTGCAGATACACGGCGGTTACGGCGTGATGGCGGAGTATCCGGTAGCGCGCGCATTCGGCGACGCCAAGGTGCTCGAGATCGTCGAAGGGACATCCGAAATACAACGCATGATCATCGCGCGTGCGGCGCTTGCCTGATAACGCGCGGACGAAGGGGGAGTTTATGCTGGAAGGCATCAAGGTACTGAGTTTCACCCACTTTCTGCAAGGGCCCGCCGCCGTGCAGATGCTCGCCGATGTCGGTGCTGACGTCATCAAGATCGAGCCACCGGGCGGCGCGTTCGAGCGAAGCTGGACCGGCGCGGACGCTTTCGTCGAAGGCGTGAGCGTGTTCTTTCTGCTGGGCAATCGCAATCAGCGCAGCATCTCGCTCGACTTGCGTGAGGAAGCCGCGCGTGAAATCGTGTGGCGTCTGATCCGCGAAGCCGACGTATTGATAGAGAACTACCGCCCCGGTGTGCTCGACAAGATGGGCTTCGGCTATGCGCAAGTGCACGAGGTCAACCCGAGTCTCGTGTATTGCTCGTGCACGGGTTATGGATCGTCGGGTCCCTATCTCAAGCGCCCGGGACAAGACCTGCTATTACAAGCGATGAGCGGCATGACCATGCTTTCAGGTGAAGCCGATTCGCCGCCGACGCCTGTAGGCTCCGCTATTGTCGATCAACATGCAGCGGTGCTGGCAGCGTTTGGCGTGGTTGCTGCACTTCAGTCGCGCGAACGCACGGGTGTGGGTACGCGTGTCGAGAGCAATTTGCTGAACGCGGCACTGGATTTGCAGATCGAGCCTTTCACGTACTACATGAACAAGGGACCGCTCTGGCAGCGCACCCAGCCGCCAACGGGCAGCCGCTTTCATCCTGCGCCCTATGGCGTCTATAAAACGCTCGACGGTTATATCGCGATCTCGCTTACACCGACGCAGAAGCTCTCCAATGCGCTCGATGTCCCCGCGCTCGCCGAGTTCACGCATCCGAAAGACAACGTGCGGCGTCGCGATGAAATCAATCGACTGGTCTATGACGCGTTGACCAGGCGCACGACAGAAACATGGATGCGCGTCTTCGAGGAGCACGATATCTGGTTCGCGCCGGTCAACGACTACGAGCAGGTCGAGGTCGACCCTCAAGTCGCGCATAACCAGATGATCATGTCGTTCGAACACGAAGAGGCGGGACCAATACGCGTACTTGCGCATCCGGTGCGCTATGACGGCGAGGCGCCGCCCATGCGACGGCATCCGCCGCGACAGGGCGAGCACACACGTGAGGTGCTGGCCGAACTGGGTTATGACACTACGCGGATCGACGAACTGGTCGATGCCGGCATCGCGCTGACTTCGAGGAGAAATGCATGAGCGCCCAACTACACGCTGCTCCCGCAGCACCCGAACTGCTGCGCTTCGACGATGTGGAAATCGGCCGCTCGCAGGTGGACGTCCACACCGTGGTCGAATCGGCGGTCAATGCGTTCGGTCATCTGTCGGGCGATCTGAATCCCCTGCACATGGAGCAAGCGTTTGCGGAGCGCTCACCGTTCGGAAGACGCGTCGTGCACGGCCTGTTGACGGCCTCGCTCGTCTCGGCCGCACACACGCGACTGACCGGTCCGGGCTTCGCTTATGTCGGACAAGAACTGCGTTTTCTGGGGCCAGTGTTCATCGACGACACCATCACCATCAACGTGACCGTGGTGGAGAAGAAGGACGCCAAGCGAATTCTCGTGATGGACACCATGGTTCGCAATCAACGCGGCAAGGTCGTGCTGAGCGGGCTTTCCGCGCTAAAAGAACTCAAGTTCGAATGAGACGCGTCGGGGAATCCGCCAGTTACGGGCGGCGCAAGCATTCGTTAGACTCGGATGCAGCGCCGCGAAAACGAGCGCAGCACGAATGAAGCGCCGCCCGCAGGAGACGAAAGTTGAGTACCGCATGTGGTTGCCACGTTCCGGTCATCAAGATCGAGAACTACGAATATGGCGCGCACGTCAAGTCGATGGACTTCCACTTTGCGCCGCTCGAAGTCATGAAGTCGACACTGCCTTATCCGCATCGGCATGACTTCTATCACATCGCCTGGGTGGTGACGGGCACGGGTCATCATGTCATCGACTCGGTGCGTTACGAGGTGCGTCCGCAGTCGCTGTTCTTCATGGCACCAGGCCAGATACACGACTTCGTTCTATCCCCCGATACGGTCGGCTGGTCGATCAGCTTCTCATCCGAGTTCTTTTCGTTTCGCGTGCAGAACCGGCATTCGGAAACCGAAGTGCCGGTGCACGACTTCGATCAGCTTGCCGCAGCGGTCTATCTGAACGACGCGCAAGCGCATGAAATGATGCGTCTCATCGACGGCATGATGGACGAGTATCGCTCGGAACTGCACGGCCATCAGGATGCAATCTGGGCTTATCTGCGTATCTTTTTGCTCAAGGCCGCGCGCATGAGCAGCGCGGCGGCGGTCACGGAGTCGGGCACGTCGCGTAACGTGTTGTTGTCGCGCCGCTTCAAGAGCCTTCTGGAGAAGCATTTTCGCTCGATGAACGATGCCGCCGACTATGCGCGTCTGCTCAACGTGACCGAGCGCGCGCTCAACGAAGCCACGCGCGCGGCGCTCGGCAGCACGGCTGCAAAGCTGATACGCGAACGCGTCATGCTCGAAGCCAAGCGCTTGCTGCTGCATTCCGAAGTGAACGTCGCGGAGATCGCATCGCAACTCTCTTTCGACGACCCCGCTTATTTCAGCCGGTGCTTTCGCAAGCACACAGGCCGCTCACCGATCGACTATCGCCGCAGCCTCGACAAGTTGCATATTTGAACGCGCATTCGGTATTCCATGCAGAAATGTCCAACAGATCCCGCGTTTCATCCTAACGTCGCGTGAGCATGGGTTTTTAGAATCGACGTGCGTGTTCAACGTATTCTGCAACCCACTTGCATGAGACAAGCGCGAATTAAGCGCGTCCGCTCTCGTCCACAGGAGACAAAGTGTCGAACGCTACAACCCCGCTTTCCGATATCTATTCACTCACGCAGGACCAGACACGGCTCTTTCGCGAAACGCTCGACCGCACGGCTGTAAAAGTCGCGGCCGATGAATTGAGTTTCGGTGTCGAGTTTCCGCAAGTCACGGGTCCCGATGGCGAATGGGTGCGTCTGCCCGCTTCGCTATCCGCCGGCTATGACGGCGACGCCTGGAGTCACGGCAACTGGTTCTGTGGCTTCTGGGTAGGCCTTTTGCTCACGTCGCATCTTCATACCGGCGACGCGAAATTTCTCGAATGGGCTCGTGCGCGCATGCTGCTGGTCGAACAACGCGCGGACGATCCGAACACGCATGACATCGGCTTCATCTTCGACAGCAGCGCGGTGCCCGGCCATCACATCACGGGCGATGCACGCTTTGCCGATATCGCGTTGAAGGCGGCGGACAAACTGCGCGCCCGCCTCGTCACCACGCGCGATGGCGCTTATCTCGCGTCATGGGGACCGCTCGCCGATCCGCGCGGCAGAAGTGCATCCGCAATCGATACGATGGCCAATCTCTCGCTGCTCTACTGGGCGGCGAATCATGCCGATGACGGCAGCTATCGGCATGCAGCGGACGCGCATGCCGCGATGACTGCACGCGCCTTCGTGCGTCCCGACGACTCGACGTATCACGCCGTCGAATACGATCTCGAAACGGGCGCGCGCAAACGTGGCTACACTTTTCAAGGCGCATTCGACGAGTCTGCATGGAGCCGCGGTCAGGCCTGGGCGATCTACGGGTATGCGAATTCCGCGCGCGAAACGGGCAAGCTCGCGTATATTGAACTCGCCGAGCGTCTGGCCGAATACTATCTGCGCCGTCTCGATGGCCGTCAAATTCCCCCTTGGGACTTCGACGCAACCGGCAGCGATGCCGACATCAAGGACACGGCCGCCGCCGCTATCGTCGCATCGGCTTTGCTCGAACTGGCGCGCATTCATCCATCGGCGGATGCCGCGGCGAAATGGAGCCGTCACGGAGTCGCGATGCTCGAAGCGTTGTGCCGCGATGAGTTCACCAAGGACGGCGAACACGGCCTGCTGCACAACTCCTGCTATTCGAAGCCGCACAACATTGGCGTGGATGGCGCGACCATGTTCGGCGACTTCTTCTTTGTCGAAGCCTTGTGTCGTGTCGTGCATCCGGGCAAGCTGCGCCCGCTCGACGCACCGCGCATTCCTTTAGCGTAAAGAACAATGCCGGCGACATACGCATGTCGCCGGCATTCGTTCAGCCCTTGCGGACGGCGTCGGGCAGATCGCGTCCGTGGAACTTCTTGTAGATCGCGTTGAGGTTGCCGTTCTTCTGGTTCGTGCTGACCCACTTGTCCACCCACTCTTTCAGAGCCGGTTGATCCTTGTTCATCGCAATGCCGAGATCGAAGTTCTTCTGTTCGAACTTGAGTTCGATATTGCGTGCGGGCGCACGTTTCTGCATTTCCTGAAGGTTCGACGGCGTGCTGGAGAAGATGTCGATCTGACCCGCGACCATCGACGTGATGAGCGTGGCGTCGTCTTCATAGCGCTGAATTTGCGCGCCCTTCGCTTGCTGCGTCGTCAGCGTGTCGTTGACCGTTGCACGCGTGAGCCCGATGGTCTTGCCATCGAGGTCCGCATAGTCCTTCACCTTGATGCTCTTAAGCCCACCCACGATGATGGTGATCACCGCATAGGGAATCGAGAAATCGACGACCTTTGCGCGCTCCGGCGTGATCGACAAGTCGGCGATCACGAGATCGGCGCGCTTTGCCTGCAAGGTCGGAATGCGCGCGGCGTTAGTGATCTGCACGAGTTCGAGCTTGACGCCGAGATCTTTTGCGAGCGCGGCGGCGGTATCGACATCCGAGCCTGCGGGCTTGAGGTTCTCGTCGGCGTAGCTGAAGAGCGGCGTGCCCATTGCGATGGCAACGCGCACGACGCCGGCCTTCTTGATGTCATCAAGCTGATCGGCCATTGCGCTGTGAATGGCGCCTGCCATCATCAATGCCGCCACGCATGCGCGTGCAATGTGTTTCTGTGCTTTCAAGTGATGTCTCCGTCTTCTTGGATTGAAAAAATGCCGTTCAAAGGCCGTTGTTCAGAAACGCTCGCAATTCGGGCGTGCGTGGCGCATCGAGCATGCTGCCGTCGCCCACTTCCCACACCTTGCCCTGATGCATATAGATGATGCGGTCCGCCACGCGCTTGGCGAACGCCATTTCATGCGTGACGAGCAGCATGGTCATGCCATCGGCCGCGAGGTCTTCCATGACACGCAGCACTTCTCCCGTGAGTTGCGGATCGAGCGCGGAAGTCACTTCGTCGAACAACATGACCTTGGGGTTCATAGCAAGTGATCGTGCGATCGCCACGCGTTGCTGTTGTCCGCCCGACAATTGCTCGGGATAGGCATCGGCCTTCTGCCCAAGCCCGACTTGTTCGAGCACGTTGAGCGCGACGCGTCTCGCTTCGTCACGCGATAACTTCTTCACGTGCCGCAATGCGAGCATGATGTTTTCTTCGACCGTTAGGTGCGGAAAGAGGTTATAGCTTTGAAACACGATGCCGACTTCGCGCCTCAAGAGATGCAGATCCACCTTCGGATCGTCCACGCGAATGCCGCATACCTCTATCTGCCCTTGGTCGATAGTTTCCAACCGATCGATACAGCGTAACGCCGTGCTCTTGCCGGAACCGCTCGCACCGATCACGGCGATCATCTCGCCCTTGTTGACATCGAACGAGACGCCTTTCAGCACCTGATTGGAGCCGAAGCTCTTGTAGACCTCGTCGACCTTAACGATTGCTGACATTGAGCTTATTCTCCATCGATTGGCTCCAGCGCGAAAGCGGATAGCACAGGACGAAATAGAAAGCGCCGACCAGTCCGAAGATGAGGAACGGCTGAAAGATCGAGTTGTTGATGATCTGCCCTGCGCGCGTGAGTTCGATAAAGCCGATCACGGAGGCGAGCGAAGTCATCTTGATGATCTGCACGAGAAAGCCGACCGTGGGCGGCAAGGCGAGCCGCATCGCCTGCGGGATGATGACGAGCCTCAGACTCTGCCAGCGCGACAGCGACAGGCACTCGGCGGCTTCCCATTGCGGCTTGGGCATGGCTTCGACGCAGCCGCGCCAGATGTCGCCAAGATACGCGCTCGAATAAACCATCAGCGCAAGACCCGCCGCAACGAGCGCGGGTACCTGATAGCCATACACGGATAACCCGAAGTACACGATGAACAGCAGGATCAGCAACGGAATGCCCTGAATCGCCTCGATAAACACGATGGCTGTGCGCGCGAGCCAGAGGCGCGGCGAGATGCGCGCCAGCATGACGAGGAATCCACCGATACCGCCGAGCACGAACGCAAGCATGGAGAGCACTAGCGTCCAGCCGATCGATTGCACGAGGTACACAAAATGCGATGCCGTGAATCCGCCGCTCATGCCGCACCTCCGGGAATGACGGTATCGATGCGCGGGGAGTCCGGCGGCGTCTTGCCCGCGCGTTTTGCGGCAAGACGGATGGCGCGGCGCCGCTTGAACAGATGCTCACCGACAGCCCATGCAATGAGCTTAATGATGAGCGACAGCCCGAGATAGAGCAGCGCGACGACGATATAGGTTTCGAGCGAGCGGAAGGTATCCGACTGCACGGTGTTGGCAACGGCGGTCAGTTCCTCGGCGGAGATTTGCGAAGCGATTGCCGAGGCTTGCATCATCAACAGGAACTGGCTCGTGAGCGCCGGATAAACCTTCTCGATAGAGGGCTGCAACATCACATTCCAGCCGATGCGCCAGCGCGAAAGACCCAGGCACTCTGCTGCCTCGATCTGCCCGCGTGGCACCGATTCCAGACCCGCGCGAATGATCTCGGCGGCATAAGCGCCGATGTTGATGGTCATGGCGAGCGCAGCCGCGGCAAAGGTCGGCATGCGCAAGCCTATACTCGCCAGCCCGAAATACAGCAGGAAGATCTGCACGAGAAACGGCGTGTTGCGCACCGCCTCGATATAGATGATGCAGAGGCGCGTCAGCACCGGCACCTTCGCGCGCTTGGCAAATGCCACGAGCATGCCGAGGATGAGGCCAAAGAACACCGCCACGCACGTCATCTTGAGCGTGAGCCACGCGCCTAAAAGGAACGTCGGCCAGTACGGCAATAACGGAGCAAAGTCGAGAGAGAACATGGCGGTCGTGCCTCAGTTCGAAGGAGCGAGTCAGACACTTCTGGATGTATGACGACTGACTACGCGAGTTCGGCATTCTGTATGCCGCATGCATTACACCGGATCGAACGGACCCGTCACCGTGAACACGCCGCCCTGATACACCGCAACTGGATCGGTCGGTGCGGGCGCCGGCGTGGCTTCGACCTTGTCGCGGAACTTCTCGGACGAGTCGCGCGGCTCGAAGCCGAGTACCGACGCGTCACGGTTGTCCCACCAGGTATGCGAATTTGCCGACATGCCGAAAACGATCGTGTGTCCGACGTCCGGAGTGAACAGCGCGCGGCGCAGCAGATCATGGAAGTCGTCGTAGCTCATCCAGCTCGCCATCATGCGGCGGTCCTTGGCCTCGGGAAAAACGGAGCCGATGCGGATACTCACCGTCTCGATGCCATAGCGGTCGAAGTACAACTGCGCCATGTCCTCGCCGAACGACTTCGACAAGCCGTAGTAGCCATCGGGACGCTTGCGCGCGCTGGCATCGATTCGTTCGTCTTGCCGATAAAAGCCTGTGACGTGATTCGAGCTCGCGAACACGATGCGCTTTACGCCGTTGAGCCGCGCCGCTTCGTAGAGGTTGAAGACGCCCTTGATGTTGGCTTCGAGTATCTCTTCGAACGGACGCTCCACCGATACGCCGCCGAGATGGACAATGGCGTCGCAATCGGCGGCGAGTGCATCGACTGCTTGACGGTCTGCCAGATCGCACGGCGCGATTTCTTCGTGAGGCGCTGCATCGCCCGACAATACGCCGGGCAGATCCGACACTCGCACATGCTCTGCAAACTCCGCGACACGATGCCGAATGGCTTTACCGATACCGCCCGCCGCACCCGTGAGCAGCAAGCGGTCGAAGCGCAATTCGGGTTCGAGGGTGCCCTGCAACGGCAATGCGTCCGCCTGTGATTCCATGAGTTTTGTCTCCTGCATGCAATGCTAGGGATTACCCTGCGCGCATTTCTTGTACGTTGTCATATCACTCTATGCCGCATATCATCATTTGCAGAATGATTTGTCAACGTGTTGAAAGACCGATTCCCAGAACCTCTGGAAAACACTAAGAGAGCGCTGTGACACTAACGCCCGAACCTTCCGTCGACGTGTTCAATGTATCCGCATCCATGGATGTCGCCGCCCCTTCTCACGGCACACGCCGCAGTCTGACCACACAGCTCGTCGATGCACTGCGCGCACAGATCGACGCGCGGGAATTGCGAGCAGGTTGCCGAATCGCGACCGAGGCGGAGATGGTGCAACGCTTCGGCGTGAGCCGCACCGTGGTGCGCGAGGCGTTATCTCGACTGCAGGCTGCGGGCCTCGTCGAGACGCGTCATGGCATCGGTACGTTCGTGTGCGAAGCGAGTACCTCGTCGCTATTGCAGCTCGACCCCGCCGACGTCGCCGGCTCCATGGATGCGCTCGCGATCCTCGAATTGCGCATTAGTCTGGAAACCGAATCGGCGGGCCTTGCTGCCATGCGTTGCGATGCCGGCAGACTAGCGACCATGCGCGCGGCGCTCGCGGAGTTTACGCGCGGCGTGGGTCAGGAAGATGGCACCGTATCGCCGGACTTTCGCTTTCATCTGGAAATCGCGCATGCCACGGGAAATCGCTATTTCGTCGAGATCATGGAGCATCTTGGTTTAAGGATGTTTCCAAGGACACGGCTAACCGCGACCGCCATTCCACACGACCATTACGCCGATTATCTGGTTCGCGTGAATCGCGAGCACGAGCAGATTGCCGATGCGATCGAACGCGGCGATGCGGACTCGGCGCGCACGGCAATGCGCTTGCACTTGATCAACAGCAGGGAGAGATTGCGAAGAGCTCAGGCCACGGCGTGAATCCAGCCGCAAAATTGAAAAGGGCCGCCGAATATTCAGGCGGCCCTTAAGCGTTTTACCTTGCCAGATTCGGCTCGGCATCGACTTCGTCGTGCGGATCGATACTCTCAAGCGCCGGGTCGTGATGCAGCAGCAATACCGCCGCGACGCCCACCATCCCCGCGCCGGCCAGGCAAAGCAGACCTGCACCAAAGCCGCCCGTGCTGTCCTTGATCCAGCCCATTGCATACGGCCCGAAGAAGCCCGCGAGATTGCCAAGCGAGTTGATTGCGGCAATACCGCCAGCCGCCGCCGCGCCCGAAAGGAACGAAGCGGGCAAGGTCCAGATAATCGGCAGACAGCCGAAAATACCGAAGCCGGCGATGGAAAGCGCAATCATCTTTGCTACCGGATTATCCAGGCCAGCTGAAGCCGCGATACCGCCTGCCGCTACCATCAATGCAATGGCCACGTGCCAGCGACGCTCGAGCTTGCGGTCCGAGTGGCGACCCCACAGCACCATGCTGATCACACCGACCGCGTAAGGCATGGCCGTGACGAAGCCAGTCTGCAAATTCGTCAAGCCGAATGCCTTGACGATCTGCGGCAAGAAGAAGCTCAAGCCGTAATTGGTTGCGTTGGCGCCGAAGTAAATCAAGGCAATGGCAAGCACGCGCGGATTAAAGATCGCTTCCTTCACGCTAAACGCATGAACCGACTCGCGATGCGCGCGCTCATGCGCCTGACGTTCGACGAGCCACTTGCGCTCGTCTTCAGCGAGCCAATGAGCGTCGGAGGGCTTGTCGGTCAGATAAAAGAACACCACGAATGCAAGCACCAATGCGGGCAGCGCTTCGATCAGATAAAGCCATTGCCAGCCCTGCATGCCGGCCAAGCCATCCATTTGCAGCAAGGCGCCGGAGATAGGCCCGCCGATCACGGTCGAAAGCGGAATCGCGGCCATGAAGTAGCCCACCACTCGCCCGCGATACTTAGCCGGAAACCAAAGCGTTAGCAGGAAAATAATGCCGGGGAAAAAGCCCGCTTCGGCGATGCCAAGCAAAATGCGCAAGCCATAGAACACATAAGCGTTCGACAAGCCCGTTGCTTGAGCGATGTGCGGAATCCACGCCATCAAGGCCGCAAGAATGCCCCACGTGAACATGATGCGCGCGATCCAGCGGCGTGCGCCGAAACGTTCGAGCAGCAGGTTGGAAGGGACCTCGAAGAAAAAATAGGCAATGAAAAAGATACCGGCGCCAAAGCCAAACATACTCGCCGAAAAGCCGAGCGCCTTGTTCATCTGCAAGGCGGCAAAACCGACATTGACGCGATCGAGGTAAGCGATGAAGTAACACAGAATCAGGAACGGCACGAGACGAAACATCACGCGCTTCATGGTGCGAGTTTCAAGCTCCATCTATGTCTCCTCCGAATTGAATAATCGGTAGTTGGCTGGCATACGTTGGGATACTCGCGCAGCCTACTCTTTAAGCGGAGACGACAGAAGTGGTGTTTAGCCTGCCTCACGAACTTTCGTTCGCTTTAGCGCTAAATATTTGCGCGCCATTGCGGTGCGGCGCGCATTGCTAAAGGTGCGGAGCGGACTTGCCGCTCCTTGAGGCCGTCGTTATGCGACCGGTAACATCGCACCGTATGCCGGTTCGGGCAGGCCTTTGACGCCGGGATTCAGCGCGAAGACGCAGCCGTCGTCTTCGGTGGCGTTCGCACCGGGGCGAATCGACGTTACGTAGAGCGTCGAGAGGTCGCTGCCGCCGAACGCGCACATCGACGGCTTGCTGGCCGGCAACGCGATTTCACGGTCAAGTTCGCCTCGCGGCGTGAAACGCAAAAGGCGGCCGGCGTCGTTGGCGCAAGTCCAGTAACAGCCGTCGGCGTCCACGGCCGCGCCGTCGGGACGGCCCGCATAGTCATGCAGATCGGCGAAGACGCGGCGGTTACGCGGTGTGCCCGTGTCGAGATCGAAATCGAATGCCCAGATCACACGCTTGGTTGGATGCGAATCCGACAGATACATCGTGCGGCCATCCGGCGACCAGGCGAGACCATTCTGGGTGACGAGGCCATCGACGATAGGCTCCGACAGCACGCCGTCCGTATCGAACCGGAACAGCGCGCCAGCCGGACTTGCGAGCGACATGTCCTGCACCATCGTGCCGGCCCAGAAGCGGCCCTGACGGTCGCAGCGGCCGTCGTTGAAGCGCATGCCCGGCGCGGGAAAACTCGGTGCGGCCAGCTTCGATGGTCGAATGTCTTTTGTCGACTGCATGCCGAATGCAAACAGGCCGCTCTCCATGCCCGCCACGACAGTGCCCGACGGATCGAATGCAAAACACGCGATCTGCTCGGGCAACGTCCACTCGCTGCGCTCGCCGCTCGCGACGACGAGACGCACGAACTTGCGCGCCGGAATATCCACCCAGTAGAGCGCGCCCTCTTCCGCGCGCCACACCGGGCACTCGCCGACCGCCGCGTGTCCCGCCGCTTCGAGGCGCTCCACGCTCGCCATTACTTGCGCTCCAGCGGTTCGCCGAGGACGTATGGACCGCCTTGAAAGCGTTGTGCGGGGTCGTCGCGGTCGGCTGTCGGCGCGGTTGTGGGGAAGAGTCCGTTGAACTGTTCCGAACTGTCTTGCGGACGGAAGCCCAAAAACGCCGCGCCCGAGTTGTCCCACCACTTCACCGGATTGTTGGATGCGCCGTACACCACCGCATGGCCGACGCGGTTGGCGAAGAGCGAGCAACGCACGAGCTCGATGAAGTCGCGGTAGCTCAGATAAGTCACCAGCATGCGCGGATTCTTCGGCTCCTCGAACGACGAGCCAATGCGCAAGTTGACCGTCTCGATGCCGAAGCGATCGAAGTAGTAGCGCGACAGCGACTCGCCGAAACACTTCGTCACGCCATAGAGACTGTCCGGGCGATGCGGCGAATCCGTGTCGAGCACCTCGGTGACCGGATGAAAACCGATCGCATGATTCGAACTCGCGAACACGACGCGCTTCACGCCATGCCGGCGCGCCGCTTCGTAGATGTTGTAAGTGCCGCGAATGTTCGCTTCGATCAGATCGTCGAAGGGCGCGTCGATGGAGATGCCGCCGAGATGCACGATCGCATCGACGCCTTCCACCATGCGCATTACCGCGTCGCGGTCCGCGAGATCGACCGCGCTGACTTCCTCGTGGGAGGCTGCGTCATCGAGCGGTGCGATGTCCGAAACGCGCACGACATCGGCCCATTGCGCGAGCGCGGGCCGCAACTGGCGCCCGAGATTGCCGGCCCCGCCGGTCAGAAGCAGACGCTTGAACGGTTTGCCCGTTGCGGATGGCTGTTTCATCGAAACTCCTTGAGATACGTGAGATAAATTGAAAGCTCTATGGAAGAAAACGTTTTCGGCTTTATAGTGATGCCGATACGGCCACAGCGAAGGCGCTCCTCATCGATTTTATCGATGCGACGTTTCCCGAACCGACGTCAAAATCCGTTAACATTGGAAAAAGCCAAAGTAAACGTTACCCTCCGAATGAAGAAAACTTCTACAACCATTCGCGATGTCGCCGCCGCAGCGGGCGTCTCGGTCGCGACGGTGTCCAAATACATCAACGGCGCGCAGCGCTTTTCGGCACCCGTCGAGGCCAAGCTCAAGGCGGCGATCGAAACGCTTGGCTATCGTTCGAACCCGCTTGCGCGCTCGATGATCACCGGCCGCACGCGCACTATCGGCCTCACGATTCTCGACATCAGCAATCCGCACTTCACCAACGTCGTGAAAGGCGCGAACCGCATTGCGCTCCGGCACGACTACACGCTCTTGCTCGTCGATATCGACGAAACCCAGGCCCGCGAACGTCCGCTGATCGAAGCCCTCGCGCAACGCGTGGACGGTCTGATCGTCAGTTCGCGGCTACCCGACGAAGAAGCACACTGGATGCTCGATCTCGGCAAGCCCGTCGTGCTTCTGCGCAACGCGGAAGCGCTGCCGATTCCGAGCGTCGGTATCGACAACCGCCTCGCCGCCCATATGCTCGCGCGGCACCTGCTCAACCTCGGGCACCGGCGCATTGCATACCTCGGCTTCGGCCAGGCGCGCATCAACGACGAGCGGATTCGCGGCGTGCGCGAGTGTCTCGAAGACGTGGGCCTCGAACTCGATGTCCACGACGCCCACGCGCCCACTTCGCTTGCCGGCGAACACGCCTGCTCGCGCGTGATGCTCGGCCCGAGGCGTCCCCAGGCGGTCATCTGCTACAACGACCTGATCGCGCTCGGCTTCATGAAGGAAGCCGCAACCCTCGGCATTCGCGTGCCGGAGGACGTCTCCGTCACCGGCATCGACAACGTGCCGTACGGCGCTTACGCCGCGCCCGGACTCACCACCGTCGATATCCAGAGCGAGAAGATGGGCGAACTCGCAATGCAGAAGCTCATCGATTCCCTCGCCGGTCATCCCGACCCCGGTAATTCCATGTTCGAGCCGCGCCTGATCGTCCGTGAATCGACGGCTGCGGTGACTGCTACTGCATGATGTATTCATAACGCAATATGCCGCCGGCATCTTTCGAGTGTCGACGGCATTTTGCATGCGATCAGGATTCCAGCTTGGCCGGCGTCATTTTCGGCGTGAGCACGTGCATGATGGCGAACGCGATCAGGTAAGCCGATGCGCCGATGGCGAACAGCGCCCAATACTGACCGGTGCGTTGGAGCACTTGGCCGATCACTTCCGAGAACAGCACGCCGCCGATCGAGCCGGCCATGCCGCCGATACCGACCACTGCACCGACCGCGCGCTTCGGGAACAGGTCCGACGCCGTGGTGAACAGGTTTGCCGACCAGCCCTGGTGCGCCGCTGCAGCGAGACCGACGATAGCGACCGCGACCCACAGATTCTGCGCCATCGAAACGAATGCAATCGGCAAAACACAACATGCACAGATGAACATGGCCGTCTTGCGCGCCGCGTTCACGCTCCAGCCCGCGCGCATCAGCGCCGATGAAATCCAGCCGCCGCCGATACTGCCCACCGTAGTGATCGCATAGATCACGACGAGCGGCAGACCGATATGCTGCATGTCCATGCCACGCGATTCGTTGAGCCACTTCGGCAGCCAGAACAGGTAGAACCACCACACCGGATCGGTCAGGAACTTGCCGATCAGAAACGCCCAGGTTTCACGCTTCTTGATGAGCACCTTGAAGCCGGGAGCGCCTGCGTGAGCGTTGGCGGCATCGGCGATTTCGGTGTCGTCGCGTTCGATATCGTCGTCATGCGCGCTCGCGTCCGGTTGGCGATACATCACGAACCACACCACGAGCCACACGAGACCGATCGCACCGATCATCACGAACGCCGCGCGCCAGCCGAAGGCAACGGCGAGCGCCGGGATGATCGCCGGTGCGAACACCGCACCGATGTTCGCGCCGGAATTAAAAATACCAGTAGCGAGCGCGCGTTCGCGACGCGGGAACCATTCGGCCGTCGTCTTGATGGCCGCCGGGAAGTTGCCGCCTTCGCCGATACCGAGCAGCGCGCGCACCATGGCAAAGCCCATGACCGAGCCGACCGCCGCGTGCAGCATGGCGGCGATGCTCCAGACGAACATGGCGAGGCCGTAGGAGATGCGCGTACCGAGCCAGTCGACGATACGCCCGAAGCACAACAGTCCGATTGCATAGAACGCCGAGAACGCGATCACGATGCGCCCGTACTGAACCTGCGTCCAGCCGATGTCATGCTGCAGAACCGGTGCGAGCAGACCGAGAATCTGCCGGTCCATGTAGTTGATGACGGTGGCGAAGAAGAGCAGCGCACACACGGTCCAGCGATAACGGCTGGCTGCGCGCACGACGCCTACGACGGCTGTTTGCATGAATGTCTCCGTACGCGGCGGCGCTCGTCGTGCCGCGTGACTTGTTGCATTGACGGCGACGAGCGCCGTGGGCTTCGGCTTATCGCGTGACTAGAACGCGCTTGCCGGCCAGGTTTTGGAAAACGTTTTTTGAAGAATAATGGCTTCAGTGCGTGTTGCCTATCCCTGTACTTTCCCTAATGCCGCCAGAGCCGCTCCACATAAGGCCCCGCTGCTAAACGAAATGTAGTTGAAAGATTGAGTTAATCGTTTTCTGCGTTGTTTCCAACAAAGCTTGGCTCCCACGCCGGTTGAATCTGGTGTTTTGCATTCAGTCATGCGGCATCTTGTCTTTTGCATGCCAAACGCGCCGCGAAACGCTAAAGGCAGGTGGCTTCGCTGCCGATAACCGTCACTTACGTCTTTCACATCGCCCAGTGCTCCCCATGCTTCGTATTCGTCTAGCCCGCTTGAACGTCGGCACCAAATTCGCCGCGCTGGCGTGTTCTCTCGCGGCCGTCGTCGTCGCCACCCTCACACTTGTCGTCACCCGCTCGGCCGGCGAGCAAGTCGATGCGCACGCGCTCGCACGCGTCGAAAGTGAGAATCGCTCGATCGCATCGATGATCGGCCTCTACAACACGGCCGTGAGCGCCGAAGTCTCGCGCTTCATGACGATGTTCTCGAATCGCCTGCCTGCTGCCTTCTCGCTCGACGAATCGCATACGGTCGACATCGGCGGCGTTGCGACGCCTGCGATCAACGCGGGCGACAAGCCACTCAACGGCGACTTCGCCATTCCCGATGCGTTTCTCGCGGAAAGCGGCGCAATCGCGACCGTTTTTGCGCGCACCGGCGACGACTTCGTGCGTGTGACGACCTCGCTCAAGAAGCAGGACGGCACGCGCGCCATCGGCACGCTGCTGGATCGCAAGGGACCGGCTTATGCACCGATTCTCGCGGGCAAGTCGTACATAGGCGTGGCGGCGCTGTTCGGCAAGCAGTACATCACCGAATACAAGCCCGTGACGGATACATCGGGCCGCGTCGTCGGTGCGCTGTTCGTGGGCGTCGATGTTTCCGCGGAAATCGCGGCGTTGCAGGACAACATCCGCAAGCTCACGATCGGTGCGACCGGCTATCACTTCGTCGTCGACGCTTCGAATGGTGCGAACCGCGGCAAGCTTCTGGTGCATCCGGACGCGCAAGGCGAGATGGCCGATGAACGCGTTGCGCCGTTCAAGGCGATGCTCGACAAACAGGAAGGCCAGCTCGATTTCGAAGGCGCCACAATCGCGGGCGCGGATGCGCGCGTGCATGGCGGCGCGAAGGAAATCGTCTTTATGACCGTGCCGCAATGGAACTGGATGATCGGTGGCATTGCATATCGCGATGAACTGCTCGCCGATGTGCACACAAGTCGCAACCGCTTCTTGCTGATCGGCCTCGTGGTGATCGCGGCGCTAGTCGGCGTGTTGCTCTATGCCGTGGCGAAGCTTGTCAGCCGACCGCTCGACGACGTCACGCATGCCTCGGAACGTATCGCCGCTGGCGATCTGACCGTTCGTATCGATACTACGCGCGAAGACGATATCGGCCGCCTGATGCGCGCCATCGACGGCGTTGCGCGCGGACTGGCGGGCATCGTCGCGCAGGTTCGCAGCGCATCGTCCGACATGAGCGATGGCACCGCTCGCATCGCATCCGGCAGCACGGATATCGCATCGCGCATCGCGACGCAGGCTGCGAGCGTCGAGGAAACGGCCGCGAGCATGGAACAGATCACCTCGACCGTGCAGCAGAACGCGGCAAATACGGCGCAGGCGGGCACGCTGGTCGCATCGGCATCCGAAGCTGCACGTGCGGGAGGCGAAGCCGTGGGCCGCGTGGTTTCGACGATGGGCGAGATCGATGCATCGTCACGACGTATCGCCGATATCACGGCGACCATCGAAGGCATCGCCTTTCAGACGAATATCCTTGCGCTCAATGCTGCCGTCGAAGCGGCGCGCGCGGGTGAGCATGGCAGAGGCTTCGCCGTGGTGGCATCGGAAGTGCGCGCGCTTGCGCAACGCAGTGCGGGCGCGGTGAAGGAAATCGAAGTGCTGATCAGCGAATCGGCGGGCAAGGTATCGCACGGCTACAGAATCGCCGAGGAAGCCAGCAGCACGATGAACGGCATCGTCGAACAGGTGACGCGCGTGAACGCTATCGTCGATGAGATCGGCGTGGCATCGCGGGAACAGGCGAGCGGCATCGAGCAGGTGAACATGGCCGTCGTGCAGATTGGCGAAGCCACACAGCAGAATGCGGCGCTCGTCAGCGAAGCGGAACACTCGACCGTCGAGTTGCGCGATCAGGCCGAGCGCCTTGCACGCGTGGTCAGCATGTTCCGCGTTTGAGGCATCGGCGCTTCAAATCTCCACGAAGATGCGCCCGTCCTGCACTTTTGCGGGGTATGTCTGCAAGTTGATGCACACGGGCGCACCGAGCGCGCGGCCGTCGCGAATATCGAATTGCCCATTGTGCTTCGGGCATTCGATCACATGGTCGAACAAGAAGCCCTCGCTCAGATGAACTTGTTCGTGCGTGCAGAGGCCGTCGCTTGCAAACACCTCGTCGTTCACTCGATAGATCGCGAACGTGCGGCCATCGTGATCGAAGCGTTTGACGTCTTCATCGTCGATGTCGTCCAACGCGGCGGCGTCGATCCATTGCGTCATGGGGCATGTCTCCTTTTTATACTCAGCTTTGCGTGGCGGTGGGCACCGGCCTCTCGACGTGATACGACGGGTCCCGCGTCTGCCGCATGAGCGCCGGGATGATCTCGGCATAAGCCGCGATGGAACTCGTGTAAGGCGGCGGCATGTCGTGCTTGACGGCATCGTGCAGATCCGGCAGCGCGTGATACGGCACCATCGGGAACATGTGATGTTCGACGTGATAGTTCATGTTCAGATAAAGAAAACGAAACACGGGATTCATCATCACGGTGCGGCAATTCTTGCGATGGTCGAGCACGTTCTCCGGCATGCCCGCATGTTGCGTGAGCCCGAAGTACAGATAAAGCCATGCGCCGTAAAGACTCGGCAAGCCGATATAAAGCAGCGGCAACACACTGCGAAACGCAATGCATGTCACGATCACTGCTGCATAGATCGCGAGCCAGATGCGCGCCTCGCGCACGACCTTCGGCCATTCCGTCTCAGGCACGAAGGTCTTTTCTTCTTCACCGATATTGCCGAACGCAGACGCCACGACCTTGGGCAATTCGTTCGCTACGTGCTTCAGCGCGAAGACGTTCAGCACCAGCGCAAGCCAGTCCGTCGGCAATTGCGCACCGATTTCGGGATCGCGGCCCACTACCAAGGTATCGGTGTGATGGCGCGCATGACTCCAGCGCCATACGGTCGGTCGCCGAAACACCTGAAAGGACGCCACTTGATAAAGCGCCTTGTTCATCCACGCGGTCTTGAATGCGGTGCCGTGTCCGCTCTCATGCCAGCGCGAATCGGCGGGGCCGCAGTAAAGCGTCCCGTAGAGCAAAAACGCGGGGATGGCCCATAGCGAATGCGCCTGCCATGCGAACCAGGCAAGGACGCCGCTCGCGACGATGGCTGCGTACCAAAGAACGGTGTCGCGAATGGCTCGCGCATCACTGCGTTGCGTGAGTTGCTTGAGCACGGGGCGCGGCAAAGGGCATCTATACCAGGTGCCGTTGGCAAGGCCCGCGGCTTTCGCCTCTTCGCCTGCCCCGCCTATCAGCCGATAGCGCCGCCGCTGCGTCTCCTCCAATTCCATCATGTCACCTCATCCGATGATTGGAATACATCATTCGTTTTTATTGAAGTCGATGATATGAGCGAGCCCGTGCGTGCGCAAGAAACGTATGAATTTGCTATCTTTAAGCATCATTGCGTGCCCTCGCAAATCCATCATTTCCATCAAAATGACCAAGCGTCCCACGCTTCAGTCGGTGGCGGAAGCCGCTGGCGTTAGTTCGGCCACGGTGGATCGCGTGTTCAACGGGCGCCTGACCGTGCGCGAAGGCACCGCGTTGCGCGTGATAGAAGCGGCAGAGCGCATCGGCTATCACGGTGCTCAACTGATGCGCGAACGCATGCGCGCTCAACTCGGAGCCATCGATGCCCCGCGCACGCTCGGCTTCTGTCTGCAGAAACGCGCCGACCCGTTTTATCAGGCGTTCGCGCGCATTCTGACGGAGACGGTCACGCGTCACGAACCCGAACGTTGCAAGGCAGTGATCGCGTATATGGACGAACTCGATCCCGCGTCCATCGCGCGTACGTTGCTGTCGCTTGGAGAAGAAGCGGATGCGCTCGGCGTCGTGGCGGTCGATCATCCGCATGTGACCGCGGCCATCGAAACCTTGCATGCAGCGGGCAAGCCAACGGTCACGCTATTGTCCGACCTGAGCGCGCCATTGCGTGCAGGTTATATCGGCGTGGACCCGCGCAAGAGCGGCCGCACTGCCGCGTGGGCCGTGAGCAGGCTCACGCATCGCAAGGCAGGTACGGTTGGCGTATTCGTCGGCACGCCCCGCTATCTGGGACAAGAAAGCTGCGAAATCAGTTTTCGCTCTTACCTGCGTGAACATGCACCCGGGCTGCGAGTGCTCGACACGCAAATCAACCTGGAAGACAAGCAACTGGCCTATGAAGCGACGCTTGCCATGCTTGCGCGGCATGACGATCTCGCTGGTCTTTACATTCCAGGCGGCGGCGTGGGTGGCGTGATACGCGCACTGCGCGAGGAAGCAATAGAACGACGCATCGTCACCGTTTGCTCCGATCTCATGCCCGACCGTCACGACGCGCTCGTGGACGGCATCATCGATCTGGTCATCGATACGCCATTGCAACAGATCGCTCAGACCGCAGTGCTTGCCATGCTTCGCGCGTTGAATAGCTTGCCTGGAGAGACAGCGCAAGCAAGCCAATATCCACTTCCGGCGCAACTTTTTACGTCCGAGAACGTCTGACCGTCCTTGCATGGCATTCGCCTTGCTGAAGAGGTCATGCTTAGTGAGCTTCTCAGAGCGTTCGCCAAGCACCGAATCTTTCAATCTGCTTGAGGTTACTTAAACAAGCGGTATCGCATGGGCGCATACGCGTTTCATAGACGCATCAACTTATATTTTGATGTGCTTAAGCGCACGGAGCGCAGCAATATGAAGGACAAACATCGATGAGATTGCAAACGAATGAGATGACTAGCGCTAAAGCGCCTGAACAAAACCGACAGGTAATCGCTGCAGCTTCTTTGAAGAATGCATCGCAAGTCTGTTGGAGTCACTGCGTCGACTAACCGACATGTCATTGTCATTACATTGTTTTTTTGACCCGGTAATATGCAGCAGAACCCGGTCCGAAACTTGGGCCTTCCTCTCTGCCCAAGCCGACAATCACAGCTTGCGGGAACCTGCTTCAATCAATCTGATCTACTGCGATTGCTCTTCGCATCGCGCACAGCAAGCCGAAGCCAATGAGCCTCGGCAGTCCGGCCGAACAGGCGTGCAAATCGACACGCCGGCCGCCAGAAGGAGACCGCGTAATCAGGCCAGCGCATTGGCATGCACTGGCACGCCCCTGAGCCCCTTCATCCGACGGAGCATCCGATATGCCGTTTGAAAGTGACTCTTTGCGAGACACAGAACCGCTACTGACCATCGTGGTCGCGGCGTACAACATCGAGGGATACATCGAGGAAGCACTCGAGTCCCTACTGTCGCAGCCCCATATCGACGCCATGCGCATCATCGTGGTGGACGACGGTTCTCGCGACGAGACCTATGCGGCCGCGGAAGCGATCGTGGAGCGCGATGGCGGCCGTCATATTCAGCTCATCAAGCAGCGCAATGGCGGTCTGAGCGCGGCACGCAATACCGGGCTTGCGGCAGTGCGAACGCCCTACGTCGGCTTCCTCGACGGCGACGACATCTATCTCGAGAATTTTTCGAGCAGCGTGATTCCGGCACTCAAGGAACGCGTGTGGGACCTCGTCGAATACAACGTGAAGATCATCGACGACGACGGCCGCCATATCGACGGCATCGATCTCGTCATGCATCACGCAAGCGGCGGTCACGCGATGAACCGCGCCGCGCTTCAGCACTTCGCGGACGGCTTCCATACCTTCGTCTGGGCGCGTATCTATCGCACGGACATGTTCAACGGCACGCAGTTCCCAGTGGGCCGGCACTACGAAGACATGGCGGTCGTGCCGTCCATGTACCTTCGCGCAAGCAGTATCTATCGCATTGCAGACCCGCTGATCGGTTATCGTCGACGTTTTGGGAGCATCACGCAGAAAGCGACACTCACCGACATGAAGGACCTCCGCACGAACGGGCTCGAAGCGCTCGCGCGTTGCGACGGCGGCGAGATGGACGATTACTGGCTCACGATCTTCGACAAGGCGTTTCATCGCGCATGTCATGTGTGCGCGCGGGTGGATCGGGGACAATTCAAGGCGGCATCGGAGACACTGGCGGCAATGGCGGTGGATCATCGCAGAACTCGCGCCAAGCTCTCGGAACGCAACGGTCGCGAAGTCGTCGCACTCAAGCCGTTCGATTTCAACGTGCGCGCCGATCGCTCGATCTACTTCATCAAGGGCCTGCTGAAGAAGATGCTGCGCCGCAGTCTCGACCATCATCAGCGCGAGCGCCGGCATAGTCCGACGAATCAGTTTAGCGGCTAGAAACACGCGCCCAGGCCCGCCCGCGAAGCGCTTTGCGTTTCGCGGTAAACTGTTTGCATGGAAAAATGTCCTTACTGCGAGCGAATTCGCGATGAGTGGGACTGCCATGGACAGACCTGTCGCACGCTCATCGCGCGTGCCCTGCGCCGCCAGCGCCTGGGTCTGCCCATGGTGCCCAAGGTCATTCGCAACGAGATTCCGGCCGGCGCGAGCACGGGCGAGGTCATTACGCAGCTGTCGAAGCAGCGACTGCGTGCACGCCGCGCCAACGAAGCGCGACGCGAACGCAAGGCCGCAGACGATCTCGACGAAGGCGCTTGAATCTCAGGCGTTTGCAGGCGGGTCCATCGACGAAGAGCCTTCATGCCGCCATTGACGCCGCGATTGCCGCATCTTCGCTATCGCCATGCGCGCCACCTTGAGCCAGCCATACGGACGCGGATCGGCAACCATGCTAAGCGCACGCGCATAGTCGAGCGTGAGGCCAGGAGTCCAGGCCATCGTCACTGCACGCTTTCGGATCTGCGCGGCCACCCATAGTTCAGGCGTCACCAGCATACGAAACAGCGCGCCCCAGCCCGCCCGCGCGCCATAGAGCCGCCCAGCCGCCCCTTCGAGCGCCGCCTCCAGTGCGCGCGAGACGCTGCTAGAACAGTTGCGATGCGTGAGGTTGTACGTCGTGTCCTCGCGATACGTGCTCCAGAAGCGCGCTAGCCGCGTTGGATCGTAATTGCGAATGCGCACTCGCGTGGTCGAAGGACACCATGTCTTCGACTCGATCGGGTAGCTCGGCTGAAACACGCCTGGCACGTCGTTATCGCTCGTGGCACGCAAGAGGCGCGCAAAGTCATCGGGCGAGCGGTCTATCTCGACTGCCGGATAAAGGCTCACATATACGCCCTCAGGCGATTCGAGCGCGGCATGTCCCGTCGATATCACGCCATTGCGATCCACCGCCGCAATGTACCGGTCGACGATCAGATGCCGTTGCACCTCGCCCTTCGATGTACCCACGGGCGTCCACACATGCACGGTCAATGCGGGCTCGTTGTCCGCGGGCGGCCCGTCCCATTCGCTTGCCGGCAAGACGACTGGCGTACCGTCTTTCGTATCACTCGCTGCGCTCGCGGCCTCGGCGCTTGCATCGCCCCAGACTGCCGGATTGCTGTTCAGCTTGCGTACGCGCGACGCGATCATCACGAGATTCCAACCTGCGAACATGAAGAGCACGCCCACGCAATACACCACGGTGCTCTTGTAATGCGTCGGGTACGGTTGAATGACGAAGACCGCCAGCAATATTTCGAAGATCGCAAAACCAAGCGCCACGCGCCAGCGTCGATATCGCACGACAACAGCGGATGCGGCTTGCAAGAGGCCATCCGAGAGAAAGGCCGCGCCAATGAACAACGAAAGAATGAAGTTGGCGTGATGACGCGGCCCCTGAAGCACCAGCACGGCCGCAAGGACGAACACGATACCCTTCGAATAGCGCAACCTGCGTTGCCCGCCGACGCCGGCCCATGCAACCGCAAGCGTCAGCGCGCCTTCGATCAACAACAACCAGCCAACGAGTGGAATCGGAAAGCCGAGCGAACCGTCGAGTGCATCGATGAATATGCCCAAGCCAACGACCAGCAGCAGCCATCCTGTCACCATCAGACTGCGCCAGCGTCCGCGCAAATAGTCCACGCCCAGCAGGATCATCATTAACTTGACCATGGATTTGCCTTTCGTGTCGTTGCATGAGCGCAGAGAAGCCTCGCGCATTCATGTTAGTGCAGTGCGGGCCTTAAATGAAATCGCTCTGTCCGCTTCGTTAAGTACGACCATTCGATTCGGCATGCACGATGTGCCATACTGCCAACGCCCTTTCCACGTAGCGAGGCTGCCATGTTCGACCCATGTCAGTGGATCAACGAGCCCGCGCAATGGCGCATTGAAGACGGCACGCTGTTCGTCACCACGGACGCCAGCACGGACTTCTGGCGCAAGACGCACTACGGTTTCATCCGCGATAACGGCCATGTTTTCGCCGCGAGCGCGAACGGTGATTTCAGCGCCGAAGTCACCGTCGATGGCGATTTCTCCGCGCTCTACGACCAAGCGGGCCTGATGGTGCGCGAGAGCGCCGAGCGCTGGGTCAAGGCAGGCGCGGAGTACAACGACGGCGCGCTGACCTTCAGCACCGTGCTGACCAATGATTTCTCCGACTGGTCGCTTGGCTCGCCCGCCAGCGGCAACCGCTTCAGGCTGCGCATGACCGTCGCCGATGGCGTGCTCAAGATGCAGTGCAGCGCGGACGAGCGTCATTGGACCCTCATGCGTATCGCGCCCTTCGCGTCGACTACCGCGTCGCCGCACTGGCTCGTCGGACCCATGTGTTGCACGCCCGAGCGCGGCGGCCTCACCGTGCGCTTCTCCGACTTCAAGATCGGGCCGCCTATCGTAAAGGACCTGCACGATACCTCTCTGTAGCGCGGTAGCGTGCTCCGTACAAGTACTCACTTGCCCCGTTTGCGAACGCTTTCTAGAATTCTGAAACGTTTCAAAAAAAGACGGCAAAAGCACTCGTGGACTCACGTAAAAAGACTGCCAGCACCTTGAAGGATGTCGCCAGTGCGGCGGGCGTCTCGCTTGGCACGGCGTCGAAAGTGCTGGCAGGCGCCGAAGGCGTAAGCGAACTGCGACGGCAACAAGTATGGGAAGCCGCGCGAGCGCTGGGTTATCGGCGCAACAGTCTTGCGGCGGAATTGCGCAGCAATCGTTCGACGTCCATCGGCTTCGTCGTGCCGGATCTCACGAACTCGTTCTTTATCGAACTGCTATGCGTGGTGGAGGATCATGCGCTGGCAAGCGGTTATCGGCTGCTGCTCGCGCATGCGCAGGAAGACCCCGAGCGCGAGGCCGAGCGCATACGTTTCGTGTTGTCGCGTCAGGTGGCGGGCATGATCATCATTCCGTGTCATGGCTATGCACATGCCATCGACGAATTGCGCGAATGCGATGTGCCGCTCGTGATGGCGGACCGCGTGGACAACAGCTTTCCGGCGAACACGGTGACAACGGACAGCCGCCGCGCCGCGAGCGATGGCACGGAACATCTCATCGCGCTCGGGCATCGGCGCATTACGTTCATCGTCAATGCGCTCGATCTCGTGAATAGTCGCGAACGCGCGGACGGCTATCTCGACGCCATGAAACGCGCCGGTCTTACGCGACATGCGCGCGTGGTGGTATGCGGCATGACGGATACGGAAAGCCACGCGGCAACGCTCGGGCTTTTGTCTGCAAGCGAGCGCCCCACCGCGCTTTTTACCGGTGCGAACGTGGCCACGCTTGGCGCACTGCGTGCCATACGCGATGCCGAATTGCGCCTGCCTGGAGAGGTTTCCTTGCTCTCTTTCGACGACGCCCCGTGGATGTCGGTGCTTCATCCGCGTATCAGTTCGATACATCAGCCGGTAGAAGCCGTGGGGCGTGCGATCTGGCAGTTGCTCCACAAGCAGTTGCAAGGTGAAACCGGCGAGCATGTGCATCTGCGCATGAAGGCCGATCTGCTCGTGCGTGAAAGCACGGCGCCTCCGATGAAAGCCATCGATCAAGCTGCTCGAAAGCGAACGCGCAAATCCGCCACGCTATAACGTTTTATTCGCCAATGCAGGGCCCGCAACCATAAGACGAAGGAGAGAGACAAAATGGACAGCAAACGACGCATCGTTACCGCAAGTCTTCTCGCTATACCGCTTGCCGGCGCAGTGGGAACGTTCTCCGCACTCTTCACGCAAACCGCATTCGCGCAGCAGAAGAAGTACCGTTTCGGCTTTTCTCAGGTCACGACCGTCGAGCCGTGGCGCGTGCAGTTCAACAAGGACATGCGAGCCGAAGCGGCAAAGCATCCGGAAGTCGAACTCATCATTGCCGACGCGGGGGACCGTACCGATAAGCAAAACGCCGACATGGAGAACTTCATCGCGCAGAAGATGGACGCGATCTTCATTTCGCCCAAGGAGTCCGCGGGGCTGACGGGCGTCGTCGAAAAAGCCTTCAAGGCGGGCATTCCCGTGTTCGTGCTGGACCGCGAAGTGAACGGCGATCAATACACGGAGTTCATCGGTGGTGACAACGTACAGATCGGTCAGGAAGCGGGCAACTTCATCGTCAAGGTGATGGGCGGGTCTGGCAAGGCGCAAGGCAATCTCGTCGAGATATGGGGCGGCTTCGGTGCGCAGCCCGCGCACGATCGTCACGATGGCGCGGATAAGGCCATCGCGCCGGAGAAAGGCATCAAGCGCGTGGGCGAACGCGTGGATTGCGACTGGAAGCAGGACAAGGCGTACGACTACATGAAGACCGTGTTGCGCGTGCAGCCGAAGATCGACGTGGTCTATGCGCATAACGACCCGATGGCCTACGGCGCATATCTCGCCGCGAAGGATGCGGGACGCGAGAAGAACATCAAGTTCGTGGGTATCGACGGCTTGCCGCAAGAAGGCGCGACGTGGGTCGAACAAGGCCTGCTCGCGGGCACCTTCATGTATCCGACGCCAGGCGCGGAAGGCATCCGTCAATCGCTCAAGGTGCTGAAAGGCGAGAAGGTGGAAAAGAAGCTGACGTTGCCGACGCAAGGCATCTTCAAGGACAACGCGAAGCAATATATCGCCACTCACTGAGTTCGATCGATGGCCACCGTAGCCACGCCGCTCATCGAAGCCGAAGGCCTGTCGATATCCTTTAACGGCAGCGCCGCATTGTCGGGCGTCGACTTCGATGTCGCGGCGGGCGAGATACACGCGCTCGTCGGCGAAAATGGCGCGGGCAAGTCGAGCTTGATGAAGATTCTGGGCGGCCTCTATACGCCGGACGCGGGCAGCATCCGCGTGCGCGGCGAAGCAACGCGTCTTGCCAGCGTGAACGATGCGGCGCTCGCGGGCGTCGCCATCATTCATCAGGAATTGAATCTGGTCGACACCTTGTCGGCGGTCGACAACATCTTTCTTGGCAAGGAACTGCGTACACGTTTCGGCTTTCCGGATCGGCGCGCGATGCATGCGGCGGCAACTAAGGTCCTCGCGCAACTTGGCTTTCGTGTGCCGCCGAGTGTGCTGGTGGGCACGCTGCGTGTAGGCGAGAAACAACTCGTCGAGATTGCGAAGGCCTTGCTTGCCGATGCTCGCGTGCTCATCATGGACGAGCCCACGTCCGCGCTATCCGATACCGAGACGCAGGCGCTGCTCACCCTCACACGCGATCTGCGCGAGCGCGGCATGGGTATCGTGCTGATCAGCCATCGGCTTGGCGAAGTATTCGCGGTGGCGGATCGAGTGACCGTATTGCGCGATGGCCGGCGCATCGCGACCTTGCAGATGCCACAGGTCGAATCGTCGGCGGCGCTGGTCTCGATGATGATCGGCAAGGACTTCGCGCCGCCCGAGCGCAGCGAAGCCGAAGCGCCGCTTGAGCGCGCGTGCGCCCTCGATGTGTGCAACCTGACGCTCTGGAATGCGGCTCGTGCGCTCGTGGCGGACGTGTCGTTCGCGGTGCAGGAAGGCGAGGTGTTCGGCATCTCGGGGCTGCTCGGCGCGGGCAAGACCGAGATACTGGAAGCGATCTTCGGTGTGTCGCCGTATCGTCGCGATGGAGAGATACGCGCGGCCGGTCATGCGCATGCATTCGATTCACCCGATCGCGCGGCCGCGGCGGGGCTGGCCTTCGTCACCGAAGACCGCAAGAAAGACGGCCTCGTACTCGATCAGTCGCTCGAGGCGAACCTGCTGTTGCCTTCGCTTTCGCGCGCGCCGGGCTTTCCGTTTTATGGACGCGGCAAGCTACAAGCATGGGCCGATGCGCAAGCGCACGCTTCGAACGTCAAGCATCGCGGTCTCGCGCAGGATGCAAGCACCTTGTCGGGCGGCAATCAGCAGAAGCTCATCATCGGTAAATGGCTGATGACGAAGCCGCGTCTTCTTTTGCTCGATGAACCGACGCGCGGCGTCGATGTAGCGGCGAAGGCCGAGATCTATCGCCAGATTCTCGCTGCCGCGCGCGAAGGCGTCACGGTGATCGTGGCGAGTTCGGAGATCGACGAACTCATGCTGCTTAGCGACCGCATTCTCGTCATGTGCGAAGGACGCGCTCGCGGAATTTTGCCGCGCGAGCAATTTTCAGTCGATGCACTCGTCAGGATGGCGTCGCCCTGACGGCATTTTGAATGCCGAATGCTGGGATGCCGAATGCAAAACGCAACATGCAAAACGGAGAAGGACACCATGCTGCACGCCCGGGACCAACTCGCCGAGCCGGTGACCACCGCGCGCCAGCGGCGCCTGAGCGCATTGCTGACTTACCTCAAGTATTACCTCGGTTTGATTGTGTTGCTCGTGGTCGGTGCGTTCACGTCGCCTCACGCGGCCGATGGCAGCAATATCTTTTTGTCCAGCGCGAACATCTCCGACGTGTTTCGCCAGGTGGCGAACGTAGGCGTGATTTCCATCGGCATGACGCTCGTCATCATCACGGCGGGAATCGATCTCTCGGTGGGCGCGATCATGGGTCTCGGCAGCGTGCTCACGGCCATGCTGCTCACCACGGACGCCTGGAATCGCGCGGTGTCGGCATCCATAATTTTGAATGCAATCGCGGTCTTTGCAATCGCGCTCGCCGCGATAAACGTCGTCCGCGGCTTCAGGCGTGCTCGCGGCGCGCCCGCCACGCAGGCACCGCTCACGATGGACCTCGGCATAGCGCTCGTCGTGGCGGCTTTTGCATGCGCCTATATTGCGTTACATGGCGGGCATCGCATGCCGCTTATAGCCGTGCTCTGGATCGTGCCGCTCGCGGGCTTCACGCTCGGCGCGCTCAATGGCTGGATCATCACGCGTGGCCGCATGCAGCCGTTCATCGTCACGCTCGCCGCGATGGTCGGTGTGCTAGGCGCGGCGCGGCTTATCGCCGGGCAGGACACCGCCGTGTATTCGATTTACAGCGGCAGCAATGCCACCACCGATATCGAAGCGCTGCGCGCGCTGCTCTTCGACATCGTTCCCGTGCCCGCGCTGTTTTTTTTGGCGATCGCGCTGGTCGTCGGCTTCGTGATGAATCGCACGATCTTCGGCAAGTATCTGTATGCAATCGGCGGCAACGAGAAGTGCGCCGTCGTCTCCGGCCTGAACGTGGGACGCCACAAGATGGCGGCGTATGCCATCTCGGGCATGCTCTCGGCGCTCGTTGGCGTTTTGTATGCAGCGCAGTATCGACAGGGCAAGGCCGATGCCGGAATGGGCTGGGAACTGGATGCAATCGCCGCCGTGGTGATAGGCGGGACGAGTCTTTCCGGCGGCGTAGGACGCGTCTCGGGCACCGTGGCGGGCGTGCTGATCTTCGGCTTTTTGAGCAATATCCTTCTGCTCAATAGCATCGACAGCAACACGCAGCTTGTGCTGAAGGGCTTGATTATCGTGATCGCGGTATTTTTACAACAGACCGACGTCGGGCGGCGGCGCGGCTGGCTTAAGCGCCTCGTGCGCCGGTCTTGAATACTGCGCTCAGATGTCGAACGCGATACCCCGCGCCCGCAACTGCCGCATGCCGCTCGCCAGATGCGCCCGCGCGCTCTGCGCATCGCCCGCGCGCATTTGCTCGTAGGCGGCCTGCGCTACCTCATGCGGCACGGGCTTGATCGGGCGCCGCGTGTTCATCGCACGGAGCTGCACTTCGGCCGCGCGCTCGAGGTAGTAGAGATCGTCCCAGGCCTCGGCGATGCTCGCGCCCGCCACCATCACGCCATGATTCTTGAGGAAGAGTATGTCCGCGTTGCCCATTGCCGCCGCGATACGGTCGCCCTCCGTTGCATCGAGCGCGAGGCCGTTGTAGTACTCATCCACGGCCGTGCGGCCGTAGAACTTCAGCGCCGTCTGCCCAAGCCACAGGAGCGGCGGCCCTTCGAGCAGGCAGAGCGCGGTCGCGCTCGGCATATGTGTGTGGAATGCGGCCTTCACGCGCGGCATCAGCCGATGCAGCCTTGCATGAATAAAGAATGCAGTTGCCTCGGGCTGGCCTTCACCTTCGATCACGTTGCCGTCGAAGTCGCAGATCAGCAGATGCGACGCCGTGATCTCGCTAAAGGCATAACCATAGGGATTAACCAGAAAAAGGTCGTCGTGCCCTGGCACTGTCGCGGAAAAATGATTGCATACGCCCTCCTCCAGCCCATGCAGCGCGGCTAAGCGGAAACACGCCGCGAGTTCGCAGCGAGCTTCGGCGATAGCGGGTGTATCGAGCCGATGCGCAGACGCTAAAGCGGCTGTACCGGTGACAAGCGTATGAGCCATTGCATGTGGTCTTCTGTCTGAACGTTTTCTGCCTATAAAAACGGCAGTTCCTTAAGCAACATCGGCAAATTGGTCCGTATGCGAAGGGCGATCAGGAAAAATCGCCCGTTATGACGCGCGTATGACCATAACCTTAGCAAAAACGCGTATTGGAAAAAAACTCTTTGGCGTGGTAAAAATCTATGCCGCTCGAAATTAAGGGCGCATTTTCAACGTAACTTGTCTCAATAGGGTTTGGACAAATGGCAACAGGTACTGTTAAGTGGTTCAACGATGCAAAGGGTTTTGGTTTCATCACGCCGGATGACGGCGGCGAAGACCTGTTTGCACATTTCTCCGAAATCCAGTCAAAGGGTTTCAAGTCGCTCCAGGAGAACCAGAAGGTGAGCTTCGAAGTCAAGCAAGGCCCTAAGGGCAAGCAAGCTTCGACGATCCAGCCGCTGTAATAGCAGCGGCTGATCTCGCCTTAGCGCAGGAACGGCCCTTCGGGGCCGTTTTTCATTGGAAACGCCACAAAATCTTAGGCGCGTCGCCGTCAGTTTTCTTAATAACTCAGTAGAATCAGCGCCAGCCGACGCGAGCCTTGGAAGTTCGCCTCATCTGCCCAAAAAACCATCCTCGTTACTTGCGTGAACTCGCGAAGCAATCGACAAATCGGACGCGTATCGACGCGGTACACAACAAATGCATTGCTCGCGCTGCTGTGGTTTTTGACCGCAAGCGCCTACGCCGAAGGCTATGTGCCAAACGCTCGCGCCGCGCGCTTCGTCAATGCAATCGTCATGAACGACTTCCATACCGCGCAGGCAGGCGGCGGATATGTGTTTTCTTACGACAAGCAGGACACGGAAGCCACACTCGAAGCAAAGCTCGACCGATGGCTGTCGGGCGCCGATCCCAATGCCATCGGCATGGAACCGGCCGAGAAACAGACGCTCTTCAGCTTCTATTGGGCCGCAAGCATGATGCCCGCGAACGGTGCCTGCTTCACCGACATGGCAAACCCCGCCTGCGGCACGGATTTGTCGAAGTGGATGGCGCGCGAACTCGGCGACGATCCGCGCTTCGTGCGTGCTTATGAAGCCGCGAAGAAACCGCTCGGCCTGCCGCCGCTTCAAACTGGCGGGCATTGAGCGGCTTTGACGGCGCTGATTGCAGAGCGTGCGCGCGCGCGTCACCCGCCCACGCGATTTTTGCCGCCACGCTGGCCAGCACCGAAAGCGCTCCCAGGGTTTCGAGCAAGGCATCGATCATGGCGGCTCTCCCATCGAGTAAACGGACGCATCAGGCCCGATGCGCCAACATCGGGCCGTACGTTCGTATAAAGAATGCGATCGTGATGCCAGCGCTCACCAGCATCGTACCGGCGCGAATCACAGCGGGCGGCGCGCGGCGTCCCACTTGCGCGCCGCCGTATCCACCTGCAATGGCAGCGACGAGCATCGCGATCGTTTCCGGCCAACGCACCGCTTGTGCCGCCGCGAAGGTCAGCACCGCGACCGAATTCGCCGCGCTCACGAGCAAAGTGCGTGGCGCATTGAGGCTTTTGAGGTCGCGCGAGTCGAAAAGGCCCCACACAGCCATCATCATGATCCCCACTGCGCCGCCAAAGTAGCCGCCATAGACGCCAAGCACGAATTGAATCGACAACACCGCACCCGCGCCGATACGAAACCGCTGCCGCAATACCTCACCGAATTTGCGGCCGAATGCCAGCGCAAGGCTCGCGCACAACAAGAGCCACGGCAGGACAAACGAAAAGGTTTTGGAAGAGGTACAGAGCAAGAGCGCCGCGCCCGCCAAGCCGCCGATAAGCGTCACGACGAGCATCTCGCGGATCGCGACCGAGCCGACTGGCGCGAGGCCATCACGATACGCCCACGCGCTCACCAGGCCGCCTGGAAACAGCGCGACCGTGGACGACGCATTCGCCTGAACCGGTGGCAAGCCCGCGGCGATCAGGGCGGGCAGACTGACGAACGAGCCGCCACCGGCAAGCGCGTTCATCGCTCCCGCCAGAAAGCCCGCGCCAATGACGATGAGAAGAGGTTCCATCGCCCGATGCTAGCGTTGCGTGAGCGCGCATACAATCTGGCTTTTCCAATGAGAGACTTCGGCTCAACCGAAGCGACCGGAGACAAACATGCGCTTCGACCTGACCGACATGCGGCTTTTTCTGACCGTGATCGAGCGTGGCAGCATTACGGCGGGCGCGCAGGCCATGCATCTCGCGCTGGCATCGGCGAGTGAGCGCATCGCGGGCATGGAGTCCGCGCTCGGCGCGTCACTCTTCGAACGCAATCGACGCGGCGTGCAGACCACTGCCGCAGGCGATGCCTTCGCGCGCCATGCACGGATGATCCTTGCTCAAGTCGAGCAGATGCGCGGCGAGTTGCGCACTTATGCAACAGGTCTCAAAGGACGCATCAGGTTGCTGTCGAATACCGCTGCGCTCGCGGCGTTTCTGCCGCCGCGGCTTGCGCACTTCCTTGCGGCTTATCCCGATCTCTCCATCGATCTCGATGAACGGCCTAGCGCCGACATCGTGCAAGCCATAGCGGAAGGACGTGCGGATTTAGGCATCGTCGCGGACTTCACGGACCTCGGCAATCTGCAGACGCATCTCGTGGCGGAAGATCAGCTTGTGGTGATGATGAACCGTGCGCATCGCATGGCGAATGAGCACGCAGTGGCCTTTGCGGAGATTGTCGGCGATGCATTTGTCGGTCTTGCCGATGCCGCGCTCGAAATGCATCTCGCCGAACGCGCGTCGCGGCTCGGACGCCAGCTTGAATACCGCATTCATATGCGCAGTATCGACAACGTGGCGATGCTAGTGGAAGCGGGCATTGGCTTGGCGATTCTGTCGCAAGCATCCGCAGAGCTCGTTCGAAGGCCGGGTCTTGCCGTCGTGCCGCTTTCCGAACCGTGGGCAACGCGGCGCCTGCATCTGTGCGCACGCGCCTTCGATGCGCTCACGCCGCACGCGTCACTTCTCGCGCAGCAACTGATGTTGCATACGTAATGCATTAACCTAGGCGCAATCCTTGCGCATGCTAGCAGTAGGTTGTCTGATTCTTGCAGACAGCCGCTTGAAGGAGGTCATCATGAGAAATCATCGCAACGGTATGCCGTGGCGCATTGTAATGGCGTTTGTCGTCGGCACGGCAAGCCTTGCCGTCACCACAGCCGCGCAGGCCGACAATCGCGCGGCGCAGAAGCTCGGGCAGATCGGCGTCATCAATCAGTCGCTTCAGCCGAAGCAGCCGAAGTCGTCGCCGGGATATTCGAACGGGCAAGCGAATTCCGCGAATGCCGCAAACGCGGCAAATACCGCTAATACGCCCACTCCTGTCACAGGCGGACCACATGTTCTGCCGGGTACGGGTGGCACGCCGCCGTCCAGATAATTGCAAGGCACATTTCCCGGGCTCTCAATGCGGCTCCCCTTTATCATGAGCGATGCCATCAATCGGAAGCGGGAGCCTGGGGAGCCTTTTTGCAATGAATCTACGGGGACTGCAATGCTTTATCGTGCTAGCTGAAGAACTGAACTTCAGCCGCGCGGCCGAGCGTTTGCATATCGCGCAGCCTGCGTTAAGCCAGCAGATTCGCGCGCTAGAGGAACGCCTTGGCAGTCAGCTCGTCGATCGTGGAAGCCGTCCCTTGCGGCTTACCGAAGCGGGCAGTTATTTTTATACCGAAGCGCGCCAAATTCTCGACCATTGCGAACAAGCGACGCAAGGCGTGCGGGCGATCGATGCCGGCACGCATGGTTGGCTCTCCGTCGGCTTTACGCGTTCGGCGATGTACAGCGTCTTGCCGCCCGCGTTGAAGGCCTTCCATGCGGCTTATCCGAAGGTCGAACTCAAGCTCTTCGAGATGCTCACCGAGGAGCAAGCCGATGCACTGCGCGATGCACGCATTCATATCGGCATTGGCAGACAAGCACCCGAACGTCCTGGCTGCACGAGACGCATCCTGCTGCATGAGCGCGTGATGGCGGTTCTGCCCGTCGATCATGCGTTCGCCGAACGTGATAGCGTGCGCGTGGATGACCTCGCGACATCGCCGCTCATTGTCTATCCGAAGCATCCGGCTGCGCAGTTTCCGCGCTTCATCGCCACGCTCTATCGCGACGCCGGCATCACGCCCATTGTCGGACATGAAGCCTACGAGATACAGACCGCGATTGCACTCGTGGCCGCGGGCCTTGGCGTAACGTATGTCGGTGAATCGGTGGCGCGGCATGGGCGCGCCGATGTCGTCTGCAAGCTTCTCACGGGACCGGGCGCGAGTCAGATCACATCGTTGACAGCGACCTTTCGTGAAGATGACAGCTCGCCGCATTTGCAAGCGTTTCTCGCTTGCCTGCCGAACGAAGCTCACGCTGACAGCGCGCTATAAGCTAAAACGCATAGAAGCATGCGCAATCCGTGTTGGACGGAGGACGGCTCACGTCCCTATCATGTCCCTTGCGCTCTGCAAACAGGAGCGCGGATTGCAAAGACGCCTGCATCGAGCAAGCGCGGCATGGAGACGACATGATTCAGCCAACGAACGCAGCAATAGCCACGAGCGATTCCCCTATAGCGAAAGCGACCATGGCCAAGGTGTATCGCCGCCTGATGCCGTTGCTCTTCGCGATGATGTTCTTCAACTATCTCGACCGCATCAACATCGGCTTTGCAGCGCTCGATATGAATCGCGCGCTGAACTTCAGTCCAGCGGTTTTCGGCTTTGCGGGCAGCGTGTTCTTCGTCGGCTACATGCTGCTCGAAGTGCCAAGCAACTTGCTCCTGCATAAGGTCGGCGCGCGACGCTGGCTTGCACGTATTCTGATCACATGGGGCGCGGTCGCGGCGGCCACTGCGTTCGTCTTCAACGATACGACCTTCTACACCGTACGTTTTCTGCTCGGCGTGATGGAAGCAGGTTTTTTGCCGGGCGTCGCCGTGTATTTGACCAAGTGGTTCCCCGAACGTTATCGGGCGCGTGCAGTGGGCGGCTATATCATCGCAGGCTCGTTTTCAGCGGTGCTGGGTGGACCGATCTCGACGACGCTCATGACCTACGGCAACGACATTCTCGGTCTGCAAGGCTGGCAGTGGATGTTCATTTGCGAAGGCGTGCCCGCCATTCTTCTCGGCATCATCACGTTGCGCGTGATGCAGGAACGTCCCGCCGATGCCGACTGGCTCACCGCTGAAGAAAAGCACTGGCTCGAAGGCACGCTCGAAACGGAACGCGCGGCGCTTGGTGGCAGCGGTCATGTTTCGATGTGGCGTGTAGCCGCCGATATTCGCGTGTGGAGCCTTGCATGTCTCTTCGGCTGCGCGCTCGTTGGCATCTATGGACTCTTTCTTTGGCTGCCGCAAATCGTGAAGAGCCTCGGCCATCTGTCGAATATCGAAGTAGGGTTTCTTTCTGCTGCACCTCCGCTCTTCGGCGTGCTCGGAACCTTTCTCATCAGCCGCAGTTCTGACCGCACGGGCGACCGCAAGAAGCATCTGGCCTTCGTCTATGGCATGAGCGCCATCGCTATTGCAGGGAGCGCTTATGCGCCCTCGCCGATCATTGCTTATGCGCTTCTGTGCGTGACTGGCCTCTTCATCTATGCGGGCAATCCGTTGTTCTGGAGTCTTGCTGCCTCGTTTCGCACGGGTGCGGCAGGCGCGGCGACCATTGCGCTCATCAATACCATCGCGCAGTTTGGCGGTCTCGTGGGACCGTGGAGCATAGGGCTCGTGCGCAACGCAACGGGCAGCTTCAAGTTCGCGCTCGTCACCATCGCCGCGTTTCTCGTGGTCGCGACGATCATCGCGCTCGTGATGCGTGTACGTCCGCCAGAAGACGAAGCCAGTACCACGCCTCGCCGCGCCCAACAAACGCTTTAAACATCGCGAGACTCATTCCATGATCATCGATTGTCACGGTCACTACACCACGTCACCGCCAGAACACGAAGCCTGGCGTACGAAGCAGATCGCCGCGCTGAAGGACGGCGTGCCCGTGCCGCCTCGTCCATCGATCAGCGACGACCAGATACGCGAAACCATCCAAAACGGGCAATTACGCGTGCAGGGCGGACGCGGTATAGACCTCACGATCTTCTCGCCGCGTGCGGCCGGCATGGGCCACCATCTCGGCGATGCAAGCGCCAACGAAGCATGGTCGAAGGAATGCAACGACCTCATTCATCGCGTGGTGTCGCTGTTCCCGCGGCAATTCATCGGCGTATGTCAGTTGCCTCAGGCACCGGGCGTCGATCCTGCAAATTGCATTGCCGAGCTGCGACGCTGTGTCGAAGAGATGGGCTTCGTCGGCTGCAATCTCAATCCCGATCCTTCGGGCGGCCACTGGTCCGGTTTGCCGATGACCGACCGCCACTGGTATCCGCTCTACGAAGCGCTCGTCGAACTCGACGTGCCTGCGATGATCCACGTGTCGTCATCGTGCAATCCCAACTTTCATGCGACGGGCGCGCACTACATCAACGGCGATACCTCGGTGTTCATGCAGTTGCTGGCGGGTAATCTCTTCAAGGACTTTCCGACGCTGAAGTTCATCATTCCGCACGGCGGCGGCGCGGTGCCGTATCACTGGGGACGTTATCGCGGGCTGGCGCAAGACATGAAGCAGCCGCGTCTCGATGAGCATTTGCTCAACAACGTGTTCTTCGATACCTGCGTTTATCACCAGCCTGGCGCCGAGCTGCTTGCCAAGGTCATTCCGGCGAAGAACATCCTTTTCGCTTCGGAGACGATCGGCGCGGTGCAGGGTATCGATCCAGAAACGGGTCATCACTACGACGATACGCGCCGCTATATCGACGGCATTACATGGCTCGCGGATGAAGACCGGCAGCGTATCTTTGAGCACAACGCGCGCATTGTTTATGCGCGTCTCGATTCACAAATCGCACGTCAAAGCTCACGGCAAGGAGTCTCGCAATGAACGCCCCCGGATGGCGGCAGAATGAATCTGCCGCGCAGGCAAGTCCCGAAGTGCTCGCGGCATTGAAGTCGCTTGCGGTATCGCTTCTCTCCGACAGCATGGCTCGCAGTTCGGGCACGATAGGACTCACGCCTTATCATCGGCCAAACACGCTGGCGGGCACGGCTGTCACGGTGCGCACGCGGCCCGGCGACAATCTGATGATTCATCGCGCGTTCGACTTTTGCCGCCCCGGCGACGTTCTCGTGATCGACGGCGGCGGAGAACTCACGCAAGCGTTGATGGGCGACATCATGTCGAGCTATGCAGAGAGCATCGGCATTGTGGGCCTCGTCATCGACGGCGCGATCCGCGATGTCGCTTCATTGCGTTCGCGCGATTTTCCAGTGTATGCACGCGGCGTGACGCATCGTGGGCCTTATAAGAACGGACCCGGTGAGATCAACGTGCCGGTGACGGTGGGCGGCATGGTCGTGTATCCGGGCGATATCATCGTCGGCGATGAAGACGGCGTGCTCGCCATCGCACAAGCCGATGCAGCCGATGTGATCGAGCGCGCGCGTCAGACCGAGCAAAAAGAAGCACAGGCTTTGCGATCCATCGCTGAAGGCACGTTCGACCGAAGCTGGATTGCCGCGCAACTCGAACGGTCGATGAAGGGCTGAAACAGCCGGTCGCGATCTTCTATACTCGGGCTCAAGGCCGCCTCATCGCGAAGGCGTCACGTCATGAGTCCATGAAAAAGATCAAACCTGCACTGGCACTGGAACTCGTCGCCAACCTGCTGCTGCCGTGGGTTGCATATCGCCTCGCCCTGCCGCATTGGGGCAACGTCGGCGCGCTCTATGCGTCCGCCGCGCCACCACTTGCATGGAGCCTATTCGAGTTCACGCGCTCACGGCGCGTCGATGCGGTCTCTGCGCTGGTGCTGTTCGGCATTGCTCTCTCTATCGTTTTGCTCGCGCTCGGCGGTAGTCCGCGCATCCTGCTCGTGCGCGAATCGCTTGCGTCGGGCGCGACGGGCGTCGTATTTCTCGTGTCGATGCTGTTCGAGCGTCCACTGATCTTCTATCTCACGCGCGCAACCGTCGCACGCCAACAGAAAGGCGGTGCCGAGCGTTTCGAGGGTTACTGGCGCGACAGCGCAGCGCTGCGCGACTCATTGCGACTCATGACGCTCGTCTGGGGCGTTGGACTGTCCATCGAAACGGCGTTGCGGTTCTGGTTAGCGTGGAACTGGCCCGTCGAACGCTACCTCGTCGTCTCGCCTTTCATCAGCTACGCAATCTACGGCGGTCTGCTTGCATGGACGTTCTGGTTTCGGGGACGACTCGTCAACCGGCAGCGCGGAGGCGATCCGTCGCGGGATGGCTTGCTTGGCTGAACGTGCTCGCGCCTGGAATTTTGCATGCCGAATGCAGCATGCCGGTACCATGCATGCTGCATGCAAAACACGATTCCTCCTTTTTACCGATGCCCGGACAAACCGCCATCAAGATTTTTCCTGTGGCTGCCGTAAACATGTCGGATAACCGCGCACGACCCCGTACACGCCAGGCCCGCCCCTCGACGGTCTCCTCCGAAATGGCACGATAAGATACGGCAGCGTTCAGAACAGAACCCCGGCCTGCGCCATTGGCACTCGCTTAAACGGAGATTCCGGCGTGTCCAGTCGCCAATCCCTCACTTTCAGGATGACGGCCTTCATCGTGGCCGTCTGTGTCCTGCTGATCGGCACCGACGTGTGGCGCAGCATTGCCGCACGGCGCGTGCAGCTCGAAGAAATGACCACGGCCACGGCCAACCTCGCGCGCGCCATGGCGCAGCATGCAAACGACACCTTCAAGGAAGCCGATACGACGCTCATCGGCATGGTCGAACGTGTCGAGCAGGAAGGCACCGAACCGGCCGCGCTCGAACGGCTGCATCGCTCGCTCGTGACGCGGGTCGAACAGTTGCCTCAACTCAACGGTCTTTTCATCTACGACAAAAACGGCGCGTGGCTCGTCAACTCGCGCCCGGCGCTCAGCCAACGTTTCAACAATGCCGACCGCGAGTATTTTGAATACCATCGCACGCACACCGGGCGCGGGCCGCATATCGGCTTGCCGGTGAAGAGCCGCTCGTCCGGCAAGTGGATCGTGCCGATATCTCGGCGCATCGATGCGCCCGACGGCAGCTTCGCGGGCGTGGCGCTCGCGACCATCGACGTGGCCTTCTTCTCGCGCTTCTACGACAGTCTCGACCTCGGCCAGGGCGGCGCGGCGGCGCTGGTTTCGAATGAGGGCGCGATGATCGTGCGCCGACCGTTCGAGGACCGTTTCGTCGGTAAGAGCATGGTCGACACGACGCTCTTTCGCATGCATCGCGCCGATAGCCGCTCAGGAAGCTTCATAACCAGTTCGTCGCAGGATGGCGTCACGCGTCTGAACAGTTACCGCGAGCTCGAGGATTACCCGCTTTTCGTGGCGGCGGCGCTCTCGCGTGACGAGATCATCGCGCCGTGGTGGCGCGACACGCTTTGGCACGCGGCGGTCACCGCATTGCTGGCACTTGCGCTCGCGCTGTTCGGCTTCAAGATCGTGCGGCAGATTACGAGCCGCATCAAGATCGAGCAGGAGCTCGCGCGCAGTCTTGCCACTACCCGCACCGTACTCGATACGGCGATAAACCCGATCATCACCGTCGACGAACGCGGCGCGATTCGCTCGTTCAACACGGCGGGAGAGAAGGTCTTCGGCTATGCCGCGAGCGAACTGATCGGACAGAACATCCGCTTGCTCGTGCCGCCGGCCTGGATCGAAACGTATAACGAATACATAACGCAATTCACTACTGGCACCGGCGTGCCCACGGCGAACGGCGAACTCGCCGGGCTTCGCAAGGACGGCACGTCGTTCCCCGCTCATGTCTCCACGGGCGCGATGCAAGTAGATGGCGCTTTGCATTTTGTATGCGTCATTACGGACATCTCGCGGCAAAAGAAGGAACGCAGTGAACTCGCCGATGCGCGCGACCAACTGTTGCTCGCGGCCGATATCGCCGAACTCGGTATCTGGTCATGGGACATCGTTACCGGGCGGCTGCACTGGACGCCGCGCATGTTCGAGATTTACGGCTATCCGCCCGAACTAGTCGACCAAGGATTGAATATCGAGCACTGGCAGCAGCGCATCCACCCGGACGATCGTGACGCGACGCTGCAAAGTCTGCAGGCGGCCATCGACGGAGCGCCTGTCGTCATGCCGCCCTTTCGCATCGTTCTGGCGAATGGCGCGATCCGGCGCATTCAGAGCGGACTGCGCATTCAACGCGATGCGAGCGGCCGCGCCGTCTCGATGACCGGCGTAAATTACGACGTCACCGATCAATACGAACTCGAATACCACCTGCGTCACGCGAAGGAACAGGCCGATGCAGCGAGCGCGGCCAAATCCACCTTCCTCGCCAACATGAGCCACGAGATCCGTACGCCGATGAATGCGGTCCTCGGCATGCTGCATCTGGTGCAACTGACTTCGCTCAATCGTCGTCAGCAAGACTACGTGAGCAAAGCCGAAACCGCGGCCAAGTCGCTCCTCAACCTGCTCAACGACATTCTCGATTATTCGAAGATCGAAGCAGGCAAGCTGCAACTCGACAGTCATCCGTTCGAGCCTGAAAAGCTGATGGAAGAACTCGGCGTCGTACTCTCCGGTAATCAAGGCACGAAGGACGTGGAAGTACTGTTCGACCTCGACCCGGAATTGCCCGACACGCTCTTGGGCGACGGCTTTCGCCTGCAGCAGGTGCTCATCAACCTTGCGGGCAACGCGCTCAAGTTCACGACGGCCGGGCAGATCGTCGTGAGCGTGCACGGCATCGAAGCGGTCAAAGACGCGTCGGTGCGCGTGCGCGTGGCGGTTAGCGATAGCGGCATCGGCATCAGCGCGCTTCAGCTCGAACGCATTTTCGAAGGCTTCACGCAAGCGGAAGCATCGACTACACGCCGTTTCGGCGGCTCCGGGCTCGGACTCGTGATCTGCAAACGGCTCGTCGCGATGATGGGCGGCGAACTGCAGGTAGAGAGCGAAGTGGGCGTGGGCAGCCGCTTCTGGTTCGATATTGAATTCGGCATTCAATCGGATGTACACAAAATACAAACGGATGACATCGACTTCGATCATCCGGTGCGCCTCCTGATCGCCGACGACAACCCCATCGCGGGCGAAATCCTGTTGCGCACGGTGCGCTCGCTGGGATGGCACGCCGATGTGGTCGAGAGCGGCATCGAAGCCGTGGAACGCATCGGCGATGCGGCACGCGACAACCAGCCTTACGACATCGCCCTGATGGACTGGCGCATGCCAGGGCTCGACGGTTTGAATGCCGCACGCCTGATCCACACGATGAAAGGCCGCGCCGCGCCGCCGCTCGTGTTGCTCGTCACCGCTTTCGGACGCGAAGTGCTGAGGGAAACGCAAGAAGGCGGCGCGCCGCCCTTCGCCGGCTTTTTGACCAAGCCGGTCACGCCCAAGCAACTCGTCGCCGCGATTCGCGTGGCAAGATCGAATGCAAACGACAAAGAGGCACCGCCTGTCCCGGCAAGCGCACCGCGCAAGCGGCGTCTCGCCGGACTCGAACTGCTCGTAGTCGAAGACAATGCGCTCAACCGGCAAGTCGCGGAAGGTTTGTTGCGCGCGGAAGGCGCCACCGTGACGCTTGCGGAAAGCGGACGTGAAGGCGTGCATGCCGTGCTCCAGGGCAACGCGCGCTTCGACGCCGTTCTGATGGACGTGCAGATGCCCGACCTCGATGGACTCGAAGCCACCCGACTGATACGTGCGGATGGCCGCTTCGGCGCGTTGCCGATCATCGCGATGACGGCGAATGCATCGAATGCGGATCGCGACACCTGTCTCGCTGCGGGCATGAACGATCACGTCGGCAAGCCGATCGATGTCGAGCGGCTGGTGGCAGTGCTCAGTGCACGAGCCGTCGTGGAAGACGCGGCATCGAGTCATGCGGAAGACGATGACATCGTCGAGCCATCCGCGTCGCTGCTCGCGCGATTCGGCGGCAATCATGATCTGATTCGTAACGCGATTGATGGCTTTGGACCACAGACCGCCAAGCATTTGACGCGGCTTGTTGCACGGCTTGCCGCGCGCGATGTTCAGGGCGTGGCATCGGTACTGCATACGCTTAAGGGTAGCGCGGGCACTGTTGGCGCATCGGCATTGGCGAAGCTCGCTGCGCGGCTCGAAAACGATCTCAAAGCCTCGGACGATACGGCGCGCGCGCTCGCCTCCATCGACGCACAACTCGCGCGCATGCAGCAGTTGCTTGCAACGAGCGTCGAGCGCCTCACGCAGGCATTCCCGCAAAGGCATGCAAGTACGCAAGAGAAGCCGCAAATACAGCCTCTTGCCGACGAAGACTGGCGCGCGCGCCTCAACGACATTGTTGCGTTGCTCGATTCATCGAATCTTCAAGCGATTGCAATGTCCGAGAGTTTGTGGCCGCAAGCGCCGGATGACCAGCGCGTTGCCTTTGAACAATTGCTTGCGCGTGTACGCGCTCTCGACTTTGAGCGCGCATCAAGACTTGCGCGCGACATGCTGGAGCAAAACTGATATGGAAGAGCTTGAGCAATGGCTCATGCATGTGCACCGTCGTCCCAAGCTCGTGATCGCGGACGATCAGCCCGTCAATATTCGCGTGCTGTATGAACTCTTTCGCGACACGTGCGACATCTTCATGGCGACGAGCGGCGCGCAAGCTATTCAAGTCGCGCAAAACGAACTGCCCGATTTGATTCTGCTCGATGTCGTGATGGACGATCTCGACGGACACGAAGTATGCCGCCGCCTCAAGTCCGATCCGTTGACGCGCGATACACCCATCATCTTCATCACCTCGCAGGATCACGAAGACGACGAAGTCAAAGCGCTCGAACTCGGCGCCGTTGATTTCATCACTAAGCCGATCAATCCTGTCATCACGCGAGCACGCGTGCGCACGCATCTGACGCTCAAGCTGCAAGGCGACCGCTTGCGCGCAAGCGCCCTGCTGGACGGTCTTACCGGTGTCGCTAATCGACGCAAGTTCGATGAAGACTTGCTTGCGGACTGGCGGCATTGCGCACGTGAGAATTCGCCGCTTTCGTTGATCCTGTTGGATGTGGATTACTTCAAGCGCTTCAACGATCACTATGGCCATCAGGCCGGCGATGCTTGTTTAAAGACGATTGCCAAGACTTTGGGGAAGAGTCTGCGCAGGCCCTATGACAAGCTTGCGCGCTATGGCGGCGAAGAGTTCGCGTGCCTCTTGCCGAATACGAATGTCGATGGTGCCAAACTGGTCGCGCAGAACATGCTGGACGCCGTGCGTGCGTTGGCCATTGCGCATCGCCTTTCGGACGTCGATGAGCATGTGACCTTGTCGGCGGGTGTGGCCGCGGTTTTGCCATCGCGCGAACTGCTGACCTCCGCTGTGCTCATCAAGGCCGCAGACGACGCTCTTTACGAAGCAAAGCGCGCCGGACGTGCGCGCTTCGCTCTTGCACCTTTAAAATAAATCGCAGCGCTCACGCATCACGGCCTTCGCGCGAAGCCGCTGGAAACGAATGCACGCTCGCGCCGCCCGGCGATTCACGAAGCGCATTGATTTCCTCTTCGACTTTGCGCGCCGCCGTCAATGCGTTGAGCACGCGAGCCTGCAATACTGCGGGCTTTGCCGGCTTGGCGATGACATCCGCCGCACCGCTATCCAGCGTGCGCTGCTCGATTGCGACATCGCATGCTTCGACGAGTACGACTATCGGCACATGCGGATGCGAGGCTTCCAATTGGCTCAAAGTTTCGTCGATACCATTTTCGCAGCAACGTGAATCGAGCACGATCGCGGCGGGCGCATGGCGGCTTGCAAGAGCCAGCGCGGCTTTGCAATCGGCCACGATGTCCAGCGCGCCGATCGCTTCGAGCGCGTCGCGATGCGCATCGGCTGTATCGTCCGCAAGAATGCCCACGACATAGATGCTCGCTGCCTTGCGTTGAACCTGCGGCGTTGTGTCTGCGTTCACAGCTTGCGTCCGTGCTTCCGTGACTCGGCGGCGCAAGCGCAGTTGAGCACGCACACGTGCCTGCAGTCGTGCAGCAACCAGCGGCTTGATAACGTAGTCGGCCGCGCCCATGCGAAAAGCGTCGACCTCTAACGCGGGCGCGTCATGACTCGTCACGAAGATGACGGGCACGTGTGCAAGCTTAGGGTCGCGCTTAAGAACCTCGCAAACGTCGAAGCCCGTCATGTTTGGCAGATTCGCGTCGAGCAAAATCAGGTCGGGGATCGATTGGCGAGCGAGCGTCAAGGCCGCTTCGCCTGTCATGGCAAAGCGCTGATCAGGAAATTCCGCAAGCATTTCGCCCACGATGCGAATCATGGCCGGATCGTCCTCGACGAACAGCAAACGCGGCTGGCGAGAGGATGCAAGGGTGCTGAGCTGATCCATTTTCTGACTGGTATTCATCGGGCGGGCACACTCCACGACGTTACGCCTTGCCTTCAAAAATTCTGGTGTCTGGCAGACGAGTTCATTTGAGAATACAAATTATCCGATATTTCCGCTAAGGCTCAAACCAGCGCTAAAAATTCGTTCACCCGATGCGGTTCCTGAGACCAGCAAGTAAAATGTACGGCGCGTTTTCAACGTTTGCCCTTGCTCCGACAGGGCCGATTGGCAGTGCGCAAGCGTACAGACACAGATCGCAAACCGCATCCGCAAATTTTTCTCTTTCGTTTTTAATCGATTTGTACAGATCAATGCAAACATTCAAAAACGCGTTATCGTTTGCGGGGCGTTTAAGCTCTTAGGAATAAAGCGCATACTAGCGGCATATACAAATAAGATGAGAAAAGCCATGCACGGGGAAAACAGGACGCTTTATTATGCCGGGCGCACCGTATCGGAAGAACTTTCCGAGCGCTTGCATGCTCGCGGCTGGACGATTGAGCAAATCGATCCCGTCAAGCCACCTAAAGCCGCCCGTCATGGCAAGCGCGCTGCCGCCGGCATTGTCGACCTGACTAAACGCGGGCTCGCAAAAGATACGGCCGTTGTCGCCGAATTGCTTGCACTCTGCCAGATTGGCTGGGTTGCAACGGTCGACGCCGAGCATGTCGAGAATCCCGAGATTTGTCGGCTTATCCGCGACTTCTGCTTCGATTACGTGACCGTGCCTTCATCGGCGGATCGCATAGTCGATGCAGTCGGTCATGCGTATGGCATGGTCGCCTTGCACGATACGGCAAGCAGCGCGACTGGCAACGAATCGCGTAAGGACGATGGCAAGGAAGGCAGCATGGTCGGTTCATGTGACGCCATGCAGGCGCTTTATCGATCAATCCGTAAAGTCGCCATGACGGATGCACCAGTGTTCATTTCCGGCGAATCAGGCACCGGCAAGGAATTAACGGCGGTTGCAATTCATGAACGCTCGGTACGTCGCGATCAACCATTCGTCGCAATCAACTGCGGCGCCATTCCACCGCATCTGCTTCAATCCGAATTGTTCGGCTACGAGCGCGGCGCATTTACGGGCGCAAATCAACGCAAGATCGGCCGTGTGGAGGCCGCGGATGGCGGTACGCTCTTTCTCGATGAAATCGGCGATCTGCCGCTCGAGAGTCAAGCGAGTCTCTTGCGCTTTCTTCAAGAACGCAAAATCGAACGTCTTGGCGGCCAGACCTCGACGGACGTGGATGTGCGCATCATTTCGGCCACGCACGTCGATATGCAAACCGCGATGATCGAAGGCCGTTTTCGCGCGGACTTATACCACCGTTTGTGCGTCTTGCAGATCGACGAGCCCCCTTTGCGCGTACGCGGCAAGGATATCGAACTGCTCGCCAATCATATGCTCGATCGCTATAGAAAAGATGCGAGCCGACGCTTGCGTGGCTTCTCGCCGTGCGCCATCGCGGCGCTTCACAATTACGGCTGGCCGGGCAATGTGCGTGAATTGATTAATCGCGTGCGTCGCGCCATTGTCATGGCGGAAGGACGTCAGATTCTCGCTAGCGATCTCGAACTCGGCGAATACGCCGAAGCTGCGCCGACGACGCTTGCGCAAGCACGCGAAGCCGCAGAGCGGCAAGCCATTGAAGTCGCACTCTTGCGTCATCGCGGCCGCTTGGGTGAAGCGGCCAATGAGTTGGGCATTTCGCGAGTCACGCTTTATCGTATGTTGACGGCTTATGGTCTGCGCGCTAAAGCAGATCGCACGCTTGAGGCATCGAGCGCTTAAGACGCACGAGGCGAAGACTAATTAAAGTGTCGGTCGAGCGCTGCCAGTAAGTGCTGCGAGAGTCGCGTCGCGCGGCCCTGAATCGCTCGATCCGATAATCTCGATAACGCATACGACGCCGCCAGCACCGCCGTCAGCGTGGCGCCGTATAGCGCCAAGGCTGTCTCGTTGCTTGTCTCCTTGAACCTTCCCTCAAAGAAATGGAAGGTCACGTAGACACAAATGAAATGCCAAAGATAAATTCCGTAGCTCTCACGGCCTAACGCGGCGGCACAGCGGCGGATCATCGACGGGCTTTGTGTCTTGCGCATGATAGGCGGCGTACTTGCTTTGTGCGCGCGGCGCGTGCAAACGAACAGCAGGAAAGCTACGGCGCTACATGCCGCGAATAACGGTGCGAGGGCATGAGCTTTAGCGAGCCATACGCCGAGCATCGCGGTCACGATGGCAAAGCCAAGCGCCAGCGAAGCGTAGAGGTACGACTTAAGTCGCGTCACTCTTTCGTTGCCCGTCAAGTGCGACCGAAAGGCATACCACGCCCACATGCCAACGATGAAGCACGGTCCCTGCACGGGCGGCCAGAAGTAACTGTACGAGTTGTTCGTCACATCGCAATCGAGCACGCCGTGGCATTCGCTCATCGATGTAATGGCAAAGGAAAGCGCCAGCAGTATTACGGTGGCGAGGAGCAGACGCTTGCGATTCATCGCCAGGAAAAACAATAGCGGTGCAATCAAGTAGAAGAGCATTTCGACGCCAATAGACCATCCTCCCGGGACCACGTTATTGATGGCCGTTGGCGAGAGCGCATGCAGGAAAAGCATGTTGAGGAGGATATCGACCGGGCCATGCACGCCGAGCACCCAAGCGTGTTCGTAACCGGAGCGCGTCGCCCCGTAACTGATAAGGCCGTAGATGACGATGGCCGCATAGTAAAGCGGAGCGATGCGAAAAAAACGCTTGATGTAGAAGCGTAGCGCGACGTGGCGCGCGTCGACACATCGCGCATGGTCCATCTCGAGGGTCATGAAGATCGTGATTGCGCTGATGACGAAGAACAACTGCACGCCGTACTGCCCCATGTGCGTCAGCAGCGTCACCGCTCCCGGCAGATTGGGGAACTGAAACGATAGATGTACTGCGACAACCCCGACAATCGCGAGCGCACGACCAGCGTCGAGTGCGGCAACGCGTCCTTGCTGCATCGATATCCTCCTTGCATGCATAGCGGCCTTCACAGCCGCGAGGTGCGTGGACATAGATGACTTCAACGAGTTCCCTGATTTCTCCAGCGCGCGCAATTCGATACATGCCGAAACACCTTTGCGTAAATGTGGCCGGCGTCGTTGTTGAAGGAAAACTGTTCGAGTTGAATATGTCTTAGCGGCATGTCTGCGATTCGCAACAATATTAAAAAAAATGATCGAGATGACATGGCAATTAAATCGTTGCAACCGCTTAACAGTAAAACGTTTAAGCGGGAAATGTTGCTGGCTGATTGCCGCTCTCAGCCAGGCTTTGTCCGCCAATGCCGCTCGAATCCGCCAGATGGGTGCGTTGCAAGCGACTGTAACGCGCCAACGAATGAAAGCATGATGTATGCTCCACCACGTAGACTAAGGTTGGCGGCTAGCACATTTGATGGACCTCGGCGCGATTGCTAGCGATTTCTTCAAGATTAGCGTCAATTTGGTATCGCTTGTTGTTCTCTCAGTAAGCGGCAGCGAACAAAGGTGAAAGCATCTTTCGCGTAAAGTTCAACCGTGTGCTGCGTGCTAAAGACTTCAAAAAAATCAAAGTCGGCAAGTTCAGCCAGACGTCGAGGGCCATGGGGGCGCTTTGTGCGAGACCGTACAGAACGCTGTTTTGTGTGCTGTTTCACTGTTGAAGCTTTATTCCAGTGATATGCATTTCTTTCTTTGAGCGGGGCGACAAGGGAGATGACATCGTTATCCCAAGCGCAATGCGAGGGCTTTTGGAAGGACGGATTTCTCCGTCTTGAGAAAGTTGCGGAGCATGCGGAGATTAAGACCTTGCGTACAATTGGCGACCGCCTGCTGCGCGAAAAGGCGGGATTCAAGCAAGGCATGCTGTTCGACTTTTATCCGGAAGGTGAGGGTCCGGACAAGCCTAAGCTCGCGCAATTGCATGGTCCGTCGCATTTCGAGCGAAGCCTCATGGAGAGCGAGTTGAATCGGCGCGTGCAACGTGTCGCCATGCAACTGCTCGGCCCCAAGGCACGCTTCGTGAGCGACAGCTTTTTTCATAAGCCCGCTCATACCGAGGCCGTGACACCCTGGCATCAGGATGAAGCATTCACCGACCCGCGCATCGAACATCGAGAGGTGAATTTCTGGTTCCCCTTGCAGCCGGTGTCGCTGACCAACGGGTGCATGCAGTTCATCGCCGGCTCGCATATTGGACCCGTGCTTCCGCATGGCCCCATTGGCGGCGATCCGAGCACGCATGGCCTTGAATGCGTCACGGGCTTCAATGCTGGCGAGGCGGTCGTTTGTCCGCTCGAACTCGGCGACTGCACCATTCATGCGGGACGTACGCTGCATTTCGCGGGTCCGAATCACTCGGATGCACCGCGCTATGCGTATTCGATGGTGTTTGGCTTGCCACGACGGGCATCGAAAGAAGTCCGCAGCTTTCCCTGGAACGACAATCGCCGTCTCTCACGGCAGGCGCGTGTGAACGACTCCAGGACGCGAGACAGCTTTTGGCCATATTTGTCCCGCAAGGTGCGCGAGTTCGACTACACGAATCCTTATGAATGGCGGCTCGGCGCCGAACGCGTAGCGCGTCTTATCAAGGGTAAGCGCACCGCCGGTTGAGTATTAGAAGCATCAGGGAAAGAGGACGCGTGCGGCAGTCTAAAAGCCGAACGCGTCCTGCCTGAGAAATCGCAGAATTCGGTTAGCCACCGTGACCGGCTGTTCTTGCTGCACCCAATGCCCGGCACCTTCAATCATATGCACCGCGCGGAAATTGCTGCATGCGCGCATGCGCATCGCTTCGTATTGGCCAGGCCGCTGATACACGCCCCAGTCGCTACTTCCAGCAATGAAACATGCAGGCACGTCTATCGTGCTGCCTGACCATGTCTTAAGCGCGGCCGTGTGAGCGTCGCTAGTCGCGCAGCGATACCAGTTAAGCCCGCCTTGAAAACCGGTGCGCGAATATTCCCCCGCATAGACGTCGAGATCGCGTTCCGGCATCCATGCGCATGATGCGATCTGCTCCTCCGAAGGCATATGCGGTGCGACCGTCTCATGCATGCTCTTATCTTTCTCCATCACATAGTAAGTCGGCAACGTAGCGAGTTCTTCCGCGCTCAACGCCGCTAAAGGATGAGGATGATTTTCCGGCCAGTCCGCACTCTTCACGTGAAAATAAGCGCGCAGAAATGCGGCCATGCCTTGCGGCGCGTGCCACATGTCTTCATTCGCATCGGCACCCGAGTAATACCATTGATAGTGCTTACGGGGCGGGTCGAGCGCGTCTAGCGCCGCCAAGACAGTGGCCATCTCGGTCAATGCTGTATCGCCCGCCTCGTGCAGCGCATGTTCCGATGCGGTGCCAAATGGAAATGTCGGCGGCCCCGCAAACGGCGCGCTAAGCATGACCACCGACCTGAAGACATCCGGCCTGATCAACGCGCACCAAGCTGCTACAGGCGAACCGAAATCATGGCCGATGACCGCTGCCACGCTGTGATAGCCCAAGGCACTTATAAGCCCAAGCACGTCCCGCACGAGATTTGGAAAATTGAAGTCGTCGAGATCCGTATCGAATATAGCAGCCGCGCCCGTGGTACGCCCGTAGCCGCGCTGATCGGGCGCGACGACATGATAGCCGCCATTGGCAAGCGCCGGCATCACCTTGCGCCAGCTAAAAGCAAGCTCGGGAAAGCCATGCAAGAGCACGATGCATGGTCTGCCCGGCGTTTCGAAACCTGCTTCCAGCACGTGCATGGAGAGGCCATTGCCGTTGTCGATCAGACGTGAGCGGATGCCATCGGGCAACGGCAGATCCTTCAACGTTTCGGTCATGCATGGCTCCTGTCGAGTTCGGAGCCATTATGCTTCATGCCGCGAGGGCCGCGTTGGCGTCAGCGCTAGAGGATCGAATTACGTTTGCCGAGCTGCTCGAGCGGAACGTCATAAGTCTCCCGCATAGAAAAGATGGACACTGCGGACAACAGACACACCAGCACCGCGAATGCAGCCGGCATGACCCACGACGCCGTACCGTATTTACCTATGAGCGCGGATTCCACTAGCGGCGCAAACCCGGCCACGGCGAAGCCAAACTGCGTGCCGATCGCCATGCCGGAAAGGCGGACTTGCGTCGGAAAGCGTTCCGCGTATGTCGCCGGCCACACTGCATTCGTGATGCTATAAGCGAAGCCGCCGAGCACTACTCCCGCTGCAAAAACGAGCGCATTGCTCCCCGTCGTGATTGACCACAAAAAGATCACGACGCTAACTGCGCACAGCAAGTTTCCCGCGATAAATACAGGTCGTCGGCCGATACGGTCGGATAGCGTGGCCCATAACGGAATGGTGAAGACCGCGATGAAGTTAGCGACGATAGCCGTCCACAGCATGACCGAAGTGCTGATGGGTTGCGCCTGTGCGCGCGAAAACGAAAGCGCAAACACGGCGAACGTCGTGCCTATAGACGCAATGAGCGCGGCAAAGAAAACCTGTAGCAATTCCTTGCGATAACCCGTAAGCAGCGTCTTGAGCGGCATATTCGGCACCTCGCCATGCGAGGCTTCGCTTTCGAAGGCGGGCGTCTCTTCGAGTCGGCTACGCACGATAAAGCCGACGATCACCACCGCCACACTCAACCAGAAAGGCAAGCGCCAGCCCCACGACAGCAATTGATCTTCGGGTAACAAAGCCGCAAGCGGCAAGACTACAGCGGGCGCAAGCACCTGACCGCCCTGCGTCCCGCTTAAAGTCCAACTCGTGTAATAACCCCGACGATGCGCTGGCGCGTGCTCGAACGACATTGAATTCGCTCCGGCTTGTTCCCCTGCTGCGGAGATGCCCTGCAAGATTCGCATCAACACGAGTAGCGCAGGTGAGAGCAGTCCCGCGGTCTGATAAGTCGGCAAGCATCCCACTAAGAACGTCGAGAGCCCCATCAAGAGCAAGGTGCCGACCATCACGACCTTTCTGCCGAGCCTGTCACCGTAGTGGCCCATGAGGAACGAGCCTAAAGGACGTGCGGCATAAGCCACGCCAAAGGTCGCCATCGATGCAAGCGTCGCGGCGGTCATGTCGCCGGGCGGGAAGAATATCTTTGGAAAGACGAGCGCGGCGACAGTGCCGTAGATAAAGAAGTCGTAGTATTCGAGCGCGCTGCCGATCCACGCCGCGATTGCGGCCTTTCTGGCATGCTTGCCGCCTGGCACGCTCGATGATGTCGTCTCCGAGGTTCGACCAATCGTTTCTGTCGTCATATTGTCTCCGTGTTTTTTTATGGAAGTCGAAGCTTCTATCGTGTTACGCGAGCGCTCGTCTCAAGAAGGCTTTGACTAGCATGTTGTACGAGTATCGCGCGTTTAAGCGGATTGGTTTCGCGCTTAAGCGGCACTTCGACTGCTAGCGGAAGGTTATCGGGCAACACGGCAAGCAGCGCGCGTAAGGGCAACTCCCCTTCCCCGGGCAACAACCGATCTCCACGTGCCTCTGCAACGATGTCAGCGGGAGACGCCATTGGCGCATCACAAAGCTGAACGCTGCCGATGATCTGCGGATCAAGCGCCGCAACCTCTTCCACCGTTCCGCCTGAACGAATGAGATGAAGCGCGTCGATCAGAACAAACGCATTGGGCTTGCCAGAGGACAGCACGATATTCACAGCATCGGCTAGACGCGCGACAGGACGCCATAGCATGAACTCGACATCGAGCGACAAACCGAATGGCGCCGCGAGATCGCATAATGCGCTGAAGCGATCGATGACGCGTGCGCGGTCGGTATCGTCGATATTCACGCATGCACGGTGTGCTCCAAGTTCCGCGCCTGCCTCGAATGTGCCTTCATAGTCACCAACGGAAGTGTTGGCCGCAAGAGTAATCACTTCGATATCGGTCACCTTCACGTCGAGCTCATGCAGCAAGCGCTTGGTCGAACGCAATTCAGGCGACCTCGCAAGCAATGGATACTCGATACCGCCGTGCACGGGTGAGCAAAGACGAATGCTGATCGCTCGAAAGCCAGCGCTCGCCGCCAATTCGATAAGATCTGGCGGGCCTACGTCCAGTACCGTGAGATGAGCGAGCGATAGAGGTTTCATCAATACGTTGCCCTTCCACCCGTCAAATCGAACGCCGCGCCGGTGGAAAACGAGCATTCCTCCGTGGCGAGCCATGTCACCATCGACGCAACTTCGTCTGGACGACCTGCGCGTCCTAGCGGAATCTTGGCAAGCACGAAGTTGCGTGCATTCTCGGTCATGCCGCGCAGCATGTCGGATTCGATTGCCGCGGGCGTCACGCAGTTGACGCGAATCTCGGTATCCGCGAGCTCCTTGCCAAGCGACTTCGTCAATGCGATCACGCCTGCCTTCGACGCGCCATAAGCACCCTGGTTCGGGTTGCCCTCCTTGCCCCCGACCGACGACAGGCTCACGATACGTCCATGCCGCGCGCGACGCAGGTAAGGAAGCACTTCGCGGCAACAAATAAAAACGCCCGTGAGATTGATGTCGAGTACGCGCCGCCATGCGTCGATCGAATATGTCTCTACTGGACCGATATCTCCATTGATACCCGCAGCGTTGATCAACACATCGATCGATCCGAAGCGCTTGTGGGCTTCCTGCGCCGCGTTGGCTACACTGGCGGCATTCGTCACATCTACATGAGAAGCGAACGCCGCGTGAGCCTGCTCGGCCTTGGAAAAGGCAGCCTCGCTGTCGATATCCCAAAGCACGACCTTCGCACCCGACGCAACGAAGCGCTCAGCAATCGCATATCCGATACCACCAGAGCCGCCGGTGATGACACATACACGGTCCTGCAAATCCAGTTTGTTCATGGTCCCTTTGCGATAGAAATCACTCGAACCGATACTAAGGACAAACGCTGGCTTTGTCGTATGCTGAATTTCCTTTAAGCTATAACTTTTAGTTAAGCTGTACGGCGAACCGATGCGCTTCAAACTCCGCCATATGGAAGTCTTTCGCGCGGTCATGCTCACAGGCTCCATCAACGCGGCAGCCAAGTTGCTCTACGTATCGCAGCCTGCAGTGAGCAAGCTCGTGTCTCACATCGAGACGACACTGGACCTGCGCCTATTCGAGCGCTCCAAGAGCCGCCTCATTCCCACGGCCGAGGCACATGCGTTATTCAGGGAAATCGAGCAGGTTTATCAGGCTGCCGTGCGCGTGGATGAATTCGCGCGCGCGCTTTCGCTAGGGCCGTCGAGCCTGTTGCGCGTCACTTGCAGTGCATCGCTCGCAATGAGCGTCGTGGCTCCCGCGCTCGTCGATATCAAGGCCAAGCTGCCTGCACTGACCGTAGGCTGGCAGACCACACTAATGGCGGACATGCCGATGGAAATCTTGAGCAAGGAAGCAGAGGTCGCCGTTGCCGCAATGCCGGTCACGCACGAACATCTGGAAAACGTTTCGTTCATGTACGGCAGCATGGTTTGCGCCTTGCCAAGGGGGCACAGACTTGAAGCGGCATCGGTCGTGTCGCTTGCCGATCTGGTAAGCGAACCCGTGGTGCTGTTCAAGCGAGACATTCCGTTTGGAACCGTGATCGCACAGACGTGCCAGCAAGCGGGCGTCGAACTCAAGTCGACAATCGACGTGATGCGCGCCGATCAGGCACTGGCGCTCGTCGAAGGCGGGCTCGGCGTGACCATCGTCGATGATTTCGCCACGGCAGGCACAGCTCTCACCATACGCCCGCTACGCGAACACATACATTTGACGGCAAGCTTCGTTTATTCGCGCTTTGCGCCGCCATCGCGCAACGCGGTTCTATTCATGCAGGCAGTTTATAAGAATGCGCAGCGCCTAGGCCGCGCCATTCCCGATGCGCGTGTCCCCGGTTAAGCGACGACGCGCTTGACGCCAAGCGCCAAACCGCTGCACGCTTTAACATGAACGAAACGCAAAAATCTCTTACTTACGGAATCAAGCCATGACCACGTCATCCTCTCGCCGCCGCGCCGCCTTTCGCGAATTGGTCAACGCGCGCCGCGCACTGCTGTTACCGGGCGCTTTCAACGCGATGAGCGCACGCGTGGCCGTCGACCTCGGCTTCGAAGCAATTTATATAACCGGCGCAGGCGTTACGAATATGTCGCTAGGACTGCCCGATCTTGGTTTCATCAGCCTCGCGGAAGTCGCGGAACATACCTCTCGTATTCGCGATGCCGTCGATGTTCCGCTCATCGTCGATGCGGATACCGGCTTCGGCAATGCACTCAATGTGCGCCACACCGTACGCACGCTCGAGCGCGCTGGCGCGGACGCCATTCAACTCGAAGATCAGGTGATGCCTAAGAAATGCGGCCATTTCGCGGGTAAGAACGTGGTCTCGACCAGCGAAATGGTCGGCAAGATCCACGCCGCGGTCGACGCACGCGAGGACGCGAATTTCCAGATCATTGCACGCACGGATGCCTGCGCGGTGGAAGGCTTCGACCGCGCCATAGAGCGGGCGCGCGCATTTGTCGAAGCCGGGGCCGACATTCTTTTCATCGAGGCCATCGAGACGCCAGAGCAAATTGCCTCGCTAACCGAACTCGTCGAAGCGCCGCAACTCATCAATCTCGTCATCGGCGGAAAGACGCCGGTAACAGCGCGAGAGGACCTCGAGCGCCTTGGCTTTAGCCTCGTCCTTTATGCCAACGCCGCGTTGCAAGGCGCCGTGCGTGGTATGCAGACGGCGTTGTCGGCACTAAAGACACAAGGCCGTCTCGATGAAGATCCAGGCATAGTTGCACCTTTTTCGGAACGTCAGCGGCTCGTGAACAAGCCGCTGTACGACGAGCTGGACCGCAAATACGCAGCCGATTAAAGGCTGCTCTTAGCGCTCGCATGCCTCAAGCGAGAGTTTGCTATGCTGCCTTCGAACCGGACGAGTCGCACGTGACGAAGTCCGGCGCTCAATCACTCAGGTAACAAAACGGAGATAGAGATGGCAAAGGGATATTGGGTCAGCGCATACCGCAAGATCATCAACGCTGATCAGGCCGCGGAGTACGCGAAGCAGGCGACGGTTGCGATCAAGGAAGGCGGCGGACGCCCTCTCGCGCGCGGCGTGGCGTCGTTCATTCAGGGCGATGGCGTTAAGGAACGCACGGTAATCATCGAGTTCGACTCACTCGATGCTGCTAAAGCCGCTTACGACAGCAAGACCTATCAGGACGCGCTCGTTACGTTAGGCGATTCAGTGGAGCGTGATTTCCGCATTGTCGAAGGCGTTGAATAACGTCCTGCGCTTTGTTCGAAAGGCGATGACGTCCCCTCGTCATCGCCTTGAGTCGCCATTCAAGCGCCGGCTGCATCAGCCAGTTCGTTCAAGTCGTTCACGATGAAGTCCCAATCGCTTTCTGCTTTGAGGTCTGTGGTTTGTCCCGCACCGTGCTCATAAGGCCGAGCGATAAACGCAGTCTTCAGGCCGCACGCTCTTGCCGCGACGAGATCGCTATTATGGGCCGCCGCCATGCACACCTCTTCAGGCTTGAGCATGAGCGCATCGACCGCACGCAGATAAGCCTGCGGCGTTGGCTTATAAGCCTGCGCTGTTTCCGCGCCGAGAATCGCATCCCATGGCAGACCACCGTGTTTCGCCATGTCCACCATTAACTTGATATTGCCGTTCGATAACGGCGCAATGATGTAGCGCGTCTTGAGGCGCGCAAGTCCTTTTACGGAATCGGGCCAAGGGTCCAGACGATGCCACGCGAGATTCAACTCATCGAGCACATGCGTTGGAACGGCATCTTTGTCGATGCCGAATTCGGGCAACACGTCGTCCAGATTTTCTCGATGCAAGACATCCAGCCTTACGAACGGTCTTTCGCCACTGCGGACTTTCTGCATTGCGGGTGCATAGCGACTGCGCCATGCATCGGCAAACGCTTCCGGCGATGCGTTCGCTTGACCGAGAGCGTTTAGAAACGACGCAGCTTCCCGCGCTATGCCGCCGCGCCAGTCCACCACGGTACCGAAAACGTCGAATACGAAAGCCTTTACTAAGGGCTGGGTCACGAGACTTCTCCGTTGGCTTTAGTTCTCAAAGCTAGTCTAGCAAGGCCACAGCTCCCTGCGCTTGGTTCTACCGCGTAAGACTGTTCGCAGTATGGCCAAAGCGCGTTGAATGAAACTGCATTCTGTCGATTGCATGCATCATGCAAGACACCGAATGCAAAACGTGACGACGCCATATTTTGACCATCGCGAAAAAAAATGCTATTACGACGAGGCCTCGCGTCTGCTCAAGAGCGGACGAAAGCAAACCGTAAGCGCTCCGGCATGCCGCCGCCGCGCGCCAGCACAAAGTCACTGTGAACCCAACGACAACTCTTGCTTCGTGGTCAGCCCACGATACTCAGCTTCTGATCGCCTGCGCGCTCGGCCTTGCGGTCATCATCCTCTCAATCGGCGTTCTCAAGCTCGCGCCGTTCCTGTCTATCCTAGTGGGTACATTCGTTGCCGGTTTCGCTGCGCATCAACCGTTGGAAGCCATTGCGCAGGCCTTTAGCAAGGGTGCGGGGGCGTTGCTCGGCGATGTCGGCATCATCATCGCGCTCGGCGCCATGCTCGGTGCGCTGATGGCCGAGTCGGGGGCAGCGGATCGGTTGGTGACGACCCTGCTCGATCTTTCCACGCCCCGCAGTCTGCCGTGGATGATGGCGCTCGTCGCGATCATCGTGGGCCTGCCGCTCTTCTTCGAAGTGGGCCTTGTAATGATGGTGCCGATCATCTTCGTGATGGCACGGCGCTCCAAGCAGCCGATCCTGCGCATCGCGATCCCCGCGCTCGCCGGCATGACGACTTTGCATGCATTATTACCGCCGCATCCAGGGCCGCTCATTGCCGTGAGCGCATTGCATGCAGATCTGGGACTGACCCTCGGGCTCGGTTTGATCGTTGCGCTGCCGGCCGTGATTCTGGCGGGTCCGCTCTACGGCATTTGGCTTTCGAAGCGCATGCATGTCGAAGAGCCAGAAGAGATGGGCAAACTCTTTACCGAGCATGCGGATGGCGCAGCGACACCGGGCTTCGCAATCTCGCTTATCACGATACTCCTACCCGTCGTGATGATGCTCGGCCGCACGATCGCCAAGCTCGCGCTTACCAAGGACACGCTGCTTTACGACACGCTCGACTTCGTAGGCGAACCGTTGATTGCGCTTGCTCTAACGGTACTCTTCGCCATCGTGATGCTCGGTTGGTCGCGCGGCATGGCGCGCGATCGCGTAGGCGGCATCTTGCGCAATAGCCTGCCGCCAATCGCGGCGCTTCTGCTCACCATCGGCGCAGGCGGTGGACTCAAGCAGACACTCGTCGCCGCGGGTATCAGCACGACGATCGGCAAGATCGCCGTGGGCGCGCATCTGCCGCTGGTCTTGCTTGCGTGGCTGATCGCAGTGGCGCTAAGGCAAGCCACCGGATCGGCAACAGTCGCCACGACGACGACAGCCGGTATCGTGGCGCCCGTGGTTAGCGGCTTGTCTGCCACGCACAACTCGTTGATGGCGCTTGCCATCGGCGCCGGCTCCGTGTTCTTCTGTCACGTCAACGACGCGGGCTTCTGGATGGTGCGCGAATATTTCGGCTTAACGCTCAAGCGCACCGTAGCCGTTTGGTCGGTCTTGCAGACCATCGTGTCGGTCGTCGGACTCGTGCTGACCCTCGCCTTGTGGGCGCTGCTCAACTAGCGATGTCTTTAATCTTTACGAGGTCGCAAAGTGCTTCTCGACTTCCATCGCTTTGTCGAGCCCGACAAAGCGGTTGTATTCCTCGAAGGTCGTGAGCCGGTCTGCAATGGCATCTGTCGTGCCTTCGCGCATGAAGTCGATCATGACTTCCTTGACAGCTTTATGCATGGCAAGCATCGACTCGATTGGGGCGAGGGTGTAATCGAAGCCTATTTCGTAGGCCTCTTTCATCGAGACGAACGGACTCTTTCCCGTTCGCGCCTGATTGAAAAGAATCGGCTTGCCTAACGGCTTGAGACGACGCGTGAGCTCGCGCATGTGTTCGAGGCTTTCGGGCGCATCGGCATAGAGGCCATCCGCGCCTGCTTCGGCGTAGGCTTCGAGCCGCGCGATCGCATCGTCGATTCCGGTTACTGCAATCGCATCCGTACGGGCCACGATGAAGAAGTCCGGATCGGTGCGCGCCTCGATCATTGCGCGCAACTTGAGCACCATCTCGTCCTTCGATACGAGCTGCTTGCCCGCATAGTGTCCACATTTCTTGGGCAATGCTTGATCTTCGAGATGCAGCACCGATGCGCCCGCTTCTTCCCATAGACGGATCGTGCGCTGCACGTCTAGGATGCCGCCGTAGCCCGTATCGGCATCCGCGAATATGGGCACTGTCGTCACGCGGCAAATGCGGCGGATATGCTCGAACATTTCCGTCTGCGAGAGTACGCCGATATCCGCCTGCCCTGCAATCACGCCGGATGCAACGAAACCGCTAACGTATAGCGACTTGGCGCCGGCCTGTTCCGCCAGCATCGCGGTCAACGCATCGTGCGCGCCCATGCAGACGAATGGGCCCTCTTTAAATAATTCGCGAAAACGGGCTGAACGGGTCAAGATGATTCTCCGGCAAGTTGAATGATGTCGATGTGTCAAGCGAAGTAAGCCCAACTGCGCGCTTTTCGATCCCTCAAAAGAAAGCGCGCAATATCGTCTTTAAGAAGGCGCGTCTGATCGATCTCGTCGAGTCCTTCCAGAAGCCCTCGCTGCTGTGCCGGATCGAATTCGAAGTGAATCGTTTCCAACCCATGGGCGCGAATTTCGAGCACACCGAGATCGACCTCGATGGGCGTTCCATCGCTAGCAGCAACCGCTATGCGCTCGATCTCGGCAGCGTCGAGTCGCACAGGAAGCAGTCCGTTCTGAAGACAGTTGTTATAGAAGATGTCGCCGAACGATGAAGCGATGACGCATCGAATACCCGCTTCCTCCAGCGCCCACACCGCCATTTCGCGCGAGCTGCCACAACCGAAGTTGCTACCACCGAGGACTGTGCATGCACTTCTGAATGCGGGCTGATTGAGAACGAAGTCCTCACGTTCACCACTTTGCGGACCGTCGCCGCGATAACGCAAAGTCTCGAGCAGATAGGGTCCCAACTGTCCGCGCACGAGTTGCGAAATTCTTTCGATGCGGATGATGAGATCCGTATCGACGTTATCTCGCATGAGCGGAGCCGCTGCTCCGGAGATGATCGTCACCGCTTTCATTGCGACGCCCCTTCCGTTTGACGCACACGTGGCGCGGCGATATGCCCCGCAATGGCGCTAGCTGCGGCAACTGCAGGGCTAGCCAGATGCGTACGCGCACCGGGACCTTGCCTGCCAATGAAATTGCGATTCGAGGTCGATACGCAACGTTCGCCACGCCCAACCACGTCGCCATTTGCGCCCACGCACATCGAACAGCCCGGCTCGCGCCATTCGAAGCCAGCGGCACGGAAGATCGCATCGAGCCCTTCCTGCTCGGCTTGACGCGCCACCGTGAGCGATCCCGGCACGACCCAAGCCTTCACGTTGCTGGCGACATGCTGACCATGGACCACATGTGCTGCCGCACGCAAGTCTTCGATGCGGCTATTCGTACACGAGCCTATGAATACGCGGTCCACGCTTAGTTCATCCAGATGCTGTCCGGCACGCACGCCCATGTAGTCGATCGCATTTTCGGCGGCATGACGGCGCGATTCATCATCGAGCGATGCGGGGTCGGGTATGACATCGTCCAGCGCAATCACGTGTTCGGGACTCGTGCCCCACGTGACCTGTACGCCGATGGACGACGCATCGATACCGATCTCGCGATCGAACTGTGCCTCCGAATCGCTTGCAAGCATCCTCCAGTCGGCGACAGCCTGGTCGAACTGCTCGCCTTGCGGTGCATAAGGCTTGTCGCGCAGATAAGCGAACGTAATTTTATCGGGCGCGACGAGGCCAAACTTGGACCCCAGCTCGATGCTTAGATTGCACAGTGTGAGGCGGCCTTCCATGCTCAATGCTTCGACCGCATCGCCCGCGTATTCGACGGCATAGCCCGTGCCGCCAGCCGCGCCGATCTTTCCGATGAGATACAGAATCATGTCCTTTGCGGTCACGCCTTCGCGCAGCTTGCCATTGAAGCGCACACGCATCGTCTTTGGGCGCTTCTGTCGAATGGTTTGCGTCGCAAGCACATGCACGACCTCCGTCGAACCGATACCGAAGGCAAGCGCGCCCATTGCACCATGCGTGCATGTATGACTATCCGCGCAAACGATGGACGTTCCTGGCAAAGAAAGGCCGAGCTCCGGTCCGATCACATGCACGATGCCCTGAAGGCCTGCCTGGCCTATGTCGAAGATGGGAATCGCGTGATGCGTCATCTGCGTGCGCATCGATTCGACCATCTCGGTGCTCCAGTCGGCATCGCCTGCGCGGCGTCCTGGGGCCGTCGAAATCACATGATCGACGGTGGCGAAGGTAAGCGCGGGACTATCCACGCCAAGGCCGCGCTTTTCAAGCACGCGGACCGCTTCCACGCCGGTGAGCTCGTGCATCAGATGACGATCCACGTGCAGCAGATCGGCGCCACCTGCGAGATGAGCAATGGTATGACTGTCCCACAACTTGTCGAAGAGCGTATGCATGATCAATCGCTATGCGTGAGATGACGCTGCCATTTTAGGAACATGAGATTTACCAGTGTGGCGAACACGAAAAGCATGAGCGCAAGCGCCATGATCGTGCTCGTTTCGTTGCGGTTCATGGCGATCATCAACATGCGGCCGATACCGCTTTGCGACGCGAACATCTCGCCGATAAGCGTGCCAAGCAAGGTAAGCGAAAAGCCGATGCGCAGTCCCGCTACGACTTCAGGCACGCATGCGGGCAGCAACACATGACGCGCGAAATCCATCGGGTTCATGCGGTAAGTGCGGGCCGCGCGTGCGTAGATAGGCGGCATATTCTTTACCGCATTCATGGTGAAGAGCGTAATCGGAACGATCCCGTGTATCACACCGAATACGATCTTGGCCCATAACCCGAGACCGCAAGCGAGCAGCACGACCGGATAAAGCGTGACCTTGGGAATGGAATAAAAGCCCATCATTAGCGGCTCCATCACCTCACCGGCCAAGCGTCGCACGCCAAGAAACAGACCGAGAAAAACGCCTGCTACGGCAGAGATGGCGAACGCCGAAGCAAAGGCAAGCGATGTGACATAGAGGCTTTCCGGAAAATCCGGGTCGCTGACTATATGCATTGCACGTTGGACGGTATGCAGCGGCGTGGTCAGCACATCGGGGCCAAGCCACCCGCTTGCGCCTTGCCAAAGCCCGACCAGCACCACGACGAGCACGAGCGCGTCCATCCATCGCCGCGTGTGTCGCGGCCTTGCCGTATGCGTGACGACGACAGTGCTCATGCGGCCTCCCTTCTGATGCGCCGATAGAGACGCGTTTCCGCTGTGCGTAAAAGGGCGTTGAGCGTGGCAACGAAGATCAGCATCAGGAGCATGAGGCCGTACATCGTCGAATTGTCGAACGCGTTGTAGGCGAATGCGATTTGATAACCGAAGCCCGACCCGGACAACACGAATTCACCCGCTACCACCGCGATGAACGCGTAGACCACGGTGAGCTTGATGCCTGTAAATACGAACGGAAGACTCGCGGGCAAGGTGATGAGGCGCACCTCGTCTAGCGTATTTAAGCGGCATACGCGCGCCGTGCGCAACAGCACACGAGGCACACGTTCAAGACCATTCAAAGTATTTACGGCCATGGCGACGACCGCAAAGAGAAACCCGATGCCAACCAGAGGCCAGCGGTTCAAGCCGAAGATCACGATCAAGATCGGATACAGCACGAAGACGGGCACCGCATAGTAGGAAAGCAGCAAGGGGTCCAGCACACGCCTTGCGCGCGGCAATCTGAACAGCAACACGCCGCCGATAAAGCCCACTACCACCGCAAGCGCGACAGCCAGCAATGCGCTGCTAAGCGTCTGCACGATATCCACGGTGTATTGCCCTGACGCGAGAATGTCCCAGGCGCTCACCGCCATACGCGAAGGCGGAATGAATGAGACAGGATTGATCCATGCAAAACGAGTCGCTATCTCCAGCAACAAAATGAAGCCGATGACTATTCCCACGCGCCAGCGTGCGGCAACGCTCATGACTGGCTCCCTAGCGCTTTCATGGCCTCTTCGCGCAACAGCCCCCACACTTGCGCGGTCAGTTCGCCGAAGCGCGCATCGAGTGCGATCTTGCTGTCGCGAAGACGCGGCCAGCCGGTTTCAATGGTCGATATGAAGCGTCCCGGACACGCCGACATCACACCAATGCGATCGGACAGCAGCACCGCTTCGTCGATCGAATGCGTAATGAGCATGATGGTCGCGCCCGTATCGCGCCAAAGCTTGAGCATTTCATCGCCCATGAGGAGACGTGTCTGCTGATCTAATGCGCCGAATGGTTCGTCGAGCAACATGAGACGCGGACGCACGACCATGGCGCGCGCAATGCAAACGCGTTGCCGCATTCCGCCTGAGAGTTGCGCGGGATAAACACGCGCGAAAGACTTGAGACCCATGAAAGACAATGCATGATCGACGCGCGCCTTTACTTCGTTCTCTGCCACGCCTGCGCGACGCGCCGCAAAGGCTGCGTTGTCAAAGACGTTGAGCCATGGAAAGCTCGCGTCTTCCTGAAACACGACGGCCACGCCATCCGGAACCTCGCGTCCCACTGCATGCCCTTCGAATTCGACAGTGCCGCCGCTTGCGGGATTAAGGCCTGCGAGCACATCCAGCAAAGTGGACTTACCGCAACCGGAAGGGCCGACAACCGAAAAGAATTCACCCGCGCGCAATTCCAAACTTACGGGGCCGAGCGCATGAAAAGGAGGCTTGCCTGCAATGCCGGGATAAATGCGCGTGACATCGGTCACGCGCGCTTGCACACGATCCCCCGCCTGTGTCGCAGCGTCTGTGGAAACAACGGAAATTCGCGTGCGACGTGACAATACGCTCATCGCGTGCCTCACTTTTTCGTTTGCAGATCGGCGGGAAGCAGAGACTCGTCGACGATCTTCGACCAATCGAACGGGCCTTCCGGAATGGCCTTGACGAGTATCAGGCCCTTGAGCACTTCTTCCATGCCTTTGCGATCGAAGCTTCCTTCGCTCCAGTATTTCGGATCGGACTCGAGCACGTTATTGACCGCCGACGTCGCGACAGCGGGGTCCATCTTGTATTGCTTCGCCAGAATCTGCGCCGATTCTTCACGGTGCGCGGCAATGTACTGCACCGCCTTGCGACGCGCATTGATAATTCCGCGTATCACCTCGGGATGCGACTTGAGATAGTCGGTGCGCACGATGCCCACGGTCTGTGTCTCGTTAGGCACGATATCGGAAGAGCGAAAAGCTATGCGCAACTGATCTTTTTTCCCGCTATAGGAAGGCTCCGTCATGTAAGCGACATCGACAGCGCCTTGTTGCAGCGAAGTCAGCATACCGCTAGAACTACCGACCGGCTTGCGCTGCACTTGGCCTGCGAGACCTGCACGGTCTAACGCAATCGTCACGACCGTATCCGTAGTCGACTTCGGGCTGCTATAGCCGATAGTCTTGCCCTTCATTTGTTTGATGTTGGTGATGGTGCCGTTCTTTAGTTCCACCCAGACAAGGTCGGCGAGACTCTGCACGCCGCCATGCACAATTGTCAGGTCGACACCTTGTTTGACTGCGGAAATAGCGGCCGGCAGGGCGACCTCGCCATAAGGAATTTCGGAAGCCATCGCATTGCGCACGGTGGTGCCGCCGCCTTCCGATGTGATGAAGCCTGTTACGTCCACGTTGGCTTCCTTAAAGAAGCCTTTTTCCATGGCGACCGCAAAAGGCACGCCATACATGCCGTCACCCCAATGCGTCACGGTAAGCGGCGCGGCCTGCACATGCGTCGCGCAAATGGACGCGGCAGCGAGAGACATTAAAAGAACACTACGGGCGATTCTCCGTATTCCAGACATGTAGGCGTCTCCATCCATGTTGGGCGGTCTCGCATCGTGCTTGGCGCATGCGGCCGCACTATGTTTTAGGCTTCTTGACTGAGCGGGCTATTGAGCCGCGCGGCAAATCGAACTCGCACGGGAGGCTTAACCGTGCAAGTTAATGTATGCATTAAATTCTCTGAAGTCCAGAAATGCCGGGGGCGGACATACCCGTGCTCGAGCTGGCTCGACTCTTGTCGCGCGCCTTAGGAAGGCGCTGCCTCAAGCCTGTTGAATGCCGAATTGTTGCAGTACGCTCGTTTGGTCGCGCCAGCCACGCTCTCGATGTGCACGATATAGCGCGCTTGCCTTTGCCGCATCGCCGCATTGAATCGCGTCGATGATGCCGTAATGCTCCTGCACGGATTTCACGGGTTGCGGATGCGGTTTGACCATTTGCGTAAAGCGTCGCACGCGATGCACTTGATCGCGACAATTCATGACCACGCTTTGCAAGCGGGTATTCCCGCTAAGCGCAACGAGCGTTTCGTGAAAGACTTCGTCCGCGGCAGCCCAAGCCAACATGTCGCCGCGTTCGTATGCCGCGCTCATCGCCTCGCACGCGGTGACAAGGGGTGTGATGTCCACGCCCTTCTTCGACGCAATAAGGCTGGCAGCCGTCGATTCCAGGCTGATGAGGACCTGGTAGATGTTCCTGATGTCGGAGATGGAATTTGGCACGATACGAATGCCATGCCTAGGCACGATCTGCACGAGTCCCTCGCCCTGCAGACGAATTGCGGCTTCGCGAATCGGCGTGCGGCTGAAGCCCAGCATCAAACCGAGTTCCTGTTCGAGCATGTAGGAACCAGGCGTCAATTCGCTTTCGATGATTCTGCGGCGCAATTCGGCATATGCAAGCTCGGTCGTGTTGCGCTTGACGGGTTTCGTTCCGTTAGCGGTTGCGACCGGTGGCTCGTCCTGCACGATCTTTACGCGCGTGGCGCTCATGATTTGCGTCTCCTTAGCCGATGTTAGCACCGGCAAATGACGTTATACGGCTGCCAGATGCGCGACGAGTTTTCTGCAGGCTTCGGGCAGGGCATCGAGCGAGCGCATTCCTATCAAGAGTTCACGCGCGGCCCATTTATCCGTTAAAGCGATGACGCAGAGTCCCGAGGACCTTGCATGTTGGCGTGCGACTGCATCGGGCATGACACCAAGACCAAGGCCTGCACCGATCATCAGACATTGGGCATCGTAGCCTGTCACCTGAATGCGCACGTTGACGGCGCGGCCATCTTCGTTCGCGGCTCGCGTAAGACATTGGCTTATAGCGGTATCGGCTGGCAAGACGACGAATTCGAAGTCTAGTGCTTCGGCGAAAGCTATCGAATTTCTTAGCGAAAGCGCGTGACCCGGCGGCGTGACGAGCACGAGATTGTCGGTACGATAAGGAAGGGTCTGAATAGCACGACCATGCGGCACGGCTGTAAAGACGCCTATGTCGGCCGCGTTATCGGCGATCGCGCGCACGACTTGCGTACTGGGCTTTTCGTCCACTTGCAAGCGAACATTGGGATGACTGGCCGCGAAAGACTGAATATCCTGAGGCAGGAATTGCACGATGGACGAGTTGTTCGCCGCGATGCGCACCATACCACTAAGGCCATTGGTGAAGTCGCGCATTTGCAGGGCAATATCGTCGAAATGATGCAGCGCGCTAAGCGCCAAAGCAGCGAGTCGTTCACCCGCTTCGGTCGGCACTACGCCCTTATTCGTGCGATGCAATAAAGGCACGCCGAACATGGCTTCAATCTCGCTGATACGTCGACTTACCGCAGCTGCCGCAATGTGTTCACGTTCAGCCGCGGCGGCAATGGTGCCTGCCTCGGCGACCGCGACGAAGAGTCTCAGCGAAAGCGGATCGATCGAATGCATAGGGCTTGTTCAGGCCGTTGATGATCGTTAAGAGCGGCAATCGCAGTGTACTGAAAATTGACTCGTCATCGCATATCGCGATGGCGGCATGACGAAGCGTTGCTTTGCGACACTCACCGCATCAAACAGAATTAGCTCCAGGACGTCGTTGAAGGCCTTGACCTTAGGAGCATGAAAATGGAAGCCGAAGTCGCTCAAGCCACGCGTATTCGCGTGTTCTGGCAACCGGGATGTTCGTCGTGTCTGCGGACCAAGGAATTTCTCACGCGTCAAGGCATCGAATACGAATCGATTGACGTGCATAACGATCCGGAAGGCCGCGCGGCGCTCTTGGCGCTTGGTGCACGTAGCGTTCCGGTGGTCGCGCTCGGGCAGAAATACACGTTTTGCCAATCCATCAACGACGTCATCCGTTTTCTCGATCTCAAGACCACGGCAGCGCCGCCGTTGCCTCCCGAACAGCTCATCGCAAAGCTCGCGCACGTACTCGAGTCGAACGCGCGCTATGCGAGGCAGTTCGGTCTTGAGCATTTTCGACAGCCGTTCCGTAATCGCAATCGCACGCCGGCTGGTTTGACGTTTCACGTATTCCGCGTCGCCGAAATGGGTGTGCAAGCCGCGCATCAGATTGAATTGCGCTTCGAGGGCTTTGACGATGTGCCGCCTGACAATTGGACCGCAGAAGACATCGCGCGTTGGGGAGAAAGCGTGCGCGTCGAACTACTAAAGTGGTGGGAACAGGAAACCGATCGCACGCTTGCCTATGACGTGCCGACTTACTACGGCCGCCGCTCAATGCACGAAGTGCTTGAACGCACTGCATGGCATAGCGCGCAACACACCCGGCAGGTAATGCTCATGCTTGAAAGCGAAGGAGTCACTGTGGACCGACCCTTGAGCGCGGACGACCTCGGGGGCCTGCCTTTGCCGGACGAAGTCTGGGACAGATAATTTCAGGCCAAGACGGAAGCGAGCAGGCCCATTCAGCCGCCCGCCTAGGGCGGCTTTTTTTAGTCTGATGTTAAGCAAATCATCCGCCTTTTCGCCGCGGCATAACGTATACGTTGAGCGATACAAGGCGCTTCTTCTCTTATAATGTAAGGCATTCCGTCCGTCTTCCAAGGCGGATTTTCGTCCATGCCCGGGCGATAACGCATCTGGAATGCCCATCATGGCTGAAGCCCGGACCGCCGAAGCGATCAGCAAGCCGCGAGAAAAATCGACCGCTACGGTCTATCAGAGAATTCGCGAGATGATCCTGCGCAACGAGCTGCGCCCGGGTACGCAATTGCTCGAGCAAGAACTGGTAGAAATGTTCGGCGTAAGCCGCACACCCGTTCGCGAGGCGCTCATCAGACTGCAAAACGAACATCTCGTACAGATCATTCCACGTCACGGTGTGCGCGTGCGCAATGTGTCGATGGCGGATCTCGAAGAAGTTTTCCAGGTGCAGACAAGTCTCGAAGCAACTGCGGTGGCAGCAGTAGCTTCGCGCAAACCAAGCGCGCGCGATATCAAACCACTCGAAAAATCCTGCGCGGATATGGAGCGCGCTTTTGCTAAAGACGATCGCGATGCGTGGGCGGCGGCATGCGAGCTTTTCTATGCACACCTCGTCGAAATGAGCGACAACCCGAGGCTGGCGCAAATAGTCGGTGAATGTGCCGATCAGGTGCGCCGCGTGCGCGAACTCACGCTAAAGCTCATCAAGCTTGACGACGCAAGCACCAGCGTCCTGCGCGATGTCATCACCGCGTTGCGAAAAGGCGATGCCACGAATGCCGAAATGCTTTGCCGTGAACATCGCGCACGGAGCCTTCAAACGCAGATCGAAGCCCTGCAACGCTACCGGATTCTCGACGTGTGAGACCGATTACGCGTGACTTGCTTCCCACACCGTGCGTGACAGAGTTTCAGTGCAAGCCCGCTCATTCGCGCGCTCCGACGCAATCAGCACTTCACGGTCGGTATGACGGCACACCACATGGCTTACGCGTCGCACGCCGATGCCAAAGAGACTGCGCTTGCCGCCACCGAGCACGATGAGATCCGCTTCGAGCTCGTCTGCAGCCTCTGCGATGATACGTCCGACGTTGTGACCATCGACAGGCGTTCTGCGCGTCTCCCAGTGAGCTTCGACCCCTGCCTCCTCCAGCATCTTGGTGCTACTGCGATAGACGACGAGCGCAAGCTGGTTGACGAGATCGACCGTATCGCAGCAAATCACATCCGCTTGCGATGCCGTCCACCACGGAGCGCTGTCGATGACATGCAGCATGGTCAGCCGGGCATTGCATTCACGTGAACGCGCGATCGCGACGGACAACGCGGCTTCGCTGAAGCCAGGACCCACGGCGACGAGAATATGTTGGTACATGGCGCTAGCTCCTGTCGATACGTTTGTTGGTTGGTGCATGTCGTCATCATCGTCGTCAAGAATTAGCAAACAGTGAGGAGATTGCATTCTGAATGCACCACGTCGGGGCGATAAATTAAACTGATAGGCTTCTACCCTCATTGCGGCTCGAATGGACCATCGCGAACTGCTCAATCTCGCCTATCTGCGTGCTTTCCGGCTCGTTGCGCAGACGGGCAGCGCCACGCGCGCCGCCGTCGCTTTGTTCCGCGCTCAGTCAGCGGTCACGCGCTCGCTACAGGAACTCGAAGCCTCCGTTGGCGAGACGCTGCTCGAACGCCGGTCATCGGGCATGCTTCCTACGCCGGCCGGCCGCGCCGTTCTTCTGCGTTGCGAACGCATCTTCACGGAGCTGGAAACTCTTGCACAGTGGTGTGCAGCGCGCCAGTCACGGCGCCGCGCCAGCAGCGGCGACGGCCTGCCGGCGTTTCTGCTGAACACGCGGCGCCTCCAGTTGTTTTCCGCGCTGGCGCGTCATCGACATATGCCGAGCGCGGCGCAGACGCTCGGCCTTAGTCAGCCCGCGGTGTCTAGCGCCATTCGCATAATGGAAACGGGCGCGGGCATGCAGCTTTTTTATCGCAGCCCGCGCGGCTTGCTGCTCACGAGCGAAGGCGAAACTTTTGTCTTGCACGTGCGTCGCGCGCTTAACGAACTGCGCCATATTCCCGACGATATCGCTGCATTACGCGGGACGATTCAGGGCTTCGTCACGGTCGGTTCGCTGCCGCTCGGGCGTACGTTGATCCTGCCGGGCGCGATAGCGAGAGTGGCCGCGCAATATCCGGGCGTGCGCATCATCACCGACGAAAGCGCCTATGAGACGCTCGTTGCCGGCTTGCGGGCGGGCGATATCGATTTCGTGCTCGGCGCGCTTCGGCAGAACGATGCATCGAGCGGTTTGACTAACGAACGTTTCATGTCGGAGGACATGGTCGTGATCGGGCGGCGTGGTCATCCGCTTGCCGAAATCGACGGACTCACTCTTAAGGAACTCGTCTCGGCACAATGGATTTTGCCGCGCAGCCACGCCCCCGCGCGTGGCATGTTCGAGGCGCAGTTCAAGCGATGGAAAATGAAGCCGCCCATGCCGACCGTCGAAACCGCCGACCTCGCGGTCATTCGCGGTTTGCTGATGAACACCGACATGCTCGCGGCGGTCTCAGCGCAGCAATTGCATTATGAATGCGAGTCGGGCCAGCTCATGGTGCTCGACATAGCGATGCAAAATACAAAACGCGATATCGGTCTGACCTTGCGCGCCGGTAGCACTCCCTCGCCAGCTGCCCGAGCGCTGATCGACGCCATTCGGCTGACGGTGGACGAGGTCGGCCATACATTGCGGCGTGAAACGGCGCGGAAGGAGACCGGCACAACGCATCGTGTTTAAAATTTTGAATGCCACCGCGTGGTTTTTTGCATGCATATCGGCGGGCAGAGTATCGTGGCAGTTCGCTCAAGACGAGGATTTCGGATGGACCAGCAGCAATGGGATGCGATGGACGCCTACCTGTGCCAGCAAACCCAGGCACACGACGAGGTACTCGAAGCAGCGCTCGCGGCGAGCAATGCGTCGGGACTGCCCCCCATCAATGTCGCACCGAATCAGGGCAAGCTGCTGAACCTGCTCGCACGCCTGCGTAGCGCACGCTATATCCTTGAAATAGGCACGCTAGGCGGCTACAGCACCATCTGGCTCGCACGCGCCCTGCCGCCTGACGGCACGCTGCTTTCGCTTGAGGCCAATCCCGACTACGCCGAGGTGGCGCGCAAGAATCTCGAACGCGCTGGACTTGCTTCGGTTGCAACAGTCGTGGTCGGCGCGGCGGCCGCATCGCTTGAAGGGTTCGTGCGCGAAGGCATGCGCCCTTTCGACTTCATATTCATCGATGCCGACAAGAAAAGCTATCCCGAATATCTGCGTCTCGCGTTGAGCCTTAGCAAGCCGGGCACGGCGATCGTTGGCGACAACATCATCCGTCGTGGCCGTATCGCCGATGCTGACAGCACCGAGCCCGATGTGATCGGATTGCGCGCCTTTTTCGACATGCTCGCAACCGATCCACGGCTCTCCTCCACCGCCGTGCAAACGGTGGGCAGCAAGGGATGGGACGGATTCTCGCTGTCCATCGTAACGAGCTAGCAAGCTTTATTAGAAGCTCAAGCCGGGCGCCTTCTCCACTGCTGCCAGCGGGAACGCATGCGCGGCATGGCAAGCCGCGCTTCTGCAAGCGGCATTTGCCTGCACTCGACATGCATGCCTCTGGCGGGTGCTTCGCTCACGAAGTCATCGATGATCTCGCGTACGTCCGGGTCGATATGGTCCGCACGAGAAGCATCGAGAATGACAGTCGCGTTGTCAGGAATGGAGCGCAGAAGATGCTTTAGCGCGACCTTGCCGAGAAACGACACGTCCTTTCGAAACGAGAGCAGGTAATGATCGTCGTGCTGCGTCATCGTGATCGGCCGCTTGAGATTTGCGCGCACGGCAAGCACGAGACTACATGCGATGCCAAGCACAATACCCATGAGCAGATCGGTCAGCAACACGCCAACAATTGTCACGACGAAGGGTGCAAATCGCTCGAAGCCTTGTCTGGCGATGGCGACAAACAGCGACGGCTTGGCAAGCTTGAGCCCGGTAAAAATCAATATCGCAGCCAGACATGCAAGCGGAATGAGGTTGATCACGCTCGTCAACGCAAAGACGCTTGCAAGCAGCAAGACACCATGTACGAATGAAGACCAGCGACTTTGCGCGCCGGCGTGAACGTTGGCCGAGCTACGCACGATGACCGATGTAATTGGCAATGCGCCGATAGCGCCCGCCATCATGTTGCCAATGCCTTGCGCTTTCAATTCGCGATCGGGATGTGCACTACGTTTCTTGGGATCGAGTTGCTCGACCGCCTCCAGGCTCAACAATGTTTCAAGGCTCGCGACGATGGCAAGCGTGAATGCGAGACGCCAGACATCCGGGTTGACGAATTGCGAGAAGTTGGGCAATTCAAGCGCATTCGTGAATGCTGCGAACGTTTCAAGCGAAGGCAATGCCACGCGATGTTGCGCGGGCGGAGCCAAGCCCGGCGCGAACATGTCGAGTAAAAGCATTACGCTGATACCGAACGCCACCACGGCAAGCGGCGCGGGCACGGCGCGCACCACGGCAAAACGTCGCATGGCGCGCGTTTCCCAGCCAGCGAGCATGACAAGGGACATCACGGCCACGGCACAAGCAGCGAAAGATACCGGACCGAAAGGCGTATCGAGCAAGCCCGGTCCGCTCGCGGCTGGTGCGCCTGCATTGGCGAAGCCCGCGGCCAGGGGTATCTGCTTGATGACGAGCAATAAGCCAATGGCCGCAAGCATGCCCTTGATCACCGACGACGGCACATACGCTGCAAAACGTCCCGCCTTAAGCAAGCCAAAGCCGAATTGAATTGCGCCCGACAAAAGCACCGCGAGTAGAAATGCAGAAAAACTGCCTAGTCCCGCGATGCCATCGACCACGATGACGATAAGCCCCGCTGCCGGCCCGCTTACGCTCAATTGCGAGCCGCTAAGCAATGCCACGACAATGCCGCCTATGATTCCGGACAAAAGCCCCGCAAAGGGCTCCACGCCCGACGCATTGGCAATGCCAAGACACAGAGGCATCGCTACGAGAAATACGACTGTGCCGGCGAACAGGTCGCGCGGGAACTGGCTTAGACGATTGCTAAGGTTCATAAGGATTTAGCCATGTGGGTGCCTGCTACGTTTAACGAATTCACGCAGCATGAAATGAGCGACGATCGAATCAGCGTCCGGCGGCTTCGACGACTTCCGCGTACAACGGCACCATACGGGGCGCGTCATAGCCGGAGGCAAGCACTTTGATAAGCCCGTCGTGCAGGCCGAAAATCCAGCCGTGCACGAGCGGCGGCTCGTCGCGATCGATTACGATCCGCGTCTGACGCAGAAGCCGCACTTGTTCGAGCACATTGAGTTCCGCAAGGCGATCAGCGCGCGCATCGAACTCTTCCAAGTCGTCGAGTTCACGTCGATGCCGCTCGCCTAAAGCGCACACCGGGGCAATACGGCGATTGACGTGCGGTATTTCATTCAAGAGCGGCAACAACGATGCTCGCACACCGCCGCATCCATAATGTCCGCATACGATCACATGATCGACCTTCAGCACTCGCACCGCATATTCAAGGACGCTCACAGTGTTGTCGTCCGACGGCGAGAACAAGTTCGCGATGTTGCGATGAACGAAAAGATCGCCGGGGTTAGCGTTCGTGATCGTTTCGGCAGGCACGCGACTATCGGAACACCCGATCCACAACACCTTGGGGTTTTGCCCCTCTGCAAGGCGTGGGAAAAATTGCGTGTCCGCCTGCGCGGTTTCGCGAGCCCAGGCAATGTTTTCTAGAAGCATGCGTTTCGGTCGATTCATGGCGTTCTCATGACGAGCATTCGATGGATTGCACCCGCGTTGCAGTGCAGCGAATCCTTACGAATCACTTTCGCCGAGAAAGTTCAGCGCCGTCCAAGAGAAAATAATTCGCCTCGCTATTTATTTCTCTTGAGATTTTCCTTGGACGACGCTAAGACACGCTCAAGAAAAATCGGTCGAGCGCGACAAATGCTCCCACTTGTCGATTTCTTCGTTGAGCGCCACTAGCTTCGTTTTGACAAGAGAGATTGCATCGCTCCCAAGAAGAAGATGCGCAGGTGGATCATGGGCTTCGATGAGGCTTAGCAAGGCTTGGCCGGCCTTGGCTGGATCGCCCAATTGCTTGCCGCTCTTGGCCTCACGTGCCGCGCGGATCGGGTCGAATAGCGCGTCATAGTCTGCGATGCTGCGCTCCGTTCTGACCATCGAGCGCCCAGCCCAATCGGTACGAAACGATCCGGGCGCAACGGCCGTTACCCTAACGTTGAAGTCCTTGACCTCTTTGGCCAACGTCTCTGAAATGCCTTCCAGCGCGAATTTGCTGCCGCAATAGTACGCAATGCCCGGCATCGTGATGAAGCCGCCCATGGACGTGATATTGATGATGTGGCCGGCACGGCGCTCCCGCATGGAAGGCAATACGGCTTTGATCATGGCGACCGCACCGAATACGTTGACATCGAATTGCCGGCGCATTTCTTCCAGCGGCGATTCTTCAAGTGTGCCTTCGTGGCCATAGCCTGCGTTATTGACGAGCACATCGATCGGGCCGTATGTGCGCATTACTTCCTCGACAACAGGGCCTATGCGGTCGAACGCCGTCACGTCGAGCACGACTCCATGTGCCGATCGGGGCTTGATAGCCTCGAATTCCTTGAGGGCGTCACCATTGCGAACCGTGCCGATAACCGTGTGTCCTGCATCCAGCGCGCTTTGCGCGAAAGCGCGTCCAAAACCCGAACTCACGCCGGTGATGATAAACGTCTTGCCGTTTGTGTTTTCCATGTGAACTCTCCTATCCGACTCGTCGCGCGCACCATGCCGCAACACCTGTCCAATATTAGAGAGCGCGCATCGTTCTTGATACGCCGGTTCTTCTCGCATGTTTGCCTAAAGCTATTGGCGTATGGATTCGCGGCTGCAAAGCTGGCAAATTAAGGGCTGTCGACACATCTTGCCGGAGCCACCGTGATCACCCGCCGAACACTAGCCACCGAAACCAGACGCCGCATGATCGAGCTGCTGATGCGGCTTGCCCCTTTGGAAGGCTATAACCTCACAGCATTGCCAGACGTGCGTTTTCTGCGTTCGAACAGACCACTGCGTCGCACGCCGGTACTTTATGACCCGGGCATCGTTATCGTCTGTCAGGGCCGCAAGCGTGGCTATTTCGGCGAGCAAGTTTATCTATACGATGAGCAGCATTACCTGGCCGTGTCGGTGCCCGTACCCTTTTCCATGGAGACGGATGCCAGCGCGCAAAAACCTTTGCTTGCCATCTATTTCCGGCTCGATCTCAACGTTGCAGCAGAGTTGATCATGCAACTCGATGAACACGGCGCAACCGTAACGTCCGAACCTCACGGCATGATCTCAACGCCGCTGGACAAACAACTCGGCGCGACGGTTCTGCGCTTTCTCGAAACCATGAGTGACCCGCTCGAAGGTCCGGTTCTTGGGCCGGCTCTCGTGCGCGAGATTTATTTTCGAGTGTTGACGGGCGAACAAGGTCCTTCGGTGCGCGCGGCTTTGACACGGCAAGGTCAGTTCGGGAAAGTCGCGCGAGCATTGCGCAAGATCCATCAAAGTTTCGATGAGCCGCTCGATGTTGCGCTGCTTGCAAGCGAAGCCAACATGAGCGTGCCCGCGTTCCATTTGCATTTCAAGACCGTGACCAATACGTCACCAATGCAATATCTGAAGTCGACCCGGCTGCATCAGGCGCGGCTGCTCATGGTGCGGAACGATGTCACCGCAGCCGTCGCATCGGCGCAAGTGGGCTACGAAAGTGCTTCGCAATTCAGCCGCGAATTCAAGCGTTTGTTTGGGCGCAGTCCCGTCGATGAAGCCCAGCGTCTCAAAGACAGTTTCGCGCTGCCAGATCCCGGACCGGGTTCGGGCTACGTTTCATCGCATTGATGCGTGGATCGTCTGTTAATCTTCCACGCAGATCAATCCTGCTACCAAACGCATGAACGAAGCCTTCGTCGAACTGAACTGCGGACCGTATCCGTTGCGCATCGAATATAAGTGGATCAATCCTTCGCGCATCGATGCTCCAATCGCGGTATTTCTGCATGAGGGGTTGGGTTCAGTCGCATTGTGGAAAGACTGGCCGCAGCGGCTATGCGACCGAATGAACTGCCGTGGTCTCGTCTATTCGCGTCCTGGCTATGGACGGTCGACGCCGCGCCCTCCGCATGAAAAGTGGCCTGTGACCTTCATGCATCGTCAGGCGACGAAGATATTGCTTGCGCTTCTAGATGCGCTCAAGATAAATGCGTTCGAACGTTCTCGCATGTGGCTCGTAGGCCATAGCGACGGCGGGACAATCGCACTGCTTTACGCGAGCACTTTTCCCAAAGCGCTTGCCGGACTGATCGTGCTTGCACCACATGTGTTCGTGGAAGCGATCACAGTCAAAGCCATAAAGGAAGTGCGAAGCGCCTATGAGCACGGTGCGTTGCGAGCAAAGCTCGCTGGCTACCATGAGGACGCAGACTCCGCCTTTTATGGCTGGAACGACGCATGGCTCAATCCGGAATTTCTGCGTTGGAACATCACAGATGCAATTCGCTCGATCAAACGGCCATTGCTCGCGATACAAGGCCACGACGATGAATACGCGTCGATGCTTCAGATCGACAAGATCAAGGCGTCCGTGAGCCACACTCATCTCGTCAAGCTAGCGGCTTGCGGACATTCACCGCATAGGGATGCCACTCAGGCGGTCAATGATGCAATTGCAGATTTCGTTACCCGCTCGTCTCTGCCGTGAAGCCGAGCGATCAACCGACAGGCCGTCTGCGCCATGATGCCATCGCGCAAGCCCGCACGGCGATTAAGTGACCGTGCCGCGCGTTTTGGGCAGACGATCGCAGTCGGTCCAATGCATCTTTTATTGCGGTCAAATCGACGTTGTTCGTCTCGAGCGAGCAAACCCTTAGGGGCTGACTGCTTGAACAAACAATTCGCCCGAAGGACGAAATGCGGCTCAAGCCTCCGCAGGCTTAACCGCTGTTTCTTGTGACCGCCGCAAGCGTTCGCGGCTGTTCGACAAATGCATGCGCATGGCTGCGCGGGCAGCTTCCGGATCACGCCGCTCGATGGCGTCGTAGATATCCTCGTGTTCGCGGTTCACGCGATCGAGGTAACTGCCGGGATCGTTATGCGCAAGCGCCGCGGAATTTACACGCGTGCGTGGAATGATCGTGTTGCCCAATTGGCTAAGGATGCTGTGGAAATAACGGTTGCCCGTAGCCTTGGCAAGCTCGAGGTGAAATGCGACGTCTGCGGCAACCGCGTTGCCCGTGCCTTCTGCAATGTGCCGCTCGAACTCGTCCAGAGCATGACGCATGTGCTTCAGATTCTCTTCGCTTCGCCGCATTGCCGCGAGACCTGCGGCCTCGGCTTCGAGACTGATGCGCAGTTCGAGGATGGCCATGACGTCGCGCACGGTGAGATCGCCCGCAGCTTCGATCTGGAAGCGATCGTTATCGGTCGCTTCGAGTACAAAAGTGCCAATGCCATGACGCGTTTGAACCAGGCGCCCCGCTTGAAGGCGCGATATCGATTCTCGTACGACCGTACGGCTAACGCCCAGTTGCGCCATGATCTCCGATTCGGTCGGAAGCTTGTCGCCAGGCTGAAGCGCGCCGCTGCGAATCCGTTCCGAAAGTTCGGCGACAACTTCCTCGGTCAGATTGCGAGAGCGGCGAAGACCGCCGGCTGCGAGAGCTGGTGACATAGGGCGATTGAAAAAGGTAGACGAGTCATTATAGGGGCGCAGACTTGCTTGTACGACGACTGATGCCTGATCGAATACAAAATGCCTTAAGCCCTCAATGCAAAACACAAAAAACCGTTATGGTTCAGGCAACTAAAAATGTAACAAACTGTTGATCAACCATTTCACCGAGCGTAAAGTTCAAGTACCGCTTGAAGTCAAAGCGCGTGTGTCATGTTTTGCAAGGCATGTAAGCATTCAAGGCGCGCGCCTCGCTTTCAAGAGGTCGACTTCCGATCGAAGGCTCGCGAATCCTCGTCCGCATCCGTTGGATTCGCCATCACCTCGCGCACTCGCGAGCCTCCCTGAAGCGGTTCACCGGCTTACCGCGTCGCGCCTCTCACTCTCCGATTACGCGGCCAACCGGTGTGCTTAGAGCCTCCAAGTTGCGTTCGTGCGAACGCCTTCGTGGAGCGCGGCACCACGTGGGCAGCAAGGAGACAAGCAATGATGCGTGAAGTGACCGGAGCTTTTTTTGGCTCCCGCAAGTTGGACGAAGCACTGGAAGACCTCAAGGCGGAGGGCATCACGAGCGACCGCGTTCGCGTCGCGAGCATGTCCGGATTCGCCGATTTCACCGCCAGCATGGAACTGAGCGCCAGTTCACCGACGCAGTGGATCACCGCCGAATTTGCAGGCTATGCCGATCTAGCCGCCACCGACGGCGGGTATGGGATTGCATCGACCGGCAGCGATGACATCCTACCTGGCTTCGATAACGATGAATCCGCTGCATACGGTATAACCCGAGTATTCGTCAGCATTCGCGACGAAGCCGAAATGCGCGCCGTATGCGATATCTTCTCGCGCCTGGGCACTGACGATATCGACGCGGAAGTCGCGGCGGCCTGACCCGCCGCGATTGCATTCAATCGTTTGTATGCAATAAACGTTTGCTAGATTACTGCGCTGGTGTGGTCACGGGCTTCGCTTTCTTCTTGTGCTTGAAGTGAAAACCCTTGCTCGTACCGGTAGCAGCAGAGGTATTGTCACCGCCTGCCGTCGGCGCGGCCGTCGCTGCGCCATGCGCGTTGCCGCCGCCAGCGCCGCCATTACCGTTGCCACCTTGCGCCATCGCCGCGCCCGACGCGCCCAGCATCAAACCCGCAGTGAGGGCGATGAGTGCTGCCAATCCATTCGTCTTCATGTCGTTCCTTTTTGCGTAGAGTCAGTCGAGTGTGTATTCACCGTGCAGGCTTTTGAATGCCGAATGCAATCGGCGAGCGGCTTGGCATGAGACCTGCTCGCCAGACGTATTCGCCTGCAAAAAGCCAAAAGCCATAAGATGGATGCGCCCAAAGTCAAAAGCCCAGCCAAGCCGCCTCGGCGCAATAAAGCCGAAACGCCGACTGTCTCTTCAGCAGGTTTCGTGCGCGTTCGCGGCGCGCGGGAGCATAACCTCAAAAATGTCGATGTAGACGTCCCGCGCGATGCGCTGGTCGTCTTCACAGGCGTGTCCGGATCGGGAAAGTCGTCACTTGCATTCGGAACTTTGTATGCAGAAGCGCAGCGGCGGTATTTTGAATCCGTCGCGCCCTACGCGCGGCGTCTGATCGAGCAGGTCGGCGTACCGGAAGTCGATTCCATCGAAGGATTGCCGCCCGCCGTCGCCCTGCAGCAGCAGCGCGGCACGCCCAACGCACGTTCGTCGGTGGGAAGCGTGACCACGCTTTCCAGTCTCGTTCGCATGCTGTATTCACGCACGGGCAGCTATCCGCCGAAGCAGCCCATGCTCTACGCGGAAGACTTTTCTCCCAACACGGTTCAGGGCGCGTGCCCCGTCTGCCATGGTCTCGGCCGCGTCTACGAAGTGACCGAGAAGTCGATGGTCCCCGACGACTCACTCACCATCCGCGAACGCGCCATCGCCGCATGGCCGCCAGCGTGGCACGGTCAGAATCTGCGCGACATACTCGTCACGCTGGGCTACGACGTCGACACGCCCTGGCGCGATCTGCCGAAGAAAGACCGCGACTGGATTCTCTTCACCGACGATACGCCCACCGTGCCGGTCTATGCGGGCCTCACACCCGCCGAGACACGTGCCGCACTCAAGCGTCGCGCGGAGCCGAGTTATCAAGGCACCTTTACGGGCGCGCGCCGTTATGTGCTTCATACCTTCGCCCACACGCAAAGCGCGCTCATGAAGAAGCGCGTGTCGCGCTATATGGTCGGCAGCGACTGTTCGTCGTGTCACGGCAAGCGACTGAAGCAGGAAGCGTTATCGGTGACCTTCGCGGGACTGGATATCGCGGAGTTCTCGCGTCTGCCGCTTACGCGGCTTGCGCAGATGCTCGCGCCCATTGCGCGCGGCGAATGGCCCGATCATGAAGAAGCACGCGAGCAAGACGTGCTTGCCAGGGACGTGCGGCAGGCGGCGATTGCGAAGCGTGTCGCGGCGGGTGGATCGGCGCATAAAGCATCGCCCGATGTACGGCGCACGCCCAACTTGTCCAATGAGAAGCGCGCCGCCGCCGAGCGCATAGCAGCCGATCTCGAAGAACGTCTTGCCACGTTGATCGATCTCGGCCTCGGCTATCTTGCTTTGGATCGCGCGACGCCCACCTTGTCGTCAGGCGAATTGCAGCGCTTGCGGCTAGCCACGCAACTAGCCTCGCAACTCTTTGGCGTGGTGTATGTGCTCGATGAACCCTCCGCCGGTTTGCATCCCGCTGACAACGAAGCGCTCTTTGACGCGCTGCAACGGCTCAAGGCTGCCGGCAATTCGCTCTTCGTGATCGAGCATGACATGGAGACGATGCGTCGCGCAGACTGGCTCGTCGATGTCGGTCCCGCTGCGGGCGAAGCCGGTGGACATGTGCTTTATAGCGGACCGCCCGCGGGTCTCGCATCGGTGGAGGCGTCACAAACGCGTCTGCATCTGTTCGCGTCGCACTCGAACACAGACCGCGCGCCACGCACGCCGCGCGGCTGGCTGAAGCTCGCGGGCATCACGCGAAACAATCTGCATGAGATCGACGCTGCGTTTCCGCTCGGTTGCTTCACGGCGGTGACGGGTATATCGGGCTCGGGCAAGTCGAGTCTCGTCAGTCAGGCATTGCCCGAACTCGTGGCGCAGCATCTGGGAAGAGCGCTCGATGAGCCCGACGAAGACGAAGCCGACCCGCTCTTCACGGTCGTCGAAGCGCCTGCGGAAGGCTCCATCGTCGAAGGCATGGACGCCATACGGCGCCTCGTGCGCGTCGATCAGAAGCCGATTGGCCGCACCCCACGTTCGAATCTTGCGACTTACACGGGACTTTTCGATCACGTGCGCAAGCACTACGCCGATACGCCGCTCGCGCGCAAACGCCGTTACAGTGCCGGCCGATTTTCCTTCAATGTCGCGCAGGGGCGTTGCCCGACTTGCGAAGGCGAAGGCTTCGTGAGCGTCGAACTGCTATTTTTGCCGAGCGTGTACACGTCATGTTCGACGTGTCACGGTTCGCGTTATAACGCCGAGACACTCGAAGTCACGTGGAATGGCAAAAACATAGCCGAGGTGCTGGCGATGAGCGTCGATGACGCCTGTCTCTTCTTCGCGGATGAGGCCAATGTGATGCGCGCGCTTGCCGTGCTGCGCGATATCGGCCTCGGATATCTGCGGCTCGGTCAGCCTGCCACCGAACTCTCGGGCGGCGAAGCGCAGCGCATCAAGCTGGCAACCGAACTGCAGCGCGCGCATCGCGGCGACACGCTCTATATCCTCGACGAGCCCACAACCGGACTACATCCCGCCGATGTCGATCGTCTGATGGCGCAACTTCAAGGACTCGTCGACGCAGGCAATACGGTCGTGGTCGTCGAACACGACATGCGCGTCGCGGCCCAGAGCGACTGGGTCATCGATATCGGTCCGGGCGCGGGAGAAGATGGCGGCAAGATAGTCGCGGCCGGCGTGCCTGCGAGTGTGGCGACGCTGGCCGCTAGCCGCACGGCGCCTTATCTGCAAGACGCATTGACCTGAGCAATCAATACAAGCCTAGCCAGCGCCACACGTGAAACTTCAACGTGCCGAGCATCTCGTGCAATCCGCTGTCGGAATCGATCCATCCTTCCGGATGCGGCACGAGCCATGACTTTGGATTGCGCACGAATGCAACCGCAGGCTGCGGGTGTAGGTCGAAAGCATCGAATGCGAGCAACGCGCGACGCATGTGCAGTGAGGACGTGATGAGGATGGTCGTGTCGTATTGACGCGAGCGTAGGATTTTGTACGTATTGCGCGCGTTCTCGTAAGTGTCGAGACTCTGATCTTCGAGGATGAGATCCGCAGGCTTCACGCCACGATCCACGAGCAGACCGCCGTATAGTTGCGCTTCGGTTTGTTCGTGATGCTGCGGATTTCCGCCGCTCATGATGACCTGACACTGCTTGTCCGTTTCGACACAGGTTTTGTACAGGGCGGCAGCAAGGTCGACGCGATAGATGGAATCGGCCAGTGGAACGAGATGTTTGTTGCGATCGTATTCGGTCCCACCGCCCAGCACGATGATCGCCGTACGGTCCGCGAGCCGGGGCGCCTGCTTCGACCCATAGCCGATCTGCGCGAGGCTTATCATCGGCCCTGCAAGCCAGCTACCGAAGAGCCAGAACACGGTTCCGGCCACGAGGAAGATCACGAGGCGGCGTTTGCGCCACACGATGAACAAGGCGACGAAGACAAGCAGCAGGCAGAGTAGATCCAATTACGTTTCCCGTCGTTTTAAGGTTTCAAATACCTTGCATCATGCGCATGAAACTTGCAAGGCGAGGCTATGCAGTACGAATACCGTCGTAACGCCGCGACAAGTATCAGTCTGAACGATTTGCGTGACATCAAGCGTGGTCGATATCGCACACGCAACGCGTTGTCTTCCGGGCCTCACCGTGCGCCATCGCACGGACGATCACCCCCCGTAATTCGTTAAATACGATCAAACAAGATTCGACGGTGTTGCGAGTGCTCTTGAGTCGTTTGACCAGCGATTCACCGAGTGCACCACCGCCCGTTAGCAACGGGACTGAGCACGGTCCAAAAAATCGAATATTCGTTTGATACCCGCTTCAGTCCGTTTGCACCGTTGGCCATGGTTCAAGGGAAACCAGAGAAAATGAAAACTGAATTGCGCCGCATCCTTGCCGAGTCCGCACGCCTCGACGTGTCGATCGACACTCTCTCCGACAGCGACGACCTGTACGCAGCCGGCCTCTCCTCGCTTGCAACCGTGCACGTCATGCTCGCGATCGAAGACGAGTTCGGCATCGAAATTCCGGATCAAATGCTTACGCGACGTCTGTTCTCGAGCGTCGATTCGCTCGCGGCCGCCGTCAAGGAGCTGCAAGGTTCGCAGGCGGACGCATGAACGCCGCCACGCAAGAACTCGAAGCAGCAGGACACGTTGAAGGCGACGGCGTGATCGCGCCGCGCAGCGAAAGCGAGCTGCTCGAAGCCGCGCGTCGCGTCTCGGCCATCGCCGGCAAGCATGCGGCAGCGGTCGACAAGGATGCACGCTTCCCCGCTGAAGCCGTGGCCGCAATGCGTACGGAGCGTCTCTTCTCTGCAATGGTGCCGGCAAGCTTCGGCGGCGACGGGCTCTCGCTCACGGGCGTGGCCCGCTTGTGCGAAACGCTCGCGCAAGGCTGCGCATCCGCCGCGATGATCTACGCCATGCATCAGAGTCAGGTCGTCTGCATCGTCGATCACGGCGCGAATGTGCCCTGGCAGCGCGCGTTTCTCACGCGCATGGTGAACGAGCAACTGCTGTTGGCATCGGCGACATCGGAAGAAAATATCGGCGGCAACATGCGCACGAGCGCATGTGCGGTCGATCTTGCCGATGACGTCTTCAACATCGAAAAGCTCGCGCCGACGATTTCGTATGGCACATATGCCGATTGCATTCTCGTAACCGCACGCCGTCATCCCGACGCGCCGCCGTCCGATCAGGTGCTGATCGTCGCGCCTCGTTCGACGTGCACGCTCGAATCGCGCGGTACGTGGGACACGCTCGGCATGCGCGGCACCTGCAGTCAGGGGCATCGTCTCACTGCAAGCGGCAAGGCCGAACAGATTCTGCCCTCGCCTTTCTCGAAGATCGCCGATGAAAGCATGCTGCCGGTTTCGCATACCTTGTGGTCCGCGGTGTGGATCGGTATTGCGTCGGATGCCGTGAATCGCGCGCATCAGTTCTTCCGTAATCAGGCGCGTGGCAAGCCGGGCGCATTGCCGCCTTCGGCCGCGCGTGTTTCGCAAGCCGTCACGCTCGTGCGCATGATGCAGGCGCGTCTGCGCGAGTCGCTCGCCTCGGTCGAGGCTGCGCAAGCGGAACGGCTCGCAAGACAGGCATTGCAGACCGACGACAGCGACGCACCGTTGACCGCGTCCATCGGCATTGCTTCCGATCTGAACATGCTGAAGCTCGCCATTTCGCAATCGGCCGTGCACGTCGTGCAAGAGACGCTGATGATCTGCGGCATGGCGGGTTACAAGAACGATACGCCCTTCAGCGTGGGGCGGCACTTGCGCGATCTGCACTCGGCGCCGCTCATGATCAGCAATGACCGCATCGAACTGAACACCGCGAATCTGCTGCTCGCGCAGCGTTCCGCAACCGGGACCCTATAACGATTATGAACATGCCGAACGAACAGGCCGCGCTCATGCAGGCCGAAGAACAAGCACATAACGAGACCAGTCAAGTGCCCTACGATAAATCGGATTTGACCTTGCGCGACCGGCTGATGGCCGCCGGCATTCTCATCGATACGGGCGAAGACGGCCTCTATGGCCGCAGCGCGGTGTTCGAGGATGTGGTGGACCGTCTCAACAACGCGATCACGTTGCTCGGCGCCGACCAACACGCGGAATCGTTGCGCTTTCCGCCGGCCATGCGCCGCCGCGACTTCGAAGACAGTGAGTACCTGAAGAGCTTCCCGAACCTTGCCGGCACGATTCACTCGTTCCAGGGCAATGATCGCGGCCATCATCGTCTGCTCGAAGCGCTCGACAAGATCGTGCATATCGGCGAAGAAGAAGAGCGTTCCGATGACTGGATGGATCAGCAAAAGCCGACGCGTCTCGTGCTCACGCCCGCGGCCTGTTATCCGATCTATCCGCTCGTTGCCAAGCGCGGCAACCTCGCCGAAGACGGCGCGATCTTCGATGCGTTCTCGTATTGCTTCCGTCACGAACCGTCCATCGATCCGGGCCGCATGCAGATGTTCCGCATGCGCGAATACATTCGCGTGGGCAGCCCCGAGCAAGTAATGGCATTCCGTCAGAAGTGGATCGAGCGTGGCTCGCTGCTCGTGAATCTGCTGCAACTGCCGTTCGAAATCGATCTGGCTAACGACCCGTTCTTCGGACGCGGCGGCAAGATCGTGGCCGACAGCCAGCGTGCGCAAGAACTCAAGTTCGAACTGCTCGTGCCGGTTGCAACGCCCGACCGTCCGACCGCATGTTTGTCGTTCAACTATCACATGGACCACTTCGGCGAGTTGTGGAACATCCGTCAGGGCAATGGCGAAGTGGCGCATACCGCATGCGTGGGCTTCGGCATGGAACGTACGACGCTTGCGCTCTTCCGTCATCACGGTCTCGACGTGAACGCGTGGCCTGCCGCAGTGCGTGAACTGCTGTGGGGCAATGCGGCGCCGCTCGTCGCCGATGGCCTCGGCACACTGGGCAAAGACGCATGAACGCACGCTCGCCCGAGCACGCCGTGACTGGCGCGTCCAACGAACAGTCTGCCGCTCAAGACGAAGCGAGCCGCCATGCGTTGCATCGCGGCGAGCGCGTCTGGCTGGAGACCAACTGTTACGTCGATCTGTGGATCGAGCTCTTGCACCACTACGGCTGCGATCCGCACGCCGCATTGAGCTTCACCGTGACGCAGGCGTTCGAAGGCGATCAGTTCACGTTCCCCAAGTTCTCGCTCGACGATATCTCGCGGCTTTACGGCTTGCAGGCCCAGGAGCTCGCGATTTTCGACACGCTCGAAGCTCACGTGCGCGAGCAGACCAAACGCGGTCACGTAGTGGTCGCCGAAGTGGATGCGTTCTATCTGCCCGACACGCGTGCAACCGCGTACAAGCAGTCGCATTCGAAGACGACCATTGCAGTCGACTCCATCGATGCAGCGGCAAAGCGCATCACGTACTTCCATAACGCGGGCTATTTCGCGTTATCGGGCGAGGACTATGACGGCGTGTTTCGCCTGATGCCAGACCTTGCAAGCGACGTGCATGCGCTCTTTCCGTACGTGGAGTTCGTCAAGCGCGCGCGTGCGCCGCTCGAAGGTCAGGCGCTGGTGCAACGTTCGGTCGATCTGCTCAAGCTGCGCTTGCTCGATCGTCCGACATCGAACCCCGTCTCGCAGTGGCGCGCGGAGTTTCCCGAGCATCTACGTGCATTGCTCGAACGGGATGTGTCTTACTACCATCTCTACACGTTCAACGTGATGCGCCAGCTCGGTTCGAACTTCGAGTTGCTGTCGAAGTATCTGGTGTGGCTCAATGCGCACGGCGTCGAAGTGCCTGACGCAATCCAGACGAGCGCGCAATCCATGGCGAACGAAGCGATGGTCATGCAGTTCCGCCTTGCGCGGGCGCGCATGCGTTCACGGCTCGACCCGTGTACCGACTGCCTCGATTCGCTCGAAGCATCTTACGAGAAGGTCATCGAACCGCTCGCCGCGCGTTTTCTTTGAAGCACCGGGGCCACGCTGCTCGCGTGGCCCGTGCTTCGTTCATCATGTTCATCTTCGCCCATAGAAGGAAGGAACATGCATTCCATGTCCGATATGTCCAACGCTTGCCTGCCGCAACGCCTCTCCGAAGGGTGGACGTGCACGAGCACGGCTGCGGGCGCTTGTGCGACGCCTGCATCGCTCGATGAAAGCGCGCATTGGATCGATGCGCCCGTGCCCGGCACGATTGCATCGGCGCAACGTGCAAACGGCGTTGGCGAAGATGCGCTCGCGCAGCCCTACGCGATGTCGGATCACTGGTATCGCGTGCGCTTGCAGGGTGAAGGCAAGCGGCGCGTGCGCTTCAATGGCCTCGCGACAATTGCCGAAGTGTGGCTCGATAACGACAAGCTGCTCGACTCCGATTCTATGTTCGTCGCGCACGATGTCGATCTGAATCTGCAAGGCGACGCGACGCTTTATCTGTGCTTTCGTTCCATTCAGCCTGCACTTGCCGCAAAACGCGGCCGTGCGCGCTGGCGTCCGAAGCTCGCGCAGCCAGCGACGCTGCGCAACGTACGCACGACCCTGCTTGGACATATGCCAGGATGGTGCCCGCCGATTCAGCCAGTCGGTCCGTGGCGCGCAGTGGAACTGATCGGCGAAGCGCGCAATGGCATCGAGCGTATCGAGCTTGCGCCTTCAATCGATCGTGCCGATGGTCTGCTCGACGTCACTGTACATTTCTATCATCCGCAAGAGCCGGAGGAAATGCATGTCGAATGTGGCGATGGCGAGGCCACGGCGCCGCTGCAATGGCGTGACGCGCATACGCTCGCGGGACAAGTGCGCGTGCCGCAAGCGCGGCTCTGGTGGCCGCATACGCATGGCGCGCCATCGCTCTACGCCGTGACCTTGACGAGCGAAACGCTTGGTCGTATCGCGCTTGGGCAAATCGGTTTTCGACATATCGAGGTGGATCGCGGTGCGGACAAGACGGGCTTTCAGATCATCGTCAACGGCATGCCGGTGTTCGCGCGCGGCGCATGCTGGACTTCCGCCGATATCGTCGCGCTCGACGCATCGCGCGACAAGCTCGCGGCCATCTTCACCCTGTGCCGCGATGCGGGGCTCAACATCATTCGCGTGAGCGGCATCACGCTTTATGAATCCGATACCTTTTACGAACTCGCGGACGAATTCGGCATTCTGATCTGGCAAGACTTTGCGTTTGCCAACTTCGACTATCCCTCGGACGAGGCATTCAACCGAAGCGTGCAACTCGAAGCAGAACAGTTTCTTGCGCGCACGCGGCGTTTTGCATCGCTTGCAGTGCTATGCGGCGGCAGCGAAGTGCATCAGCAAGCGGCCATGCTGGGTCTGCCATTCGATGCCTATCAACAAGGCCTTTTCACGCAACTGCTTCCGGAAGTCATCGCCAAGCATCGCGCCGATGTGGCGTATGTCGTGAACTCACCGAGCGCCGCGCCCGGCGACAGCGTCTCGATGCCCTTCGGCACGCGCGGCGGCATCACGCATTACTACGGCGTCGGCGCATATCAGCGCCCCTTCGACGACGCGCGTCGTGCGCAAGTACGTTTCGCTTCCGAATGCCTTGCGTTCGCGAATGTCCCCGACGATGTCACGCTGCGCTCTGTGCCCAATGCGGCGCGCGCGCATGAGCCACGCTGGAAGACAAGTGTGCCGCGCGATCCCGGTTCCGCATGGGACTTCGACGATGTGCGCGAGCACTATCTGCGCGAACTGTATCGCGTCGACGTGGCGCGTCTGCGTTATGAAGACCCCGAGCGCTATCTCGAACTGTCTCGCGCCGTCGTCGCCGATGTGATCGGCGCTGTGTTTTCCGAATGGCGTCGCGAAGAGTCGACCTGCGCGGGCGGTATCGTATGGAATCTGCTGGATCTGCGTCCGGGCGCGGGCTGGGGTGTGATCGATGCGCGTCACAAGCCCAAAAGCGCGCTGCATGGGCTTGCGCGCGTGCTTCAGCCTATTCAGGCGCTGATTACCGACGAAGGCCTCGACGGCCTCGATGTGCATCTCGTCAACGAGACGGCTCGCGAGATACGCGCACGCGTGGAACTGTCGTGCTTGCGCGATGGCGCGGTGAAGGTCGCAGGCGGCGCGAGCGATGTCGTGCTTTCGCCGCGCAGCGTGCAGCGCGTCAAATCGGCTTCGCTGCTGGGCGCGTTCTTCGACATCGCCTATGCATATCGCTTCGGTCCTCGCGCGCACGATGTCACGCATGTGCTTCTGCGCGATCAGGATACCGGCGCGGTATTGTCAGAAGCTTTCCATTTTCCCGATCCTTCCATTGGCGAGCGACGTGATGTCGGATTGAACGCGACCATCGGTCAGGATGACAAAGGCTGGTTTCTCGACATTGCAACGACACAGCTTGCACGATGGGTGCATGTGGTCGATCCGGACTATTACGCGAGCATCGACTGGTTCCATCTTGCGCCCGGCGTGCCGCGTCGCGTGCCGCTCGTCGCGCGAAGCGCACATGTTCGCGCGGCGCCTGAAGGCGATGTGTTCGCGGTCAATGGATCGAAAGGTGCGGTGTATCGCGGTTGAGCAGTCTCGCGATTATCGGGCTCGCAACGCATCTACGATACTCAGCCTCGCAGCACGTACGGCAGGCAGAAAGCCACCGACGAACCCCATGATCATCGAGAATAAAACCGTTTGAATAACGACCGATGGCGTGAGCACGAACCGGAACGACAGGTCCGCGAACGTTTGAAAATTGGTCGTGGAAAACGAAGCGAACTGCATGAGTGCCGCGCAGCCGAGGCCGACGAGTCCACCGGCGAGTCCCAAAAGCAGCGCTTCGAGCAGAAACGCAATCAACACATCGAAGCGCTTGAAACCTAACGCGCGAAGCGTTCCAATCTCCGCGACCCGGTTCGCGACCGAGGCATACATGGTGATCATCGCGCCGATCATCGCTGCTATCGAAAAGATTATCGAAAGCGTGATGCCGAGAATATTGATGAACGTGGATAGCGCCTTCGACTGATCGCCGTAGAACACTTGCTCGCGCTTGGCTTCATCGGCAAGACGAGGATCGACGTCGATATCCGCGCGAAAGCGGTCGAAGGCATCGCTGCGGGCAAGCCTCACGACCATCGACGAATAACTCGTGCGGCGAAACGACTGCATGAGTTGATCGACATCGCCCCATATCTCCGAATCGAAGCCGCTGCCGCCTGCATCGAAGTGGCCCACCACGGTCCAGTCGCGCTGAGCGAAGCGCAAATGATCGCCAATGCGCGTGCCCGCAAAGCCCTTGGCGATACTGCTGCCGACGATGATCTCCGATGACCCGTGACTGAACATGCGCCCCGCCGTAAGCCTCACTTGCGGCCGCAGTTCGACGCCAGTCGGCGATACGCCGCGTATCACGACATTCGCGGGCGTATTCGAACCGAGCTTATAGAGCGAGATGAGCACCACGGTCTCTTTGGATGCGAAGGGCTCACCCTCGCCATTCATCGCGACAGACGGATGTATCTCCATCACGTTCGCCTGACTGCGGTCGATCGAGCTTTGAATCTCCGTTTCCGCGCCTTTGCGAATGACCACGACGTTATCGCGTTCGCCCGTGGATACGAGCGTTTTCTTGAGTCCCGCATCGAGCATGAGCACGGTTGAGAACACGAAGACGACGAGCGCGAGACCGCCTGCGGTCAACATCGTCGTGAGACGGCGAGCCCATAGGTTGCGCGCGATGTATGAAACGGGAATGGCCATATGCTCGCCTTATCCGATCGCTCGCAAGCCTTCGACGATCCTCACGCGGCTCGCCTGCACCGCCGGTACGATCGCCGCCGCCAGCGCGATGACGAACGCGCAGGCAGCTTGCAGCATCATCGTTTCGTGCGAGACGCGAAAGACCGGAAACACGCCGCCTGTCGCATTCTTGAAGAAATCGGCGACCGGCGGTGTCGCGAGTATGCCGATTGCACCGCCCATCGTGCATATCGCCAGCGACTCGCCGAAGACGAGCACGCTAAGAAACGTGGGTCCGAATCCAAGCGCCTTGAGCGTGGCGTATTCGACGGTGCGTTCGCGTGCGCTCATGGCCATTGCATTGGCCATCACGGCCATGATGATGAGAATCACCACATAAGAGACGACACGTATGGCCGCAATGATCTGATTAGACATCGCGACGAAGCCCAGCTGAAACGCTTGCTCGGTTTCGGTAAGCGTCTCCGCAAGCGAGTTCTTGAAGACGTTATCGACATTGCGCGATACGGTGGCCGCCTGATCCGGATTTCCGATGCCCACGACATACACGCCGACCTGATCCACTTGACGCTTGGTGGTCTTGCGAATCGTCTCGTTGAGATATTCCCAGTGAAAGATGAGTTGCCGCGTGATGGTCGATTCGTCGCGCCCTTCCATGATGCCGCGCACCACGAAGTCCCACGTTCCTGGATAGATCGTCCCCTTGAGAGGAATGACGTCGCCCACTTTGAAGCCGTATTGCGTCGCAAGCTGTCGCCCGATGAGCACGCCCTTGCGATCGCGCTGGTAATCGGAGCGCGCTTGCGGCGTGACGATGTACTCGGGATAGAGATCCAGATAGTTGTCCGATACCGCGAACTGCGCGAAAAAATTCTTGGGGTCGCGATAGATGCCGCCGAACCAGTTCGAGCGTGCAACCAGCGTCACACCATCCACGCCGCGAATGCGATTCTCGTATGCAAGAGGCAGCGGAAACACCAGCGAGATCGCATTGCGAGTGACCAGGCGCGCGTTGGATGCCGCAGCCGCGCCCGCGTACCACGCATCCACGACCGTATGCAGCAGGCCGTATGCAAGCACCGCAATCGTGAGGCCCAGCACGGTCAGCGCCGTGCGGAGCTTGTGACGCGTGGCATTGCGCAGAATGAGCTTGAAGACGAACATGATTCAGCGCACCGCGCCGTCGATCAACTCGCCCTTCTCAAGATGCACCAGCGCCTTCGCGGCATTGGCGGCATGCGCGTCGTGCGTGACCATGATGATGGTCTTGCCAACGCGTTCATTCAGGCGTTGCAGCATCGTCAGGACTTCGGCCGCAGAAGTGCGGTCGAGATCGCCCGTGGGTTCATCGGCGACGATCAGCTTCGGGTCGGTAATCAAGGCGCGTGCAATCGCCACGCGCTGCTGCTGGCCGCCGGATAGCTCCGACGGATAGTGAGTCGTGCGCTCGCTCATGTTGACCATGTCCAGCACCATCGCGACACGTTCACGCCGTTCGGCGCGCGAGAGGCGCGTGAGCATCAGCGGCAATTCGACGTTCTCGAATGCGGTGAGCACCGGCATCAGGTTATAGAACTGGAAGATGAAGCCGACATGAGCCGCGCGCCAGTCGGCAAGCGCGGACTCCGGCAAACGCGTGATATCGAGCCCGCCGACAAGAAGCTCGCCGCTGTCCGGTCGGTCGATGCCCGCGATCAGATTGAGCAACGTGCTCTTGCCCGAGCCGGACGGTCCCATCAACGCGACGAAGTCCCCTTCGGCGATGGACAACGAGATGTCGGTCAGCACGGGCACCGTCTGCACGCCGCGCCGGTATGACTTTACGACGTGACTGATCTGGACCAGAGGTGCGGTGCTCACGTTACTTCTTCGCCAGCGTAACGCTGGTGCCGTCTTTGATCTTGTCGTTTGGCGCGAGTACCAGCGTATCGCCTGGCTTGACGCCTTGCACCGCGAGCAGGTCGCCGATATGTTCACCCGTTGTCACGGGCCTCTGAAGCGCCTTGTCGTTCTCGACGATGAACACGACCTGCTTGCCATCGCGCGTGACCACTGCTGCGGGCTGAACGGCCACCAGCGCCTTCTTCTGTTCGGGCGGTACGGGCTTCGAAAGGAACGCGACCTTCGCGCTCATGTCGGGCAGCACGCGTGGATCGTGTTCGACGAAGCGCACTTTCACGAGGACCGTGGCCTTCGAACGATCGACCGTTGGCACGATGCGCGATACACGTCCCGAGAAGCGAACATCAGGCAGCGCGTCGAGCTGCATTTCGCATGGTTGATCGACCATGATCTTGCCGATGTTCGACTCCGCGACATCCGCCTCGACTTCGAGCGTCTTCATGTCCGCAATCGTCACGACCGCACCCTTGCTGTCCGATGCCGACGAGAACGGCGTGATGTTATCGCCCACGGTCGCATGCTTTTCGAGCACGACGCCATCGAAAGGCGCACGAATGATGGTCTGGTCGACGGCTACGCGCGCCGCGAGCGCATTGGCTTGCGCCGACACGATCGTGGCTGCGTCGCTATTCACGGCTGCCTTGGCCTTGTCGAAGCGGGCGCGGTCGCTGTCGTGCTGAGACGCGGGAATCGCGCCTTGGGGAGCGAGGATATCGGAGCGCTTGAGACTGATCTCTGCGTCCCTCAACTCGGCGCGTTGCAACTCGAGGTTGGCTTGAGCGACTTTAACTTGCGCCTCGGCTTGTGCAAGCGAAGCGGACACATCATCGCGTTCGAGCCGCGCAATCACCTGGCCTTCCTTTACAGGCGTACCCTCGAGTACACCAAGCCATTCCACGCGGCCCTGTCCCTTCGATGCGACCGCCGCCTTGCGTTGCGGCACGACGTAGCCGGTCGCGTTGAGAAGCGTATAGCTTTGCGATGGATAAACCGACGTGACCGTAGCGGTCTCCACCGTTTGCGGCCCGGCAAAGCGCAAGCCGAGGCCCACGAGTACGAGAATGATCGCAGCGACGAGCACATAGCGAAGCCACGGACGCCTGCGTCGCGGGACGACGGCAGCGGGACTGCGGTCGATCTTGAGTTTGTCTAAATCGTGTTCAGCCAATTTATCTGGAGTCGCGCCGCGGGTGACCTTGGAGCCGCTTGGGGACGGCTGTCCGGTCGTGGGTCGTCATGCAATGGACAGGCAACCAGTATAGCGCCCGCAGGCCGCCCGCTTTCATTGCCTTTACTGGGTCGACGGAATTTTGCATGCGGTATGCCGACTACAAAATGCCATGCCTTTAACGCATAGTCGGAAATTCAAGTGCCGCGCGCATGCTTGAGATCGAGCGCAATGAGATCGACGAAAGCCCTTATGCGCGCGGACATCTGATGCCGTCCGGAGTACACGGCGTAGATGTCCGCATTGGGCGTCTCGTAATCGGGCAATACGGCGACGAGCCGGCCATCCGCCAGATAGTCTGCAATGTCCCATTCAGCTCGCATCAGAATGCCGTGTCCTTCGAGCGCCCATTTGACGGCGATTTCGCCATCGTTGGTCGTGAGATTGCCCTTGATGCGCACCGCCTCCGTCTTCTGCGCAGCACCCCGCCCGCTCGTCAGCCGCCAAACGCCGTACGCTTCGTCGCCCTGCCGGATGCCGATGCAGTTATGCCGCGTGAGATCGTGCGGCGTCGCAGGCAAACCGTGCGTGGCGATATAGCCCGGCGCCGCGCATAGCAGCCGACGATTCGACGCGAGACGCCGCGCGACTACACGCGTATCCGGTGGCTCGCCAAAGCGAATGCAAACGTCGAACGTGTCGTCGGTGAGCGGCGGCGGCGCGACCGACAACTGCAATTGCACCGACACTTGGCGGTGCCGCGCAACGAATCGAGAAATGGCGGGCGCCACATGACTGCGCCCGAAGCCGAGCGTCGCATTCACGCGAAGCAGGCCCTTTGGACTCTTCTTCGCGCTGCCAAGCAGCTCCGCAAGTTCGTCGATTTCGTCGAGAATGCGCCGCGCGCGCTCGAGATAAAGCTCGCCCTCGGGCGTGAGCATCATGCGGCGCGTCGTGCGATTGACGAGTGGCACGCCTGCCCGCGCCTCCATTTGTGTCAGGCGCTTGCTTACTGCCGCTGCCGTGAGGCCCAGTTCCCGCGCCGCTGCGCTCAGGCTGCCCGATGTCGCGAGCGTCGAGAAAAAGCTCAGATCGGCCGGCTGAACGGTCTCGGCCATGCGCCCTCACTTGTGAATCAAAGTTAAAGATGCTTTGAGTTTAGCACCGGTTTCTTATCCTTAAGTTGGGTAGAGTGATCTCACACACCCACATCGAGGAACGGAGACATGAAAACTTATCGCATCGCAACCATCCCCGGCGACGGCATCGGCAAGGAAGTCATCCCCGCTGGCCAGCAAGTGCTCGAAGCGCTTGCCAAGACGTCGCGTAATTTTGCATTCGAATTCGAGAGCTTCGACTGGGGCGCGGACTATTACCGTCAGCACGGTTCGATGATGCCCGCCGATGGCCTCGATGCCATCCGCGACAAGGACGCAATTCTCTTCGGTTCGGCAGGCGACCCCGGCGTGCCCGATCACATCACGCTGTGGGGCCTGCGCCTGAAGATCTGCCAGGGCTTCGATCAATACGCCAACGTGCGCCCGACGCGCATTCTTCCCGGCATCGACGGGCCGCTCAAGCGTTGCAAGCCCGAGGACCTCAACTGGGTGATCGTGCGCGAGAACTCCGAGGGCGAATATGCGGGTGTGGGTGGCCGCGTGCATCAGGGTCATCCGATCGAAGCGGCGACCGACGTCTCCATCCTCACGCGTGCCGGTGTCGAACGCATTATGCGTTTTGCATTCAAACTCGCGCAGTCGCGGCCGCGCAAACTGCTTACGGTCATCACCAAGAGCAATGCGCAGCGCCATGCCATGGTGATGTGGGACGAAATCGCGCTGCAGATTTCAAAGGAATTCCCGGACGTGAAGTGGGACAAGGAACTGGTCGATGCCGCCACCGCGCGCATGGTCAACCGTCCCGCCACGCTCGATACGATCGTCGCGACCAATCTGCATGCCGACATCCTGAGCGACCTGGCCGCCGCGCTCGCGGGCAGCCTCGGCATTGCGCCGACCGGCAACATCGACCCGGAACGCCGTTATCCGTCGATGTTCGAGCCGATCCACGGTTCCGCTTTCGACATCATGGGCAAGGGGCTTGCCAACCCGATCGGCACGTTCTGGTCGCTCGTCATGTTGCTCGAACATCTGGGCGAAACGGAAGCCGCCAAGCGTGTGATGGATGCCGTCGAAGCCGTGACAGCCGATGAATCGCTGCATACCGGCGATCTCGGCGGCAAGGCGACGACAGCGCAAGTGACGGCTGCCGTGTGCGCGTTTGTCGAACGCGTGGAAGCCGCAGCCGCCTGAATCCGCATTTTGTATGCGATGGACCCCGGCCGCGTGCCGGGGCGCTTGACCGCGATGCAACGCACATCGCGGCAACAGGACGCTCGCGCCTAACGCCTGAGTCTTTCCGCACCGTTCCTTAGAAGAGCACCGCTCGCCTCCCAAGGAGGAGACACATGCATACCCCATCCGAGTCCGGCGTGGAAGCCCGCGTCAATCGCAAGCTGGCATTGCGCATCATTCCGTTCGTGATGCTGCTTTACTTCATCAGCTTTCTCGACCGCGTCAACGTCGGTTTTGCCGCCATGACGATGAACAAGGCCATCGGCCTCTCGCCCACCGCCTTCGGACTGGGCGGCGGATTGTTTTTCATCGGCTACTTTCTGTTCGAAGTTCCGTCAAATCTAATTTTGCATAAAGTCGGCGCGCGCATCTGGATTGCACGCGTGATGGTCACGTGGGGCATCGTCTCCGTTGCATCCGCATTCGTGGCAGGTCCGACGAGCTTCTACGTCCTGCGCTTCCTGCTCGGCGTCGCGGAGGCCGGATTCTTCCCCGGCGTGATTCTTTATCTCAGCCTCTGGTTTCCGGCCAAGCAGCGCGCCGTGGCCGCCGCATGGTTCATGGCAGCCGCGCCGATCTCGACCGCCATCGGCTCGCCGTTGTCTGGCGCGATCATGCAGATGCCGCCGATCTTTGGGCTCGCAGACTGGCAGTTGCTCTACATCATCGAAGCGATTCCGGCTATCGTGCTCGGCTTCGTCGTCCTCAAATATCTGACCGACACGCCCGCCCAGGCACATTGGCTCGCGAGCGAAGAGCGCGAATGGCTCATTGCAAGGCTGAAAAGCGAAGCCGACGCGAAGCAAGCGAATGCGGGGCATACGGAAGGCGCTTTGAATGCATTACGCGATCCGCGTGTGCTGGCGCTAGCGCTCATTTATTTCGGCACGTCGGCGGGTCTTTATACGCTCGGATTGTGGGCGCCGCTCATCATCCGTCAGTACGGTTTCAGCGCGCTTGAGACGGGGCTCATCAACGGCATTCCGAGCGTGATCGCCGTCATCGCGATGATCCTGTGGGCCCGGCATTCGGACCGTACGCAGGAACGCACGTGGCACGTGGTCATTCCGTGTGCGCTGGCTTGCGTCGGCTTCTTCTTTGCAGGTCAGGCGACGACGGCGCTCTTTATCGTACTCGCGCTCATCGTAGTCAACGTGGGCATCAGCGCCGCCAAGGCTCCGCTCTGGGCCATGCCGAGCATGTTCCTTTCCGGTGCAGGCGCGGCGGCAGGCATTGCGATGATCAACTCCATCGGCAACCTGGGTGGCTTCGTGGGACCGTTCGCCATCGGCTGGCTAAAGAATACAACCGGTAGCTATGCCGCGGGCCTGTACGTCGTGGGCGCGACGCTCGCCATGTCGGCGGTCATCACGCTGATGTTGAGCCGCAAGGCGAAGAGCGAACGGGAGCATGCGGCGGCCGCGCGAATGTGAAGCTGAGCGGCTTTTATTTTAAGATAGCCGCTTCATCAGACTCAGCGCGTGCGCCAGAGGAAGCGAAGTGCTTTTATCGAAGAGAAAGAGTAAGACGGCTATCGGCGCGGCTGGCATGCTGCTGAGTGTATCCATTATTTTGCATGCACCTTGCGCGTGGAGTGCTTCGGCCGATGCAGGCGTTGCGAGCGGCGCGGGCATTTTGTCGGCGGACGCACTCCCTGCCGACTTCACCGGCGACGATCCTCAACACGTCAGAGACGCGCTTAGCGGCAAGCCGTCGCCCAGCCAGCCGCCTTCCATTACTAGCCGCCTGCGCGGCTTTCTGGACCGTCCGCTGCAACGCTTGCGCAAGTCCACGCAATCCGCATCCGCGACGCAGACAGCGGCGCAAGCACAGGCAAATGCGCAAGCCGATCCCACTTTTGCATTCGTTATTCCAGCGTCTTACGGCGTCCGATACCAGACGAAAAAGAAGCTGCTTAGTGTGAACGTCTCCCTTGCCGCGCCCACGCAACCGGACGCCATCCTGCTCAAGGAGACGGTGAAGGGCCAGAGCGGTCGCAAACTGGTCGTGGCGCCCGAGGCCAAGGCTAAAGGCTTCGTCCAGACTTTCGACGTGATACAGCTTGGCGTTGAAGGCCGCGCAAGAACGAACGTGCGCGGCGGTGCAATCCTGGCCGATTTCGATAAGACGCACGGCGACGGCGACTTTGCGATTCTGCTGATCTGCACGCTAGAGCCGCCGTATTTGATCGACCGCGTCGAACATAACGACCCCACGGATGAAGAGCCGACCGACATCACGCGTAGGACATCCACGCTGCATGGTCGCGTCGATGCCGTCTGGCTCATCGATCGCAAGACGGGAACCATCGTCACCAAGCGGCTCAATCTCGTGAAATAACGCTCAAGCGTCGAACGTCGCGTTCGAATCCAATGGAAAAACCGGCCGCTTGAGATTGCTGAACGAGAAGAGCTCATAGTCCGAGCTCGTGACGCCCCGGCTGTCGCACTCCACCAGACCACCGGCAACCGGCACGAACACCGGCCGGCAATACATGCGCGACTTGAGGATAAGAAAGCGCGCACCGCGCGGATCGATACCGACGCTCTCGAATACACCGAGATCCCAAGGCTCATGCGTGCGTTCGGTGACAAGAATGCGCGCGGCCGGTGTCTCGATGACGGCGGCGCGGCCCATATAAGCGCGCTGGCCGGTATAAGTCGGACCGCTGATGATGTACTCGCCATTCGTCAGGGCACGCACCACGCCTGTCACCTCGAGCGGAGGCTTGCCGCGCGATGCGACGCTCGGGAGCTTGTTGCCTATGCCGACTGTGACCGTCGCGCCGATGCCAGCATCGAATAAGGTTGCCACTGCTTGCGGGTCGCATAGCGGGCCGACGACGATGCCATCGAGCCCTTGTACAAGGGCTTCTTCGAATGCGTCGGTGGTGTCGCACGTGCCGCCCGACATGCAATTGTCGCCGTGATCGAGCAGCAAGACGGGCTTGTCGGCTTCTTGCGCCAGCTTCACGCCTTCCGCGATAGATGCTGCAAGCGGTGCGCTGCGATAAACGAAGGCCTCGCGTTCATTCCAGATCTGCTGCGCGATCTGGTTCGCGACTTTTTGCGCTTTGTCGATGTCGCCATTTGTAACCACGACTACGCTAATGCAAGGCGACGCGATATCCGCGAGAGAAAAGCCCGACAGCACCGAGACTGCGAGCACTCCTTCCTCTCCCTCCGCTGCGCGTGCCGCTTCGATGGCGCGCTTCATCGCACCGCTTGCCGTCGCGCTTCTCAACGTATGCGTGAGGAGCGGCGGTTGCGCCCACGCGATGACCGGGGTCACCTTTTCATCGATGAGATTGAAAAGCAGGCGGGCCGCGTGCTCGCCGCTTTCATACATATCCACGTGCGGATAGGTCTTGAAGCTCACGATCACATTTGCATTGTCGATGATCTTCTGCGTGACGTTCGCGTGCAGATCGAGCGAGACCGCAATGGGCGCGTGCGGCACCGCCTTGCGTACACGTTCGAGCAAATCGCCTTCGCCGTCCGGCGAATTTTCCGCAACCATGGCGCCGTGCAGGTCGAGCATCACTGCGTCGCATCCTTGCGCGGCTTGGACGATAGATGCGCATATCGCGTCGTAAGCTGCTGCGGCGACCGGGCCGCTAGGATTCGCCGATGCGGAGATAGGCGTGACGATCTCCGCCTTTACGCGTTCGGCGGCGTCGATGAAAGCAGACATCGCGGTGCGCATACCCGCGTTTTCCTGATATGCGGCTTCGTTATAGCAAGGGCCGTCGCGCCCGAATGCTTCGAGCGGTGTCGCCACAGGCGAGAAAGTATTGGTCTCGTGATTCATCCGGGCGATCAGAATTTTCATGCTTGCGCTCCTTCTTGAACCGGTGCATTTGCGGCACGCAGCATGACTTGAAGCAGCACGTTACAGCCTGCTTCGAGATGATCGGCCTGCGCATCCTCTATTTCATTGTGGCTGATGCCATCCTTGCACGGCACGAAGATCATTGCAGCGGGAGCGACGCGCGCAAGGTACACCGCATCGTGACCCGCGCCGCTTATCGCATCCATCGACGTATAAGCTAGTGCATTGGCGCTGTCACGCACCGAATCGACCAGCGATGCATCGAACGGTTGCGGTGCAAAGTAGACCACTTCGTCTACCGCTACAGGCAACGACGACTTGGCGCACATGTCACGCAGGGCGGCATCCATCTCATCGAGCGTGGCGTCGTCGGCAGCGCGGAAGTCGACGGTTAGCTTCACACGGCCCGGGATCACATTGCGCGAATTCGGATGTACGTCCACCCAACCGACCGTACCGCGTCCATGCGGAGCATGCGAGATCGCAATGCGATTGACCTCGCGGATAAGATCGGCTGCCACGAGCAACGCGTCACGGCGCAGTTCCATCGGCGTGGGTCCTGCATGCGCCTCCATCCCCTCAATGGTCACGTCGTACCATCGTTGACCGAGCGCTCCCTGCACCACGCCGATCACTTTGTCATTCGCTTCGAGCACTGGCCCTTGCTCGATATGCGCTTCGAAATAAGCACCGACGCGATGCGCCGCGACGTGTTCACCCTCATAACCGATCGACGCGAGCGCATCGCGCACGGAGATGCCTTCGCGATCCTTTTGCATCAGCGCATAATCGAGCGTGAACGCGCCAGCAAAGACGCCTGAGCCCATCATGACTGGAACGAAGCGCGACCCTTCCTCATTGGTCCAGACCGCGACTTCGAGCGGCGCGACAGTGCGTACATCGTTGTCGTTCAGGGTGCGCAGGACTTCGAGGCCGGCGAGTACGCCATAGTTGCCATCGAACTTTCCGCCTGTCGGTTGTGTGTCGATATGACTGCCGGTCATAACGGGAGGCCGGTCGTCACGCAAGCCCGCACGACGCGCGAAGATGTTGCCGATTGCATCGATGCGCACCGTACATCCAACTCCCTTCGCCCAAGCGACGAAGAGATCGCGCCCTTTCTTGTCGAGTTCGGTTAGCGCCAGACGACACACGCCACCTTTATGCGTCGCGCCGATGCGCGCGAGTTCCATCAGGCTGTTCCAAAGTCGCGCGCCGTCGACGCGCAAGCCAGCATGCGCTGGCAGATCGAGCACTTGCATCGGAATTCCTTCGATAGTTGCAGATGAAAATTTTTAGCCTTCGATGCACTCAAACGACGCCGACACCTAGATAGCGGTCTTTAACGGAGTCGTCGGCAATGAAGACGTCGTTGCTGGCTTCGTACACGATACGGCCTTGCTCGATGATGTAATGTCGATCCGCAAGCTGAGTACAGACCTCGAGATTCTGTTCGACCAGCAGGATTGCCACGCCCGCTTCCCGAATCAGCTTGAGTTGCGTCACGATTTCTTCGACGATCACGGGGGCAAGGCCTTCGACGGGTTCATCGAGCATCAGAAGCCGCGGATGATTCATGAGCGCACGGCCGATCGCCAGCATCTGCTGCTCACCACCCGACAGTTGACCACCGCCATTCGTGCGGCGTTCCTTCAGACGAGGAAAGATGCGATAGATGTCCGTCAACTGCCAAGGCGATTGCTTACGGGCGCCAAGACGAAGATTCTCTTCCACTGAAAGCAGCTTGAAGATACCGCGATGCTCCGGAACAAAACATATCCCGCGCGCGGCAATCTTGTGCGGCTGCATTTTCGCTACTTCAATGCCTTTGAATTTCACACTGCCCTGTTGCGGGGTTACGACGCCGGCAATACTCTTTAACGTCGTCGACTTTCCCGCGCCATTGCGGCCAAGCAAAGTGACAGTCTCGCCGTCCCGAACGCTAAGCGTCACGCCTTGCAAGACGTGACTTTTCCCATAGTATCCGTGGATATTCTGTGCTTCGAGCATCAGGCACGGCCTCCGGTAATCATGTTGCCGAGATATGCGGTACGCACGCGCTCGTCGCCGCGAATATCGCCAGGCTTGCCTTCGACCAGTACCCGCCCCTGCTGCATGACCGTGATCGTGTCGGAGATATCCATCACGATATCCATGTTGTGCTCGATGAGAACGACGGTATAGTCGTCGCGCAAACTGCGGATCAGTTGCTTCATGTCGTCGAGATCGTCGATTCCCATCCCGGAAGTCGGCTCATCGAGAAAAATTGCCTTGGGACGAGCCGCGAGCGCCATGCCTACTTCAAGTCGCCGCTGCTGACCATGCGAAAGCGCGCTTGCGAACGTCGACGCGAAACGTTGCAAAGAAAGGCGTTCAAGCACGGCATCCACCGTCTCGCGATGCTCAAGCGCACCACGCGGCGGCGTCCACGCATTGAGCGCGCGCTTTGCGTCCACGCCTTGCGCCGCGAGGCGAAGATTCTCGCGCACGGTCAGATTGGCGAAGAGACTCGTTACCTGGAACGATCGCGCGATGCCACGCTTCACGCGCCGATGATCGGGCTCATGTGTGACATCGTGTCCGTCGAAAACGATATTGCCTGCGGTGATGGGCACGGTGCCCGTGAGCACGTGGAATAGCGTTGTCTTGCCCGCGCCATTCGGACCGATGACCGAATGGACCGTATGGCTCGCTATACGCAAGTTCACCTCGGTCAAGGCGGCGAATTTCCCATAGCGCTTGACGACATTCCTTGCTTCGAGAAGGGCCGTGCTCATGTTGCCTCTCCCCGATTGCGCCTGACGGCGCGCCAGACGCGTTCGCCAAGGCCCCACAAGCCACGCTGCATGAAAAGACTTACAGCGATCAACACGAGCCCAAGCAGGAGCAGCCAGCGCGGCCAAAGCGTGCTCAACCAATCAGCGAACAGCACATAGAAGGCCGCACCGAGGACCGATGAAAACAGATTTCCCGTACCGCCGATCACCGTCATCACGAGAATCATCTCGCTCGTGTGATAGTCGATGTTAGACAGCGGCGCGATACCGGTCATCATGGCGTGCAGCGCGCCCGCCAAACCCGTGACCGCACCGGAGATGACAAAGGCCGCGAGCTTGAAGCGCCTGACGTCGTACCCAACCGCGGCCGCTCGGGCTTCATTGTCGCGAATAGCCAGCAATGTGCGACCGAATATCGAATGCGAGACACGCATCATCAGCCAGAATGCGAGCAAGAAAAGCACCGCCACGAACGCGTAATACTGCCAGGGTGAGGTTATCGAAAAGAGCGTCTTGCCGAAGATGGACAAAGCGGGACGGGGGATATCGAGAAGACCGTTGTCACCGCCAGTTAGATCGGGCGTCGTGTAGGCGAGAAAGTAAAACATCTGGCCGAATGCGAGCGTCAACATCACGAAATAGGCACCGCGCTGACGGATGGAAAACCATCCGACGATGGCTGCGGCAACCGCTCCGGCAAGCACCGCCCCTAATAAGGCGACGGGAGCCTGTAGACCGAATTTCGTCAGGATGAGACCCGCGCTATAGCTGCCTAGTCCAAAGAAAATGCCTTGTCCAAAAGAGAGCAACCCTGTGTGTCCCAGGAGCAGATTGCACCCCAAGGCCGCAAGCGCGTAGACAAGTACTTCGGTCGCAAGCGAACCCGAACGTATCGTCATGGGTAATATGCAAACGACCAATAAGGCAAGCAGCAAGAAGCGATAGCGATGAAGCGCTTGCCGGGGCGACGAGCTTTGCGGCGCGTCGACGTCCAGCGCGTTCGAATCCTGTTTGGAAATCAAACTGCCCTCCCGAGCAATCCGTTCGGACGCAGCAATAGGACAGCGGCCATCGCGACATAGATCATGAGCCGCGCGCCTTCGGGCCATAACGTGCTCATCACGCTCTGAACAATACCGACCAACAAGCCGCCAACAAGCGCGCCAAGGAAATTACCCATGCCGCCCACCACGACAACCACGAAGGCCACGCCCAAAGCTTCGATACCCATGAATGGATCGACGCCGCGTATGGGTGCGGCAAGGACGCCTGCAAGCGCTGCCGTGCCCGCGCCGAGCGCGAACACGAGACTGAAGACCCGCGTCACATTGATACCGAGCAAGGACACCATCTCACTGGATTCACTGCCCGCGCGAACGGCGCTACCGAGCCGCGTGCCTTCGAGTACCCACCAGAGAATGGCCGCGAGCACAGCCGTGAATCCGATCACGAAAAGGCGGTATTTCGGATAGACGAAGCTGCCCCAGATCACGACGCCATTCAGCACATCCGGCACCGCTACGTTGTCGCCGAGCGGTCCCCATAGGATGATTGCGCACTCCTGCAGCACGAGTGCGAGGCCCACTGTCGCGAGAATATGAAACTCGTGCTGCTGCGCATAGACGTGCCGCAATACGATCTTTTCTACTATCCACGCAAGCACGCCTACTACAACCGGCACGACGATGAGCGCCATCCAGAAGCTCATTGACCACTGCATCGCCTGATAGCAAAAATACGCACCAAGAAGGTAGAACGCGCCGTGCGCGAAATTCACGAAGCGCAGGAGCCCGAATACGATCGACAAGCCGACCGCGAGCAGAAAATACAGCATCCCCACGCCGATGCCGTTCACGACCTGCAACAGATAAACGTTCATGGCCTTGGCTCAAAAGAGAAACGGCGCGAACGCGCTTCAAGCGCATTCGCTTCCAGCTTGTGCCTAAGCATTGTCAAGCCATCTTGCATTGCGTCTTGTCGAGCGGAAGGAACGATTGTCCTGAACTGACGATATCGGCGTAGTCGTCCTTGTCTTTCATCTTGCTCTTGGGCTTACCCTTGAGCAAATAATAATTCTTGAGCACCTGATGGTCGCCTGCGCGGATTTCCTCAGGGCCCGTCAGACCTGAATACTTCATTCCTTCCAGCGTCGCGATGACTTTCTTGGGGTCTGCCGTACCTGCCTTGACGATGCCGTCCAGCAAAATCTTGGTACAGATATACGATCCCGCAAGACTGTAGTTCGGGTTCGCCTTGAAGGCCGAATTGGCGCGCTTGACGAGATCCTGATTGAGCGGGGAATCAATTGCGTGCCAGTACTGCGCGCCGAAATACACCCCTTCGCAGATGTCCGGACCCAGCGCTTCGAACTGCTCCAGACCGGACGCCCAGGCCATGAGAATCGTGCAGTTGTTCTTCATGCCGAAGCTCACGGCTTGTCGCAACGTATCCGACGACTGTGAGCCAAAGTTCAGAATAAGCAGGACGTCCGGCTTGGCCGCGACAGCGTTGGTCAGATATCCGCTGAATTCTTTTTCGTTTAGCGAGTGATAGCTGTTGCCCACATGCTCGATGCCCTTTTCCTTGAAGATGGCTTTAGCAGCGGATAAAAGACCATCGCCAAAGACGTATTGCGGCGTGATGGTGTACCAACGCTTGGCCTTGGGGAACGTCTGAATGAGCGGTCGAACCGTCTGCTCTATCGCGCCGAAGGTCGGCACCGACCACCGAAACGTCGCGCTATTGCAGTCTTTCCCCGTGAGCTCGTCGGCGCCCGCCGTAGTAATGAAAATGCCGCCGGCCTTCTCCACTTCCTTACCCATTGCAAGCGCTTCGGACGAAAGAATGCCGCCTGCAAAATAGCGCGCATTTTTCTGTTGGGCTATTTCCTGAACGCGACGCACCGCGGTCGCGGGCTTGCCTTCAGTATCGAGCGTGGTATACGCGAGCGGCTGACCGAGCACCTTGCCATACTGTTCGATCGCGAGCTTCATGCCGAGATCGGCGTATTTGCCGTTTGCCGCAAAGGGTCCGGACATCGGCACCGGGCAGGCAAACTGAATCGGCGAACCTTGAGCGAGCGCGCTGCGCGACACGAGCGCCTCTAACGATCCGGGAACGGCCGACAGCGCGGCCAGCTTCAACATATTTCGGCGATTCAAAATTGACGCTCCTTGAGAAGAAGACCTGCGCGGCCACCTTGCGTTTTTTTCGTGGTACGTTCATGCGTCGGTTTAGCTTCATCCTATTTATCATGATAAATAGGATGAATCCGATGCTAGGTACAATAAATTCGGGTGTCAATAAGGCAATATTCCGGGGTGTGTAAAGGAGCATCGATATGGTGATGGACCGTGCTAAGCGCGCCAGCGCGGCGGCCGGAGTCGACCCGACTCAACAGGAAGTCTCAAGGCAGCCGCTTGCCAAGCCCATCAAGCAGCCCAAGCGCGCAGACCTCGTCGCTGAGGAAATCAAACGGCTCATTACGGAAAAGGATCTCAAGCCGGGCGACAAGCTGCCGCGCGAAGTCGAGTTGCAGCAGTTGTTTTCCGTTAGCAAGAGCACGATTCGCGAAGCGCTCAAGTCTCTCGAAGTGCAAGGGCTTATCAAGGTCACGACCGGTCCTTCGGGCGGCGGCACCATCGTTGAAGTGCCGCTGGATAGAACCCTTCAGCTCTTGCAAAATTATTTGTTCTTTAAGGACGTAAGCATCGACGACATCTATACGGTGCGTCAGTTGCTCGAACCCGAACTTGCTGCAGGGGCAGTGCCGCATTTGACGGAAGAGGATTTGGCCGCGCTCGAGGAAAATATAGCGAGTTGCGACGAACCCGCTTGCGCGCACGAGAGCCGGGATATCGTCAGGCAACGTCAGGAAGACGTGAATTTCCACGACATTCTCGCTGCGGCCAATCCCAATCCGTTCTTGCGGTTTAGCTGCGAGCTGATCAACGAGATGATCCGGCAACTGATCGAATTTCGAAACGATACACCGCAAGCGGAGCACGAACGTTTCGGCCGTGCAAACGTCAAGATTCACAAGGCCATCACCGAAGCAGCACGTGCGCGCGACGCTGAAAAAGTACGCGAACTGATGGTGATACACATGACGGAAGCGCCGCGCTACGTCAAACGCATGAAGGGCAAAATTCGCGGCAGGCTCATACTCGATTCAGAGATTCGCAAGCGCGTCATTAAGCGCGGCGGTAAAGCTTAAGCGAATTTCTTCTTCCGATTACAATCCTGTTGACGAGCGCGCCGCTCTCCAAGCGCGTATTTGAACCCTGTTTTTGTGGGGTTTTCGAAAGTTTCACGCTGGCAGCGTCGTGCTAATGGCGTCGCCTGAGCGAAGCGTGTCTCATGCGGAGAGATGAATGTCCCCGAGATTCGACGTCGTGCGCAAAACGGGCCGTGTGGTCCGGCGTCGGCTAGTCCGACGCAATAGCAGCGCCACGATGCGCGTGGCAGATGCCTTCTCGCGCTTTCCATTGCTTGCCGGCCTGATCGGCACGGCTATCGCTATTTCCATGGCGGTGCTTTCCTTTGCCGCGCTTTGGCAAGGCCGTGCGCAGGCGTTGCAGAACGCACATGAGGCGTCCGCCAATGTTGTCGCGACGCTCACTGCCGATATTTCACGCAATATCGAATCCATCGATCTTTCTTTGCGCACCATCGTAAGTGGAATGGAAAATCCGGCCGTGATGGCCTTGTCCGACGACTTGCGCAAGCTCGTCCTATTCGATGGCGCAACCGCAACGAATTACATAGGCGGCGCATTCGTGATGGACGGGCAAGGACGTATCGTAGTCGAGCGCGATGCGTCCGTTCCTAACGAATTGCGCTTTAAAGACCGCGACTATTTCACGGCGCACGCAGCAAGAGCCGACGTCGGGCTCTATATTTCAAAGCCGTATCAATCGCGCTTGCGCAACGGCGCATATTCGCTCGCGCTAAGCCGCCGCATTAACGCACCGGATGGCTCGTTTGCGGGCGTGGCGGTGATCGCGCTCAATATCGACTATCTCAAGGCATTACTCTCGCGCGTCAATGTCGGCCGAGCGGGCTCCGTTTTCATCGTGCAGCCAGACGGCCTGATGCTTGCCCGCAAGCCTCCCTTGCCCGCTGGCGCCTCCAGCACCGTGGTTCGCTCGCCTACCTTTTCGTCGATGACGGATCAACTCAACGGCTCTTATATTTCGACTTCGCCCCTGGACGGCGTGCGCCGCATCTATACCTTTGCGCATGTGCCGGGCACGCAACTCATCGCGGCGGTCGCGCCTGCGGAAGACGATGTACTCCAAGGCTGGCGCGAACGCAGCACGATGATCGGCGGCCTGACTCTCATGTTCGGCGCTGGCTTCATCGTTCTGTCGTGGCTGCTTGCGATCTCGCTGCGTTCGCGCGCCATCGCTCAGGAAAAGTTGCAAAGGCTCGCAGGGACCGATTCACTCACCGGTCTCGCTAACCGGCGTGCGCTGGATCGCCGTCTCGACGAGGAATGGCGACGTGCGCGGCGGGCGGATCAGCCGCTTTCCGCATTGTTCGTCGATGTCGACCACTTCAAGCTCTACAACGACACCTACGGCCATGCGATGGGCGACGATGCGCTCGTCGCCGTGGCCGATTGCATACAGCATTCAGTCAAGCGACCGGGCGATATCGTCGCGCGCTACGGCGGTGAGGAATTCGTGATCGTGCTGCCTTCAGCGGCGGAGAAAGGCGCGGTGACCTTTGCTGAACGTCTTCGGATGATGGTCGAAGCGCTCGAGATTCCGAACAGCGGTTCGCCGAGAGGCTTCCTTACCGTGAGCATTGGCTGCGCGACGGCCCATCCGCGCCATAGCGATGACGCGCTCAAGTTGCTGAACAACGCGGATGCGGCGCTCTACCGTGCGAAACGCGCAGGCCGGAACCGGGCTGTCCACGAAAATAGCGCAGCGGGCGGCGGCTGACGCGCTCGAATCCTCTCTCGAGATCAATCGACCAGTCGCGCTCCGTTGGCATAATGCATACAAAATATCGTCGTCCAGGGACCGCATGAACGCGTTGACCTTCATCCGTCGCGGACCTCGCGGCATGTTCAGCGTCCCCGAGGGGCGCCGGCTTGCACGTACGCTCCTGGGCTGCGCGATTAGTTACGGCGCCGCAAAACTGATCGCGCTTCCCGAAGGTTATTGGGCGCTCATCACCACGCTCGTCGTGGTCACTCAGCCCAGCCTCACGCAGGCGCTGGGAGCCGCGCGCGATCAGATCGTCGGCGCTTGCATCGGCGCGGTGGCGGGGGTAATTGGGCTCATCGCCATCCAGCATGGCGCCGCGCCGCTCGCCGTATTCGCCATCGAACTCGTGCCGCTCGCCACGCTTGCTGCGGCGCGGCCCGCGTTGCGGCTTGCATGCATCACGCTTGTCATTGTCGTGCTGATTCCGACAGGCGGCGGGCCCTTGTTTCAGCGGCCGCTGCATCGCGTGCTGGAGATTCTTATCGGCGCGGCGTCCGCGTTCATCGTCGCGGCTATCTTGCCGAACCGCTCGCTTACGACCGCGCATCGCTGCGTGGCCGACACGCTGAGGTGTCTTGGCCAGTTAGTCGCCTTGCATCTTTCCGACGACGCAGACGACCATGAAGCCCGAGCGGCGCAGCTCGAAAAGAAGAGCGCTCAGGCGCAGCAAGCGCTCGACGATGCCCTCGAGGAAGCGGAGCGCGAGCACATCATCGTGCCCCTGCAAAGCCGCCGCGCGGATGCCATCGACAAGGCCGCGCCCTTTCTGCGGCGACTGCACAGCGACACCCTCTTTCTCGCCAAGGCAGTCTCGCGTGACCCGCAAGCGGCACGAAGCGATCATCTGCAAGAAAGCGCTGCCGCGCTGCAGACCCTCTTCGACAAGCTCGCGCAAGTGCTCGGCAACGTGCATCGGGATGACGCCGAACTCGACCACGTGCGTGCAACGTTGGAGTCGCTGAAGGACGCGTGCATGAGAAGCGAAGGCTCGCACGATGTCGCGCAGTTCGTCATCAAGCTGATCGTGTCGGATGTCGATGCGTTGATCTCGGCCATCTATCCCGCCGCGCCGTCCGCGCCGGCTTAGCGCGAAAGGCCGCGGGCATCCACCGGCCACAGGTCGACGACGCGATCACCGCGATAGCACACGTATTGATCGTAGAGGTTCACCGTGGGATCGCAATGGCCGGGCGGCAGAAGCAGACGCGCGCCGATAGCACCGCTCATGTTCATAGTCGTGCCGGCTTCCAGCATGCCGTGCTCGTCGTTGGCCGATGTGTATGCCAAAGCGGGTGCATCGTCCGATGCATGCAACCAACGCACGCTGCGCGGTAAGCCAGAATCGACCGCCAGCCCCTTCAGGCCGACATCGCAGACAGCCATGCCGGGCCGCGTCGCGCTCATGATGGTCGACAAAATGAATAATGCATGCCGCCAGCGAAGTGCGCCGTCCCAATCGAGGCGCCCATAATCCCCGTCGATGAAGAGGTAGGAACCGGGCTGCACTTCGGTATAGACGCCGCTGGCCGCGTCGAACTCGACTGTACCGGTGCCTCCGCCGGTCACGATGCCGCATGCGATTCCGCGCGCTTCGATGGCATGAACATAGGCTGCCGTGCGCTCGGCGGCGCGCTGCGCTTCTTCCTTGCGGGCGCTCCACTGCACAATGTGCTGAGCGCCGCCGTGGTATGCCTGAATGCCAGTGAAGCACAGCGCGGCTTGCGCATGAATCGCGTCGATGAGCGCGAGAAGGGCATCTTCATTGGTGACGCCGCACCGATGCTGGCCTGCATCGACTTCCGGCAGCACGTCGATCTCGACGCCCGCGCGTGCGGCGGCATCGCCGAGCGCTGCGACTTGCGGCAACGCGTCGACGCAAACGGAAAGCCGTACATGCGCGGCGAGTTCCACTGCCATCGCCAGTTTGTCGGCGCCCACGAATTCGTTGCTGATATGAATGCTTCGAACGCCCGCCGCCGCGAAGGGATAAGCCTCGGAGAGCTTCTGGCAGCATACGCCAACGGCACCCGCCTCGATCTGCTTGCGGGCAATGACGCTCGATTTATGCGCCTTCGCATGCGGTCGGAGCGCGACACCCTTCTGTTTCGCAAACGCCGCCATGGCGGCGAGATTGACGTCGAAAGCATCCAGGTCGAGAAGCAACGACGGCGTGGCAACGGCGTCGAGTGTATCGCCCGGACGGGCAGCGGGAGGAGGAGCGAACGTCATGCGGTGATCGGTCGGGTTGGTAGACAAAATGCATGATAGCGCCCGACGGTGCTTTGCATATTGCATGCAAGCAGTAGGCACCCGCCTTCTGCCGCTTCGAAACATGCAAACGCGAAACCCGGCCACCGTGAATGCACACGGCAGCAGGTCTCACTTACAAGGTCGGCCCGGCGCGCTCAAACGAACTTTCGCGCCGGTGTTGTGTCCGGCTTCTCCTCGTCGACTTCGAGCGCTCGGTCCGGACGCATCGTGAACGAGAGGATGATGCCCGCCGCCATCAGAATCATCGACACGGTGAACGGCAGATTCCAGTTGCCGGTGCGGTCGATCAGCCAGCCGCCCACCACCGGACTGATGATCGCCGCGAGCGCCGAACCTGAATTCATAATGCCGGATGCCGTTCCCGAGTGCTTCGGCGCGATGTCCATCGGCACGGACCACATTGGACCGATCGTCATCTCATTGAAGAAGAAGCCGGCCGAGAGGCAGACCGCGGCAAGCGTGATCGAGATGTCGGACACGAGCATGATCGGCGCAAGCGAAAGAAGCGTGAGCAGCATGCAGACGCCGACCATCACGTTACGAGCCATGCGCACGTTGCCGCTCTTGCGAAGGATACGGTCCGTGAGAGAGCCGCCGAGCCAGTCGCCCAGCACGCCCGCGAAGAACACGCCTGACGCGAATAGCGCCGACTTGCCGAGTTGCATGTGATAGCTGTGCAGGAAGTATTGCGGAATCCAGCCAAGGAAGAGCCAGAGCACCCATCCATAGCAAAAGTAGACGGCGGTCACGGGTGCCATGCGGCCGAGCAGAATGCGCCACGGCACCGGCGAGCGCTGTTTCACGCCGGAATAGCTCGAAAGCGTCGCACACTCCCCTTCGGTGATACGCGGATGATCGCGCGGATTATCGCGGAAGTAGAAGACCCACACGAGCGCCCAGATGAAGCTGATGATCCCCGTGATGATGAACGCGCCGCGCCAGCTGGTCGCGACCATGAGCCACACGATCAACGGCGGCGCGACTGCATTACCAATGCGTGATGCTGCATGCGTAATACCTTGTGCAAACCCGCGCTGATCGGCCGGCATCCAGTTGGACATGGCACGCGTTGCGGTGGGAAAGGTCGCGCCTTCGCCGAGGCCGAGCAGCACGCGCGCGACGATCAGCGAAAGAAAGCCGCCGGACAAGCCGGTGAGCACTGTCGCTCCCGCCCAGATGATCGCGCAGAGCGTGAGCGTGCGGCGCGGACCGAAGCGGTCGCCCACCCATCCGCCGATGATCTGAAACACGAGATACGGATAGGCGAATGCCGAAAACACGAAGCCTACCTGCGTGTGCGACAAGCCCAGTTCGGCGCCGAACTGGCTTGCCGCGGTGCTTACATTGACACGGTCGATATAGGTGATGAAATACATCGCGCATAGCAGCAACAGCACGCGTGTGGTGGCTCGACGGAACATCATCGTCTCCTTGAGTAGTGGCGAGCGTGTCCGAGGCGTTTGGCACGATGCCAGATGCCCGTGAACGTGGCCTGCAAATCTGATCTCGGTACGTCTATGAACTGCTTCGATCGATGGCGAACGGATATGCCATGAGCGTGTTATTCCGTGCGGTCATGGAACCGTCGGATGCGTGGCTTGCGCGGCGTTGTCATTGCGTGTCTCCTTTCGCGGGTCGTCGATGGCCCGCTGTCATGTTGTCGATGGTTCTACTCATATGCACGTCGTTTTTTGCGGGCTCAGGCGACCTCATGCAAGCGCATTGGCAAGCACCCTCGCGACGTGCAACGCTTCGGTCTGTGCACCATCCGCTATCTGATGACGGCAGCTCGTGCCGTCCGCGACGATCACGGCATCGCGTGCATCTCTTGCCTTGCGTACCGCCGGCAGCAGCGACAGTTCCGCCATCGCCTGCGAGGCTTCGTAATGCTCCGCTTCGTAACCGAAGCTGCCCGCCATGCCGCAGCATGACGATTCGATCGTCTTCACTTCCAGACCGGGAATCCACTTGAGCACGGTTTCGACCGGACGCACGGCATCGAATGCCTTTTGATGGCAATGGCCATGCAGCAACGCGCGACTGTGATCTAGCGGCTTGAGGTCGATATCGAGTCGTCCCGCAACGCGCTCGCGAACCAAAAATTCCTCGAAGAGAAAGGATGCCTCCGCGAGCTTGCGCGCGGCATCGCCGTAGCCGTAGCCGAGGAACTCGTCGCGCAGCGACAGAAGACACGAAGGCTCGAGGCCGACAATTGCCACGCCGCGTTCGACATATGGCAGAAGCGTATCGAGCGTGCGCCGTGCTTCAGTCTTGGCTTCGTCGACGAGCCCGGCGGAAAGAAACGTCCGTCCGCAACACAACGGCCGTTCTCCCGCTTTCGTATTGAGATGAACCGTGTAGCCCGCCGCCTCGAGCACGCGCTGTGCGGCACGCGCATTGGCCGGCTCCATGTAGTTATTGAAGGTATCGACGAAGAGCAAGACCTCCTTAGTTGCATTCGCAACTAAGGAGGTCGACGCGTCCGACAGATAGGCTTTTTCAAAACGGGGAAATGCGCGTTGCGGCGCCAGGCCGAGTTTAGTCTTTAACCAGCGCGCCAAGACCGGCATACGTGCTTCGATAGCGCCGCTCATGAACGGCCAGCGGCTTGCATAGGGCGCATAACGCGGCAGATAAGCGACAAGACGTTCACGCACGCTCACACCGTGACGTGCGGTGCGCGCAGCACGCGCTTCGATCTTGATGCGCGCCATATCGACGCCTGTCGGACAATCGCGTTTGCAGCCCTTGCACGACACGCACAGATCGAGCACGTCCTTTATGTCCTGACTCGCAAGTCCCTCTTCACCCAATTGTCCCGAGAGCGCGAGACGCAAAGTGTTGGCGCGTCCACGCGTGACATGTTGCTCGTCTTTCGTAATGCGATAGCTCGGGCACATGGTTCCCGCATCGAACTTGCGGCAATGGCCATTGTTATTGCACATCTCGACTGCCTTGGCCAGTCCGTTCGAAAGATCATTGCCAGAGCCCGGCGCACCCTCCAGGCCTGTCAACGGATCACGCGTCACGTTCCAAGCCGACCAGTCGAGTTGCGGCTCGAATGCACGTTCACGATACGACGGCGGAAAGCGGAAATTCACCGTATCGTCCATTTTCGGGGGCGCCACGATTCGGTCCGGGCTCAGGCGATTGTCCGGATCGAAGAGCTGCTTGATCTCGCGAAACGCCTCGTTGATGCGCGGCCCATATTGCCACGCAACCCATTCACCACGGCATAGTCCATCGCCGTGCTCGCCCGAGAATGCGCCTTTGTATTCGCGCACCATCGCAGCGGCTTCTTCGGCGATAGCTCGCATCTTTGATCCGCCATCGCGACGCATATCGAGGATCGGACGCACATGCAACGTGCCGACGCTCGCGTGGGCATACCAAGTGCCTTCGGTGCCATGCTTTCTGAAGACATCGGTAAGACGGCTCGTGTATTGCGCCAGATGTTCGAGCGGCACCGCGCAGTCTTCGATAAAGGACACGGGCTTGCCATCGCCCTTCATGCTCATCATGATGTTGAGGCCGGCCTTACGCACTTCCCACAGCGCTTTCTGCGGGCCGGCGTCGGGCATCTGCACGACCGAATCGGGCAGGCCGAGATCGCTCATCAGATCGACAAGGCTTGCAAGTTTCGTCACTTGTTCAGCGCGATCGGCGCCCGCGAACTCGACCAGCAAGACTGCTTCTGGCTCACCCACCAGCGCCTTTTCGATGACAGGGCGGAACGCCTGATTCGACATCGCTAGATCGATCATCGTGCGATCGACCAGTTCCACGGCAACAGGTCCGAGCTTGACGATGTGTTGCGTCATCTCCATTGCATCGTAGAAGCTCGGAAAGTTCACCACGCCAAGCGTCTTGTGCTCGGGCAAAGGCGCGAGCTTCAACGTAAGTTGCCGGCTAAAGGCAAGCGTGCCTTCCGATCCCACCAGCAGGTTCGCCAGATTCGGCTCGCCGTCTTCGCTGAAGGGCAACGGGCTTTGGCAATCGAACAGATCGAGGTTATAACCAGCCACGCGGCGCAGAACCTTGGGTATGCGTTCACGCATTTCATCGCGTTCGCGCAATGCAACGTCGCGCACGCTTTCTACGAGCTCACGCATGCGTGCGTCGAACTTCATTGCCGAGAGCTTACCGAAGCTGCCCTCGTATCCGTCAGCAAGAATCGCGTCGATGGCGAGCACGTTATGCACCATGATGCCGTATGCCATGGAGCGCGAACCGCACGAGTTATTGCCCGCCATGCCACCGATCGTGCATTGCGCGCTCGTCGAGACATCGACAGGAAACCACAAGCCATGCGGCTTGAGCCATGCATTCAGGTGATCGAGCACGACGCCCGGCTCGACTGTCACCGTTCGAGCGTCCTTGTCGAAGTGCACGATGTTGTTGAGCCACTTGCTCGTGTCGATGACGAGCGCCTCGCCTATCGTCTGACCGCACTGACTCGTCCCGGCGCCGCGCGCGAGCACGCTTGCCTTTGCCTCGCGCGCGATCTCCAAAGCAAGCCGCAAGTCTTCCTGATCCCTCGGCACGACCACACCTTGCGGCATGATCTGATAGATCGACGCGTCGGTTGCATAGCGTCCGCGCGACGCGCGATCGAACAGCACATCACCCTTCAGCTCGCGTTGCAGACGCATCTGCAAAGGGGTCGGCGCCGCTGCGCGACCGGCGCGCGCGGACGCTGGCATCAGATGGATCGGCTTGACGAGTCGGTCTGTGGGTGTATTGAGCATCGTCGCTATCGGTTAGTGCGGGAGGCCTGCTTGGGCTTTTGCATGCTGAATGCTTTATGCCGGCACACCGCATGCATTATTCGAAATGCAGTTCGACGGTAGGCAGGCCGTCGATCGAGCCCACGGCGTGGCCCGCCCCATCCGGGAAGGCAAGTCCGGTGTAAGAGCCCGCCGTGATCACCGTGCCCGCGGCGAACGCGACGCCATGCGAGACCGCGTGATTGACCGTCCACGCAAGCAGACGACGCGGATCGCCTGCCGGGTTCGCCGGTGGGCCTTCGAACAGCGGTTTGCCGTCGAATTCGAAGCTCATCGCCGGGGCGACGAACGGGAACGCTTCGTCGTAAGGCACGCCCGCGCCGACGAGTAGCGCGCCGTGATTCTGCAGATCCGCGAGTTGCCACGGCTTCTCGACGTCGGGCCACGCAGCGAAGCGACTCGCCACCACTTCGATCGCCGCATGCACGGAACCGATCGCGCCGATGATGTCGGTATCGCTATACGGTCCGCTGCCTGCCTCGAATGCGCGATTGAATACAAAAGCCACTTCGAGTTCGAGCCCTGCTCGTCCGAAAGCCGACATCGATAGCCGCGCGCCCGAGGCATGCACGCCATCGGCCGGGAGCAACGCAGCCTGGATCGGACCATCGGGCGTCTTCGCGCCGACCTTCCACCCGCCGACGCTCGCGCCGAGTGCATGCAAAGTCGCCTTTTGCGCGGCGTAGGCTTCTTCCGCGTTCGATGGCCGCGCGTCTTCCGGCAATGCTTCGAGCTTCGCGCGATGCGCACGCGCTTCCACGAAGAGCCGCGCGAGCGCGTCGGCGTCGAAGGCCGCGCTCATGCCGCCGCCTTGAGTTCGGGTTTCGCGGCGTGGCTCGTCAGATAGTCCATCGCCGCGGCCACGCCGCTCCCTTCGAGTTTGATGCCCGCGAGCTTCAGTCCCATCTCGCAGCCGGTGAGCGCGGCCATCAACGTGAGATCGTTGCAATCGCCCAGATGCCCGATGCGGAACATGCGGCCCTTCACCTTGCCGAGACCCGTGCCCAGCGACATATCGAAGTGCTCGTAGATGAGCTTGCGTACCGCATCCGCATCGACACCTTCGGGCGTCATCACACCGGTCAGCACCGGCGAATACACGGACGAATCCGCGCACTGGATTTCGAGCCCCCACGCGGTGACTGCCGCACGGCAGGCGGCCGCGAGCCGCTGATGGCGCGCGAACACGTTGTCGAGCCCTTCGCCGAGAATCATGTCGAGCGCTTCGGACAGGCCGTACAGCAAGTTGGTGTTCGGCGTGTAGGGCCAGTAGCCCTGCTTGTTCATTTCGATGATCTCTTTCCAGTCCCAGAAAGCACGCGGCAGCTTAGCCTCTTTCGATGCGTCGATCGCCTTCTGCGACACGGCGTTGAAGCTGATTCCCGGCGGCAGCATCAAGCCCTTCTGCGAGCCGGACACGGTCACGTCCACGCCCCATTCGTCATGACGATAGTCGGCGGATGCGAGACCGGAGATCGTGTCGACCATCAGAAGCGCCGGGTGGCCAGCCGCGTCGATGGCGCGCCGCACCGCCGCGATGTCCGAGGTCACGCCCGTGGACGTCTCGTTGTGAACGACGCATACCGCCTTGATCGTGCGCTGCTTGTCTTCGGCAAGGCGCGCTTCGATCATGTCGGCCTGCACGCCGCGGCGCCAGCCCTCAATGCCGGGCAAGCCCAGGAACTCCGGCTTCAGTCCGAGGTTGACCGCCATCTTTTGCCATAGGGTCGCGAAGTGGCCGGTTTCGTACATGAGGACCGTGTCGCCAGGGCTGAGCGTATTGGCGAGCGCCGCTTCCCATGCACCGGTGCCGGAAGCCGGATAAATCACCACCGGCTGGCTCGTCTTGAAGATTTTCTTGATGCCATCGAGCGCCTTCAGGCCGAGTGCACCGAACTCCGGCCCGCGATGGTCGATGGTCGGATAACTCATCGCACGCAAAATGCGATCGGGCACCGGGCTGGGTCCCGGAATCTGCAGGAAGTGACGGCCAGAGGGGTGGTAATCGAGCTTCAGCATGGATGCGCATCCTCTTAAATTGAATTTTGCATGCAAAATACTGTAGCGCAGCGACGCGGCCGCGGAAAGGTTTAAATAGGCCAAATGGCCTAGGGATAACCCGCTGGAGGTTTTTTCCGGCAAGCTAGGGTTAAAATTGCCGCAAACAAATTCGAGGTATTGAATGCAAAATCGCGACCTGCCCGACGCCAGTCTTTCGCCGCTCCTACAGAAGGTCGAGCGCATGCGTTTGCACGACACGGTGGTTGATCACTTGCGTGAATTCATCGTGGAAGGCCTGCTTGCGCCGGGCGTGAAGCTAAACGAGCGCAAGCTTTGCGAGACGCTCGGCATTTCGCGCACGCCCTTGCGTGAAGCGCTGAAGGTGCTGGCCGCGGAAGGGTTGATCGAGATATCGCCGAACAGGGGTGCATCGGTCTCGCAGATGAGCGAACTCGAAATCCGCGAGATGTTCGAACTGATGAGCGGACTGGAGGCGTTCTCCGGCGAACTGGCTTGCGAGCGAATCACGCCGCAGGAGATCGCGGACATCAAGGCGCTTCACGCGGTCATGCTGGAATGCCGCGCGCGCAATGATTTGTCGGGCTATTACAGCCGGAATCAGGCTATTCACGACAAGATCAATGAAGCCGCGCGCAACACGGCGCTACGGCATACCTACGTGTCGATCAACCGGCGCTTGCAGGCCATGCGCTTTCGATCGAACTTCCAGACGCCCAAGTGGGATAGCGCGATACGAGAGCATGAAGAGATGATCGAAGCGCTGGAAACGCGCGATGGCAGGCGCATGTCGACCATTCTTCGTCATCACCTGCTCGGCAAACGCGATGCCGTTCTCGCCGAGCGCACGCTGACCACGGTGAAGGCGCCGGTTACCAGGAAGCGGACGCACACCGGCGACGCTGGCTGAAAACGCCATACTCAAGCGCATCGAACGCTGCGTTCCCCCGCGCACAGTTCGATCGGCCGAATCCTCGCAAGCTTCGCTACGATTCGCGCCAATGGCCGAAGAGCCTGACATCGGGGGACATGTTGAACACAATAAGAGGTACATGCCTGGCGCTTGGGGCGGCGCTCGTCGTTGGCGGCTTCACGCTCTATTACGACGATCAGGACGTGAGCGTCGCGCAAGCCGATACGGACCGCGCAACGGTCGATTGCCTCACGCAGCAGCTCACGCATGATGAGAAGGTCAGCATTGCCCGCCTGACCGTCGATCACGATAACGCGAACATGCGTCGCGTCTACACCGATGTTCTGTCGCGCTGCGTACTACGCGCCGATCAGTGGGACCGGCGCTCGCAACTCGTCGCGAGCGCGCGTCAAACTCTCGCCTACGATACCGAGTTCCGGCGCATGCTCAGCGAAAGCACGATGCGCATTGCACAGCGACCCTGACATCGCCTTCTCGAAGCACGACGTTGGTCGAACGACATAGGCCGCCAGGCGATGGAGTAACATCGGCATCCATTGCGCGGCAATCGCATGCATCATTCGGCATTCAGAATGCAATCCACATCTCACGGCAATTCGACGACGATCGAGTTGCCCTTCAAGCGGCCCTTCGACTGGACTTGCCTGCTCGCCTTCATAGGCGGCCGGGCGGCGGCGGGCGTCGAGTCGGTGGAAGGCGGCGTTTATCGACGCGCGATCGAATGGCATGGCGATGAAGGCACCGTCGAAGTCAGGCCGCATGAGCGCAAACATCGCCTTGTCGTAACCGTCGACGGCGATGCGCAGCGGCATGCCGATGAACTTGCCGAGCCGCTCGCTCGTATGTTCGATCTGCATGCCGATCCCCGCCGGATTGCAAGCGTGTTGTCGCGCGACCCGTTGTTGGCGCCGCTAGTCGATGCCTCGCCGGGGCTACGCGTGCCAGGCGCATGGTCCGGGTTCGAGTTGGTGGTCAGAACCATCGTGGGCCAGCAAGTGAGCGTGAAAGGCGCTTCGACGATCATGGGACGAATCGTGCAGCGCGCGGGACGAATGATCGATGGGCATTCGCACGAGGCCACTGCCTGGCGATTCCCGACGCCCGCCGAGCTTGCCGCCGCGGACCTGGATAAGATCGGCATGCCCACGAAACGTGTCGAAGCCGTGCAGCGGTTTGCGAATGCGGTGTCAACAGGCGCGTTGCCGCTCGACGAACCGGACGCTGATGCCGAGGCGTTGAAGCGCGATCTGCTGGCGCTGCCGGGTATCGGTCCGTGGACAGTCGGTTATGTCGCGATGCGCGCACTGCGCGATCCAGACGCATGGCCCGATGCCGATCTCGTGTTGATGCAGGCCATCGCGCGCCGCAATCCGGCCCTGCTCAAGCCCGCGCAGCAACGAGCGCATATCGAGCGTTGGCGGCCTTGGCGCGCTTATGCCGCAGTACATCTGTGGAATGGAGTGGCGATGGAGACTGGGGCAGCGCGAGGCGGGTAGATTGAATACCAGACGAATGTATGCGGTCGACTGCATGCAATGCCACCGGCCAAACGAAGCTCCAGGGAACCCGAATTTCGCCAAGCCATCAGACGCCATCAGGTTTGAACAAAATCGCATTTGGTCGATTGAATACCACGCAAATGCATACGGTCGACTGCATGCAAAAGTCGCGTGCGAGCCAGATTTCAAGAAACTGACCCGCCTTTGACCGAAAGGCTTAAGCCCCTGCCGCACCCCTTCTTCCCGCAGCAATCGCAAGCTCGATCGAAACCAGCAACCCCTCTTCATCGAAAGGCTTGCGCAGAAAACCCACCGCGCCACGCTGCATGGCTCGCTGAACCGTATCGTCGTCACCGTGCGCGGACATGAACACCACCGGAATGCCCCGATGCTCGGCGTTCAATCGACGTTGCACATCAAGCCCCTGCATCCCTCGCATTTTGATATCGAGCAGAACGCACATGGCATCGTCGACGGCCGACGAAGCAAGGAACTCCTCGCCCGACGAGAACATCGCGGTCGCGTAGCCAACGGCCTTGAGCAAATTGCCGACGCCGCGTCTTACCGAGGCGTCGTCATCGACGATGCAGACAAAGCTCATGTATGCCAATGCTCTCGTGGCTCGCGTCGCGGCAGATTCATCGGGAAGCGGCCGATACCAACACGAGCCTGCCGCCGCGCGCCGCAGCACCTAGCGTTCGCATGCGCGGCTCAGTGCGTGCAGACATCAAGACGCCAGCATCGTCGGACTCGCCCGACTTGAGCAACGCATAGTCGCGCGTCGTCTCCAGCAGGAAATAGTCACGAGTCGTGCTGTCGAACGAAGTCATCAGAAGACACTTCGAGGCGAGGCCGACGATCGCCTCCATGACCTCGTTTCGCGATAACCATTCGCACGCGGCGACTGTACAAGCCTCATCCAGCGAAAAGCGGTCGGGGAATACGGCGAGCCGTCGCAGCACTACGCGTTCGGCCGCGCCGAGCAGTTTGTAGCTCCAGTCGAGCGAAGCGGCCAAGGTCTGCTGCCGAGGCGGCGCAGTCCTGCGCCCGCCCGTCAGCGACTGGAACCGATCATCGAGTTCCGCGGCCAGCCTGCGTATGCCGAACACAGCCGCCCGCGCTGCGGCGAGTTCGAGTGCCAACGGAATGCCGTCGAGCCGGCGGCAGATCGTCGCGAGCATGTCGAGACTGCCGCGGTCCCGTTCGACCGACACATTTAGCGCGCTCATCTGCGCGAGAAACATCCGCACCGAGGCGCTGGCGATAATCGCTTGCGAGGTGGACTCGACATCGGGCATGTCGAGCGGCGCGACCCGGTAGCACTTTTCGTCGTGCGTGCGCAGTGGCTCACGGCTCGTCGCCAAAATTCGCAGCGCCGCGCACGCTTCCACGAGTTGTTGGGCGAGCGACGCGGCTGCCTCGATTACATGCTCGCAGTTGTCCAGCAACAGCAGTATCTTGCGGCTCTGAAGATCCGCGATGAGCGCTTTGATCGAACCATCGCTCATGGAACGGTCGATGCCAAGTGCTTCGGCGATGGTGTCCGCGACCATGCGCGCATCGTTCACGGCCGCGAGCGAAACGAAGCACACATCGATCTTTGCGTTAGCCGCAATCGAACGCGCCGCCGCGATGCCAAGCTGCGTCTTGCCAATACCGCCCGAGCCCAGCAACGTGACGAGATGCGCTTCCTGCAAGGCACCGACGATCTCTGCAAGCGCGCTCTCGCGTCCGATCAAAGCCGCGCGATGATGCGGCAGGGCGTCGAGATGCGTCGCTTTAGGATCCATTGAATCGGCAGGCGCGGACACGTCGACCGCATTCGCGAGCCGATAACCTCGACCGGACACGGTATGGATAGCCTGACCGTCAGCGCCGAGGACACGCCTGAGCGTCGAAAGCTGCACATGGATGTTGTTCTCGCCGACCACCGATTTCGGCCACACGTGGCGCAGAATCTCATCCTTCGTGACCGTTTTGCCATTTGCGCGAATCAGCAATTCGAGGATGTCGAACGCGCGCGAGCCGACCTCGAGCAGTCGCCCATCCAGACGCGCCTCGCGAATTTCCAGCGACACTACGATTCGACCGATCTTGATCATGCCGCACTCACGCCTGGTTGATTAACGGAACCGCCACGTTGCGCGCATGCGCGATCAGTCGTCGTACGGACGAGCATCCGCGGATACGAGACACACGAAGGCGCTCGCCTTCAGCACGCATTCCACCAAAGACAGCAAAAACAGCAGCGGCGATACGCGGAACTCGACCGGCAGCCCGAATGACATTGCCATCAGACCGATCGTGCAGAGCAACGCATAGACGATGCGCGCGACGCGGCTGCCAGTCAGCACGAACCCAACGAGCGCCAGCCACAAGAGTTTGCCGACGATGCATGCAAGCGCATCGCGCGCCGAGAGACTGATCCATAACTCGAACGGCAACTCGACGAGCGCCCACAGACCGGTCGCGAGAATCAAGCGGCGCGTCCACGCCCCAAGCGCGATGCGGCCGCTCAAGAACGTATCGGCAGAACTGGCTCGTCGTGAGGAGACTGGATCGTCGAGAAAGCGCATGACAGTGGTTCCTTGGCGGACTTCCGCGCGTAACGACGCGGCCTTTATCGAACAACACGCATTACCCGGCGACGTTCGTCTTCGTCTTCCAGCAGTACGGGGTATCGCCGACCATTCGCTTGAATACGGTCGTGAAGTGAGCCTGCGAGCGGAAGCCGCAACTCAGGGCGACATCGAGCATGTTTTGCTTCGACTCACGCAGCAGGCGCTGCGCGTATTCCACGCGGCGGCGCAGGAGAAACTCGTGCGGCGGCATGCCCGTCGCGCGGCGAAACTGCGAGGCGAAATGCATGCGCGTGAGCCCTGTGCTACCGGCGATATCCGCGAGGCCGATCGAATCGGCGAGATGGGCATCGATAAATTCGATCGCGCGATTGAGCCGCCACGCGGGCAAGGCGCTGGCCTCGCGCTTTTGCCGGTCGGCCAGCGTGAAGTGCCGTGCGACCAGGCGCGACACGATGGCGAAGCTGACGCTATCGGTGAACACCTTGCCCACCGCCGCGTCCTCCGATTGCGATACCGCGAGCGCCTGTCCGAGCCGTTCCAGCGCGGGGTCGCGCACGAGCTTGGGATCGTCGATACGAATATCGCCTGCATGCGGCCGCCCGAACATGTCCTCGAAGCATTCGCTCAAGACCTGTTGCCCGACGAAAAGATGCAGCACGTCGGCAGGCGACTCGAACACTGCGCTGCAGCGCACGTCGGGCGCCGTGATCTGCACGGCTCCGGCGGCGACGCGTCCGCGCACGAGCGTCTTGCCTGCATGAGAAAACGTGAGTGACGTGCACTTGAGACTCAGTGCAATGCAATGATGCGTCGCGCTCTCGACACTTGCGACTTCCACCGGCGACTTATCGTTGCAGGTCCATCGCGAGAGGAGAATGCCGCCGCGCGGACGGCTGCTGGCAGCGTCGTCGGGAGGTGTGCGCCATGCATGTTCCATTCCGATTCCGTTCGCCCGGCTCTTCTGCGCGACCTCGATTACGGGTTCGGGATACGACATCGACGAAATGGTCATGACCGGTCATCCAGTGAAGTTGTTTGAGCGACTTTGCATGGACTCCACGGTATCGCACGGCAATTCGTACAGCCAGTCGTACGTTGGGGTGGCTTGAATGACCGATGGTTGGTTCAGATCATACGGAGGTTTAGTCGGGGTTCGATGCGGCGCGGGCGGGTTGACTAGCGCGAGGTCTAACGCGGTGCGGTTGTTCAGACGGAGGCGGCAGGTGAGTTATACGTGGGTATAGGGTGTGAGCGGTTCGTCGTCGCGTGATTCAGTACGCACACTGCGCAATGCCAGTCGCCCTCGCCCAAGGCCAACCATCTCAAACCCCACCCCGCGCGCGCCTCACCGGCAATGCGACTCCCAACGCCTCCGCCTTCCTCACGAAATCAGCAAGGGAGCGCGCCCCCATCTTCCGCATGGCCTGCCCGCGATAGATTTTCACGGTGATCTCGCTCAGGCCCATCTCCGCCGCGATCTGCTTGTTCATGAGGCCGAGGCGACGAATGCCATGACCTCACGCTCACGTGCCGTCAACGTGTCGTAGCAATGCCGCAAATCCGCTACCGAACGGTTCGTCGCGCGACGCTGCGCATCGTTGGCCAGCGCCTGTTCCACCGCATCGAGCATGTCCTGATCGCGGAACGGCTTGGCCAGGAAGTCCTGCGCGCCGGCCTTCATCGCCTTGACCGTCATCGCGATATCGCCATGCCCCGTCATGAAGATGATCGGCAGACTCAGTTCGCTCGATGCAATCTGCTCCTGCACCGCAAGTCCGCTTTGTCCCTTGAGACGCACGTCGAGGATCAGGCAACTCGGCACATCCGGCATGTCGAACGCCAGAAACTCCTGCGCGGAGCCGAAGGTTTCGACCTTGAGGCCCACCGAACGCAGGAGATTGCTGACGGCTTGGCGCATCGATTCGTCGTCGTCCACCACGTACACCATGGCGCTCGCGGTGTTGTTGCTGGCGGCAGCGCTCGCATCGCTGCGCGGATGACTGCTCATCACATCTCCCTTCGTGAGCGGACAGAAGAAGATGCAAAGGCGCGCGGCCTTTTACATCGCCGAAAGCGCGCTGGAAGGAGCGGTCGAAGTGACGCGCTCCAGGAAAAGCGTGCTTCCCAAGCGATGATGCGCGAGGCCATCCACGCGACGGTACTTATTTTTCCTTAATCGTTCAAAAGGCGGCGCCGCGACGCTCACCCACGACCGCTCCCATGCGGCTGCAACGTCACCGTGCAAGTCATCCCCATCGCGAGCCTCATTCCCTCGGGAACACGATCGATATGAATCCGCACCGGCACTCGCTGCGCGAGCCGCACCCACGTAAAAATCGGGTTGACGTCGGCGAGCAAATCGCCGCTCGTCGGATTGTCACGGTCGGCGATCCCGCTTGCGAGACTATCCACGTGACCTTGAATGTCTTCACCGCCCGATAGCAGTCTGATCGTCGCCCGATCGCCCACTTGCACGTGCGGCAGCTTCGTTTCCTCGAAGTAGCCGTAGACCCAGAACGAGTGCGAGTCGATCAGCGCCATGCGCGCGGTCCCGGCCGTGGCGAAATCGCCCGGATAAAGGTTCAGGTTCGTGATGAAACCATCGGACGGCGCGCGCACCTCGCTGCGCGTCAGGTTCAGCGCGGCCGTCTCTTGCGCCACTACCGCTGCCTTCACGGCTGCCTCGGCCGCGTTGTAGGCGGCGACATCGGCGGCATGATCCGACGCCGATTGCCTGGCGAGCGATGCCGAATCCAGCCGGCTTTCGTCCGATATCACGTCGCCCGCAAGATTGGCGCGGCGCGCCGCCTGAGCGCGTTTCATCGCAAAACCGGATTCGCTCGCGGCCATGCGCGCCTTCGCCTGCGCCATTTGCGCCTGCGCACGCGCGAGATCGGCATCGGCCTGCGCCACGGCGTAATGGAAGCGAGCCGGATCGAGCACGAACAGAATGTCGCCCTTGCGCACGAGCTGGTTGTCCTTCACGCGTACGTCGCTGACGAGGCCGGAAACATCCGTCGCGACTTGCACGACCTGCGCGCGCACGCGCCCGTCGCGCGTCCACGGCGAGTACATGTAGTCGAGCCACAGCATGCGAACCAGCACGATCGCCACGACCAGTATCGTGAGCGTGAACCCCGCGCGCAGGATGGATTGCGTTTTCATCTTGATGTCATTGGGTGGTTTCATCGCCATGAGAGCAGCGAAGCGCCGCTGAACATCGCAGCGAAGAGCGCGACGCGAAAGAGGCTCGCGTGCCACGTAAAGCGATAAAACCCGAGCCGCGCCAGCACGAGATCGAGAACGACGAACAGCAGCACGCAGCCAGCAAGTATCGGCAGCAAGCCGGGCATGAGAAGCGAGAAGACGTCAATCTCGCGTGGCATCGGCGACTCCTTGCGTTGCTTCCCGCGGCATGGACGATGCAAAGCCGCCGCCCAGTTCCTTCATCAATAACGCCCAGGCATCGAGACGTTTCGCCCGAATCGTCGCGAGGCTTTGTTCCTGCTGCAACTGCGCATCCTGCGCGGCCAGCACGTTCAAAAACTCGGTGATGCCGCTGCGATACCCCGTGTCGGCAAGCTGAAACGACTTGCGCGCCGAATCGAGCGTGTCCTCGATCGACGCCTGCTGCTCGCCGAGCGAACGCAAGGTTACGACTTGCGTGGCAACGCCCTGCATCGCGCCGATCACGCTCTGGTTGTAGGCGTCGACGGCGGCATCGCGCGACGACACCGCGACGCCGTAGTTGCCGCGCCGCCGTCCGCCGTCGAAGATCGGCAGCGAGATCGCCGCGCCCACGCCGTGGCCCATGCCGTTGCTATCGACGAAGTTGAAGAAGCCGCCGAAAGTCGCCGCCGATCCCAGCGATGCCGTCGCCAGCAAGTTGATGTCCGGATAGAAATCCGCATGCGCCGCGTCGATGCCCTTGTCCGCTTGCAACACGCGCCAGCGCCCGGCCACCACGTCCGCGCGATGCCCGACGAGCTCGGCCGGCAGCGTCGCCGGCAGATCGACCGGCACGCTCAGCGCGAGGCCGGGACGGCGCAAGGCATCGGCATAACCCGGCCCCTTGCCCGCCAGCCCCGCAATGCCGATGCGCGAAAGCGCGAGTTGTTGCTGCGCTTCCTGCACGCGTGTCGTGCTCATGGCAAGTTGCGTCTGCGCCTGACTGACTTCGAGACCGCTGCCGACGCCCGCATGCCAGCGGCGCGTGGCGATATCGAGCGTGCGCTGCTGTTCGTTCTGCACGTCGCGATAGACATCGAGCAATGCGTATTGCAGCGACAACTGCACATAGCTGCGCACCACGGCCGTCTGCAGCTCGACTTCGGCGAAGCGCGCGTCGGCCGCCACCGCTTGCACGTTGTCGAGCGCGGCTTCGCGGATCGCGCGATTCTTGCCCCACAGATCGAGATCGTATGAAAGGTCAGCCTCGACGTTGTTGCTCCACACGGTCGTGCCGCCAGGCGGCGCGGGCGTGGTGTAGCGGGCATAACGTCTGCGCTCGAAGCTGCCGTTCGCGCTGACTTGCGGCAACTCGGCCGCGCCTGCGATCTGCGCCTGAAAACGCGCCGCGTCAATTCGCTCTTGCACCGCGCGCAGCCCGGGATTGCCTGCGGTCGCGTCCTGCACCAGCGTATCCAACTGCGGGTCGTTCCATTGACGCCACCACGCGTCGGCGGGCCATTTCGCATCGGCTTGGGTCGCGCGCAGAGCGGCACCGGCGTCGAGCGTGGCGGGGTCGATCATCGACTCGTGTGGGTGGATGCCGCCGCTCGTGATGCAGGCGGAAAGAAGCAGCGCGCAGCCGCTCGACGACAAGACCCACGACAGGCGGCGCGTGTTCATGCCGGCGTCTCCTTCGTTTGCCATAACGCGAGGCTGTCATCGCGCAAGGTCAGCTCGGTGAAATGCAGCAACGCGCGCATGCGATACCGCTTGAGCGTCGCCGTATCGGTCGCGATGTTGTCTCCGAGCGGCAGCATGTCGAGCGCCCGGCGCGTCGCTATGAGCGCGTTCTGCGCGGCTTCGGGCGTCGTGTTCGAGAACACGCTCGCCAGCGCCGCAAGCCATGCGTCCTGTTCCGCCGCCCAGCCTTCCGGCAAGGTCGCGCCGAGTTGCGCGGTGTCGAGACGAATCTGAATCATCGAGCGGCCGATCTCGAGCGCCGCGAACGCCCAGCCGATCAGACGGTCACGATTCACGCGGGCATCTACCGGCGCGGATGCAATCTGCAAGATGAAATCGCGCAAGCTCAGTTCGAATGTATAGAGCAGGTCGGCGAGGTCGCCATTGCGCGCGTCATGCACGATCAACCCGCGAATCTGCTTCATGTACCGCGCGGAGATCCAGTCGCCCGCGCGCGGAACGAGCACCGAGAACGCGACCGCCGCCACCGCGATTCCGCCTAGCAGCGCGAAGCCGGTGTCGAGATAAGCGCTCGGGTTATAGACCGTCGGGTTCGTAATGCCGACGATGAAGCAGAAGTACAAGCTGAAGCCGAGCCCGAGAATCGCCGTCTTCGGGAACGTGTTTAGATAGCTGCCGATCATCACCACGATCGCCATCGACGCCGCCAGCAACTCGAACGTCTCGATGCGCGGCAGCACGAAGAAATTAAACGCGAAGCCTGCAAGCCATCCTCCAAGACAGCCGCCGAAAATTTGCCAGCTTGCGACCGTCGGGTTCGGTGCAAGCGCGAACAACGCGCTCGTGATCGCCACCGCGACGATGGCGGTTGCGCCTCCGACCCAGCCCGAGGCGATCCACGCCGCGCCGACCGCGAGCACGGCGACGGCGGCGCGCGCACCGGCGATGGTCGCGGCCGTGCGATTAGCCGTGGCCCGAGTCCTGCCGATGCGGCCGATTGCCTGCAGCACCGACTGCGACCACGGCAAGCGGCCGATGGTGCGCGCGTCGATATAGCTTCGGCACATCAGGCGCAGATCGGCCATCGAAAAGAACAGTGCCGCGCCCGTCGTCGATACGAACTGACGCTGATGCGCCGACAGATCCGCGAGCGCCTGCAACAGCTTGCCGAGGCGCGTGGGCAAGGCATCCTCGAAGGCGTCGAGATCGCGCATCAGCGTTTCCACCGCTTCGAGCGTGACGAGTTGCGCGTCTGCCTCGTTCGGCACGACGGCGAGCAGCGCGTCGATGAGATCGTAGACGGCCGCGAGCGCGCGCGGGTCAGCTTCGGCGGCGACCCGTACCTTCAGTTGATGCAGCGCGTGAATCCACGCGACGGTATCGAGAAAACCGCGGTCGAGATCGAGATAGACATGGTTGTGAAGACGGATAGCCGGGTCTTCGAACACGGCGCCGCTGCGCAGGCTTTCCACTTCCACACGCTCGCGAATCAGCGCGAGGAAGGTGTCGAAACCGGTAAGCGTCGCGGTGCGGTCGAGCATCGCGTGCATGGCGTTGAGCAAGTCCGTGAAGTTCTTGCGGCTGGCCGCATAGAGCGCGGGCGTGACAGAGCGCGGAAAGATCACCGCGCTGACCACGCTCGCGCAGACCACGCCGATCACCACCTCGCTCACGGTGAATACGACGTTGTCGTACACGCCATAAGGATTGGACCACGCCGGTATGGCCGTGATGGCGGTGCCGTATCCTGTCAGCACGAAACCATACGACTGAAAATTGCGGTAGTAGGACGCGCCGAACACGCACGCGCCGATCCACACAGCGAGCGCGATCAAAAAAAGCCACGGCTGCTGCGGAAACAGCGCGATGAGAACGAGCCCCGCAAAGCTGCCGCACACCATGCCGAGCCCGCGATAGAAGCCACGCGCGATCACCATGCCGCTTTGCTGATGCATCATCACGATGATGCACGAGACCATGGCGGTGGCCGGCGTGCGCAGTTCGAGCCGCATGCACACGCCCATTGCAAGCGACATGGCAAGCGCCACTTTCGCGATATGCCTGAAGCGCGGTCCGTCGTCGCTCCAGTATGTCTTCAGCTCTTCCCGCCATCGAGGCAGGGCCGCGCTGCCAGCATCGGCTTGCAGGGTCATGGGGCGCTCGTCGCTTGTTCGTGCGGATATTTGCGTGGTATGGAGTCTGCTGCGAACGCGGACCAGGCAATTGCACAATCGCACGCTTTTTGCGCATGCGCTGCATGAAATGACCGGCTTTGAGACGTGCTCGCGTAGTCAGGTCCGGCTAATCTTTGTATGATGCGTCCCAACACAACAGGTACCAGCCAGCCATGCCGAGAAAAGCGCGGAACAGCGAAACCCCGCCGAAGATCGAAGACGTCGAACAGGAAAAGCTCGTCACGCGCCGCTTGGCGCCGGAGGTTCGCGAACGGCAGATCGTGCTCAAGGCCGTCGATCATTTCGCCACGCATGGATTCTCCGGCAGCACGCGTGAACTCGCGCGTCAACTCGACATCACGCAGCCGCTTCTGTACCGCTACTTTCCGAGCAAGGAAGCGTTGATCGACCGCGTGTACGAAGAGGTCTATCAGTGGGACACGAGCTGGGAGAACCTCATCAAGGACCGCGACCTGCCCATTCAGGAACGCATGGTGCGGTTCTATTCGGCGTATTCGGTGGTGATCCTGCGGCGCGAGTGGATTCGCATCTTCATCTTCGCGGGACTGACGCGCGAAGGCATCAACTCGAAATATCTGACGCGTCTGCGTGAGCGCGTGTTTCTTCCGGTGATGGCGGAGATTCGTCTTGCCTATGGACTGCCCGCGCCCGCCAGCGCGCGTCAGCGGGAGATCGACCTCGAACTGATCTGGAGCCTGCACGCCAGCATTTTCTATCTCGGCGTGCGCAAGTGGATCTACGGTCTGCCTGTCACCGACGACGTCGAAGATCACATCGCGCGTCAGGTCGACGCCTTCTTGAACGGCGTGCCCGCCGCGCTCAAACACGCAACCAAGCAGCCCGCGCGCATCAAACCGGGCGCCAAAGCCTGAGTCCGCTTCCAGGCCGGCAAACGCGCCGGCCGTTCGTCTTATTCCCATCGCATCACTCCCGCCTCGTGGTTTTTCAGGGTAAACACCGGCGATGCGCCGCTTTATCCCGCTCCCCGCTTCACCTACAATTTATCAAACGATCACTAATCGATCGATAAATAATTTGTCAGGAGCCGAAGATGCCTGTTACGAAACTTGCCCACTACTCGATCCGCACGACCGATCTCGAACAGTCGTGCCACTTCTATGAACGCATCCTCGGCTTCAAGCGCGGCTATCGTCCGCCCTTCGACTTTCCCGGCGCGTGGCTCTACAAAGGCGGCGACGAAGTGGACTTCGGCACGGTTCATATCATTGGCGTGGATCCGAACAATCCCGAAGGACTCACCGCATATCTCGGCGACAAGGCCTTGCCCGCGAGGGGAACGGGCACGGTCGATCACATTGCGTTTCTCGCGACGGGCGTCGAAGAGATGTGGCAGACGCTGACAAGCGAAGGCATCGCGTGGCGCGATCGCACGGTGCCAAGCCTCGGCTTGCATCAAGTGTTCATCGAAGATCCGTCGGGCGTGACTATCGAACTCAACTTCCCCGCCGAAGAACTGAGCCGCCTCACGCATGCACGACCGTCGAGCAAGCAAAACCCCGTCAGCGAAGGAGAATGAGCATGGTCCAGAGTTCCAAACGATCCAGAGCGATCATCGTCGGCGGTTCGCTCGGCGGGCTTTTCGCAGCGAACCTGCTGGTGCGTAACGGCTGGGATGTAGACGTGTTCGAGCGCGTGCCGGATGAACTCGCCGGACGCGGCGCGGGCATCGTGACGCATCCCGAACTTTTCGATGCACTCGGCGCAGCCGGCATTCAAATCGACGATGGCATCGGCGTGAAGGTGCGTTCACGCGTGACCTTCGCGCAGGACGGCGCGGTGCTGTCCGAACGCGATCTGCCGCAAACGCTGACCGCGTGGGGCAAGATGTATCACGTGCTGCGCGCTGCGCTTCCCGACGTGCACTATCACGCTGGAGTAACGGTGGCATCGGTGGAAGATGACGGCGATCGTGCAACCGTCACGCTCGGCGACGGGGCGGTATTGCATGCCGATCTCGTCATCGCGGCGGATGGCTTCAAATCGGCTATTCGCGAGCGCTTGATGCCCGAAGTGAAGCTGCAATATGCCGGTTATATTGCGTGGCGCGGTCTTGTCGATGAAGCCTCGCTGTCGCGTGAAACCCGCGACGCGCTCTTCGACAAGTTCGCGTTTTGCCTGCCACCGCGCGAGCAAATTCTCGGCTATCCCGTGGCCGGCCAGGGCAATAGCACGACGCCCGGCGAGCGCCGCTACAACTTCGTGTGGTATCGCGCAACGAGCGAAGATGTCCAGCTTCCCGATCTGCTGACCGATGCATCGGGCAAGCGCTGGACCGGCGGCATTCCGCCGACGCTCATTCGCGCCGACGTGCTCGCCGACATGGAAGACGCCGCGCTCACGCTGCTCGCACCGCAATTCGGCGAAGTCGTGACGCGCGCGACGCAACCGCTCTTTCAGCCTATCTTCGATCTCGAAGTGCCGCGCATGGCGATCGGCCGCATTGCGCTGCTGGGCGATGCCGCGTTCGTTGCGCGTCCGCATTGCGGCATGGGCGTGACCAAGGCAGCCAGCGACGCCATGACGCTCGTCAAGGCACTGAAGACGCACGGCGATGTGCAAGACGCGCTTGCCGGCTACAGCCTCGAACGCACGCAAGTGGGCACGGCTATCGTGCAGCACGCGCGCCATCTCGGCGCATACATGCAGGCGCAGTTGAAGACGGAAGTCGATCGCGAGATGGCCGAGCGCTACCGCACGCCCGATGCCGTCATGCGCGAGACCGCCGTTCCCGCGCGGTTCTGATGACAAAGGAGACGACGTGGATTACAGCGCCCCAACCTATGCGATGAACGCGCACGTCATCGCCGAAGACCCGCCGCCGCCCATGGCGAACCCGTTGCTCGACGACCCGCGCTTTCAGGCGCTCGTGCAAAAACGCCGCGCCTTCTCGTGGATGCTCACGCTCCTCATGCTCACGGTGTACTTCGCCTTCATCCTCACGCTGGCATTCGCGCCCGCGTTGCTCGGCCGGCCGATTGTCGCCGGTTATCCCGCGACGTGGGGCATTCCAGTCGGCTTCGGCATGTTCGTCTTCACGTTCGGCATCGTGGCGGTGTATGTCGCGCGAGCCAACACTTTCCATGACCGCGCCGTGAACGAAATCCGGCAAGGAGCACGGCAATGAAACGTATCTCTCTTTCGCTCGGCGCGTTGATGGGCGCTGTCACTTCGATCTCTGCCGATGCCGCCGAAGTCGCGTCGGCGTCACGCTCGCATAATCCGATAGCGATCGGCATGTTCCTCGTTTTCGTCGCATCGACATTGTTCATCACGCGCTGGGCGGCAAGAAAGAACCACGGCGTGTCCGATCACTACGCTGCGGGCGGCAAGATCACCGCGTTCCAGAATGGCTGGGCAATAGCGGGCGATTACATGTCGGCCGCGTCGCTGCTAGGCATCTCCGCGCTGGTCTTCACGAGCGGCTACGACGGCCTCATCTATTCCATCGGCTTTCTCGCGAGCTGGCCGATCATCCTCTTTCTGATCGCCGAACCGTTGCGCAACCTCGGCCGTTATACGCTCGCCGACGTGGTGTCCTATCGCCTGCAACAACGGCCGATTCGCGCGTTCGCCGCGTCGAGCTCCATCGTGATCGTGCTGCTGTACCTCGTCTCGCAGATGGTCGGCGCGGGCAAACTCGTCGAACTGCTGTTCGGCTTCGACTACACGGCGGCGGTCGTGCTGGTCGGCGTGCTCATGGTGGTGTACGTGTTCTTCGGCGGCATGCTCGCCACCACATGGATTCAGATCATCAAGGCAGCGCTTCTGCTGGCGGGCGCGGCTTTCATGGCGTTCATGGTGTTGAGCCGCTTCGGCTTCAGCATGAACGCGCTCTTTGCACAGGCGATCCTCGCGCATCCAAAACACGCCGCGATCATGAGCCCTGGCGGTTTGGTATCCGATCCCGTCTCCGCCGTTTCGCTCGGCCTCGCGCTGATCTTCGGCACGGCCGGACTGCCGCATATCCTGATGCGCTTCTTCACGGTCGGCGACGCCCGCGCCGCGCGCAAGAGCATTCTGTACGCGACGGGCATCGTGGGAATCGGCTATGCGCTCATCATCGTCATCGGCTTCGGCACGATTGCGCTCGTGGCGACCGATCCGCTCTATCACAGCGCATCCGGCGGCGTGATCGGCGGCGTGAACATGGTGGCCCTGCATCTGGCGCATGCGGTGGGCGGCAACGTGTTCCTCGGCTTCATGTGCGCGGTCGCGTTCTCGACGATCCTGGCCGTGGTCGCGGGCCTGACGCTCGCCGGTTCCTCGGCGGTATCGCACGACCTGTATGCGAACGTGCTGCGCCGCGGACGCGCGACGGATCGCGAGGAAATGCGCGTGTCGCGGCTCACCACGCTCGTGCTCGGCGTGCTGGCCATCTTGCTTGGCATTGCGTTCGAGAAGCAGAACATCGCGTTTATCGTGAGTCTCACGTTCTCGATCGCGGCAAGCTCCAATTTTCCGGTGCTGTTGCTGTCGATCTACTGGCGCGGCCTTACCACGCGCGGCGCGGTGATAGGCGGTTCGCTCGGTCTGATCTCGGCCGTCACGCTCACCATCCTGAGCCCGACCGTCTGGGTCCAGGTGCTTGGTCACGCGCACGCCATCTATCCGTACGAATATCCCGCGCTCTTTTCCATGCTCGTCGCCTTCGCGAGCGTGGTCTTCTTCTCGATCACCGATCACTCGGCGCGCGCCGTGCGCGAACGTGCGCTCTATGGCAATCAGCTCGTGGACTGCGAGCTCGGCATGATCAAAAACGGCTGAGACAGGCCGATCGAATTCCATCACGGAGACATGACTCATGGATTGCACTTGCTGCATCTCGCCGAAGCGCCGTCGTCTGCTTGGAACCATGGCCGCGCTCGCGGGCGGCTTCGCTTCGGGCCTTCCGAACGCATCCGCCCGAGCCAATGCGACAGTCAAAGGCAAATCGATCGACATTCACGCGCACTATTACCCCGAAAGCTATTGCGAACTCGTCGGCAGCGACGGCGATAAATTCGGCGGCAAGTTCACCTGCGATGCGAGCACCTTCAGCTTTCAGACGCCTGCTGGCGGCCTCGGTCCGCTGCCGCTCAAATTCATCCGTATCGACGAACGGCTTGCCGATATGGACGCGTCCGGCGTCGACGTACAGGCGCTCTCGCTCAGCGTGCCGATGGCCTATTGGGCCGACCGCGCCTTCAACGCGAAGCTGGCAACGACATGGAACACGGCGGCATCCGCGGTGCACGTGCAGCATCCGACGCGCTTCGTCGTCCTCGCGACGCTGCCGATGCTGAACGCGCACGACGCCATCGACGAACTCGAACGTGCGTCCGAATTGCCGGGTGTACGCGGCGTCTATATGGGCACGAACATCAACAACCGCGATCTCGACGATCCGTTGTTCGAGCCGGTCTTCGCGCGCATCGAACAACTCGATTTGCCGGTGTTCCTGCATCCGCAACAGACGGTCGGCGGCGCGCGGCTCACCGACTTCTACCTGAGCAATCTGCTCGGCAATCCATTCGATACCGCCATTGCCGGATCGCATTTGATTCTCGGTGGCGTCATGGACAGGCATCCGCGACTTAACGTCACCTTGCCGCACGCGGGCGGCGCGTTGCCTATCCTCATGGGCCGTATCGATGCAGGCTGGAACGTGCGGCCCGAAACGCGGAGGCTTGCGCAGAAGCCAAGCAGCTACCTGCGCCGCTTCAATTACGACACGGTGTCGCATTCCGGGCCGGTGCTCGATTTCCTGATACAGAACATCGGCATAGACAGGCTCGTGCTCGGCAGCGACTACTGCTTCGATATGGGTTATGAACAGCCGGTGACGTTTCTGGACCGCCTCGAGCTGCCGCCCGAGCAGAAGAACCTGATCCTCGGCGGCAACGCGGCGCAATTGCTCAAGATATGAGATTGGCGCCCGGCGACTGAACGAAAATTAATATTTGTCTCGGACAATTTCCAAGATAATCCACGGATTCCGCCGGTTATGACCATCGCTTGATTATGGCAACGCAAACGCCGCATGCGTGAGTGCAGCGTGACGAGCAAGGGTGACGGACCATGTTCAACCAGACAGATATTTCCAGCACCACGGCGCCGCGTCAGAAAGACTCGCTCGGCTGTCTTTCGACGCAGCTGCACAAGGACCTCGAACTGCGCGCGGGCGACTTCACGTTCTATCGCAAATGCAGGCGCGAGGAAAAGACGAGCGAAGTCGTCACGCCCGCGTCCGATCGCGGCTTTCTCATCGGCGTCTCGCTCGCGGCGGGACATCGCCGGCGCATCATCACGGGTAGCCGTTCGGCGCTGCACGAGTTCAGGAAGGACTCGGTCTACATCCGCAATTTCGAGGACGACTACCGCGCCGATCTGCACGGCGCGTTCGACTTCGTGCTGATGGAATTTTCGCGGTCGTTCATCGTGAACACGGGCTATGAGCGAAACGGCACGACCATTTCCGGCTTCTCGGCGCCGCCCGGACGCGAGGACGCCATCTTCGGCCAGCTCGCGCAGGTGCTCGCGCTGACGCTGGATCGTTCGTCCGAGACCAGTGCGCTTTTCCTCGAACAACTCGGCGTCACCATCGGCACGCATCTCGTGGATCGATACGGCGACGCGACCGCGAAAGCGCTCAAGCCGGGGCCGCGTCTTTCGAGTATTCAGGAAGCGCGCGCCAAGGAGATGCTGCTCGCCAAAACCGATGACAACGTATCGCTCGAAGCCATCGCGAGTGCATGCAACTTGTCGCGCAGCTACTTCATCCGCGCGTTTCGCGAGACCACGCAGCGCACGCCGCATCAATGGGTGCTGGAGCAACGCATCGAACATGCGCGCATGCTGCTTAGCAAATCGACGTGGTCGCTTGCGGAGATCGCCATTGCATGCGGCTTCTCCGATCAAAGCCACTTCAGCCGCACGTTCTCGCAACTGGTCGGCACGCCGCCCGGAAACTGGCGCAGGCAAGCGGGTAATTGACACAGCCTTTCTTCAGTCGATACCTCGCGTCGCCACATCCATAGACTTTCATACAAAGCATCGCACTTACGTGCAATACGCATGAACGGCGCTGCGCTAACTTGATCGTGCCGAGGCTGCGCACGCCACTTTCTTATCCCGCGCCGACCTTAGCTTCTCCCTCGCGTTTCGCTCCCTTTCCCCAACCTGGAAACGTCACGATGCAAATAGGCGGATTTCAGATCGATCTGGAGATGCGCGCCTTATGGCGAAACGGCGAACTCGTGCGTCTCGGCTCGCGCGCTTTCGATATCCTCGCCGTGGTCGCGGCGGCTGGCGGCCGTCTCGTCTCGAAGGACGAGGTGATGAACGCCGTATGGCCCGACACCGTCGTCGAGGAGAACAATATTCATGTTCATCTCTCGGCGTTGCGCAAGGTGCTCGGCGCGGACCGCGACCTGATTCTCACCGTGCCCGGCCGTGGCTATCAACTCCTGCAACGCAAGCCGAGCACGCCATCCGATGAAGCGCGGCTCAAGCCCGCTTGCGGCCGCCGTCTTCCGCCGCAAAAATCCGCGTTGCTCGGACGCGATACGGAAATCGCCACGATCCGCGCCATGCTGCGCAACTCGCACGTGTTGACGGTGACGGGCGCGGGCGGCATCGGCAAGACGCGGCTCGCTATCGAGGCGGCCCGTCATAGTGCCGAAGACTTTCCAGAACCGGTGTGCTTCGTCGAACTCGCCGCGTTGACGACGCGCGAGGGCGTGCTGTGCGCCATCGCGGAGAGTTGCGGCATTGCCTTGCCCGATACGCATATCGATGTAGCGCGCGTGGCCGCGACACTCGCCGGCCAGTCGAAACTCCTGCTGCTCGATAACGCCGAACATGTGGTCGGCGCCGTGGCGCAGATCGTCGATGCACTCGTCGCCGGCAACGAAAAGCTGCGCGTGCTGGTGACGAGCCGTGAGCCGTTGCGCGTGATGGCAGAGAGCATCTTCCGAGTGGAACCGCTCGACGTGCCTCCCGCCGATGCCGCGGACGCCGATATTCTCCGATGCTCCGCCGTGAACCTCTTCATCCTGCGCGCCGATTCGTTGCAGGAAAGCGTGGCGACCGACAGCGCGGAGATCCGGCTCGTCGGTGAAATCTGCCGGCGTCTGGACGGCCTCCCGCTTGCCATCGAACTGGCCGCCGCGCGCGTCGCCGCGCTCGGCGTGGAAGGCGTCTGCCGCAGGCTGGACGACCGCATGGCGATTCTCGCGGGCGGTTACCGCACCGCGCTGCCGCGTCATCAAACCTTGCGCGCCACTTTCGACTGGAGCTTCGCGCTGCTCGACCGCGACACGCAATCCGTGTTCTGGCGGCTCGCGCTCTTTAGCGGCAGGTTCTCTTTCGAGTCGATGTGCGCGGCAGTCTGCGACGAAGAGCACACGACAGCGGACGCCATCGGCGGCATCACCGAACTGGTCGCGAAGTCGCTCGTGAGCGTCGAATTCGAGCGCGCCACCGCGCGCTATCGTCTGTCGGAATCGACGCGCGCCTATGCGCTGGAAAAGCTGCGCGCCAACGGCGAATTGCGCGAGATCATCCGCCGCAATGCGCGTCATGTTGCACGACAGATCGCGGCCACAGCCTGCGGCCTCGACGACCATCCGGCCGCCTTCCAGCACACGCTGGACGATGCGCGCGTCGCGCTCGACTGGGCGATGTCCGTGGACGGCGATGTCCGCGTGGGTATCGAACTGGCGTCGCATCTCGTCGGCGCACTAAGCGACGCGCATCTGTTCGACGAGTGCCGCATGCGCGCCGCGCTCGCCGTCGATGCCATCGCGAAGCTGCCGGCGGGAACGGCAGACGCAGCGATCGAGAAGCGGCTGCGCGCGGCGTTGACAGCGGCGGCGCCCGTGGTCCACGAGACGCCGCCGCTGCCTGCGCGACCCGCCCGCTGGCCGCTTTCCAGGCGCTTGCACAAGCCTGCGCTGACCGCCACGCCGCTTACGACTGGATGAACTCCAGCAGGTCCGCGTTGACGCGATCCGCGTGCGTGGTGCACATGCCATGCGGCGCGCCTTCGTAAATCTTCAGCTTCGCGTTCGGCATGAGCTTCGACGAGAGCTTGCCGGAATCGTCGAGCGGAACGATCTGATCGGCGTCGCCTTGCAGCACGAGCGCGGGCACCGTGACCTGCTTCAGGTCTTCGGTGAAGTCCGTCTCCGAGAACGCCTTGATGCAGTCGTACATGCCTTTGATCGAACCCAGCATGCCGAGCAGCCAGAACGAATCGATCGTGCCTTGCGACACTTTCGCGCCGGGCTTGTTGAAGCCGTAGAACGGCATCGCGAGGTCCTTGAAGAACTGCGCGCGGTTATCGTGCACGCCTTTGCGAATGTCGTCGAACACGGATAGCGGCAGGCCGCCCGGGTTCGCTTCGGTCTTGAGCATGATCGGCGGCACGGCCGAGACCAGCACGACCTTCGACACGCGCTTTGCGCCATGACGCGCGATATAGCGCACCACTTCTCCGCCGCCGGTCGAATGGCCGACCATCATGATGTCTTGGAGATCGAGCGCTTCGATCAGCTCGGCAAGATCGTCGGCATAAGTGTTCATCTCGTTGCCGTTCCACGGTTGCGATGAACGGCCGTGGCCGCGACGGTCATGCGCGATCACGCGATAACCGCGTTCGGCGAGGAACATCATCTGCGCGTCCCACGCGTCGGCATCGAGCGGCCAGCCGTGAGAAAACGTGATCGCCGGGCCCGTGCCCCAGTCCTTGTAATAGATTTCCGTGCCGTCCTTGGTCGTGATGTAAGCCATGTCCGCTACTCCTTCTCGATTGATTGACCGGCCCGTGCCGGTGTGTCATGCGTGAAGGGAGTATTCGCGATTCGTGGCACGGCACGCTTGGTTATCGCCCGGCTTTTGTGGATTTGCACGATAGCTTCACGCAACGACTTCAAGCGACCGCCGACAGCGTGAAGACGAACACCGTCCCACGCGGATACGCCGGTCCCGCGGTGAGCGTCCCGCCATGCGCCTCGATGATCGACCTGCAAATGGCGAGCCCCATGCCCATGCCGGTGTCCTTCGTGGTGAAGAACGCGTCGAAGATGCGCTCGGCAATGTCTTCGCGAATGCCATCGCCGTTGTCCTGCACGGACACGATCACGGTGCCCCTGTCGTCGATGCAGGACGTGACGGCGAGCAGGCGCTGACGCGCATCGAGATGGCTCATGGCATCGGCGGCGTTCATGACGAGATTGAACAGCACCTGTTGCAGCTGCACGCGATCAGCCGTTACCGAACAACGCGCAGCCAGATCGAGCCGCACGAGGACACCGCGTTGTTCTATTTCCGCCGCCGCCAGTTCGAACACTTCGCGCACGACGTAATCAATATAGACCGGCGCGAAAATAGGCTTGGTTTCCTTCGCAAGCGTCTGCAATGCGCGGATGATATCGCCCGCCCGCTTGCCGTCCTTGACGATCTCGCGCAGGCCGCTCGATGCCTCGGCCAGATCCGGCTCGGGCCGGTTGAGCCAGCGCACGGACGCACTCGCGTTCGACACGATGGAAGCCAGCGGCTGATTGATCTCGTGCGCGATCGAAGCGGCGAGTTCGCCCATCGTCGATGCGCGCGATGCCTTCGCCAGTTCGCTCTTCGCGTTCTGCAAGGCGAGTTCGGTCATGTGCCTTTCGGTCAGGTCGGTGACCACGCCGACGAAGCTGCTCACGCCGGACGGTTCGCCCAGCACTTCGAGATGCTTGATGGCGCCGTCCGGCGCGACCACGCGAAACTTCTGCCGGAAGGGCACGCGCTTGTGCGCGGCACGCTCGACCATCTCCCGATAAAACGCGACGTCCTCGGGATGAATGCGCTCCATGATCGCGCGTGTCGCGGGACCGCTCGCTTCTATTGGCAAGCAAAACACGTTGTAGAGTTCTTTCGACCAATAGCGTTCGCCCGTCAGCGTGTTCCAGATATAGCTTCCCGAGCGGCCTATCCGCTGCCCGAGCGCGAGCGCTTCCTCGCTCATGCGCAGGGCCGCTTCCGTTTCCTTGCGACGCTTGTTTTCTTCGAGCAACTCGGCATAAAGACGCGCCGTTTCGAGCGATATGGCCGCCTGCGACGCGAGCAATTCGAGCACCGACGTGCGGCTCTCCGTGAACACGCCCGTCGTCAGATCGTTTTCCAGGTAAAGCGCGCCGACGGCATGCCCTTGCTTCACGAGCGGCAGACAGCATACGGAACGAACCGGCCTGCTGGACAAGGCTGCATCGAAGGAAAATCGCGGATCGTGCTGCGCGTCTTCCACCACCACGGGCTTACGCGTGCGCAGCGCCGTGTACAGGACCGAAGCGGGCAAATCCTCGCGCACGGGCGCTTCGCCGGCCAGCTGAACCTGTACGCCCTCGGGCGTCTCCTGTCCGCGCGCTTCGGCCACGGGCACGTTGCCTTGCATGAGAATCAGGATGCCGCTGCGCGCGCCGGCGTGAACGATGGCGAGCGTGACGAGCGTGCGGATCAGCTTGTCGAGCACGATCTCCTCGGAGAGCGCCTGCGACGACTTCAGCGCCGACAGCAAATCGAAGCGATGCTGCGCATCCTCGATTTCGACCGATGGACGGGACGCCACCGGAACCTCGGGGAGCGCTTGACGCACGGCCGTCGCGCGTGCCGGACCCGCATCGCGTTCGAGTCGGCCGACGAGCGCATGCGCGCCCCAGCGCGCATAACCGTCGATCGCGCGCCGCCGATGTTCCCGCGCGGCCGTAAAGAGCCCGTTCGCTTCGCAGCACGCGCACGCCAGCCGATGCGCGAGTGCATCGATATGACTGAAGCCGCTTTCGGACGCTGCGGCTGCCGCTTCCTCATAACGCGCCAGCGCTTCGAGCGGCTTGGCGAGCAGACGAGCGATTTCGGCTTCGACCAGCAACAGCTTGTCGAGAAACGTCGCCGGATTGAGTTTCGCCCAGACCGTAAGCTTCGCGAGATGCGGTTCGATGCGCGCAATGGCTTCGTCCGCTTCGTACATTTGCGCGAGATTGAGCGCCGAATAGAAGTGATAGTCCAGTTGATGCACGTGCGCGGGCGTCGCCCACGTCAGCTCGCCGGCTTCAGCGAGGCAATACGACGCGTTGCGGTAATCGCCATGAAAGTAGCAGGACATGCCCTTTAGCAGCCAGATCCAGAAACGCAGCGTCGTCATCTGCGTGTCGAGCAGATCGGCGTCGAAGGTCATGCGTCCGTCCACCACCGAGCCGAAATTGCCCGGCAGTCCCGGCCCGCCCGTCAGGCTGTGTACGTATCGCTTTTGCAGTTCCAGGATGTCCTCGACATCCCGGAATCTCACGCGTCGCGCGAACGACAAACCCAGGTCGATTTCGCGATCGACCTGTTCGAGCGGTGCGCCCATCGTCAGCAGATCGGAGACGATGTGATTGCATGCGTAACAACTCATCGTGAGGTCGCCGCTCGGCCTGGCGGATTCGAACGCATCGCGCGCGCAGGCCAGCACGTAGGACAGCGGCTGGGTCCAGACGGCGACCGTATCGAGCGCCACCAGCGTGCTCGTGGCGACCGTGTTGAAGCCGCGCGATTCGACCAGCGTGCGCGCCAGCCGCGAGAACTCGAAGCCTTCCTCGTAGCGCCCGAAGAACTCGGCGACATAAACGCCGAACCACGACAGACAGTGCGCCGATGCTGCCGTGATGCCGTGGTCGATGGTCATCTGCACCATGTGGCACAGATGCAGAAAACCGAGCCGTTCATCGACGAACGATGCGGGCGCGTAGACGCTCGCGAGCAGGTTCATCTCGGACTCGATCTTCTCGTCGCGCAACGTCGGCAGGTTCGCGAGCGAGGCGATGCTTCGCGATGCAAGCGACGCGTTGAGCTTGCCATACGCGGCTTCGACATCGGCGGCTTGCGGAAAGCGCGGCAGAACCGTGCCGAACAGCCGAACGCCTTCGAGCGCGGTTTCGACGGCGGCTTCATAGTCCGACAGATGCTGCTGCATGTCGACCTTGAGCTTGTGAACCGACGCGCGCGCGACGACAGACAGGTCCTCGCGCAAGAGCGTGGCGATCTCTTTACCGGCAGCGTCGAAATCGGCGTTCAGGATGTGACACTGCACGCGCAACACGCCCATTTCATAGGTTGCGGCGTGGGCCTGCGCCGCGCCGTTCGCGTGCAGCAGCGCCTGCACGACGTCCAGATAATTCAGCGCGGAACGGATAGCGATCGCTTCTTTCGCCTGACGCGCCGCTTGCAAACAGACCGTGGCGAACACGTCGGTCTCGTCTGCATCGAGTTCGAGAAGCGCGCCCGCCGCCTGAGCGCGTTCGATATGGTGCGCCACGTCGAACGCCGATTGCAGCGTCCGCGCATTGAAGTCTCGCAGCAAAATGCGCGCGATGCGGGCGTGTTCGACACCGCGCTCGTGCTCGGGCGTCAACGCATACGCCGCCTCTTGCACGCGGTCGTGAGCGAAGGCGAAGCCCGTGCGGTCGGATACGACGAGCCCTGCTTCGAGCGCGGGTTGCAGACGCCGCGCCGACTCGACGCCATCGCCGGGATCGATCAGCATGAGTGTCGAACGGTCGAGCCGTCGTCCCATGAACGCGAGCAGCCTGAGCACCGCCTGCGCCGCTGGCGGCAGGCGCGAAAGCCGCGTCACCATCAGATCGACGACGTTATCCGACGATTCGTACTCGCCGATACGTTCCAGGTCCCACGTCCAGCGACGCGCCTCGCCGTCGTAGACGATCATCCGATGTTCCGCCAGCACGAGCAGCAGTTGCTTGATGAAGAACGGGTTGCCGCCGGTTTTTTCGTGCACCACCGCCGCGAGCGGAAAGACATGCGCGGCATCGGAATGAAGTGCGTCGGCGAGCAAGGCCACGACATTCGCCGGATCGAGCGGCCCGACAGCCAGCGAACTCACGCGCGCGCCGGCATCGGGCAACGAATCGAGGAACGCCTTGAACCGTGGCGAGCGATCCACTTCGTTATCGCGATACGCGCAGATTAGAAGCATATGACGCATATCGGCATGCGCCACGAAAGCGGCGATGAAGTTCAGCGTGGCCTCGTCGAACCAGTGAACGTCGTCGAAGAAGAGAATCAGCGGATGCGCTTCTGTCGCGAACACGGACAAGAGCCGCGAGATCAACGCCTGAAAGCGCAACTGCGCTTCCACGGGCGGCAACTCCGCTACGTCGGGCGGCTCGCCGAGCACGAGTTCCAGCTCGGGAATGAAGTTCACGATGAGTTTTCCCTGCAAACCGACCGCCTCGCACAGCACCGCGCGCCAGCGGTCGAGTTCGCTGTCGCTCTCACCGAGAATGCGCTGAAAGAGCGAACGGATGGCCTGCATCAACGGCGCATAAGGCGCGTTCTGACCGTACTGTTCGAGCTTGCCGGAGGCGAAGAGCGCGGCACTCTGCGCGGTCGCGCGATGCACGCTGCGCACGAGCTCCGACTTGCCCGCGCCCGAATAGCCGGACACGAGGATGAGTTCGGCGGCGCCCTGTCGCGCGTTGCGATCGAAGGCGTCCCGCAGCGCCTGATATTCATGCACACGTCCGAATAGACGATGCGTAAAGGCGAGATTCTTGACGTTGTCTTTCGCGGCCGGTTCGAACGGGACGATATGCTGCATCTCGTTCCAGTCGGCAAGACAGTGCCGCAGATCGGCTTCGAGACTCGACGCACTTTGATAGCGTTCCGCAGGACTCTTGGCAAGCAACTTGAGTACGATTGAACCCAGCACATCGGGCAATGACGCGCGGTAGCGGCGCGGATCGGCGGGCTGCCGCGCGACGTGATTGAAGATCCATTCGACCGCATCCGCCGCTTCGAACGGCAAGTGGCCGGTCAATAGCTCGTACAGGGTCACGCCGAGAGAATAGAGATCGCTGCGCTCGTCGGCCTGTTCTTCCGCGCGTCTCGCCTGCTCCGGCGACATATACGCCAGTGTGCCGCTCAAGGTATCGGCGTGGTCGATAAACTCAGCAGCTTCGCTCGTCGAAGCGCGAAAGCCGAGCAAGCGCATCGTGCCATCGGCGCCTTCCAGCAGATTCGAAGGCTTGATGTCGCCGTGCAGAACGCCGCGTTCGTGCGCGAGCGCGAGCGACTGCGCCGCGCCCACGGCAATGCGCAGAAAGCGGCCGAGTGCAATCGTGCCATCGGCGCGTGGAAGAATCGGCGCGCCACCCTGGTCTTCATAGACGAGCACCGGCCCGCGTTCGAGCCTCAAGAGCGCGAGCGGCCGCACGGCCCACGCGGAATCGAGCTTCCCGGCCGGCGCAAACTCTTGCCTGAGACGCCGCAACACGGCATCGGAAGAAGGACCAGCAGGCGCCGCGACGAGCCAGGACCGCGCGCGTCTTGCGTTCTCGCGCGATGCCGCACGATCTCGCCATCCACGAGCAGCGCTTCGAGTACGAGCTGATCGAACCAGAGCTGATCGAAATGCACGGCGATGCCGGAGCCAGACGACGCCTTGCGCGTCCCGTCGATGAATGCCTCGGTGCTCAATTCATCTCTCCTTCGGCCATGTGCAAAAGCCTTCGATTTCAGTTCGGCCAGTCCGATCCCAACACCAGCCCGCAGAAATTCAGTCGCCGGTAATTCGGGTCCCAGCGATCGAGCACGTCGGCGTTCACCGTGCCGAAGGTCGTATCCGGCCGATGCTCCATGCCGCGCGCATACGCTTCGATCAACTTCTTCTTGAAGCCGGTTTCCCGCGGATACGCCTGCACGATCTCATCGCGCTCAGGCTCGCTGAACTGGTCGTAACGCGCGCCCGTCACGTCCATCTGCACGCCGGCGGCAATGAGCGCGACCAGCGTCGAAAGATGTTCCGGAATGCCGGGCGTCGTATGCAGCGCGATGCCGAGCCACACCTCTTCGATCTGACGCTCGGCCACGCCGTGCTGACGCATGAAGTCGCGCGCGGCATCGGCGCTGTCCACTTCGAAACGGTTCGGCGAGTGCTGGAAGCGCGTGTTCAGCCCGACATCGTGAAACAGCGCGCCGAGGTAGAGCAGTTCGGCATCGAAGGGCCTGTTCTCGCGGTGGCCGGTCAGTGCGCCGAACAGGAACGAGCGAAGCGCGTGATGAAACATCAGGACGGATTGCGTGGCGCTGATCAGATTCGTGGCGGCCTGAGCCATCGCGGTATCGGGAATCGCCACGCCTGCAATCGTCAGCTTCATGCCCGCTCCTGTGTGTCGAGACATGGCGAGCGGTCCGTCACGACGCGCTGCATTCGCATGACGTCGAGGACCGTTCGCAGTCCGCGTTCTTTGTCAAAGGGTAGCGAAACGAATCTTTAAAGGCTTTGGCGGGTTCTAAAAAAGCCTTAAGCGCTGCGATGCGGATTGGCGCCAAGAACCGTGAACGACGGTGAATACGCGAGATGCCAGGCAGTCTCAACGCACCACGCCCGAACCACGCGCCAACTAAGCGCCAACTAAGCGCGACGGTCCTTAAAACTTCTTAATCCGATGCGCGGCGAAGCATGTCGTTCAAGCGTCTTTCCCGCGCCCACGCGCCGCCTCAGAACATTTCACGTTTTTTGCAGGACTTTAGCCGCGCGGCGTTCCTACACTGCACTCAGTTCAAGAGCCTCGGTCTTCGCCCGAAGCGCGCAGACGCGTTTCGAGAAACTGCACGAGCGCGCGCACCTTGCTGGATTGCCGGCGATTGGACAGATACGCGGCGTAGACCACGGCATCGCCCGAGTGAGGACTGGCGTCGAACTGTTCGAAGAGACGCACCACGCGGCCCGTGCGAATGTCGGGCGCGACTTGCCATTCGGGCAGCAACGCAATGCCTCGTCCGGATACGACGCTTTCGAGAAGGATGTCGAGATTATTCGACAGCAGATGACCGCGCACATCGACACGCTGTTCGTCGCCATCGCGCCGGAAGGTCCAGACCTGGCGCGTGCGATAGCCGCCGCCGTACGCGAAGCGCAGGCACTCGTGCGCGTCGAGGTCCTGCGGTGTCTGCGGCGTGCCGTTGCGGGCGAGATACGCGTGGCTTGCCACGACATGGCGCGGATTGTCCGCGAGCTTTTTGACGATGAGATTGGCGTCGCGGTCGGCGCGGCCGATGCGGATCGCAACATCGATTCGATCGAGCGCGAGGTCCGTGAAGTGATCGGCGATGACGACATCGAGAAACACGCGCGGATGCTCCGCGAGGAACGTCGCAAGATGCGGTGCGAGGCACAGGCGGCTGTACGTGGACGGCGCCGAGATCCGGAGCGTGCCCACAGGCGCCGCGCCGCTGTCGAATACGCTTTCGTCGGCTTCGGCGAGGTCGTCGAGCACTTTCGAAACCTGCTCGACATACGCGATTCCGGCATCCGTGAGGCTGACTTTGCGCGGCGTGCGCGTGAGCAGCGCGGCGCCGAGCGAGTCTTCGAGCGAATCCATGAGACGCGTGACCGATGACGTGGCTACGCCCAGACGTTGCGCTGCCTTCGAGAAGCCGCCAGCGTCCGCGACTTCCAGCAGCGTCCTGACCGCGAGGAGCTTGTCCATGTTCGCCCTCAATCCACATTTCGTTGCGCCCGACGCAACGCGAACTTGCATTCTATCCATATTCAACAATCGCGACGCAACGCATAAGCTGCGTGCATCGGCTCCAGAAGGGTTCATCACCGCGCGGCGTTTAGCGGCGCAAAGGAAAGCAGCATGAACGCGTTCGATAAACCGCGTGCCGTCGTCATCGGCGGATCGCTTGGCGGCTTACTCACGGCCAACGCCCTGCGCGCGGCAGGCTGGCATGCCGATGTTTTCGAAACTTCGCCGAACCAGCTCGAAAGCCGGGGCGGCGGAGTCGTGTTGCAGCCGGATGTGCTGGAAGCGCTCGCATTTGCGGGCGTCGCGGTGCCGAATCCGCCGGGCGTGAATTCGGGCGATCGCATCTATCTGGATCGCGAAGACCGCGTGCTCGAACAGTTCCACATGCCGCAGATGCAGACGTCGTGGAGCCTGCTCTATCGCGCGATGAAAAACGCCTTGCCCGCGCAGGCGCTTCATGCGGGCGAGACCTTCGTCGATTTCGATCAGGACGGCGAGCGCGTCGTCGCGCGCTTCGAAAGCGGCCGCAGCGTCGAGGCCGATCTGCTGATCGGCGCGGACGGTATCCGCTCGACACTCAGGCGGCGGCTCTTGCCCGAGATCGTGCCGGTCTATGCAGGTTACGTGGCGTGGCGCGGACTCGTCGAGGAACCCGACCTGCCGATCTTCGCCGCGAACATGCTGCGCGACCGCTTCGCGTTTCAGGACGGCGACGGGCACTCGGGACTTTCATACCTCATTCCCGGCGATGACGATTCGACCGTGCCAGGCGAGCGTCGCTGGAACTGGGTCTGGTATCGCAAGTACGGCGCCGAACGGCTCGGTGAACTGCTCGTCGATCGTCATGGCGAGAAGCGCGCGTTTTCGTTGCCGCCGGGTTCGACCAAGAACGCCGACATCGTTCAGTTGCGCGACGAAGCGCGGACCATGCTTGGCCCGACTTTCCGCGCACTCGTCGAATCCACGGACGATCCGTTCATGCAGCCGATCGTCGATCTGCGCTCGCCGCAAATGGTGTTCGGCCGTGCGCTGCTGCTGGGCGATGCTGCATCCGTGCCACGGCCGCATACGGCGGGCAGCACCGCCAAGGCGGCGGCCAATGCACATGCGCTGGCGCTGGCGTTGTCGGCGGCGGCGGGTGGCGGCGAGACCATCGATACCGCTTTGCGACGCTGGGAGCATCAGCAATTGCAACTCGGCCGGCGCATGACCGATCTAGGAATTTCGCTCGGCAACCGCCTGATGAACGTCGGGCATTGAGCGCGCCGCTTTCTTCTTTTTGATTCGAGGAGTCGTCATGTCGACCCAGGCATCCACCACGACGGGCAGTAGCAGCCCCGTCAAGCTGACACGCGGGCTCATTGCGTTGTTCGCGTTCTGTTGCGGCGCTATCGTCGCGAATCTCTACTATGCGCAGCCGATCACCGAGCTGATTGCACCGGACATCCATATGTCGGGCGGCGCGGCGAGCATGATCGTGTCGCTCACGCAGATCGGCTATGCAATCGGCCTGTTCTTTCTCGTACCGCTCGGCGACCTGCTGGAAAACCGCAAGTTGATGATCATCACCGCGCTGGTGTCGATCGCGAGCCTTGCCGCCGCGGCGTTCACGCATCAGGCGGGCTTGTTTCTCGGCGTCTCGCTCCTGGTCGGCTTCAGTTCGGTTGCCGTGCAGATTCTGATTCCGCTTGCCGCGCATCTCGCGCCCGACGAGTCGCGCGGCAAGGTGGTCGGCACCATCATGAGCGGACTCTTGCTCGGCATTTTGCTGTCGCGTCCCATATCGAGCGTGGCCGCCGGTCACTTCGGCTGGCGCGCGGTATTCGGCTGCGCGGCCGTGTTGATGGCGGTCGTCACGAGCGTGCTCGCGTTGACCATTCCGCGTCGCCAGCCGGATCACAAGGCCACGTATTTCGAACTCATCGGCTCGCTTGGACACTTGATTCGCACGATGCCCGTCTTGCGGCATCGTTCGTTTTATCAGGCGCTGATGTTCGCTTCGTTCAGCCTTTTCTGGACCGCGATTCCCGTCGAGTTGACGCGTCACTTCGGACTGTCGCAAACGCAGATCGGCATCTTCGCGCTGGTCGGCGCGATAGGCGCGACGTCGGCACCGGTAGCGGGACGGCTCGCGGATGCGGGCCACACGGTGCGCGCGACGCTCATCGCGCTGGTGGTGGGCGCGCTGGCATACGCGCCGGCGTTGATTCATCCGGCATGGGGCGTGATCGGATTGGTGGCGACAGGCATCGTGCTCGACTTCGGCGTGCAGATGAACATGGTGCTCGGCCAGCGCGAGATCTATGCGCTGCACGCGGCGAGCCGCAATCGTCTCAACGCGCTTTACATGACGAGCATCTTCGTGGGCGGCGCGGTCGGATCGGCGCTGGCGAGTCCGCTTTACGAGCATGGCGGCTGGCCGCTGGTGGCAACGGTGGCAACGGCGTTTCCGTTGATCGCGCTCACGCACTACTTTGCCATCGGACGGGGACATGCGGCTCGTCACGCTTAATGAAAGCTCGTTTGCCTTAACAAGATTTCAGCGCCGCTTCAGGACATTTTCGCGGGCGGTCGATACTTTGACCGGTAGTTGCATGACCACTTCCAAAGGTGCGTGAATGACTCGCAAGTCCCGATTGCTGGCGGGCGTAAGCGTGGTGGTCGCCGCCGCGCTGATGATCGCCGCATGGCTGATGTGGCAACCGGCCATCGCACCGGTCACGCCACCCGCGCCGGCGTCGTTCGACGCAAACACGCGGCTCGCGGGCGCGCGCGTCGTCGCGTTGGGCGACTGCATCGTGTGTCACACGGCCAAGGGCGGCAAGCCGTTCGCGGGCGGCCTGCCGCTCGCCACGCCCTTCGGCACGATCTACGCGACCAACATCACGCCGGACGTTGCGACAGGCATCGGCGACTGGTCGCTCGAAGCCTTCACGCGCGCGTTGCGCCATGGAATCGCGCGCGACGGGCACCTGCTGTATCCCGCGTTTCCGTATATCCACTTCACGCGTATGCCTGACAGCGATATCGCGGCAGCCTATGCCTACCTGATGACGCGCGAACCCGTGAAAGCAAGCGCGCCCGCCAATCGGCTCATCTTTCCGTTGAACTTCCGGCCCTTGCTCGCCTTCTGGAACGTTCTCTTCTTGCGGCCGGGCCCGGAGCACCCGGATGCATCCAAAGATGCCGAATGGAATCGCGGCAAGCTGCTCGTGGATGGCCTCGGTCACTGTGCATCATGTCATTCGCCGCTCAATCCGATCGGCGGAGAAAAGGCCGGGCATGCGTTCGATGGCGGCATCGTCGACGGCTGGGAAGCGCCCGCGCTCAACGCACTGTATGCAGCGCCGAAGCCGTGGACGCGCGAGCAACTCGTGACGTATCTGCGTACCGGTCGCGCGAGCGAACACGGCGCGGCCGCCGGCCCCATGCTGCCCGTCACGCGCGATCTCGCAACCGTGCCCGAAGAAGACGTGCAGGCAATCGCCGCGTATCTCATGTCGATACAGAAAGCACGGCCCGCCATCGCCGATAGCGTCGCGCCGGAAGACACATCGCCCGCGATACGACGTGGCGCGACGCTCTTCGCCGCATCGTGCGCGCAATGCCACGGCCCGGCCGCGCCGATGCAGTCTATCGGCGAGCGCCCCACGCTCGCGTTCAGCAGCGCCGTCAATGCCGCGACGCCGCGCAACGCAATCCAGATGATGTTGAGCGGCAACGGCTGGCATGGCGAAGACAGCACGAACTACATGCCCGGCTTCGGCCAGATCTACGACGACCGGCAGATCGCCGATCTCGCGTCCTACATTCGGGCGACGTACTCGCAACGCGATCCGTGGACCGGCATCGACGCCATGGCGGCCAGCATCAGAAAGGAGAATCACGCGCGATGATCAACCTCACCGTCAACGGCGCGCAGCACGCGCTCGACATCGATCCTTCGACACCGCTGCTCTATGCCCTGCGCGAGAACCTGCAACTACATGGCGCGAAGTTCGGCTGCGGCCTCGGGCAATGCGGCGCTTGCACCGTGATCGTGGATGGCGAAGCCGTGTTCTCATGCCTGATTCCTGTCGCGGCCATCGGCAAGCGGCCTGTGCGGACCATCGAGAGTCTCGGCACGATCCAGCATCCCGGCGCGCTGCAGAAAGCGTTCATCGATCATCAGGCCGCGCAGTGCGGCTACTGCATCGCCGGCATGATCATGCGCGCGCAGGCGCTCATCGACCGCAATCCGCATCCGACCGAGAGCGAACTGCTCGAACACATGGAGCCGAACCTTTGCCGGTGCGGCACGCACATGCGGATTCTCGCCGCGATCCGCGAAGTCGCGCATCTGAGCGCACCGAACGGAGGCGCGCAATGAGCGTCGCGGAAGACAGGATCGACGAGAAACGACGGCGCTTTCTCATGTCCGGCGCGCTCGTCGTGAGCTTCAGCATGCTTCCCGGCGTGAGCGCCATGGCTCAGGAAGTGATCGCCGACGAAGGCGCCGAAGTGCACATCGGCCGGGCGACGCAGGCCTTGGCGGGCAGCCTCAAGACCAATCCGTATCTCGATTCGTGGATCAAGATCGACCGTACGGGCAAGGTCACCGTCTACACCGGCAAGGTCGAGCTAGGCACGGGCGTGCGAACCGCGCTCCTGCAGATCGCCGCCGAGGAACTGGACATGGCGCCCGCGCTCATCGACTTCCTCACCGCCGATACGGGCGCCTCGCCGGACGAAGGCCTCACCGCGGGCAGTCACACCATTGCCGATAGCGGCAGCGCGTTGCTGAACGCATCGGCACAAGTGCGCGGGCTTCTCGTCGATGCGGCCGCTCGTCATTTCGGCGTCGCCAGCAATGTGCTCCGCACGCACGATGCGGTCATCGAAGCGCCAGACGGACGAAGCATGACGTACGGCGAAGCGGTCGGCATGATCGATCTGCATCGCGTGGCGTCGGCGGTCTCGCCGCTCAAGAATCCCGCGAGCTTCGACATGATCGGCACGTCGTTGCCGCGCGTGGATATTCCGCGCAAGGTCACGGGCGGCGTGAGCTATGTTCAGGACATGACGATGCCCGGCATGGTCCACGCCCGCGTGGTGATGCCGCCCGTGTACGAGGCGCGGCTCATGGAAACCAACACGCCCGCCATCATGAAGATGCCGGGCGTCATCAAGGTCATCAGAAACGGCAGCATGCTTGCCGTGGTGGCCAAAGGCGAATGGCAAGCGGTGCAGGCGCAACGCGCGCTCGCCGCGGGAAGCCAGTGGAGCGCGGGGCGCGCCTTACCCGATCCGGCCACCGTGCATCGCGATTTGAAGACGATCTCGACGCAGCATATCGAGATCGCCGATACACACGGCGCGGCTGGCACGCCGGCAAAGACGCTCGACGCTCGCTACACGCGCCGCTACATGATGCACGGCTCGATCGGACCATCCTGCGCCGTCGCTATGTTCGAGCACGGCGCGATGACTGTATGGACGCATTCGCAAGGCGTGTATCCGTTACGCGACGGCCTCGCCGAGATGCTGTCCATGCCGAAGGAAAAGGTACGTTGCATCCATGTCGAAGGATCGGGCTGCTACGGTCACAACGGCGCGGACGATGTCGCCGCGCACGCCGCGCTCATCGCACGGGAACTGGAAGGCCAGCCCGTGCGCGTGCAATGGATGCGCGAACAGGAGCACACGTGGGACCACTACACGCCCGCGATGGTCACTGAAGTGAGCGCGTCGCTCGACGCTGGCGGGAATATCGTCGACTGGAATTATGCGCTTTGGAGCAGCTCGCATAACGAGCGGATTGTGAACGCGGGCCGGTTGATTCCGGCGCAGATGCTGGAACATCCGTTCGCGCCCGCGCCTTCGACGCCGATGGTGCAGCCTGAAGGCGGCGGCGACCGCAACGCCATTCCGCTCTACACGTTCCCCAATCTTCACGTGATGAACAACTTCTCGCCGACGATGCCGCTGCATACGTCAGCCATGCGTTCGCTCGGCGCGCATATGAACGTGTTCACCATCGAGATGTTCATGGACGAACTGGCGACCGCCGCAAACGCGGACCCCGTCGCGTTCCGGCTGAAGCATATGCACGACCCGCGCGCCCGCGATGTCATCGCGCTTGCGGCGGAGAAGTTCGGCTGGCCGCGTGCGCCGCGCAAGCGCAATCACGGCGTCGGCTTCGCATTCGCCAAGTACAAGAATCTGATGGCTTATGTGGCGATAGCGGTCGAGGTGTCCGTGGTTCCCGAAACCGGTCAGGTGGTGCTGGAACATGCCGAGGTCGCGGTGGATTCCGGGCAGATCGTGAATCCCGACGGTATTCGCAATCAGATCGAGGGCGGTGTGCTGCAGTCGGCGAGCTGGACGCTGTACGAGGAATTGCAGTTCGATACGAAGCGCATCCGCAGCTTCGACTGGAGCAGTTACCCGATCCTGCGATTTTCCGCCGTGCCCCGCGCGGTCAACGTGCATCTGATCGATAGACCGGGCGCGCCGTTTCTCGGTGCAGCGGAAGCGTCGATGGGACCGACCGCGGGCGCGCTCGGCAACGCGCTCTTCGACGCCACGGGGAAGAGGCTGCGCGACATGCCGCTAGCGGGCGACGGGCTGCGGCGGCGGTTGGACTAGCCGCCGCGCACGAATGCAGCGGGTTGGAACACATGCCGCTGACTGACGAGAACTCACGCGAGGCAGCGCCCCCTGGAGACTTGAGGCGCTCGTGCTTGGGTTATTGCACGCGATCGAGCACCGCCCGCAACGCTTCGAGCAAGCTCGCCGCATCGCGCTCGCCGTCATAGCGATGCCCGTTGATGAACAACGTCGGCGTGCCATTCACGCCGCTTCGCAAGCCGCCATCGAAGTCTTGCTGGATGCGCGCGTCGAAGGCGCCATCGAACGCATTCGAAAGCGCGTGCGCGGGCACGCCGAGTTGCGCCGCGTATTGCGCGAGCGCGCGATCGCCAAGCGACGCCTGATGCTCATACAGCACGTCGTGCGCTTCCCAGAACTTGCCGATGCTCGCCGCGGCTTCCGCGAACTCGGCCGCATGAAGCGCATGTGCGTGCATGTCGGTCAACGGAAAATGCCGGAAGACGAACCGCAATTGCGCGCCCATGGCCGCCTGCACGGCCTTGATTACGCCGTACTCGGCGCCGCAATAGGGGCATTCGAAATCGCCGTATTCGACGAGCGTCACGGGTGCTTCGGCGTCGCCCTGAATGTGATCGAGCGGGCCGACCGGCGGAGAGAGATGGCTCATTGCGCGTCCTGTTTCGTGGATGAGTTCAATTGCTCGAGCGCGTCGAGGATTCCATCGACGCCCGGATTCACGGTGATCGGAGAGACGTAGGCCCAGCGCACCACGCCGTTGGCATCGAGCACGAACAACGCGCGCTCGGCGACGCCTTCGGCCACGCGATACACGCCGTAGCGTCGCGCCACTTCGCCTTTCGGCTCGAAGTCGGCGAGCAGCGGAAAGTGCAGCTTGCGTTGCGATGCGAACGCCGCGTGCGACCACGCGCTATCCACGGAGATGCCGACGAGCTGCGCACGCAGCCGATGGATCGACGATAGCGCGGCGTTGAAGAGACCGAGTTCATCGCCGCAAACTGGACTCCAGTCCGCCGGATAGAACGCGATGACTACCGGCGTGCCGCGCAATTCGGAGAGCGAGATTTTCTGATCCGGCGTGGCCTGCAAGGTGAAGTCCGGCGCGCTCGTGCCAATCTGAATGATGGGTGCCGCGTGAGAAAGCGAGGTGGTCATGGCCGGCTTGTTTCCTCCGATGTGGGTGAACCGCCCTGCCGCAGCGGTCGTCGTGTAGAGGAGGATAGGCCGGATGGCGCTGCGTAAAAAGCTATCCGTGGGGATTGCCGGATCACGACCGAGGTGGATTTTTATAGACCTTCGTATAGTCGGCGACGCTGCCGTGCGTTTTCGGAACAGTTTTTCAAAGAATGGGTGAGTGGGCGATGCTTGAGTTGCCGCCGCGACTCCGTCTTTTCTCTTCACGTCCCTATTCTGCCGGCATTGGCGGGCCCGCTTCGGCGCCGCTTCACCCTCTCTGCATGGCAGCGAATGCAATGCTGCGTTGCCTTGAAGCCCCGTTTATCAATTTTTTTGGCATCAATAGGCTACATAACAAGTGGAGATACACCGGTGTCCGCCGGTTCAAGTGGAATCGTGAGTTCTGTTCCATCTTGAGCTGTCTGCCTTGCTGAACGCTCAACGCTGCGCACATTTACGCGTCGTGCCGAACTTCTATTGATCAACCGATAATTGGCGATTGCTTCCATGAATGTCTCAACGAACACACCAGGCGAATTCAGACGCGGATGGGCGCAGCTGATCGGCTCGACCGTCGGCCTTGGAATCGGCGTAATCGGCCTGGGCTCCTACAATCTCGGCCTGTTCGCCAAAGACCTGCAAAGTGCGGTCGGCCTGACGAAGACGCAATACGGCGCGGGCTATCTGGCATTCACGCTCGGACTCGCCATTGGCCTGCAAATGTGGGGACGGCTGCTTTCGCGTTTCGGCGCCGCCCGCACCGCAGCAGGCAGCGCCCTCGCTCTGGCTGCGTGCTTCGCAGGGATGGCGGCGTTCATCTCCACGCCCATCGCGTATATCGTGCTCGTGGGCCTGGCCGGATTCTTCGGCGGCGGCACGAGCGGCCTCACGTTCACACGGGTAATCAGCGGCTGGTTCGACCGCAGTCGCGGATTCGCGCTGGGTCTGACACAAGTCGGGCTGGGACTGTGCGGAGCCATTTTGCCGCCGATCATCGCCATGACGATCGCCCGATCCGGCTGGCATGCCGGTTATCTGATGCTCGCGGCGATCGCGGCTATTGGTGCACCCGTCTCGCTACTGATCCTTCGGGACAATCAGCAAGACATCTCGAACGCTTCAAACAATCCCGAAGTCGCCGATCCGAAAGCGCTGGCGAAGGAGTTTGCCGCGGTCAAGCGAAGCCGGACTTTTTGGCTCATGTTCGTGGCCTTCACGTTGTCGACGCTATTCGTTGCAGGCAGCGCGCAGCACATGGCGCCGATGCTTCGTGAACTCGGTGCGACACCGACCTCGGCGGCGATGTATATGAGCCTGATCGGCGTGGGCACGATCTTCGTGCGCCTGATCGTCGGTTGGCTCTCCGACCACGTGCATGCGCCGCGCCTCATGGCGTTCTCCTGCCTCGTCGGGATGGGCGGCGTCCTGTCGCTCAAACTGGGCGGCCTCGCCTTTGCACCGCTCTATGCCTTCACGGTCGGCTGGGCATTCGGCGGAGAGATCGATTTGGTCGCTTATATGTGCACTCGCTACTTCGGGTTGCGCATGTTTCCACGCGCTTATGCATGGCAGTACGGCTCGCTGTGCATCGCGGCCGGTGTGGGCCCGCTTGGTATCGGCTGGCTCGCGGATCGTCTCGGCAGCTATCAACCGGCGCTCGTGCTGTGCGCCGCGCTGGCAGCTGGCGCCGCCTTCACTTTCCTCTTGCTGCCACGTTATGACGGCACCGCTGGCGACGCGCAGCGGCAAGAAAACTTCGGACTGACCTCGACCGATTGAGCAGTCACATAACGAGTACGTATTACTTCATCAGGAATGACGCAATGATCCACTTCGACCATGTCTGCCTTGCAGCGCTCAACGTCTATGAAGCCACGTTCCGGCTCAGCCGTGAAACCGGCTTAGGCAACTACGACGGCGGCTTCTTTCCACTCTACGGCATCGGCCATAAAGTCGTACCGCTCGCGCCGGATATCTATATCGAAGTGGAAGGAATCGTCGATCACACCGTTCTCCAGCGCGATCAACCTCTGCCAAGGTTTTTCGAGCAACAAACACGAAATGGCGACTGTTTCGTCGGCTGGTGCCTGCGGACCGATTCGCTCGATGAACTGAAAGCGTTCGCCCGGCATCACGGAACAGTGATCGATGAAAGCACGACCGGCAAGGATGCCGGGCGCCAGATGATGAACGGCAATCGCGGCTTTGCGCTGCAAACGCCCAGCGCGATGACAGCGTGGCCTATCGGCAAGCCAAATTTGTACTTCAAGCCCGGTAACGCTCCGCATACCGCGAGTCTGCCCGTGGAACCGGGAACTGGAAGCGTACGCGGCGAAGGTCTCGACTGGATCGAGATCGGCGAAGACGAAAGCGCGCTGGCCAACTGGCTCGGCGAGATTGCACGACCTTCCGATTTCCCGTTCGAGATTCGTTACAACGGCAAGACCTCGGGACTCTATGCGCTCGGTGTGAGAACGAGCGACGGAGAACGGGAGATCCGCCGCGCGTCCGTGCAGCTTTGAGCTTCCCGACATCGCAAACCGCGCAAAGGCAGTGACCGGCCTTTAGCCCGACGCCCACGTCCGTCTCACCGTGACGGGTGGGACAACCGCATCGACCCATTTCGTATTGCCGATATCGATCGTCGCGACCATGACGAGCCCGTTTGTCGCGCCAAAATCATGGAGTATCACGTGAAGTTCAAGCACCTCGCTGTTGCTGCAGGACTTTTGACTGGCCTGCAAGTCCCGATTGCGCATGCGCAAAGCAGCGTTACGTTGTACGGGTTGATATCGGTGGGCGTCGCTTATTCGCCGAATCAATCCGGTCATCATACGTATCAGGCCATCACCGGACAAAATCAGAGCCCGCGCTGGGGACTGCGTGGGATCGAAGATCTCGGCTCGGGCCTGAAGGCAGTATTCACGCTAGAAAACGGCTTCAATGCGTTGAACGGCGCATTGAGCAACAACGGCCGCGAGTTTGGCAGACAGGCTTTTGTCGGCCTTTCGAGCGACGCGTGGGGTACGCTTACCGCTGGCCGTCAGTACGATGCCGTCGTCGACTATCTGGGACCCAATACGGCATGGAGCTGGCTCGGGAGTATTGGCGATAGCGACAACACCTTCAACAATATTCGCATCCAAAATTCGTTGAAGTATGCGAGCCCGGACTTCCACGGTATCAAGGCCACTGCCTTGTATGGCTTCACCAACTCATCCGGCGGCTTTGCGGACAATCGTGCCTTCAGCCTCGGCCTCCGATACGACCACGGTCCCTTCAACTGGGACGTTGCGTATGCGGAGTACGACTCGCCCTACAGCAACACCAACCAAACGGGCGCCGTCGACAACGATTACTCGCCCACGTACCTGCTATTCACGCACAGCGCGTTGCCTTCGAAGGCCTATGCCAGCAAACAAAGAATTCTCGGCACCGGCGGCTTCTATGTAGCAGGCCCGCTTCGCTTAGGCGCAATGTTCACGAACGTGGATTACAGCTATCTCGACCAGAGTCACCTGAATCTGAAAAACTTCAACGTGAGCGTCAACTACAACATTCGGCCCGACTTGCTGATCGGCACCGCCTACGTTTTCACGCGCGGAAAATACGACGATCCCGACCAGTCGCCGATGTGGCACGAACTGAACGCCACGGTCGATTACATTCTTTCGAAGCGCACGGATATCGCCATGCTCGCCTTCGCCCAGCAAGCTGCGGGCGATGTCACGCACGCCACCGTGCTCGGCTACGGACCGTCGAGCAGCAAGCGTCAGCTCGTGGTGACGCTCGGCATTCGTCACAAGTTCTGAACGCGATCATTCGATGCACCGAGTCTGCCCTCCTCTTTCTGGATGAGTACACTGTCAGCGACGCTCGAAGGTCGCGGCGTCGAACTCATAGAGAGCACATGGACAAGCTGTTGGCATTGAGAACCTTGCTGGCGGTAGCGGAATCCGGCGGCTTCACGGCAGCCGCGCATGAACTCGGCAAGACGACGTCTTCCGTCATGCGACTGATGGACGGACTCGAAGCGTCGCTCGGCACGTCGCTTCTGACACGCACGACGCGCAGCGTCACGCTCACCGACGCCGGCGTGACCTACGTCGAGCAAGTGCGCCAGGTGCTGGCCGATCTGGCGGGCGCCGACGATAGCGTCATCGACACCGGTATCGATCCCATGGGCTCGTTGCGCGTGAGCGTATCGGCAACTTATAGCCGGCTGCATATCGCCCCGCATATCGCGACGTTTCTACGGCAGCATCCGCGCGTGAACCTGGAACTGGTCGTGTCTGACAGTCACATGGATCTGGTCAGCGAGAAGATCGATCTGGCCTTGCGCGTTGGCGTGCCGACCGCCGACCCTCGTCTCATCGTGAAGCGGCTCGGCCACAGTGCGCGATGCGTCGTGGCAAGTCCGGCGTACTTGCAGAGGCGAGGCCATCCACACGCAGCTTCGGAACTCGTTGCACACGACTGTCTGCGGTTTGCGTATAAGCCCGGCAACCGGCAGAAGTGGGTATTCCGCTACCCTGACAGAAGCGAATCCGTCGATGTCGGCGGTCAATTGTTGACGAACAATCTCGACATGCTCGCGGGCGCGGCGCTCGGCGGGCTGGGCATCGCTCTGCTGCCGCAATGGCTCATCGGGGCGTCGGTACGCGACGGATCTTTGATTGCCTTGTTCGACGGCGCGCAGGTCACGCCGGAAGGCGGCGACGCGTTCGTCTATGCGACTTACCTGCCTAACCGGCGTCATTCGCGGAAGGTGCATGCGTTCATAGACTTCGCACAGCGCGCGATTGCGGCGCCGGGTCATGCGGTCAGAACCGGGCCTTAGTCCGTCGATACCGCATCAAACAAACCGCACCAGCATCGGCAACAACACCGGCACGACGAACGCCGTGAACACACCGTTCAGCCCCATTCCAAGCCCGGCAAACGCGCCCATCTCCTCGCTCACCTGAAACGCGCGCGCCGTTCCGATGCCGTGCGACGCCACGCCGAGCGCAAACCCGCGCGCTTCGACTTCGTTCACACGGAGAAGGTTGAGGATGCCCCGCGCGGCAACCGCACCGAAGACGCCCGTCGATATCACCAGCACCGCCGTGAGCGACGGCACACCGCCGACCTGTTTGGCAACCGCCATGGCGATAGGCGTCGTAGCCGACTTCGGCGCAAGCGATGCCACCGTCTGGCGCGATGCGCCCATGAGCGCGCCCACCGACACCGCCGAGACGATCGCCGTCAACGAGCCCGCCGCAAGGCTCACGATGATCGGCAACGCGAGCCGCCGCAGATTCGCAAGCTGCCGGTAAAGCGGCAACGCGAGCGCGACGGTCGCGGGTCCGAGCAGAAAATGCACGAACTGCGCGCCATCGAAGTACGTGTCGTACGGCGTGTTGCTGGTCTTTAGCACGACGACGACGATCGCCACCGCGATCAACACCGGGTTTGCCAGCGGATTGAATTTGAAGGCTGCGTAGATGCGCTGCGCAATGAGGTAAGCGAGCAGCGTGATCGTCAGCCCGAGCAGCGGCGTGGCCGCCAGATAGACCCAAATACCTCCGAGGCGTGGAATCGCGGTCATGCGGCGCCTTTCGTATCGTTGGAGAGGCGGCGCTGTCGGCGCAGCATCGCGCGCATGACGAGCGCGGTGACCGCGATCGCCAGCGTCGTGCTAACCGCGATGGCCACGACGACCGCGACGAGGTCGCCACTCAGCGCTTTCGCCGACACCATGATGCCGACGCCTGCAGGCACGAACAGTAGCGAAAGATGACGGAGTATTTCGAGCGCGGTGGGTTCGAGCGCGTTGGCGGCCTGCGGACGTATCGCGAGAAAGCCGAGCAGCATGAGCATGCCGACTACAGGTCCCGGAACGGGAATGCTGAACAAATAGGAGACGCCTTCGCCCAGACACTGGAAGACGAGCAAGGTGGCTAGCGCTGCGAGCATGGAGTCTGTGTGGTCCGATTGAGAGTACGCGATGCGCCCGTATTCTAGTCAATCGAACTCCGATGCGCCGCGTGACGCATCGGGTGCCTTGCCTGCGAAGAGACGTTATTTGCCTTGCGTGGCGCTGGCCGTGGCAGGTTCTTCGCTCGTGGAGCTATCCGGGTCCTCGGCTTCCAGTTGAGTGCGTGCCTGCTCCCAGAATTCTTCGGCACGTCCATCGGGGCTGCCTTCTCGCTCCCATAGTTCATAGGCGCGGCGGCGAATGCGGTCCTGTTCCTTATGATCTTCCATGTCTTCTCCATGATTGGCTACGAACCGGCGCCGACGCGCTACCTAAAGTCGAAGCCCCGGCAATTGTGATTACCCTCAACAACGCTTATTGCCGCGATACCAGTCCGACCAACGAGGTCTTGTCATAGATCGCCACTTTCCAGCACGACGAAGCCAGATCGGCTGCGCGCCTGCTTGATCATCGCCGCCCGGCCGATTGCCGGCGCATGCCTGATGAACAGAGCGAGTTCGGGCTCGGATACACCTGGCACGCCGTGACGATCGCGCAAGGCGTCGTGCGTGACGGCCCCGCGGTGTTCCACGCCACGCACATTGAAGCGAAAGTTGACCGCTTCGGAAAAGCTGTCGTCGACCGCGCCGAATACGTCGGCGGATTCGATGTTTCTTTGGGCAGCGCTGTCCTCATCGACCAGACCTTTTCCCTTCATAAACTGGGAAAACTGGCGACCCATGTCGAATGACACGCGTTCGAAGTCCACGTTCTGAAGAAATGCGAATCTCATGGCTCTCTCCGTTGCAGCATTTGAGTTACGACAAGCAGGCGGCGTGCCGGGACGGACTTTCTCTCCGACGACTGTGCGCAAGCGCACGGCCGCAGTGCGTTTCACATGCATCGGAAGACTGTGAATCGGGCTGCGAGCGACTACCGCTGTTGCTAGGCATGGCCATTGCAGAGCCGAGCCGTAACCGTCGCGTACGGCAAATCCAAAATCAGCGCCCTGAAATGACGCCGCGAACACTCATCCCTTTTTGCAAGTAAGGAACGAAACGATGACCGCAACGAAGAACCAGTACACGATGCAGGACCCGCTCAAGCAGTACCCCGGTCCCGACTTCGAGCGCCAGCCGCAGTCCGCGCCCGGCCTCGCTCGGGACATGAAGCCGCGTCCCGATCACGGCGAGGACAGCTATCAAGGGTTCGGCCGTCTCAAGGGCCGCCGCGCATTGATCACGGGCGCCGACAGCGGCATTGGCCGCGCCGTGGCGATTGCCTTTGCGCGTGAGGGCGCGGACCTCGTCCTCAATTATTTGCCGTCCGAGGAGCCGGACGCGCGCGAAGTGCTTGAACTCGTGCAAGCCGCAGGCGTGAAGGCCGTGGCGCTGCCAGGCGACATCGGCAGCGAAGCCTTCTGCGGCGATCTCGTCAGCCGCACGGTTGCCGAACTGGGTGGACTGGATATTCTCGTCAACGTCGCGGGCAAGCAAACGTCGGTGGAAACCATCGCTGAACTGACGACGGAGCAATTCGAAGCCACTTTCCGCACGAACGTCTTCGCGATGTTTTGGCTGTGCAAGGCGACGCTCCCGCATATGCCGCCGGGCGGGACCATCATCAATACGACGTCCATCCAGAGCTATCAGCCGAGCCCGTCCTTGCTCGATTATGCGCCTTCGAAGGCCGCGATCACTGCGTTCACGCATGCGCTCGCCAAGCAGGTCGCATCGAAGAGCGTGCGCGTGAATGCCGTGGCGCCGGGCCCGGTGTGGACGCCGTTGCAATCGAGCGGCGGCCAGCCGCAGGACAAGATCGAGGTATTCGGTTCCGAAGTGCCGATGAAGCGGCCCGGCCAGCCCGCCGAACTCGCGCCCATTTACGTGCTGCTTGCATCGCAAGAGTCTAGTTTCGTGACCGGAGAAGTCTATGGTGTGACAGGCGGCAATCACTTGCCGTGATGCCTCGGCGCGGGCGGGCGCGATTCGCGATCAACATTTATGATGCTCGTCATGGCTCTGGCGCCTCGACGCCAGAGCCGAACCGAACCGAACCATGCTCCCTTAGGCGAAGAAACCATGACCGAGATGCCCTATCGCAACGCGTTGATCATCGGAGCGGGCTCCGGCATCAGCGGATCGCTCACCCGGCTTTTGCGCGACGCCGGTCTGCCGGTCGTGATTGCCGCGCGCAACATCGACAAGCTGAAGCCGCTCGTCGATGAAACCGGCGCCATCGCCCTGACCGTCGATGCCGCCGATCCCGCTCAGGTCGAGCGGCTCTTTGCGGAAACCGAAGCGCGCATCGGCGCGCCGGAGATCGTCGTGTACAACGCGAGCGGGCGAGTGCGCGGTCCCATCGCGGAACTCGATCCGGCGGAGGTCGGGAAAGCGCTCGGCGTCACGGCGTTGGGCGCGTTCTACGCGGTGCAGGCAGCGGCGAAGCGCATGACGCCGGCGGGCAAAGGCGCCATTCTGCTGACGGGCGCGACAGCGGGCATCAAGGGCTTTGCGCTCTCCGCGCCTTTCGCGATGGGCAAGTTCGCGCTACGCGGTCTTGCGCAGAGCGCGGCGCGCGAGCTGGCGCCGAAGGGCATTCATGTCGCGCATATCGTCGTCGATGGCGGCGTGCGGGCGGAGCATCGGCCTGATCCCGTGGACAAGCCCGACAGCACGCTCGATCCGGATGCCATCGCGCAAACTTATCTGGATTTGCTGCGACAGCATCGCAGTGCGTGGTCCTGGGAGATCGAGGTTCGGCCTTGGGTGGAGACGTTTTGAGGGGATTTTCCTTTCGACACCGACGCTCCCCATGAACCTCTCCTTCGAAGTCCTCCAGGCCCTCGACGCCATCGACCGCACCGGAACCTTCGCAAAAGCGGCGGAAGCGCTTCACAAAGTCCCCTCGTCGCTGACGTATCTCGTTCAGAAGCTGGAGCTCGATCTCGGTGTGACGCTCTTCGACCGCACCGGACGGCGCGCGACGCTCACGCAGGCAGGACGCCTCGTCGTCGATGAAGGCCGCCGTTTGCTCGAAGCCGCCGCCGATCTCGAACGCAAAGCCAAACGCGTGCAGCACGGCTGGGAAACGGAACTGCGGCTCGGCATCGACGAAATCATTCCGTTCGACATGTTGTGGAAGCCCGTCAGCGCCTTCTACAGTCTCAAGCTCGACACGCGCCTCGTGCTCTCCAAGGAAGTGCTCGGCGGTTCGTGGGACGCGCTGCTCACGCGCCGCGCGGATCTCGTCGTCGGCGCGGCAGGCGAGCCGCCGCTCATTCCCGATCTCATCGCCAAGCCAATCGGCTCGCTCAAGCATGTGTTCGTGGTCGCGCCCAATCATCCGCTCGCGTCGGCAAAAGGGCCGCTTTCCGCCGATACCGTCGCGCAGCACCGCGCCGTTGCCATCGGCGATACCTCGCGCGAACTCGCGCCGCGCACCATCGCCATCGGGCCGAATCAGGAAGTGCTCACCGTGCCGTCGCTCGAAGCCAAACTGCACGCGCAGTTGCAAGGCATCGCGGCCGGCACCATTCCCGAATGTCTCGCCGATGAACATCTCCGGCGCGGCACGCTCGTCAGCAAGGAAGTCATCGGCATGCGAGATATCACGTACTTCTATCTCGCGTGGCGCAGCGATCGCGTCGGACGCGCGCTGCAATGGTGGGTCGATCAGCTCGACCGCCCGGACCTGATCGATGAAGCCGCGCATCAACGCATCGCGGCCGCGTGATGGCGATGCGGTTCTGAAAGGCGTGCGGCGGACGCATCGCCGCATGGCGCTCGCGTGAGATCGGCTCAACGCCGCCTTCCATCGAATGCGCCGAATCGAACGCGTTCTTAGCGTATTCAGAGGGCACGGAGCCGCGCACAAGTTTGTCCAACTCGCGCGCCAGAGCAAGCAAGTAACTCAGCGCCTCGCTTCCCTCGAATCCGCGGAATCCGCCGAATCCGCGGAATCCGCGGAATCGCACGCGGTCTTGAGCGTGTTCAAAAGGCGCAACGCCGCGCGAAAATCGTCCCACTCGCGCCATTGCGGAAAGCGCGCGCACGCCGTTTCCAGCACCGTCATCGCCTGCGCGTTGCGGCCGCTCGCATGCAAGTGACGCGCGTAGCTCGTGGCCGCGGTCAGATAGAACGAATCGCTACCCTGCATCGACGCCGTTTCCAGCGCGGACGCAAAGCAGACTTCCGCATCGAGCGACACGGCCTCGCCCGGCGGCCCCATCAGCAGAAGTTCGCCCTGCGTGCGCAAGAGTTCGCTCGCATACCACGCGTCGCCGTTGTCGTTGCAACGCTTGAGCGCGCGCACGGTCGTGTCGATCGCTTCGCCGTGCCGTCCCGCCTGCCCGAGCGCACGCGCATATTGCGCGGCAAGCATGGAGCGCGGCGCGTTGAAGCCGAGCGTATCGAGTTCCTTCAACGCCGCGTCGAACGCTTGAAGGACGTCGGGCGTGATGTCATCGAGCGAAATCAGGTACGCGTCGAATGCCGCGCCGCACGCCTGCGCAACGTTCAAGCCCGTGCGCATCGAAATCCGAAGCAGCATGTCGATAGCCTGCCGCGCCGCCTCCCGTTCGCGCGAGAGCAACGCCAGCGGGATGCGCGCTTCGATCAGCACATAAGCGGTCACGATAGCCTGCTCGGCGGCGCATGCATCCACGACGCACGCTTCGGCCAACCGCCGCGCCTCGTCGCGCGCGCCTTGCAGCCAGAGCACGCGCGCAAGCGTGGCCTCCCCGACGATCCGCTGATCGACCGATCTCCCAAGCGGCATACGCGTCTGCAAGCGCGCCGCATGCTGCAGAAAGTGTTCGAGCGATGCGCGCGCCTTCGCCTGTTCGCCCGCATAGTGGGAGGCAATGCCGAGCAGCCGGTAGCCGAGCAGCACATCGGTCGATTCCGGCTCGGCGTCGGTGGTCTGCGAATCGGCGGCGAGTGCCGCAAAGCGCCGGGCGAACGACAACGCGCTGCGCACTTCGCCCGCGCTTTGGCTCGCGTTCCACATGCCCCAGAGCGCGCGCGCCTCGAAGACGCGATCCGCCAGCGCCAGCGACAACGCCAGCACTTCCGACCACAACGCGCGAGTCTCCTTGTCCGGACCATGCACATAGACGAGCGCGGCAGCAAGCGCCGCCTGCAGACGCATCCGCACGCGCATGCAGCGATGCGAGAAAGCTTCCGCCTCGCGTCCGGTTTGCAGCGCGGCAAGCGAGCGCCGCGCCCACACGCAGCATTCCTCGACGAGCGAGAGTTCGAACAGCAGCGAGACGAATTTCACGCACAGCGTTTCCGCCAAAATGGCATCGCCTTTGGGCGAAAGCGTCCATGTCAGCGCGGCGCGCAGGTCGCCGAGCATGTCGCGCATGCGCCGCTGCCAGCCTTTGGAGTGATGTCCGCCGCCATGCTGCGCGTCGTCGTTCAGAAGGCTCGCGAAATAATTGGCGTGACCGAGCGATACGCGTTGCCGCTCGCCGTTGTCATCGAGTTTTTGCAAAGCGTAGGCGCGCGTCGATTCCAGCAGACGATACGCCGCGCGGCCATTCCCCGTCTGCCGCGCGACGAGCGATTTCTCCACGAGTCCCGATACCGCCGCGATCACATCGAACTCGCGCAAAGCATCGTCGCCGACGATGGCGACCGCCGCTTCCATTGAAAAGTCCGCCACGAAAATGCCGAGGCGGCGCAGGGTCGTGCGTTCGGCGTCATCGAGTAAGGCGTGGCTCCAGTCGAGCGTCGCGCGCAAGGTCTGATGCCGTGGCAGCGCCGTGCGATTGCCGCCGGTGAGCATGCGAAAGCGGTCATCGAGATGCGCCGCAAGCGTTTCGACACCGAGTATCGTGGCGCGCGATGCAGCCAGTTCGATGGCGAGCGGTATGCCGTCCAGCCGCCGGCAAACGGTGCCGATGAGTTCCATACTGCGTTCATCGCACGAAAAGCGCAGGTCGATGGCGCGCGCGCGAGCCAGAAACAGTTGCACGGCGCTGCATCGCTTTATGTCGACGCCCGAGGCGCTTGGCGCGGGCACGCTGAGTGGCGCGACCCAGTAAAGATGCTCGCTCACCACCTTGAGCGGTTCGCGGCTCGTGGCCAGCACGCGAATGGAATCGCTCACCGTGCAAAGCGCATCGGCGAGACTCGCCGCAGGCGTGAGAACGTGTTCGCAGTTATCGAGCAGGACGAGCATGCGGCGCTCGCGCAATTCCTGCGCGATGACGGCAAGCGAGCGCGACCCCGCCGCCGGATTGATGCCGAGCGTGCCGGTGAACGCCGCCAGCACGCTTGGCAAATCTTGCGCGGGCGAAAGCGAAACGAGATACACGCCGTCGGGGAAGCGGTCGAGCGAACGCCGTCCGGCTTCGATCGCAAGGCGCGTCTTGCCGATCCCGCCCGCGCCGATCAGCGTCACATGCCGCGCCGCTTCGAGCGCGAGCAGGATATCGGCGATGGCGGTATCGCGTCCGACGAGCGGAGACGTATTCGAAGGCAGGTTGTGTGCAACGCCGGCGTTGGCGACGCTCGTGGGCGCATCGGCCGGTTGCCTCGTCCTGACGAGCCGGTAACCGCGTCCCGAGACGGTCTGGATCAGCACGCGGTTCGCGCCCAGCACCTTGCGCAGCGCCGACATGTGCACCTGCAGATTGTTCTCTTCGACGAGCGTATCCGGCCATACCGCCGCGAGCAGGTCGTTCTTCGAGACGAGCGCGCCGTCGGCGGCCACGAGCACGGCGAGAATATCGAACGCACGGCTTCCGAGTCGAACAGGTTCGTCATCGAGCAGCAATTGCCGACGCTCGAGATCCACCTGAAGCGGTCCGATGCGAATCATGCGCAATGGTCCAGCATATGAAGGTTTGAACGTAGCCCCGGCGCCGCACCCAAAATTCTGGCGCCCGGAAAGTGCCCCCGAAGCATAGAGCACCCGCCTTCTCCCATGTTTGGAAAAAACCGGGATTATCGTTCAATAATTTTGCACATGCGTTTTGCACATGCGGCGCAGCGTCGAACCTAGTCGGGCAACGCGGAAGCCAAGATCATGGCGCGTGCATTGCCCAACGAAGCGCTGCGCCGTTGCGGCTTGTAGACGATATCGCCACGCACGATCCCCGCGCCCGTGAGCGCGCAACGGCCAATCTTGCGCGCCTGGCAACGCACCCAGACCTGATCCGCGTAGCGGCAACGCGTCGCGTCCTGCCAGAGAATCGCGATGGTTCTCGACGACAGCCGCTCCAGCACCTCGATGCGCGCATGGTCCGCAAACGGCTGCGTCTCGCGTCCGTGCATGCGCTTCAAAGCTTCCAGCGCCGCACGATGCGCCATGTCGTTGCCGCCTTGCAGCGCATCGATCACATGCGTCCAGACCGCGCCGCGCGTGAGATTCGCGATCACCTCCGCCCCTCTTGCGGCGCGCGGCGGCAGGGTTCTACGTTCTGCTACGAGGGCTTCTGGCATCGCGCATCTCCGCGTGGTCAGGCGCCGGGCGCGTCAATGGCCCGGATCGCCTTCGTAGTTGACGGGCACCCACTCGTAGCGGGCGCCCTCCTTTCTCACATGTCCCAAACCCGGAAACGCGATGTGCGCCGCCGCCACGAGATCGCCCTCGCGCGCCACGAGATCGAGCGCGGCGCGACGCGAACGGCGCGCGGCCGGTGCATCGGTGTCGTACTCGACGGACGCCTGCGGATTGCGCAACTGAATGCTTGCCACGTGGATCACGTCGCCCCACGCGAGCATCGTCTTGCCGCCGCTTTCGATGCGATACGTCGTGTGTCCCGGCGTATGACCCGGCGTCGCGATGGCGCGAATGCCGGGTTCGAGTTCGACATCGCCCGAGAACGGCACGAAACGGCCCGCCGCCACGTAAGGCGCGACGGATGCGCTCGCGGCATCGAAGAAAGTCGAGAGGAACGCAGGCGCCTTCGGCTTGTTCGCGGCATCGAGCCAGTAGTCCGCCTCGGTCCGGTTCACGCGCAGCACGGCGTTTGAAAACGCCATCGCGCCATCGACGATGACGCCGCCCACGTGATCCTTATGCAGATGCGTGAGCAGAATCTCATCTACGTCTTCCGGCCGATACCCCGCCGCCCGCAGGTTCGCCGTCATCCGGCCGCAGCACGCGCCGTACAACACGCCCGCGCCGGAGTCGATCAAAATCAGCTTCGCGCCCGTGTTGACGAGGAACGCGTTGATCGAGCCTTGAACCGGCGCATCGAGGAAATCGCGCTGCAAGTCCTCGGCGATTTCCTTCTTCGATACACCCTCCACCACCGTATCGATGGGAAAAGGATGCGTGCCGTCGGACAGCGCCGTGACTTCGAATTGCCCGAGCATCAGGCGATAAAAGCCCGGCCCTTGCGTGCCGACCATCGGCGCGCGGGCGAATGCCGCGTCCGTCGTCATGAAGGCGCTGACGCAAAGCACGAGGCATCCGAGACTTCTCCACTTCGACATGAGCGTTTCCCTTGCACGCACCGGTTCTCACGAAGCATAGCCACGCATAAATCGGCAGACGCGCTAATCGTCCTTAAATGTTATTAATCGGCGGTGACCGACAAGCTCAGGTACGCATGAATCTGACTGACCACCGCCGCGCCGTCGCCGACCGCGGAAGCCACGCGCTTGGCCGATTCCGAGCGCACGTCGCCAACCGCGAAGATGCCCGGCACGCTCGTCTCCAGCGCGAAGCGCAGCCGCGTGCCGTGTTCCGTGCGACCCGATCCCGTCATCACGAAGCCGCGGTTGTCGAGCGCGACGCCGCTCGCCGCGAGCCAGCGCGTCTCCGGGTCCGCGCCGATGAAGAGGAACAGATGCCGCGTCGCGATGGCCTCGTCACGCGCCTCGTCCGCATGATGGACGCGAACGTGCGTGAGGCCCGCCTCGTCGCCTTCGAGGCCGCTCAACGTGCAGCGCGTGCAGAGCATCACGTTCGGCAGGGAAGCAATGCGGTCGATCAGATACCGCGACATGCTCGCGCTCAGGCTTTCGCCGCGCACGAGCACCCGCACGCTGCGCGCGAAGTTGGCAAGAAAGACGATCGCCTGACCGGCCGAATTGCCGCCGCCGATCAACACGATGTCCTGCCCCTTGACGAGCCGCGCCTCGATGGTCGACGCCCAGTAGTACGTGCCGCGCCCTTCGAAGCGGTCGAAGTCCTCGACGTCCGGCTTGCGATACGCCGCGCCGCTCGCCGCCACGATCGTGCGTGCGCTCACGCGCTGGCCATCGGTGAGCGTGACGACGAAGACGTCGTTCTCGGGCGTGACGCACGTCACCTTGCCCGGAATGGCGAGGTGCGCGCCGAACTTGAGCGCCTGCTGAAACGCGCGGGCCGCCAACGCCTGGCCCGAGATGCCGGTGGGAAAGCCGAGATAGTTTTCGATCCGCGCGCTCGCGCCCGCCTGACCGCCCGGCGCGCGCTGATCGAACACGGCCACCGAAAGCCCTTCGGTGGCCGCATACACCGACGCCGCGAGCCCGGCCGGTCCCGCGCCGACGATAGCGACATCGTAGATATGCGAAGGCTCGAACGCCGGCACGAGTCCCAGGCACGACGCGAGTTGCGCCTCGTCCGGCGCGCGCAACACGTAGCCGTTCGGGCAGAAGACGAGCGGGAAGTCGTCCGGACCGGTCGTCATGCCGGAGAGCAGCGTCACCGCTTCGGGATCGGTGCGGGCATCGACCACGGTTGCCGGGTGCGCGTTGCGGCGCAGGAAGCCTTGCAGACGGATCAGCCGCGCATCGTCTCCATTGCCGACGATGATCGGCCCGAGCCCCTGCTCGATCAATCCGAGCCGCCGCAGGATCAGCGCACGCATGATGTGCTCGCCGAGTTGCGCGTCGGCGACGATCAGCGCGCGCAGCTTGTCGGGTTCGATGACGAGCGTTTCGGCGTCGGTGAGCGCGACGCCGTCGATCAGCGCGGGCTTGCCCGAGAGTTGCGCCATCTCGGCCATGAAATGCCCGTCGTCGTGTTCGGTGACGAGCGTGGAGCGCCCGAAGCTGTCGCTCGAAGAGATGCGCACGCGCCCCTTCAGCAACACGAAAAGACCGAGCGCCACCTTGCCCGTTTCGAAGATCATGTCGCCTTTTTTGAACGACATGGGCCGCGCGAAACGCCGCACGCTTTCGATCTCGGTATCCGAGAGACGCGGAAACATCTGGTGCTGACGAAATTCAAGCGAGGAAAAAGGCACTTCGAGTTCGGATGGCGTCGCGGCACGCCCGAACGGCCTCGGTAGATCGGAATCGCTCATGACTCAGGCTCCATCGAATGCTTTACCAGCCGAACTTGAGTTCGGCGCCCACGTAGTCGGCATTGCTCGCGCCGAGATCGCGCAAGGACGAGCCGACTTGAAAATGCACGGCCTCGACCGAGGCCACGAGATTCGCCGCGACGTTATAGTCCGCGCGCACTTGCGTATAAAAGCCGGTCCAGCGCGAGCCGCGCCCGGCTGTTCCCGGCACGACCGCCGAGCCTTGTCCATAGACGGCGTCCGCGGTGGTCTCACGCCATTGCAAGCCGACGCCCGCGAGCAGCGAGAGCTTGCTGTTGGGCTTGAGCGTGAGCGACGGCTTGATATGAATCAGGTTGGTGTATCCCGTGTAGCCCGCGAGCGTGAAGTAATAGCCGTTCGGAAAGAGCGGATTGAACGTGCCGACGCGCCCATCGCCCGGATGACGGTCGCCCGAGGCGGCATCGATCTGAATGCCCAGACGCGGGGTCCAGGGCGCCGCCGCCAACGTGTAACCGGCGAGCGAGCCCACGGCCCATGCGCTGATCGTCTTCTCGCCGACATGACCGCTTTGATACATGCCTTCCACGTCCCAGTCGATATGCGAGACATTGCCCGCGTATCGCATGTCGAAGACATCGCGATGCTCGTCGCCGCTGGCATCGAGAAAGCGCGCATTGCTGCGGTTATAGCGCGAGTAATACGCGGACAGATCACCCGGCCCCACGCCCTGACGTTCGACGCGCGCGCCGCTGAAGGTGAGATGACGATTGGAGACATCGTCGAAATCCGTGTTGAAGCGATACTGCACCGGCTGCGTTGCATAGGCGATCCAGCGCCACGGACCGGTCTCGTAGTCGCCCCAGAAACCGTCGAAAGCCTGCCGCACATTCGGGCCGTCGCGCACCGATACGAAGCGCTGCAAGTCGAACGCCATCTCCTGCCGCCCCGCGCGAAACTTGACGAGCCCGCCCGCGAGCGGATGCGTGAACGTAATGAACGCCTGACGCAGATCGAGCGGATTCTTGTCGACAGAGGTCACGTTGTCCTTGCCATACGGACGCGCGTCTTCCAGTTGCGTGAACACTTGCACATAGGGGCTGAGATGCACATCGGCGTGGACTTCGAGACGTTGCAGCACGTAGGTATCGTCGCGGCCGGAGCCTAAGCCGAAGAGCGGCGCGTCGTTCATCTCGACGCGTTCTCGCAGCACCGCTCCGAGCGACACATACGCGTCCGGATTGCCGAACAGCGGAATGTACTTGAGCGCGTCGAGCGGGCGTTTCGGCACGCAAGGCAGACCGAGCACGGACCAGTCTTCCTGCCAGCGATTGAACTTGATCGCCGGGCGAGCGCACGATGCCCCTGGCGCGGCGCTGGCGTTGGTATCGTCGCCTGCGCTGCCGAGCGCCGTATCCGCCGCCGATACGGGCAGCGCCGCCGCGATCCCCGTGCCGATCAAGAACATACGCAGCGAACGCAGCGCACGGCAGCGTCTGGAACGATCAGCGGCCATCGTGGATTTCGGCGATATATCCGCCCGGGAACTCGACCATCGCCGTCTTGTAGCTTGCGCTCGCATAAGCCGGGACCAGCACCTTCGCGCCTGCCGCTTGCGCACGTTGCAGGGTCGCGGCGAGGTCATCGACGCCATAGCCGGTCGTTTCCTTGCCGAACGGAAACGGCAGCTTGCCATCGGTTACGAAGACGACCATGCGCCCAAAGTTCGAGTCGATGCGAATCTGCCGGAACGTCTCGCCCGGTTTGCCGATCACGCCCGCATCGGCACGCGCATTGTCCGAGACCACCTTGCCGTGAGAAAAGCGCAGCCAGCGGCGCACGAAGTTATTCGCTTCGTAACGCGAGACATAAACGCGGTTGTCGGGCACGCTTTGCAGCGGCGCGTAGTTCGGCGCCTTGGTGTGCCAGTAGAGCTGCATGACGAGGCCGCCCGGCCACTGGATGATCGCGTCCTTGCCGATGGGGTCGTCGAACGGTTCGACGATCACGTCCGCGCCCGCCGCGCGCGCGGCCTTCACGGCGTCGTCGATATCGGTCACGAGATAGCCCGTGCGCTCGTTGCCGAACGGATAAGGCACGGGCGTTTCGAAGCCGAACACGGACAGCATGCCCACGGGCGTCTGCACGTATTGCGAAGCCGTCTTGCTCGGCGTGGGCGTCACGGTGAAAACCGCCTTCTGCGATGCCTTGCCGCCGAAGGTCGCGAGAAAGCTCTGCACGAAGGTATTGACATCGGCGGATGCGACGTAGACGTGGGTCGTATCGTATTGCGGACCGACCGCGACTCGACCCTTGATGGCGGACGCGGCGGTAGCGTCATGCGGACCGGCATCCGCGAACGATGCGAGAGGCGCAATGCCGATGAGAAATGCCGCCGCGATGGCGCTTGAGCGAACGAGCTTGATCATGTCGATACTCATTGATGTTTGAAGTGAGCGAACCGTAAGTCACGCCGCCCGGGCAACGCGCGGCGGCCATGCGAGCAACAGAAGCAGCGCGATGGGCAAGATCAGTCCGTAGAACGAGAGATGCACGAAGGCGAGCGCGCCGCCCACCGCGCCGATGGCAAAGGCAAGCATGGCCGTGAGCGTGGCGCGCAAACGCGTGAGCACTTGCGGCCCTTCTGCATGATGCGAACCGCGATGCGCGAGATCGACCAGATCGAGCACGATCTGCGTGACATTGCCGGTCATCACTGTGTTGGGCAGCCCGGGCTTCTGCAAGACTTTCGGGCGCGCGTTCTGCACGCCCATTGCGGTGGCGCCCAACACGCCGCAGAGCAGCACCATGCCCGATGAAGCGTCATCGATAGGCAACGCGAGCAGTCCTGTGCCGAAGAACGCGAACAACAGCAACGCTTGCCACAGATGCAATGCTGCGGCGATGTAGGCGTCGCCACGTGCCTTCATGATCTTTGCCGCCACGCTCGCCGATCCCACGCCGACGATGAACGCCGGAAACGCCAGCAGCTTGAGCAGCACGCCTTGCCCCACGCCCGCGACCTCCGCGCCGATCAGCACGAAGTTGCCCGTCACATGCGCCGTGAAGAGGCCGAACAACGCGACGAATCCCAGCGTATCCACGTATCCCGCTATGAACGCGAGCACCGTCTCTTCATGCTCTTTCAAGGGACTTCTCCGGTGAAACCTCAGCCGCCTTCACGCGACGTGCCAGCCTTGTCCTTCGATACGACGTTCACGCTTTCGGTTTGCGCGAAGAACTGCGACTTCACGACCGGTATTGCGTGTTCGCCGAGTACCATGCCGAGCAGTCCCGCTAGCGCGATCAAAGGCGGCGCGGGTGACTGCACGCGCAAGAGCCAATAGAGCAGGCCGACCGCGAAGCCCACACCGAGTGAAATGACATAGCCCATGTTCTCTGTTCCATCCTTTCCTAAAGAAGAAACGCTGTCTCTCCCTTAAGGGAAAGCCTAGCAAGCCGATTGATAATTGGCCTTGGATAAAGCTTAAAAAACCTTAAGATCTCAAAAGGTCAATTGATGAAAACGCTTCACGCTCTCGCGAATCCATCCGAAAAGACTGCTATGTTCCGATGCCTGCCCGGCAGGCGCCGCGCGCAACATCTGGTCGCTCGCCCGATGCTCGGAAAGCAGCCTGCACATCTCGCTCGTGACCTCGGGACGTCGCGCGAGGATGGGCGTGAGCGCCTCCTTGTCGAGCCGGTACACGACGACGCGCGTCGTCGCACGCACGGTCACATCGCTTTGCACGCCCGCGAGAATGCCGGATTGACCGATGGAATCGCCGGGTGCAAGTCTTCGCACTTCGAGATCGTGCGATGCTTTCGGCACCGTCACGCTTGCCACGCCACGCGCAATGATGTGCAACGCCTGACCTTCGTCGCTGCCCGCTGCAAACACCGTTTCGCCCACTTCGAAAACATGACGTGTGAGGCGTTTGGAGAGCTCGTTCAGTTCGTCCGCATCGAGCGTATGAAAGATGGTCACGTCGCGCAACAACACGAGCTTCTCGTCGATGGCTTGCGTCGTCTGCCGTGGCGCCGACAACGGACGCAACACGACCGCACGCGAACCTAGATGCCGATGCGCCAGATCGAAGAGATCGCTGCGCACCGAAACTTTCTTGTCGAGCGAATCGACATAACAAAGAATCTCGTATTCGATGGCGTCTTCAGTCGCGCGCCGCACACTTACGACCGGCGCGGGACGGCCGATAACGTCGATGCAACTCGCTGCGGCATCGCCGAGCGCATCGAGCACGACAGCGGGACGCACCGATGGATCCACCGAGAGCACGACGCTGATGCCGTTCGTATCGAACGGCTGATTCGAATTAACGATGTTCGTGCGCGCCGCGACGCTGTTCGGGATCACGACGATATTGCCCTGCCCGTTGAGCAGGCTTGTCGCGCGCCAGTTGCTCTCGACGACCTTGCCTTCGGCATCGCCGATAGTGATCCAGTCGCCCAGACGAAACGGCTGCGTGGCGTTGAGCACGATGCCCGAGAACACATCGTTGAGCGTGCTCTGAATTGCAAGTCCGATGACAATGGCCACCGCGCCCGAGGTCGCCAGCAACCCGCGCACGGGCAGCTGCAACACGAACGCGACGGCCGCGACCGCGGCAGCCAGATAGACGAGCGCACCGAGCACGTCCTGAAAGAGCCGCTCCTTGTGCCACGCCTCGGGCAGCACGATGCGGTCGAGCATGATCGTGACGAGCCGCGCGCCTTGCAGCCACCACATCAACTCCAGCACTTGCGCAAGCAGATGCCGCAGCGGTTCGTTGGGCCAGGGCGCCGCAAAGAGCGGATTCATGCCGTGCGCGAACAACACCCACGTCGATAACGCGAACATGGACGCACGAAACGCAAGCCGCATAGGCTCGCTTCTTCGGTCCATGAAGCGCCACGCGAGGAAGTCTACGACGAGTATCGCGATGCCGAAGAGCAGGCCGTCGGTCAGGGTCGGCATCGCGTCAGTCGCCCTTGTTCAAAACGCGAAACAACTGCATCCCAGCGCGCCCCAGAAGCCGTTCGAGTCGCTGACAGGTACGTTCTTGCGCCACGCGAAACCGTGCGCATGCGCATGCACGTTGCAAAGATTCACGCAACCGTCCACGCAGGCAACCGCGGTCGGCTTGTAACGGCTATAACCGCCGAACTCCGCAACCGGCGACCATGACGGACTCACCGGCAAGTCCGGGGGACCGTATGGGGTGAACTCGTCGCTCGCATAGACGACCTTGCCGCCCACCACGGTCATGACCGAATCGAGAAACTTGATGCGGCTTTCATCGACGGTGAAGAAGTCTTCCGATAGCACCGCGAAGTCCGCGAACTGCCCCGCGACGAGCGCGCCCTTGCGATCGTCCTCGCTTGAAAACCACGCGCTGCCAACGGTATAACGGCGCAACGCTTCCATGCGGTCGAGTTTGTTCGCGCCGTTGTACATGGCCGTGCCGCCGACCGTCTTGCCCGACACCATCCAATAAAGCGAGACGAACGGGTTGAAGCTCGCCACGCGCGTGGCATCGGTGCCCGCGCCCACGGGCAGACCGGCATCGAGCATGTGGCGGATAGGCGGCGTGCGCTTCACGGCTTCCTCGCCGTATCGTGCGATGAAGTACTCGCCTTGATACGCCATGCGATGCTGGATTGCGATACCGCCGCCAAGCGCCTTTACACGGTCGATATTTTTCTGCGTGATGGTCTCGCAATGATCGAAAAACCAGCGCAAGCCATCGAAGGGAATGTCGGCATTCACACGTTCGAACACATTGAGGAAGCGTTCGATCGATTCGTTATAGGTGGCATGCAGACGGAACGGCCAGCGGTTTGCAACGAGCAGACGCACTACCGCTTCGAGTTCGGTTTCGAGCGTGTCGGGCAGGTCGGGGCGCGGTTCCAGAAAGTCTTCGAAATCAGCCGCCGAGAACACCAGCATTTCGCCTGCGCCGTTCACGCGCAGGAAGTCGTCGCCTTCGCCGGGCTTCGTCATCTTCACCCACTTCGCGAAGTCTTCAATCTCCTTCTTTGCGTTCTGCGTGAAGAGGTTGTACGCAATACGCACGGTCAATTCGTTGTGCTTCGCCAAGTCCATGATGACAGCGTAATCGTCGGGATAAGCCTGATATCCGCCGCCTGCATCGATCGCGCTCGTCACGCCAAGACGATTCAACTCGCGCATGAAGTGGCGCGTGGAATTGCGCTGCTCGTCGGGCGGCAGCTTCGGACCCTTGGCGAGCGTCGCGTAAAGAAGGCCCGCGTTGGGCCGCGCGATCAGCATGCCGGTCGGATTGCCGCGCTTGTCGCGCTGAATTTCGCCGCCGGGCGGATCGGCTGTTTCCTTCGTATAGCCGACCGCGCGCAAGGCCGCCGCGTTGAGCAATGCGCTGTCATACAGATGCAGGATGAACACCGGCGTGTCCGGTGCAATCGCGTTGATCTCTTCGAGCGTCGGACCACGGCGCTCCGCAAACTGAAATTCGTTCCAGCCGCCGACCACGCGCACCCATTGCGGGGCGGGCGTGCGTGCAACCTGCTTCCTCAGCATGTCGAGCGCGTCCGCAAGCGACGGAACGCCATCCCAACGCAACTCCATGTTGAAGTTGAGGCCGCCGCGTATGACATGCAGATGCGAATCGTTGAGGCCGGGAATCACGGTGCGCCCGTTGAGATCGATGAGGCGCGTCGCGTCGTTCGCATGACGCATCACGACTTCACGCGATCCTGCTTCGATGACCTTTCCATCGGCAACGGCGAGTGCATCCGCGAACGAACGCTTGTCGTCCTGCGTGGCAATCTTGCCGTTGAAGAATACGGTATCGGCGCGCGCGGGCGTGCCTGAACCCGTGCCTGAGCTCGTGCTTGAATTCATGGGCGTTCTCGTGTGAGGCGTGCCGCGACGCGGCGCTTGCTGGAAGCCGGCGCGATGAACTTCGCGCCAGCCTTTTCGATACGACTGCGAGCTGAATCAACCCGCTTCGCTTGCGTGTTCCCCGAGAATCGATTTCGCATAACGCACGCCGATGCCATACGCGCTATGCGACTTGAGAATGTCCATGCAACCTTCGTAAGTCTCGGTGCGGCCCCAGTCGCGTTGCAGTTCGAACATGAACTGAAGCGACGTCATTGGCACCGCGCCGGCCTGGATGATTCGCTGCACGGCGCGTTCGTGCGCTTCGTGCGTGATGTCGCCACAGGCATCGGTCGGGACGTAGATTTGATAGCCTTCCGCGATCATCTGCACGGTCGGAAACGTCACGCACACTTCCGTCCAAAGACCCGCGAGCACGATCTTCTTGCGGCCCGTCGCTTCGATTGCTCGGCGAAAGCCCGCGTCTTCCCACGAGTTCATCGAGGTACGGTCGACCGGCTGCTGCTCCGGAAACACGCCTTGCACTTCGGGCACCATGTCGCCGCTAAAGGTTTTGGCGGCAACGGTAGTGAGAATGGTCGGCACCTTGAACAACTTCGCCGCCTTGGCGATAGCCTGCACGTTATGCAGGATGGTGGTGCGTTCATGCGAGGTCGTGCCAAAAAACATCTGCGGCTGATAGTCGATCAGCGCAACCGCGCAGGTATCCGGGGTCAATAGTTCTTGCGGCATTTGCAGGCTCCGTTGGAAAAGATGCGGCAGTCAGGACGAACATGCCGTGCTCGGGTGAGCGGCTGGAAGGATTGAGATGGATGATAGCCACGCGTCTTCGCCGAGTCCTTGAAAAATCCCTTAATTGTTCTTAACGAATATTCGCTAAGAAAATGCACTTCGATTTTTAGCGCGTGGGATTTTCAGGAAATGAATTTCAGGACTTGGCCTTTCGCTGGCAGGAGCATGCACCGCGATTAAACCGCCTTAAGAACAATTAATCTTTTCTCAAGTTCAGGCGTCTTCCACGCGGCTAAGATTCGGTCCACGCGTCGCGCTCAAGGAATGATTCTTAGCGCACGCGCTCGACCAACATCGCTAAAGGACACGCCATGAGCACCGTAAAGACCAAGGACGGCACGAATATTTTTTATAAGGACTGGGGCAGCGGCAAGCCGGTGGTCTTCTCGCATGGCTGGCCGCTTTGCGCGGATGCATGGGACCCGCAAATGCTGTATCTGGCGCAGAAGGGATACCGCGTCATTGCGCATGACCGTCGCGGTCATGGCCGCTCCGACCAGACTTCGGAAGGCAACGACATGGACACGTATGCGGACGATCTCGCCGCCGTGCTCGACGCGCTCGATCTGAAGGACGCCATGCTCGTCGGCCATTCGACGGGCGGCGGCGAGGTTGCGCATTACATCGGACGTCATGGCAGCGCGCGCGTCTCGAAGGCCGTGCTGATCGGAGCCGTGCCGCCGATGATGCTCAAGTCCGAGAGTAATCCGCTCGGCTTGCCGATGTCGGTGTTCGACGGCATCCGCGACAATACGGCTTCGAATCGCTCGCAATTCTTCAAGGATCTGGCCGTACCGTTTCTGGGCTACAACCGTGACGGCGCGAAGGTCGTACAAGGCAACATCGACGAGTTCTGGCGGCAGGGCATGATGGGTTCGATCAAAGGCCAGTACGAGTGCATCAAGCAATTCTCGGAAGTGAACTACACCGATGATCTGAAGAAAATCGACATTCCCACGCTCGTTTTGCATGGCGACGACGATCAAATCGTGCCGATAGAAGCGTCGGGACGACGCACGGCGGAGATCGTGAAGAACGCGACGCTAAAGGTTTATGCTGGCGCGCCGCACGGCATGTGCACGACGGAAGCCGATCGCGTGAATGCGGATCTACTGGCGTTCTTGCAAAGCTGATGCTGCACGTGACATGCTTGCTACGAAGCGAGCATGTCAGCCGACCGAATAGTCAGTACCGCACTTAATCCCGGATGCTTATCGGCGAATTCGAGTTTGCCGTGATGCAACGTCGCCACCGCCTTGACGAGCGCGAGCCCAAGTCCTACACCGGGCGTGCCACGGCTCGCGTCGCCGCGATAGAACCGCTCGGTGACCTTGTGCTTTTCCGCGTCGGGAATACCGGGGCCATCGTCGGATACGGATAACTCTATGCCGTCATCGCGCGCCAGGAGCGACACTTCGACCTCGCCATTTTCACGCGCGAACTTGATAGCGTTATCGATCAGATTGCCGATAGCCTGCGCCAGCAGCAAGGGATCGACCACAGCGTACAGTTCGTCCGCCTGCGTCATGGAAAGCGTCACGCCACGCAGTTCCGCCACGGGCTGATAGAACTCGACTGCATCCGAGACAATGGCGAGCAAATCGCTGGACTCGAAACCCGAGCGACGCACGCCCGCATCGATTTCGGCGAGCCGCAAGAGCGCATTGAAGATGCCGATCACGCGATCGACATCCGCAAGCGCGGGCTCCAGTTGCGCGAGCGTGGCTTCATTCCCTTCCTTGCGCAAGCCGATCATCAGCACTTCGAGACGCGAACGCAGTTCGGCAAGCGGCGTACGCAAATCATGGGCGATTGCATTCGACACGTTGCGCACGCCGTTGATGACTTCGATCAGCGCTTCCTGCGCCTGCTTGCGCGTGTTGACCTCTTCCTGGAGCCGCACATTCTGCTCGCGCTGCAACTTCTGCAAAGCCCGCAACTTGAGATGCGTATGCACTCTCGCGGCGACTTCCTCCATGTGCAGTGGCTTGGTGACGAAGTCCACGGCGCCAGCGCTGAAGCCCGTGATCTTGTCCTCGGTCTGCGTGAGCGAGGTCATGAAGATGACCGGAATGTCGCGCGTGTTCGGGTTGGCCTTGAGCTGACGGCAGGTCTCAAAACCGTCGAGACCGGGCATCATCACGTCGAGCAGAATCAGATCGGGCTGCACCAGTTCGGCGCGGCCCAGCGCCTCGCGGCCATCGCGCGCAACGGTCACGCGCAGGTTGTTTCCTTCGAGCGCATCGACCACGAGGCCGAGATTCGTTGCGGTATCGTCGACAACGAGAACGACTGGCGTGGCGGTATCGGGTAAGTCTTGCGTACTCACGAGCTTGGGTCCAGATGTTCTTCGATCAGGGACAACAGCGCTTGCGATTCGTACCCGGCGGCAAGACATCGCAGACGCGTTGCGAAAATTTCATAGCGCTTGTCGAGTACCGTCAGATGCTCGGCCCGCTCAATGATGTCGCGCATCGAACCGAGCAGCGCAAAGCGATGCAGCAGCGCCATTTCCTCGGGCGGCGGCACGACGAGCGCTTCATCGGCCCGAGCATGTCTTCCCGTACGCGGCGCCCATTGCAACGCCAGAAGGCCGGTGATCTCCTTGAGCAGCACATGCAGATTCAGCGGCTTTTCGATGAACACATTGGCGCCCGCCGCGAGATTGGTCTGCGCATTGCCGCGCGATGCATCGGCCGATACGGCGATCACTGGCACGTCGCGCAACGCTTCCAGCGCGCGCAGACGCTCCAGCATCTCGATGCCACCCATCACCGGCATGAGCGTATCGACGACGATCAGATCGGGCCGGTCCTCGCTCGCCATCGCAAGTCCCTCGCGGCCATTCTCTCCTTGTGATACGCGAAAGCCGCTACGTTGCAAGGTATCGACGAGCAGGATGCGATTGGCCGCGACATCGTCGAGCACGAGTATGTGACGCTCGCGGCCTTCATAGCGCGTGACACCCACCGGCAGAATCGCGGGCACGGGTTGCGCCGTGGCGCCGGGCGCGTCGAGTTCGAACCAGAACGCGCTGCCTCGGCCAAGCGAACTCGCGACGTGGATATCGCTTCCCATCATGCGCACGAGTTGCCGGCTGATGGCAAGACCGAGTCCCGCGCCGCCGCTCCGACGCGTGAGTTCGCCCGCCTGCTCGAAGGGCTGAAAGATCACATCGAGCCGGTCGGGGCTGATACCTATTCCCGTGTCCTTCACTTCGAAGCGCAGACGTCCGGGCCATATTTCCGAAACCGCGAGACTGACTTCGCCCTGATCCGTGAACTTCACTGCATTGACGAGCAGATTGAGCAACACCTGACGCAAGCGCTTTTCATCGACGCTGATCGCGCGCGGCAGATTCGGCGCCGCATGATAGTGGAGTTGCAGGCCCTTTTGCTGGGCGCGCACGCCGACGATCTCCGCGATGACATCGAGAAACGGACCGAGTGGCACATCGCGCACCTGCATTTCGAGCTTGCCCGCACCGATGCGCGCGAAGTCCAGCAAATCGTTGATGAGCATGAGAAGATGCTCGCCACTCTGTTCGATCACGCCAAGACTAGACAACTGTCTGCGGCTCAACGTTTCATCGCGTCGCAGGATTTGCGCATAGCCGAGAATGCCGTTGAGCGGCGTGCGCAATTCGTGGCTGATATTCGCGAGAAACTGATCCTTCGCCTTGTTGGCCGCTTCGGCGGCGTCGCGCGCCACGCGCACCGCATCTTCCAGTGCCTTGCGCGCCGAGATGTCCTGAATGATGGCGATGGTGTGACTCGTGTGCCCGGAAGAGTCGTATTGCAGCGCCACCGATAAATTGACCCACACGCGCTGACCGTCGCGTCTCACGAGCGGTTTCTCTTCCGAGTAATGCGAAACGCCGCCCTCGGTCAACATGAAATAGCGTTGCAGGCTTCCGGTCACGAAGTCGTCGTCGGTGACATCGCGCAGGCGCTTGCCGAGCAACGCATCGCGTTCGTATCCGACGATCTCGCAAGCACGCTGATTCACGCGCAAAAAGCGGCCTTCGAGGTCGCAATGCGCAATACCCACGGCCGCGTTCTCGAAGGTGCCGCGAAAGCGTTCCTCGCTCGCGCGTAGTTCGTTCTCGGCGTGCTTGAGCTCGGTGATGTCCACTAGACTCCCGACGAAGCGCACGGGCTTGCCGCTCGCATCGCGCCTTGCCATGCCGCGTACCAGCACCTTGCGATCGCTGCCATCGCTATGCAAGAGGCGGTTCTCCATCTCGAACACGCCATTCGCATGTTCGAGATAACGCTCGACGGCCGCTTCGGTCGCGGCCCGTTCCTGCGGGTGCACCACGCTCATGTACGACTCGTAGTCGAGCAATGGCTCCTTGCCGCCATAGCCGAGCCATTCCCAGATGTTCGAGAAGCGTGCCTTGCCGTGGCGGAAATCGCCGTCGGGCATGTCGATTTCCCATACGCCGACATTCGATCCGCACATCGCCGCTTCGAATCGTGCATTGGTCTCACGCAAAATCTCCGCTTCTTCCGCGCGCCGCCGTTGCGTGACATCGCGGAACACGAACACGATGCCGAGCCCTTCGCCGCGTTCATCGACGATAGGCGAACCGCTCGCTTCCACCGGCACTTCCTGGCCGTGACGCGCGATCAGCAGATTGCGGCTCGGCAAGCCGATGTCTTCATCCGCGCGCAAGAACGACGACACCGGCTCGCGCGTGATTTCATCGACGACGCAAAAGACCTCGCCCAGCAAGCGGCCGCGTGCTTCATTGCGTGGCCAGCCCGTCAACCGTTCGGCCACCGCGTTCATGAAGTCGATGCGCCCTTCCGGGTCCGTTGCGATCACGCCATCGCCGATACTCGACAGCGTCACCGCATAGCGCTCGTCGCTTTCGCGCATGCGCCGCTCGGCCGCGTATTTGTAGAGCGCCATTTCGACCACGGTGCGCAATTGCGTGTCGTCGAATGGCTTGAGCACATAACCGAACGGCTCGGCCGTGGTGGCGCGCTGCACGGTTTCCTCGTCGGCATAAGCGGTCAGGAACACGACTGGCAGCCTGAATTGCTCGCGCAGAAGCCGCGCCGCGTCGATACCGTCGAGCTCGCCTTCGAGCCGCACATCCATGAGCACGAGATCGGGACGCACTTCCTTCGCCAGCAGGAGCGCATCTTCGCCGCGCGCGGTCGAGCCGACCACCGTATGACCGTTGCGGATCATTTGCTGGGCGATATCGCGGGCGACCACTCGGTCGTCTTCCACAATCAGGATGCGTGCAGGTGCCATCGTTCGTTGAGGTCAGCTTGCTTCGGCTTCGAAGGCTATGGTGAAGACCGTGCCGCCTGCGCGGTTCACATCGACATTGCCGTGCAATTGATGCGCGAGATCATGCACGAGTTGCAGCCCGAGCGTGTCGGCCTGATTGAGCGAAAACGCGGGCGACAGTCCCACGCCATCGTCGGCGATCACGAGGCGGCAACGGTCCTTGTCCGTGATACGAAGCTCGATACGCAACAGTCCGCCGCGTCCCTCCGGAAACGCATGTTTGAGCGCATTGGAAACGAGCTCGTTGATGATGAGCCCGCACGACACCGCGCGATTCATGTCGAGCTGGATATCGTCGACGACCACGTCCATGTCCACGCCGAGGCGCCGCATGTCGTAAGCCTGCGCGAGATGCTTGCACAGGTTCCTCACGTGCGGCGCCATCATGATGCGAGCGAAATTGCCAGCACGATAAAGGTTTTCGTGCACCATCGCCATCGATCGCACACGGTTGCGGCTTTCGGCGAAAAGTTCGGCTACCGCCTTGTCTTCTACACGCGAAGCCTGCAGATTGAGCAGGCTGCTGATGAGTTGCAGATTGTTCTTCACGCGATGATGCACTTCGTGAAGCAACGCTTCCTTCTCTTCGAGCATGGCCTCCTTCTGTTCGAGCGATGCGTTCTCGAGCGAAATAGCCGCCTGCGACGCAAGCAGTGTCAGCACCGTGATACGCGCTGCCGTGAACACGCCGGGCGCGAGATCGTTCTCGAGATACAGCACGCCCTTGAGCTTGGCCTGCTTGATGATGGGCACGACGAGCACCGAGCGCGCGCCGCTCGAACGCAGATACTCGTCGGCGGAGAATTCATTGGGCAACGTGGCGTCGTCGATATGCACGCGCTCCCGCATGCGCATGGCGAAGTGCACGATGGATACCGGCAATTCACGCGGCGTCATCGGAGCGCTTTCCATGCGGACCTGCACACCGTCCCTGCCAGATACGGCCTGCGCCTCGATCCACAGTTTCTCTTCGCGCGGCAAGACGAGCACCGCGCGACGCGCGCCCGCATGTTCGAGCACGATGGTCATGAGCGTGCGCAAGAGCCGTTCGAGCACGATCTCGCCTGAGATTGCTTGCGACGCCTGCACGACGGTTTCCACATCGAAGCGTTCCGCCACGACATTCCTTGCCGTCAGGCTTTCGGCAGGGCTTTCGACGAGTTCCGGATAAAGCCGCTCCAGCGCGTGAACCTTCGCCATCGCGCCCCAGCGCAGATACGCGCGCCGTGCATGGCCCAGATAGACATGAGCGATAGTCGTGAATTCGCGTTCGATGTAAAAGCGCGCGGCCGTTTCATGGGCCAGCGCTTCGATCTGCACAAAGCGATGTTCGCGTGCGAGCGCGATAGCGTCTTCGTAATGACGCATCGCGTCGAACGGCCGGTTCTCGATGCGCGCGACTTCGCCTTCCACGAGCGCCGCCCGGCAGCCGAAATTCGCCGGACCGTGATAGGCCCAGACCTGCAACTTGCCGTGATACTCCGCAAGTGTTGACGACACATCGTGTTTGCGCGGATCGTGCATGCGTGCAAGCACCAGCGCCGCATGAAAATAGTATTCGGCCATTTCGAAGTGGCCGGCGGAGGTCCACAAGAGCGGCCTGGCTTTATCGCCCGCAGCGGCGGCGCCCGCTATGTCATCGGCGAAATGGAGCCATTGCTGCTTGCGAATCCAGTACCAGCATGCGGCAATCGCGAGACTGGCATCGGCTTCGAGGCGGCGCTCGAACTCGGCTTCGTCGAATCCCGCGAGAAGCACGCTGTCGCCACGCAAGTGACCGATCAGCCGCAACTGCGAAGTAATGATATCGACGATAAGCCCGAACTTCGCGCTCTTCACGACCGACAGCCGCTCTTGTGCCTCGCGCTCCACGTCTGCAAGCGGTTCGCCCGCAGCCAGCAGACTCGTGATCAACGTGCAACTGCTGAAGCCCGTATAGGTCAGATCGCCGCTCTCCGTCGCGGCATTGAACGCGCGGCGCAACAAGGGCAGATTCGTGCGAATGTGCCGCGTCCACGGCGTGACGTGATAGGCGAAGCACATGTAGACGCGCGCCTTGAAGCGGTCTAGCGCGCGTTCGTCGACGAGCGCAAGTCCCAGGCGCCCAAAGCCGAACCCAGCCTGATAGTCGCCGAAGATAGGACCCGTCACCATGCCGAGATAGGCATAGCCGAGCGACGATGCATCGCTGTTGCCGTGCGCCACGCTCAGATTCGCCATGCGGCACAGCACCAGGCAGACGAGGTCTTCGTCGCTGAAGAACGCGGGCGGCAGCACGGCCGTGAGCACATCGAGCGTGGCGGCGAGATCGGACGCTTCGAGCAAGGGCAGGTCGATCAGGCGTTCGATCGGCTTCGAGCCGATCTGCCGAAGCAGCGCGTCGTATTCGAGGCGCGCGGCGGCGCGTCCCGGATGCGGCTGCCACTCGATACCGACGTGCCGCAAATACTCCAGACACGTTTGCACGGCAAGCTGCATCTGATCGAGCGCGGTGTAGAGCGTGACGCGCAGGAACGTGACAATGGCGCGATCCGGCAGCGTGCTTGCCCGCTCGGCGAGTTCGGTCAATCGCTTGCACGCGGCTTGGGTATCGCCTGTCAGGAACTCGCACTCGGCGCGGTTGCTTTCCAGCGCGAACTTGCGCGCATAGTCGTCGTGCCATCGAGCGGTATCGAGAAGATCGCTTCCCGTCGAGAAGTACGTCAAGGCGGAACCGAACGCCGACGAAGCCTTCGCGCGCTTGCCCGCCTGCAAATTGAGCTCGACGATTCGCTCGCGTTCCGCCGCGTTATCGACCAATGCGACCGCGCGATCGTACTGGTTGACGATCTCGAAGATGTCGGCCTCGGCGTCATGCGCTTCGGTCGCATCGAACATTCGCGCGATTCGCAAGTGCGCGAGCGCGCGCTCGCCCGGCGGAATCATCGCGTAGGCTGCTTCCTGCACGCGGTCGTGAACGAATGCATAACCGTTCTCGCGCCTATACACGAGACCTGCTTCGACCGCATTGCCGAGCGCGGCGTCGATGTCGCCTACGGCATCGGCACACACTTGCGCGAGCGTCGCATCCGTTGCCGCGTTGCCGAGACACGCGAACCACTTCAGCATGTCTTGCGTCGCTTGCGGCGCGCGCGCAATGCGCTCCACCATCAGATCGACGACGCTTTCCGCAAAACGCGCCGCACGAATGCGGTCGATGTCCCAGCGCCAGACGCGTGTATCGCGGTCGAAATGCAACAGCCGTTCCTCTTCGAGAATGCGCAGGAACTGCACCACGAAAAAGGGATTGCCACCGGTCTTGTCGAATAGCAGGCTGGCGAGCGGTTCTGCTTCGGCGGCGTCGGCATGCAGCGTGTCGGTCAGCAGATTCGATACATCGCCGGGCGCAAGAGGCGCCAGCAGAATGAGATGCAGCGGCGTGCTGGTTTCGCGCACCGTCGCGAGCACGCGTGAGAGCGTGTGCGTGGGACCCACTTCGTTGTCCCGATACGCGCCGATGAAGAGCACGTGACGCGTATCCGCGGACGCCGCCATATATTCGATCCAACTGCTCGTGCCGGAATCGAGCCATTGGAGATCGTCGAGAAAGAGCACGAGCGTCTCGCCTGGACCACAGAACGTGCCGACGAAACGCGCGAGCACCGCTTGCAGACGCACATGCGCCTCGCGTGGCCCGAGCGCTGGCACAGCGGGTTGCGGACCGATCACACGTTCCAGTTCCGGCACGAGATCGACGATGAGTTGCGCATGCGCGCCAAGCGCATCGGCAAGACGCGCCTGCCATGACGGCAGGTCGAAGGCTTTATCGTCGAGCAGTTGGCGGATCAATTGCTGAAAAGATTGCGCGAGGGTGGCGTAGGGAATGTCGCGCTTGTATTGATCGAACTTGCCTGATGCGAAGCGCCCGTTACCGGCCACGAGCCTCTTTTGCAGGTCGCCAACGAGCGCCGATTTGCCGATACCCGAGTAGCCCGACACCAGCACGAATTCCGAGCGACCTTGCTGCGCCACGCGCTGAAATGCGTTCGCGAGCGCCGCGCTTTCGACTTCGCGTCCGTAAAGGCGTTCGGGAATGAGCAAATGTTCGGGCGTGTCGTGCTCGCCCGGCGTGAACGCTTCGATACGCTCGCTGCGTTGCCATGAATCGAGACAGCGCCGCAAATCGTGTTCGAGCCCGAGCGCGGTCTGATAGCGTTCCTCGGCGGCTTTCGCGAGGAGCCGCGCGACGATGGCGGCCAACTGTCGCGGCACGTGAGGCGCTTGTTCGGCAAGCGGAATCGGCTGACGCGCGATATGACAATGCAGCCATTCGGCGGGCGACGCGGCGCGATACGGCAGCTTGCCCGCGAGCATCTCGTAGAACACGACGCCGAGCGAATACAAGTCACAGCGCGAATCCACACCGCGATTCGTGAGCCCCGTTTGCTCAGGCGAAAGGTAAGCGAGCGCGTCCATGGTCACGGGCGCGAGTTCCGTTGCGGGACGTTCGCGCGTTGCTCTCGATGCGCGTCCGAAACCCGTGAGCGCCACTTCGCCGCTCGCTACATCGACGAGTATGTTGGCCGGTCGCAAGTCCTTGTGCATGACGCCACGCGCATGCAGCACCTTGAGCGCCGCTGCAAGATTCACCGCGATGCGCAAGCTCTCATGCACGCCGAGCGTTCCCGCAGATATCGATGCAAGCGAAACACCGCCGCGATCTTCGAGCAGAAGCGTGGCCGCGCCACGCAACTCCACCAGCGCATGCGGCCGCGTGAGAACCGGGCTGTCGAGTAGCGCGCGCAGTTCGAACGCACGCGTGAGCCGCGCCTGACTCTCCACGACTTGCGCCACGTGCGCCACAGGCAGCGCCACGGCAAGCCAGGTCTGCGCGTCTTCGCGACGCCACAGCCGCGACAGGACGAACTCGCCGTCATCGCACAGGGTTCGCCGCTCGAAGTTCCGCAGTTCCAGCATGCTCGCGCCCTCCCGCTACGCTTCTGCGGTCAGCATATAGCCGGCATTGCGGACGGTCAGGAGCAGCGACTTGTCGAAGCCGGTATCGATCTTCTGACGCAGCTTGCTCACGTGCACATCGATCACGTTGGTCTGCGGATCGAAGTGATATTCCCAGATATTTTCCAGCAGCATGGTGCGCGTCACGACTTGTTCCGCGTGGCGCATGAGATATTCGAGCAGCTTGAATTCGCGCGGCTTGAGCACGATAGCCTTGCCCGCGCGCACGACCTTGCGCGAAAGCAGGTCTATGCTCAGATCGCCTACCTTCAACGCCGTGTCCACGAGGTTTTCTTGCGAGCGTCGCGTCAATGCGTCGAGCCTCGCCGCGACTTCGCCCAGCGCAAAGGGTTTGACGACGTAATCGTCACCGCCGGCCTTGAGGCCGCGAATGCGTTCATCCACTTCGCCAAGCGCGCTCAGAATGAGGATAGGCACCTTGTTGCCGGTCGCGCGCAACGCCGAGATGATGCCGAGGCCGTCGATACCGCCCGGCAGCATGCGGTCCAAGATGATCGAATCGTAGGTCTCGCCGGCCGCGAGAAACATGCCGTCGCGGCCATTGTCCGCGCAATCGATGACATGGCCCATTTCGGCCAAACCCTTGCGCAAGAATCCGGCGACTTGCTCGTTGTCTTCGATGACCAGGATTTTCATTTTATGGCTCGTAACAGGCTCGAAGCGCACTCTGATTTTCGAGTACAGGGCTTCCCGCCGTGCATTATGCGCCCGCATGGTCCGCGCATAAATCCGGTCATTATTAAATTAAGTTAACGTGCGCGCGGAAAATGGCAAGGTATTCCCGAATTACTAATGAAGGCGCGGAGTTAACTAAGCTTAATGATTTTCTCATCGGGCGCAAAGGCTGGGAAGCATAGGATCGGTTATGTGATCGGACATCCATCGCAAACGGAACGACACCATGAACGCCATTGCCGAGTTGCCCTTACCCGGATCGCACAGCGGCATTATCGATCTGGGCGGCATACGGATCGACCTCGAAGCACGTACCTTGCACCGTCAAGGCGAGATCATGTCCGTGGGCTCGCGCGCATTCGATATTCTCGTCGTGCTGGCTAAAGCGGAAGGGCGCCTCGTCACCAAGGACGAATTGATGAGCGCAGTCTGGCCGCGCACCGTCGTCGAAGAAAACAATATCCAGGTTCACTTATCCAGCCTGCGTAAAAACCTGGGCAGCGATCGCGACATTATCGTGACCGTGCCGGGCCGTGGGTACAGACTGACAAGGCGAACTGTCAGACCTTCGTGTCCGCATGCCGAGGCGCGTTTCGCTCGACCGGAACTCATCGGACGAGAAGACGCGCTTGCCCGTATTTCCACGATGCTCGCCGCGACGCAAGTGCTCACGCTCGTGGGCGCAGGCGGCATCGGCAAATCGGCGCTCGCGCTCGAAGCGGCGCGTCAATGGACAGCGGCGCGCGCAGAGCCGATCTTCTTCGCCGATCTCGCGCGACTCGACCACCCGCGCTCGCTGCAAGAAGCCATCGCGCGCGCATGCGGTTTGGCGGAACACGAGCCGCTCGACTTCTCGTCGCTGCCCGAGCGTGGGCTCGTGTTCATCGACAATGCCGAGCATGTGATCGCGCATGCCGCGCAAATAGTCGATGCGCTCGCCGCCGCCAATGACGGCATCCGCGTTCTGGTTACGAGCCGCGAGCCATTGCGCATCATGTCCGAGACGCTCTATCGCGTCGATCCGCTCGACGTGCCGCGCGCCGGATCGACGGATGCGCAAACGCTCGAACATGCTTCCGTGCGGCTCTTTCTCCGCCGTGGCCGCGCCGTGCAGCGCAATCTCGGCGACGACAGCGCGCAGATCGGCCGCATAGGGACGATATGCCGGCGGCTCGACGGCAATCCGCTTGCCATCGAACTGGCGACGGCGCGTCTTGCCGCGCTCGGCCTCGAAGATATTCATCGGCGGCTGGACGACCGTATGTCCATGCTCGCTGGTGGATACCGCACCGCGCTGCCGCGTCATCAGACGTTGCGTGCGAATTTCGACTGGAGCTACGGGCCGCTCGCCGCGCAGGAGAAGACCTTGCTGCGCAGGATGGCCGTTTTCGAAGACTCGTTTTCGTTCGAAGCCCTGTGCGCTGTCGCATGCGATGACGGACTCGCGCTCGCAACCGTGATCGACGCCGCGAGCGAACTCGCCGCGAAATCGCTGTTGATCGTCGAATATGACGGCCCCGTCGTGCGCTACCGGTTATCGGAATCGATGCGTGCGTATGCGCTGGAAAGACTCGCGGCGGAGGACGACAGCACGGCAATCGCCGGGCGTCTCGCGCATTATGTGGAACATTGCGCCGACTTTTCCGGTGCCGACGAAGCGAATGAGCCCTACACCCCGCGAGGTCTCGTTGTCGAGTAAGGTTAGACGTTAAGCGAAGCGTGAGAAGATCACGCGGCACCAGGTCAATCCCGCCACGAAAGCCGAGGAACGCATGGACCGCCTGACCGGCATCGAAGTATTCGTCGCGACCGTCGATGGCGGCAGTTTCGCCGCTGCCGCGCGACGTTTCGGGTTATCGCCCGCGATGGCCGGCAAGTACGTGAGCGCAATCGAAGCGGAACTGAACGCGCGGCTTCTGCATCGCACGACGCGCAAGCTGAGTCTGACCGAGGTCGGCCAACACTATTACGAGCGATGCAAACGCATCCTCGAAGCCTACGAAGAGGCCAATCGCGAGGCGAGCGACGCACAGGACACGCCGCGTGGCGTGTTGCGAATCGCGGCGCCCGTCACGTTCGGAGCGATGCATCTCGGCGATGTCCTCGCTGCATATCTTGAGCAGCATCCGCATGTCACGATAGAAGTGTCGTTGAACGACCGCTATGTCGATCTGCTCGAAGCCGGCGTGGACGTGGCGATACGTATCGGTCGCCTCAACGACTCCGGCCTCGTCGCGCGCAGGCTCGCGCCGTGTCGAATGGTCATCTGCGCGTCGCCCGGCTATGTCGAACGACACGGCACGCCGCGTAACCCCGACGACTTGCGGCAAGCGCCGCGACTCGCGTTCAGCGAAGCGGTGTCGGTGGGAGACTGGACGCTCGCCGATACGAAAGGCCGCGCGCAGGTCATCGACGGGCCATGCCGCATGGCCGCGAACAACACGCAGATGCTGCTGGCTGCGGCGCTTGCGGGCGCGGGTATCGCGTATGGGCCGACCTTCGTGTTCGGCGAACACATCGCGCGGGGGAATCTCGTCGCGCTGCTGCCGGACTATCGGACGCCGGAGTTGGCGATTCAGGCGGTTTATCCGAGCGCACGACATATGCCGCTGAAAGTGCGGCTTCTGCTCGATAGTCTGGTTGCCGCGTTCGGCGACGAGCCGCCTTGGGACCGCACGTCACGCTGATTCCGTTCAACGCGCTTGCAGTTCGTCGATGAACTTTTCGATAAGCGCAGCGACGGCTGCTGGCGCTTCAAGTGGCGATAAGTGCCCGATGCTGGGCAAGACATGAAGGCGCGCATCCGCTATGCGAGGCAACAGTTCCTTCCGCAAGGTCTCGACGCGGTCCACCTGGTCGAGCTCGCCTGAGATCACCGTGACGGGAACACTGATCGACCCGACTTCATTCGTGATGTCTTCGAGCATGGCGGCGTTCGGCCACGCCGCCTTGGCTTGCGGCGCGCCACGCAAGCTGTCGGCAATCACTTGCTCGCGCAACTCGGGCGCAAGCGGACTTGCGGTGAGCACGTTGTCCATGACCCATTCGACCGATTCGCGCGAGTCGTAGGCTGCGGCCATCGCGGCTCGCTGGGCATCGGGAAGCTGCATCGGCGAGGGCGGCGAGGGCGCGATAAGCACGACGCCCTGCAATCCGCGAGGCCTGCGCGATGCGAGCAATTGCGCGACCTTGCCGCCCATCGAATGGCCGATCAGGATGTAGCGATGCAAGTGCAGTGCTTCGACGACGTCTGCTGCGTCGTTTGCAAGATCGGCTATTGCGTAGGCTTGCTCGGTCGCGCTCGATTCGCCCCATCCACGATGATCGAGCGCGATGGTGTGTCGAGCGTTCGCCAATGCGCCGACAACGCCGTCCCATGTCCGCAACGACCCGCCCCAGTAGTGGAGAAACACGAGTGCCGGCTCGCTGCTTCCTTGTTCCTTGACGTGAATCCTCGCTCCGCGTGTTTCGATGTTCATGGCGATGCTCCTTGGGTTTAGTGACGAAAGAGCATCTTAGGTGGGATCGTCTGGATTGATAATTCGCTCAACATGATCGGCACTCGATCACGCCGGGATCGAATTCGATGCCTTGGCAAAGCGCCGGACAGCGCGAATCGTGGACGTAAGGGAGGAAAGCAGAGCACCGCGGATGCCGCTCGACACCATGCATCTCACTTAGAATCACCATCTGGTCTTGTCGACTTGGAGCGTTTTCATGATCAAGAGAGTGCTGACGACCGGTGCAATGCTCGCGAGTATTGTCGTGACGACGCCTGCTCACGCCGATGCAAACGCCGACAAGGCCGCGATCGCGCAAAGGCTGCAAGCATGGTCAAAGGCTTTCAACGCGCGCGATGCCAAAGGCGTCTGCGATATCTTCGCGCCCGACCTGGTCTCGACCGTCCCGGAAGCGCTCGATGGCAATCGCGACACGATCTGCAAGAAGCTCGCGGTGCTGTTTGCAAAGGCCGAACTAAGCTTGCAATACGACAGCCCAGACATTCGCGAGATCATCGTTTCCGGCGATATCGCCATCGTGCGATTGTTCTGGACGCTCACCGCCCGCATGGGTGACAAAGAGAGCGTGACCGAAGAAGCAGGCATGGACATTTTCCAGCGGCAACCGGACGGTCAATGGTCCATCGCCCGCTTCATGTCGTTCAGCGCGACGCCTAACACCGTACTCGAATAAGCGAGAGCAGAACCAAGGGAATATTCCGCGCGCCCGGTTCGTTTAGATGGAGGATGCCGTGTCTTGCGGCCGCCTCGTAGCTATTCGACCTGGAGTGACCCATGAAACTCGTTCGTGCGTTTTCGCTATTGCTTGCCGTGCTCGCCCTATCCCTCGCTGGCTGTCAGACCGACGGCGCCGGTGCAAGCTCGTCGGGCACGTCATCGAGCAGCGGCAGCAGCGGCGGCTATTGACCCGCGCGGTGGCGACGCCGCCTCCGCGCGACTTTAAAAGCGCGCTGACTGCGTTCATCGACATAGTTGGCCGCGCCGCCGTGCTTTCGTTCAATGAGGCGCAGCCTGCTTATCTCGATCCTTTCGCTCCCGGCGATGCCCGCATGTGGCAAGCGTCAGCGGTCGTCATGCCATCGAGCGTGGAGCAGATCCGCGCGGTCCTGCAAGTGGCGAACCGATTCAAAGTGCCGCTGTGGAGCGTATCGACGGGACGCAACTTCGCTTACGGCGGCGCGGCGCCAAGGCTTGCGGGCAGCGTCGTGCTCGATCTGCAACGCATGAACCGCATACTCGAGATCGACGAAAAGCTGGCTTATGCGCTCGTCGAACCCGGCGTGAGTTACTACGACCTGTATCGTGAATTGAAGGCGCGTGGTACGCGTTTATGGCTCGATCCGCCGGCGGCGGGCTGGGGCAGCGTCATCGGCAACACGCTCGAGCGCGGTTACGGCACGACGCCGTATGGCGACCACGCCGCGATGCAATGCGGCATGGAAGTAGTGCTTGCAAACGGCGATGTCGTGCGCACCGGCATGGGCGCCATGAACGCGAGCCGCGACTGGCAAGTGTTCAAGCCCGGTTTCGGTCCTTCTTATGACGCCATGTTCGCGCAGTCGAATCTGGGCATCGTGACCAAGCTCGGCGTGTGGCTCATGCCCGAGCCCGAGGGCTACATGATCGCGCGCTATGCCTTCAAACGCGATACCGACCTCGAACGGATCGTCGAAACGCTGCGGCCATTGAAGCTGGACGACACGATACAGAGCAGCGCTGTCATCGAAAGCGCGGTGCGCTGGGCGGCGGGCGTATCGACACGCAAGCGGTGGTACGACGGCCCCGGTGCGATGCCCGAAGCGGCCATCGACGCAATGGCGCGCGACATCGACATCGGCCGCTGGAACCTGCGCTTCTGTCTTTATGGACCGCGCGAACTGGTCAACGTGCGGCGCGACATCATCCATCGGCGCTTTGCATCGATTGCCGATGCACGCCTCTTCGACATGCCCTATCGCGACGCATCCGATGAACCGACAGGCGGCGGCGATCGCAGTCAGGTCGGCATTCCCGGACTCGATGCGTTCAACATGCTGAACTGGCGCGGCGGTTCGGGCGCGCATGTCGACTTCTCGCCGATATGCCCGCCAACCGGCGCCGATGCAACCAAGCAATACATGATGGTGCGTGAGCGCGCCGCGCAGTTCGGCTTCGATTACTACGGCGGCTTCACGGCGGAACGGCGACACATGCATCACATCTTCGCGGCCATTTTCGACCGCGACGACAGCGCTCGAACAAACGCTGCGGGCACGCTGGTGCGCACGCTGATCGAGGATGCGGTCCAGGCCGGCTATGGCCAATATCGCACGCATCTCGCGTATATGGACCTTGCGGCTTCGCAATACGACTTCAACGACCACGCGTTGATGCGGCTCACGAACACGCTGAAAACCGCGCTCGATCCGAATGGCATTCTGTCGCCCGGCAAGCAGGGTATCTGGCCTGCCGCTTGGTCGAAGGATGCTCGATGAGACGCGCCCGCCGCGAATTCTTGACTGGCGCATCCCTGGCGGCGGCGTATGCGTGGGCCATCGAAAGCATCGGCGATACGAAGGCGGCACGCATGCGTCTCCTCGTCGTATGCGATGAACGTTGCTCGGATAGCCGCGCGTTTGCGCATCGCGCGAGCTTGAACGGTGCGCGCGTCGTTGCATGGCGAAACGATGCCGGCTTGCTATGGCACGAACGCTTGCTTCCGGATGCATCGCTCGGCGTGCCCCTTGCCGGTCTGACGACATACGCGGATGCCTTCGTTCTCTCGCGTCTCGCATGGACGTGCGGCCTGCGCATGACGAAGCTTGCATGCAATGCCGAGGCGCTCGTCGCATGGCGCATGGAGCGACTGAAGCAATCCTCTGTTGATTGAAACACCGTCTATCTGCCGATCGATCGACGCAAACGCTTTCGGTTGTCGACCTGCAACACCGCTCGACGCGCTTGAAAAAACGTATATGCGAATCGTTCGCATTTCACTAGAATCGCAGCACGCATGCATCCGTCCTTTCGCGACGACCGCATCGCATCTTCTCGGCACCACACGTGGCAACGCATAGCACCTCTAACAGCGGTTCTCCTTCGGATTTTCTTCGCTATGTCAGCAACTGCTCTGTCGCGCCCGCGCGTTCGCAAAGTTTATGCGGCGGTTCTTCGACTTTTTGTCTGCGCCGTGTTGCCCGCCTCTTTGAGTATCACCGCACGAGCGCAAACAGAGCCGCAGGCATCGCCGGCCAATGCAGACACCGCGCTGCCCGCCGTAAACGTGCGCGGCGTCGCCGAAACGCTTCCCGGCGATTTCGAACCCGCATACGCGGGCGGACAGGTTGCGCGCGGCGCCCAGTTCGGCGTGCTGGGCAGTCAGAAGCTCATCGATGTTCCGTTCAGCATGACGAGTTATACGGCGAAAGCGATCGAGGATTCGCAAGCGCGCACCATCGGCGATCTGCTGGCGCACGATCCCGCCGTTCGTCCCGCATATGGCTTCGGCAACTTCTCTGAAGTATTTGTGATTCGCGGCTTCCAGCTCAACGGCGACGACATCTCGCTCAACGGCCTATACGGCATCACGCCGCGTCAGCTCGTCTCGCCTGATGTATTGGAACGCGTCGACGTATTCAAAGGCGCCAACGCGTTCCTGAACGGCGCGTCGCCGACTGGCTCGGCAATCGGCGGCGGCATCAATCTCGAACTCAAGCGCGCCGACGATAAACCTCTCACGCGCGTCACCGTCGATGGCAGCGCGTCCGGTCAGATCGGCACGCACGTCGACGTGGGCCGGCGCTTCGGCAGCGAAGGACAATTCGGCGTTCGCGTGAATGGCTCGATAGACGGCGGCGAAACCAGCATCGACGACGAGTTCCGCCATAACCAGACCACCGCCGTTTCGCTCGACTGGCGCGGCGACAAGCTGAGGCTGTATGGCGATTTCCTTTACCAGCGCAAGAACATCGACCAGGGCCGCTCGACGGTTTCCGTCACGGGCGACGTGGTGCCCGAGCCGCTGTCCGCCACGCACAACTTCGCGCAGCCGTGGACGCATAGCACGCTGGAAGACACGGTAGGCATCGCGCGCGCGGAATACGACTTCTTGCCTGGATGGACCGCATACGCCAGTGGCGGCATCCGGCGCACACACGAGGACGGCACGTATTCGTCACCGACCTTCAACGCGCTCACGGGCACCACGAGCACGCGCGGCGACGTATTGCGCACCACCGACGCGCTGTCCGGCGAAGCCGGCGTGCGCGGCCGCTTCGTGACGGGTCCGGTCTCGCATCTCGTCTCGGCGGGTTTTGCCATCACGAGCGTCGAAGACCGCGAGGCATTCGCCTTCAGCGGGCCCTTCCCGACGACGCTCTATGGCGGCGGCGTCGTGCCGGAACCGGCGGCGACGAGCTTCGTCGCGGGCAGTTTCTCCGATCCGGGTCTCGCGGACCGCATCCTCACGCGCAGTTTCGCAGTATCCGATACGCTCGGCTTTCTCAACGACCGCGTGCTCTTCACCATCGGCGCGCGTCATCAGCAACTGCATCAGAACAACTATACGGTCGGCACGGACGCGATCTCGAACACCTATGATCAGTCGATCAACACGCCGATCTTCGGTCTCGTCGTGAAGCCGACCAACACGATCTCTCTCTTCGCGAATCGCGCCGAGTCGCTCGCGGCAGGACAGACGGCGCCGTTCGGTGCCGCCAATGTCGGGCAGACGCTCTCGCCGAACCGCACGAAGCAATACGAAGTGGGCACGAAGTACGACACGAATCGGTTTGGCGCGGAGCTCGCGCTGTTCCAGATCGAGCAGCCCACGGCGTACACGGACAGCACGAACAACATCTTCGCCACGAACGGAACGCAACGGCATCGCGGAATCGAAATGTCGGTGTATGGCGAACCGCTCAAGGGCGTGCGCGTGCTCGCGGGCGCGACGTTGCTGAACGCGAAGCAACTCGACACGAACGGCGGCGCAACCGATGGTTATCGGCCCATTGGTGTGCCGAGTTATCTCTTCAATTTGGGCGGCGAATACGATCTGCCTTGGGTGCCCGGCCTGACGTTCAACGCGGCGTGGATCCACACGAGCAATCAGTATCTGGACGCGGCCAACCATTTATCGATACCCGCGTGGGACCGCTTCGATCTCGGCGCGCGCTATACGACGACCGTGTTCAAGCACGTAACGACGCTGCGCGCCACGGTTGAAAACGTGACGAACAAATCGTACTGGTCGTCGACGACGGGCGCCTATCTGACAATGGGAAAACCGCGTACGTTGCTGATGTCGGTGACTGCGGACTTTTGATGCCGCGCGCGCGATCTTCGTTACGCCGATAATCGCGCGCCGGTTCAGTTAGAGGAAGTCGCGCCTGCGCCCGGCTTCACCGTACCATCGGCCTGTGGAACTTCCACGGGTTTGACTTCGACGGGCGCGGTGCCGTTTTCCTTCAAGCCGAGCTTATCGGCGGTTTTCGGCGATACATCCACGATCCGGTCTTTCACGTAAGGACCGCGATCCCTGATCTCGACTACGTCGCTATTGCCGTTCTCCAGATTCGTCACGCGCGCTTTCGTACCGAGCGGAAGCGTCTTGCTTGCCGCCGAATTGGATTGCGGATTCATCGGCGTACCGTCGGCCATTTTCTTCTTGTAGAAGTTTCGGCCGTAATACGAAGCCTTGCCCTTGCGTTCCTTGCCGGAGCGGTCGAGATTCACGGGTTCCGCGGCTGCCGCTTTTGCTGTCGCATTCACGTTTGCCTGGCTATGACGCGCATGCTTCTGCGCGCGCTTATGCGCGTGTGTGTGCGTTTGCGTTTGCGTTTTTTCCTGCGCCGCCGGGAATGCGGCATTGAGCCAACACGTCAGCGTGACGAAGACAAGCGCTCGAATCTTCGTTCCGCTTCGCGCTCGTTCCTTCAGATGTATCGTGCTGAGGGTGTCATTCCCCATCGTACGAAGTCGCATTCGTCTCTTCTCCTTGGGCTTTGTGCAGCCATTGACGCCTCGTATGTTTGATTTTGATTATTCGTACGACGAGCATGCGATGCTCTACGTGCTTTCCATCCATTCGCTACGCGTGCCGTGGATGCACGAATCGCTCCCGAACGACAAGCTGACGCTCGATGGGACCACGCTCTAACGTAAGATCTTTGGTGCGCGATACGCGCGACCTTGATAACGACGACGGAGTCCACGCAATGAGCCATGATCTCGACAACAAAATCGCCCTCGTCACGGGAACATCGGGAATAGGTGCGTCTGTCGTCTTGCGAATGGCTGCGGGAGGCGCGCACGTCGCGGCGTTGGGCATCGATGAAACGTTGAACGCCGCCTTGCGTCGACGCGCCGAGGATGCGGGGCTGAAAGTGACCGTGCTCAAGGCGGATGTGTCGGACCCGGCGCAAGTCGAAGCGGCGATGCGCGAGACGGTCGAACTATTTGGCGGGCTCGATATCATCGTCAATTCGGCGGCCATTCATCCTTATGGCGATCTCGTCGAGACATCGCACGAGACGTTTGCGCGCTGCATGAACGTGAACGTAGGCTCGATTCATTTGACCGCGCACTTCGGCGTGCCCGAAATGCGCAAGCGCGGCGGTGGCGCGATCGTCAATATATCGAGCGTTCAGGGCTTTAGTTGTCAGGCAGGCGTTGCGGCCTACGTGGCATCTAAAGGCGCGATCCATGCAATGACGCGAGCGATGGCAATCGACTTCGCACCCGACAAGATTCGCGTCACGTCGGTGAGCCCCGCATCGGTACGCACGCCGATTCTCGAACTCGCCGCGCGAACCTTCGACGGACCGGACGCGAACGTCGAGGAAGCCTTCGCGCGATTCGGCGCAGCGCATCCGCTCGGGCGGATCGGCGAACCCGAAGAAGTGGCCGAACTGGTCGCGTTCCTCGTGTCGGATCGCGCGCTTTTCATCAGCGGCTCGGATCACAAGATCGATGGCGCGTTGCTCGCGGGGCTTGGAGTTCGGTAGATGAATGGCACGTTCGCGGCTTTATGGAATCGCTGTATCAAGCGGTGGAGGTGTATAGCGGATCACGTTGCGATGAAGTTTTCGCGAAGCTTCCTCACCGCCTGACAGTGAGGCCGGCAATACGCCGGCTTCCGATGGTCGATCATCATGTCAACCGTCTACCAACTCGACGACAAGTCGCCCGGACGCGCCTTCAGGGCTCCATCGAAAGTACAGGCGTTGCGTCCAGCGCGCTGGCCCATGCAAGCAACTCGTTCGCTGGCAATGCTTGCGAGAAGAGAAAGCCTTGCAGTTCATCGCAACCGATGCCGCGCAGCGTATCCGCCTGATGTTCGCTCTCCACACCTTCCGCAACCACACGCAAGCCCAATTCGTGCCCGAGATCGATGATCGCCTTCACGATAGCGAGATCGGCTGGCGCATCGAGCATGTCGTGCACGAACGCTCGATCTATCTTGAGACGGTCAAGCGGAAAGCGATTGAGGTAACTGAGGCTCGAATAACCGGTGCCAAAGTCATCGAGCGAGAGCTTCACGCCGAGCGCACGAATCGCGCGGATGGCCGCGACGTAGCTCTCGGCGTTATCCATGAGCACCGTTTCGGTGATCTCGAGTTCGAGGAACTGCGGCAACACGCGATACTTCGTGAGACTGCGCGCGAGCACGCCCACGAGTTCGGGATCGCGCAATTGAATCGCCGATACATTCACGGAAGCGCTTATTTCCAGACCATCGCGCTCGCGCCACGTTGCAATTTGACGACATGCTTCGTCGATGACCCACGCACCCATCGGAATGATGAGCCGCGTCTCTTCGGCCACGGGAATGAACTGCGAAGGCATGACGGAGCCAAGCGTCGGACTATCCCAGCGTAACAGGCCTTCGACGCTCGTCAGCATGCCGGTGCGCGCATCGAGACAAGGCTGCCACGCAATGCGCAATTCGTTGCGTTCTATCGCGGTACGCAGACATGCTTCGAGCGAGAGCCGATAGCGCACGTGCTCTGCCATGTCGGCCGAAAAGAACTTCACGAGATTGCGCCCCGCCGCTTTGGCCTGATACATCGCGGAGTCGGCGTTTTGCATGAGCGTGTCGATGTCCGCGCCATCTTCCGGATACAGCGCGACGCCCACGCTGCACGACACCTGCAACGTCACGCCGCTCACTTCATGCGGCTCACGCAAGAGCGCGAAGAAACGCTCTTCGACGGTACGCAGCACATCGGCTGCGTTGGTCACGCCGTTGAGAATGACGGTGAACTCGTCGCCGCCAAGACGGCTGACCGTATCGTTGCTGCGCACGGCCTTGAGGAGACGCCGCGACACCGAACGCAACAGACCATCGCCGATATGATGACCCAGCGAATCGTTGATATTCTTGAAGCGGTCGAGATCGATGAACAGCACCGCTACGCGTTGCCGCGTGCGTTGCGCTTGCGCGATCGCCACTTCGAGACGCGTGCCGAACAACGCGCGATTCGGCAGTTCCGTGAGCACATCATGCTCCGCCAGAAACTGGATACGCGCCTCGCTCTTCTTGCGGTCCGTGATGTCGATCAACGTGCAGATATAGTGCGACACGCTGCTATGCTTGTCGCGCACGGTGCTGACCATGAGCCACGCTGGATAATCGCCGCCTTGCCTGCGTCGCACCTGCGCTTCGCCGTTCCACGTACCGCTGCGTTCGATTCGATTCGCAAGCCGCGCGATGATGCCGCGCTCATCGCTTGCGTCGTGTGCCGCGATAAACGCGGGCGGCTTGCCGACCACGTCATCGCTGCGATATCCGGTTGCACGATAGAACGAGGGATTCGCGGTGACGAGCCGCGCGTCGGCATCGAGAATGACGATCGCCTCCGACGATGCCTCGAACACCCTGCCCCAAAGCTCAAGACGTTGCTCCATCAGCTTGATCTGGTTGATCGGCGTAAAGGCCGTGAGAATGGCGTCGCGGCCTTGGAAATTGAGGCGGCGCGCGGAGAGCATCGCCCACGTGGGTTGCGCCGTGGCTTTCCAGTGAACCTCGAACTCGTCGATAGCCTCGCGGTCGGACAGTTGCTGGAAAAAGCGTGCACGCGTCGATGAATCGAGACCGAAGGCCCACGGGTCTGTTGCGCAACCGTTGAGCCAGAAGAGGCCGGGCGTATTCGCGTGCAGCACTTCGTGGCCGGGAACGGCGGTGACGACCATCGGCACGGGCGTGGCTTCGACGAGTGCGTATTGCGCGGCGGATGCGCGCGTCGTGGCCGCGAGTTCCTTCTGCACGTCGCGTTCGTGGTCGAGTTGCGCAAGCATCTCGTTGAAGCCACGCACCAGTTGACCGATTTCGTCCTGACTATGCCAGCTTGCACGTTGCGAATGGTCGCCCGTTCGCCGCACGATATCCATCACGCGCGCGAGCTTGCGCAAGGGCGACGAAATCTGCTGCGCGACGCAATACACCATCGCCAGAATGCCGCATAAGAGAAAGAGCGCGGTGCCCAGATGCAGCCACATGCGTGAGAACAGCATATGTACACGCACATGCAGCAGCTCGTCGAGTTGCGTGCCTGTCACGCGCCAGCTCGTGCTTGCGCTGGCGACGAGCGCTTGCTGCGCGGTATCGACGATGGATACGACAGCGGGATCGGGCGCGGCGTTGCCATCCACGACGATGCGCGCCGCGTGACGAAACGCTTCGACCGAGGTACGCATGCGTGCAAACGAAGGGGTGAGCGCTGCATCGAGTTCGTGATTCGCGGCGCCTGCTTCAGCGAAGTCGGAGCGCAGACCTTGCATGACGCCATCGAGTTGTCCTTCGAGCACGAGATAGCGCGTGCGTACTTCCTCGCGCGAGCGTGCCGGATCGAGCCCTTCGTGCAGATGTTTGCCGATGCCATCGACTGCATCGATCAGCGCCGGATAGCGCAGAATCGATTGCGACATTGCGTAGTAGCTGTCGAGGTCGGGATCGAGAATAAGGTTCGATTGATTGCCGATGCGTGTGATGAGTTCGCGGCAGGCATCGAGCGCGGCGCTGGTCGTCGCGGGCTTGGGCGGCGTTTCGTGAGAGAGCGCGTCGAGCGCTTCGCGCAAGGTCCCGTTGAGCTCGGCGCTCTTCATGTGCTCGCCGTATTGCGCTTCCGCGTTCGCGAGATCGTCGATGGACTTGCGCCATGCACCCGATGGCAGACGTTGCCCCGCGCCCGCGAATGCGACTTCGACGAGCGCGTCTTTCACCACATGCACGTAGGCGTTGCCGACGATCTCCTTGTTCGAGAAATCGATGGCGAGATACTTTTCGTGGATCAGGATGCCGCTGATGTAGATCACCGCGCTCAGGTCGAGCAGATAGATGAGCAGCAGCTTGTGCCCGACCCGCAGGCGCGCGAGCAGCCGGAAGAAAGGATTGCGCTTCATGGAGCGCTTCGCTTCGCGCGACTCAGCGGGATCAAGTGAACCTCGTGCAATGGTTGGCGCGCCGGCACTCGATGTGAGCCGGACCGATATCACGCGCTAACGGCCGGAGGTTATTGAACTTTAGTTATTGATCGAAGTTCCCTGTTTGGGTGCTAGAGTGGGCGATTGAGGTGCGTAAAATGCGCTAAAGATGCGCGAAAATTTGCGTTTCGAGGTGCTTAGTGTCGGTTCACAAACCTTAATCCAACTCGTGTATGCCATCCCATCGGCCGCCGGCCGCACTCGACGACGCCCTCCTCAATCGCAAGGCTTCCGGCGTTTCGTTCAGCTCTTCGTCGCGCCCATCTACTCCCGCGAAGACAACATCGACGAATAACGAACGACCTCACCCCGCAATCGACGCCTCCACCGCCGCGAGATACGCCGACAAAGCGCGCCTCACTTCACGCAGATAACGGCCGGCAAGCTGCACATCGCCCATGGCGGGACGCAGCTTGATGGCAAGCGCGCCCGTCGCGAGCGCATGCAGCATGTCCACATACAACGCGCGCTCGGACGCTTTCACGCCAGGAATGCGTGCGTCGAGGACCTTGCGTAACGTGCCCGCCTTGCGCTTGTTCTTGTGATCGTCGTCGTGCGGCATGATCGACATGAGAATCAGGCAGTCGGGATGCTGCTCAAGGTACGTGATATACGGCGTCATGAAGCGGTCGATCACCGCTTCCGCAGAAATACCGCGCCAGTAATCCGTGTCGAGTCCGACCAGCTCGGCTTCGATCTCGTCGGTCGCCGCCATGTGGCGGTCCCACAGCGCGTTCAAGAGACTGTCGCGGTCCGGAAAGAAGTGATACATCGAGCCGATCGGCGTGCGTGCCTGCCGCGCAACGCCGTGCATGGTCACGCCCGTCAGCCCCTTTTCGACGATCAGTTCAGCCGCCGCATCGAGCACCGTCTCGATGCGCGCGCGGCCACGCGCCTGCAATGGCGCACGCGCGCTGCTGCCGCGATCGCTCGCTGTCGTGGCTTCTTCCCGTGGCGACGATGGCTTCTTCATTGTCAATCCTCTCCATGATGAAACTGGACGCGTCCGTCTAGTTTGCGTCATACTAGACGATATCGTCTAGTATCAGCGGCCCCGATTGCGTGCCTTACACGCGTAATTATCTCGCGGTCGCGTTAAACGTTGGAGAGAAACATGGCAGCAGAAGCGCCCGCCGATAGCGGCAAGATCAACGACACCACCACGCGCAAGCCTTCGCGCAAGGGCGTGCTTATCGTCGTCGGTATCGTCGCGGTGGTGGTCGGCATCGCATGGGGCGTGCGCTGGTGGACGGTCGGCCGCTTTATCGAAACCACGGACGACGCCTATCTCAAGGCCGACAGCGTGACCGTCGCGCCGAAGGTGAGCGGCTACGTCACCGAAGTGCTCGTCGCGGACAATCAGACGGTCGCCGCCGGCGCGCCGGTCGCGCGGTTGGACACGCGGCAGTATCAGGCGCAACTCGATCAGGCCAAGGCTACGCTCGACGCCCGCGCCGCCGACATCCTCCGTGCCGAGGCCGAAGTCAAACAGCAGCAGGCCAACGCAGAACAGGCGAAGGCGCAAGCGGAGGTATCGCGCGTGAGTTTGCGGCAAGCCGAAGCCGACGTGCGCCGCTACGAGCCACTTGCCGCGAGCGGCGCGGAAACCGCCGAACGTCTTGCCAATCTCGTCAGCACGCGCGATCAGGCGCGCGCCACGCTCGCCGCGAATCTCGCGGCGGCGCGTTCGGCCAGCACGCAGATCGGTGCGACCGAAGCGCAAATCGTGCAGGCGAAGGCACAGATGGAAGCCGCACAGGCGCAACTGGATCAGTCCAGCCTCGACGTGCACGACACCACGCTTTATAGCCCGCTCGCGGGGCGCGTAGGCGACCGCAGCGTGCGCGTCGGTCAGTATGTGCAGCCGGGCACGCGGCTCATGACCATCGTCCCGGTCGAAGCGCTCTATCTCGAAGCGAACTTCAAGGAAACTCAAGTGGGCCGCATGCGCGTAGGCCAGCCGGCCACGCTGCATGTCGACGCCATCAAGGGCGCCGATCTGCATGGCGTGGTCGAGAGTTTCTCGCCGGGCACTGGCGCGCAGTTCGCGCTCTTGCCGCCGGAAAATGCCACCGGCAACTTCACGAAGATCGTGCAGCGCGTGCCGGTGCGTATTCGCGTGGATACGGGTCCGCAAACGCGCAAGGTGCTGTTGCCGGGTCTGTCCGTCACCGTCGATGTCGACACGCGCTCCGCCACCGAAGACAGCCGCCATATCGCCGAAGAGAACAGTCATGACTGAGGCCCGTGCCGCGCGCGCGAGCGCCGGCGACTGGATCGCCGTCACGGCAGGCGCGCTCGGCGCGCTGATGGCCACGCTCGACATCTCCATCACCAACTCGGCGTTGCCGCAAATTCAGGGGGAAATCGGCGCGACAGGCACCGAAGGCACGTGGATCTCGACGGGCTATCTGATGTCCGAAATCGTGATGATTCCGCTCGCGGCGTGGCTCACGCGCGTCTTCGGCCTGCGCAACTTCCTCCTGAGCAACGCAACGCTCTTCACCTTGTTCTCGGTGATGTGCGGCTTCTCGCACTCGTTGCCCATGATGATCGCCGGCCGCATCGGCCAAGGCTTCACCGGCGGCGCGATGATCCCCACGGCGCAGACCATCATCCGCACGCGGCTGCCGCGCGAGCAGATGCCCGTGGGCATGACCATCTTCGGGCTGATCGTGCTGCTCGGGCCGCTGCTCGGTCCCGTGCTCGGCGGCTGGCTCGCGGAGAACATTTCATGGTCGTGGTGCTTCTTTCTCAACATCCCCGTGGGCGTCGCGCTGATAGCGTTGCTGATCACCGGTCTGCCGCAGGAAAAGCCGCAGTGGGACGCCTTTTTCAAGGCGGACTGGCTCGGCATCGCGGGACTCGCCATCGGGCTGAGTTCGCTTACCGTCGTGCTCGAAGAAGGTCAGCGCAATCAGTGGTTCGAGTCGACTGAGATCGTCTTGCTCACGTGCGTCACCGCATTCGGCTTTTTGCTGATCGCGCTGTCGCAAGTCTTCGCAAAGCGGCCTATCGTGCGGCTGTCTCTGTTGCGCAATCCGCGCTATGCAAGCGTGATTCTCATTGTCTTCGCGGTCGGCGCGGGGCTTTACTGCGTGTCGTTTCTGCTGCCGCAGTTCCTGAGCATCGTCGCGGGATACAACGCGTTGCAATCCGGCTCGATCATGCTGGTGTCAGGCGTGCCGGCGTTTCTCATCATGCCCGTGTTGCCGCGTCTGCTCGGCAAGTTCGACTTCCGCGTGCTCGTCATCACCGGCTTGTTGTTCTTCGCGGCGAGCTGTCTGCTCGACATATCGCTGACGGCGCAAAGCGTCGGACACGACTTCTACGCCTCGCAAATTTTGCGCGGCTTCGGCCAGATGCTCGCAATGATGCCGCTCAATCAAGCCTCCATGGCCGCGGTCTCGCGCGAGGAATCCGGCGATGCCGCGGGCCTCTACAACATGGCGCGCAACCTCGGCGGATCGGTCGGGCTCGCGATCATCGGGACGGTCATCGACCGGCGCAACGACTTTCACGGCGAGGCCATCCGCGAGACGCTCACGGCCAATTCGGTGCTCGGCCAGGACCGGCTCGCGGCCAACGCGGCGGGATTCTTCGCGCAAGGCGGCGACATGGCGCACGCCAAGATGCAGGCGCTCGGGCAATTGTCCGTGCAGATCGGCCAGCAAGCCATCGTCATGACCTACTCCGAAACCTTCTTCATCCTCGCGATCGCGTTGCTGGCCTGCGTGCCGCTCGCCCTTCTGCTCAAAACGCCGCGTCATCAGACTGGCGAAACGCCATCCGCCGGCCACTAATGTCATGACTGATTCAACGATGTCTCTCATTTCCTTCCGCAGCCGGCGCGCCGTGCCGTTCGTGCTTGCGCTCATTTGCTCCGCGTGCACGGTGGGCCCGGATTACCGTGGCGCGCCGGATATCGCAACGGAATCGCTCAAAAGCGGGACGTTCGTGCGTACGCCGCAGCAGGGCGTCGACGTCTCGCATGCACCCGCCAAGTGGTGGCTCGCGCTGAACGACCCGAAACTGAACGATCTTGTCGATGCAGCGCTTTCCAGCAATCCCGATGTGAAAATCGCGCAGGCGAAACTGCGGCAAGCGCGCTCGCAATTGCGCGGGCAAGAGGCCAACGGCATGCCGAAGGCGTCGGCATCGGCGGCGGCGTTGCGTATGCGCTCGCCCGATCTCGGCAGCTTCGCGGCATCCAATGCGGGAGGTTCGGATCAGGGCACGGCGACATCCAGCGGGCGTGGTCCGCTCGACTTCTACACCGCCGGCTTCGACGCCTCGTGGGAACTCGATCTCTTCGGCGGCACGCGTCGCGCGGTCGAAGCGGCATCCGACGAAGCCGACGCTGTCAAAGCGGATCTCGCCGACACGCAGGTGTCGCTCGCGGCGGAAGTCGCGTCCACCTACGTCGGCTTGCGCGACCAGCAACGACGTCTCGCGCTCGGCCGCAGCACCGCCGAATATCAGCAGCAAATGCTCACGCTCACCGAGCAGCGCCGCGCGCGCGGCACGGCGGCCGACGTGGATGTCGAGCGCCTCACGACGCAAGTGGATACCACGCGCGCGACGCTCGTGCCGTTGCAGGTGCAGATCACCGATTCACTGGATCAACTCGCCGTGCTCACGGGCCGCGCGCCCGGCGCGCTGGACGCGCAACTCGGTGAGGCCGCGCCCTTGCCCGACCTGCCAGCTTCGGTGGCTATCGGCGAGCCATCGGCGATGCTGCAACAGCGTCCGGACATCCGCGCGGCGGAACGGCGCCTCGCATCGAGCAATGCGCAGATCGGCGAGCATGTCGCGGACTATTTTCCGAAGGTGACGTTGCTCGGCGATATCGGCTTCACGGCGTCGGACCCGGGACATTTACTGCGCAAGCAGAATTTCTCGTGGCTCGGCGTGCCGTATCTGCAATGGAACGTGCTGGACTTCGGTCGCACGGCGGCGAGCGTGGATACCGCGAAGGCTTCGCGCGACGAAGCCGAGGCGCGTTATGAAAAGACCGTGCTGGCCGCGCTCAAGGACGCCAATTCGGCGCTCGCGCGCTACGGCTATCAGCGCGAGCATCTAGTGCGGCTCGAAGAGGTCAATGCGTCGTCGGAGCGCGCCGCCATCCTCGTGCGTCAGCGTTACAAGGCCGGCGCGTCGACGTTGATCGATCTGCTCGATGCCCAGCGCACGCAGTTCGCCGCGCAGCAGGACGTGGTTGCGGCGCAGGGCGAATTGCTCAAAGACTTCGTGTCGCTACAAAAGAGTCTTGGCCTCGGCTGGCAACAGGGCGATGACGCGAACCAGCTTGCGGCGGCGCATTGAGCCGTTTAGAAGCCAGCGTCTCGTGCGCAAACCGGAATGCGCGCGGTGAACCTCGTGCCGATCTCGGCGCTCGATTCCACTCCGAGCGTTCCGCCGTGCGCCGAGACGATCTGCTTGCAGATATAGAGCCCGAGTCCGAGCCCGCCGCCCGGCGCGCTCGTCGCGGGACGCCAATAAGGCTCGAACACTTTTGAGAGCGTCTCCGGCGCGATAGGCTCGCCGCCATTGGTCACCGACAGCGTGAGGTGATCGCGCTCTACCGCAATCTCCACCGTGACGGGCGTATCGGCGCCGCCGTGAGTCATCGCGTTGCCGAGCAGGTTGGAAAGCAACTGCTGAATGCGAACGAGATCGCAACTGACCGCGGAATCAACCTGTATGGCGCGATTCACCGCGCGCGACGGGTTTGCCACGCAAAGCTCGTCGACGACCGCGCGCAGGTAAGGCGCGATGTCATCCACCGCGACGATGCTAACCGACATGCCCGAGCCGAGACGGCCGCGCGCGAGATCGAGCACGTCGTCGATCAGCCGCGCCATGCGCGCCGCCGTGGCCTTGAGCCGATTGCCGATACCGACGAGATCCGGCTCGCTCTTGCGCCGGCTCAACAATTCGCCATTCGCGCTCACGGCGCTCAACGGATTGCGCAAATCGTGACCCAATACCGCGATGAACTGCTCCCGAAGATGCGCCGTCTCACGCTCGTCGAACAGTTGCGCTTCAGTGGACCATTGCCGCTTTTCGCTGGCGAGCTGCATGCCGATGAGATTCGCGAACACCTCGAACATGCGCACGACGCGCGGCTCGGATACCTTCGCCGGACGCGGATCGACTGCGCAGAGGTTGCCGAAATACTCGCCGTCCGGCAAAACGATAGGCACGGAAATATAGCTTTCGAGACCGTAAATGGCGGGTGTGTGATGATCGCGATACGTGGTGTCGCTGCTGAACCGATCGACGATGATCGGCGCACGCGAGGCCCGCGATTCCGAGCAGAGCGTAGTGCGCAGTTCGAGTTGTCCGCCCGGCACCAGTCCGAAATTGATGTTGTCCTGAACGGCGCACGCCGTCCAGGTCGAGTCGGTGACGCGCGCGACGGCCGCGAAACCCATTCCGGTTTCGTCGCAGATCATCTTGAGTATCGACGGCACCGCGCCGATTCCAGCCACGGCGCCCATGTCGCGCGCCAATGCCTCTCGCGAATCCGCCGGTAAAAGTGGTCTATTCACGGCTTCCCTCCTCATCCGCGACATTGTGACAGAGCACGCTCATGCGGTACCAAAGTTTTACGGATAACCGTGCGGCAAATAGCCGATCGATCTGCGCTGCCATGCACCGCAAAGGTTTGCGCATCGCGCGTTAAACGTTATTCAGCGGGTTTGAACGTGCAAGCCGTTAATAAATACGCTGTGAGCCCGATAACAGGTGATTCCCGCTTATTTAAAGGATGCGAGGGACGTGGTGCGCGGCTCGCGTGCGAGTTGCATGATAATGAATCTTCATGCATAGAACTAAAACGATCTGGGGCCGACGAAATGCCGGCTGCGGTTATCGATCTCGCAAAGCGCACTGCAAATCCACTCACGGATTTGCAACATTGGACGCGCGGAATCAAATAACTTTTTCTCGGGAACCGGCTGCGTAGCATTGCAGCGCGAGCGCGCAAGGCGCTCTTTGGTTCGGCTCGGATCGCTCGGTCTTGTTCGAGCAATCGCGCCTTTTGACTCTCACTCTCACTGGCATAGCTGCTTCCTCCACATGGCCGGCCGGTCACGCGCGTGGCGCCAAGGACATAGGCCATGATGCACAACTTCCTCTCCAATAATCGCTCAGAGCTGGTGGAGCGGTGTCGAGCCAAGGTCGCGAGCCGCCCGACGCGCGCAGCCTCCGATGCGCAGCTCGAAAACGGCGTGCCGATGTTTCTCGACCAATTGATCAAGACGCTGCGCATCGAGCAAGGCAGCGATCCGCTCGCGAGTCGCGCGGTATCGGGTGCGGCCGGCGGCATCATGACGGAATCGGAGATGGGCGCAACGGCCGGACAGCATGGTCACGCGCTGCATTTGCTCGGTTATACGATCGCTCAGGTCGTGCACGATTACGGCGATCTTTGTCAGGCCATTACCGATTTGGCGCACGAGCGCGATGTGCCATTCCAGATCAATGAATATCGGACGTTAAACCGCTGTCTCGATAACGCCATTGCGAAGGCTGTCACCGAATTCAGTTATCAACGCGCGCAAAGCACAAATCAGGAACAACAGCGCGCCTCTCAGGAACGGGCGGGTGAACTTGCACACGAACTGAGAAACGCACTGTCCATCGCGACAACGGCCTTCGAAGCCGCAAGAACCGGAAGTCTGAGCCTGACGGGCGCCACGGGAACGGTACTTCAGCGTGGCCTGGCTTCGCTGCGCACGCTAATCGACGGCTCCATTGCGGACGTCAAGGAATTGGCGGACGGCGGGACGTCGGCGGCGACGTTTTCGTTGGCCGACTTCATTACCGAGGTAGCGCACGCGGCTGAACTGGCAGCGCAAGTGCGAGGCGTGAAATTCACGGTGTCTCCCGTCGACAGCACGCTTGCCGTCAGCGCCGACCGCGATGCGCTTTATTCGGCACTTGGCAATCTGCTGCAAAACGCGTTCAAGTTCACGCGCCCGCAAAGCGAAGTGTCGCTCAACGCTTATGCCGTGGCCGGCCGCATTCTAATGGACGTGAAAGACCATTGCGGGGGACTTCCGCCCGACTCCACGCTCACCATGTTCGAACCATTCACGCAGCAGTCCGCCGACAAGAGCGGCTTGGGCCTGGGCTTGTCGATTTCCAAAAAGATCGTCGAGACGTATGGCGGCGTGTTGAGCGTGGCGAACCTACCGGGCGTCGGGTGTATCTTCACCATCAACCTGGCGCGCCATTCGGTTTGACGACGGCGCTCGAATCAGCGGGCGCTTTTTAGCGAACTGGCGTGAAGCGCCAGCGTTTCGAGTAGCGCGCTCAACCTGAGCGGCTTCGTGAAGTGGTAATTGAAACCGGCGCGTATCGATGCCGCGCGTTCCGCCATCGAAGACAACGCGGTCACGGCGATCAGGAGCGTCAGTTTGTGCTCGTCGGCCTGGCGCAACTGACGCGCAACCTCGCGCCCGTCCATGAGCGGCATTTCGACATCGATCAGGGCAATCTCGGGGCGCCAGCGGCGAATCTCGGCCAGCGCGGCGCAACCGTTTTGGGCCGTATGGACATCGTAGCCTTCGAGCGATAGTGCTGAAGCGCAGGCCGCACGAATGGCGGCATCGTCGTCCGCAACAAGGAGACGGGGCAGGTGCTTGCGCATGATGGTGCTCGCTTTTTTAATGGCTAATACATCTATTCGAGCATTGAGCATTCCCGACCATGCAGACTATTCGTGCGGCGCGCCTCTAATAGCCCTGCTCGGGCTCGCAAACCACATGAAAATTGACGAGCGTGGTCAGCCCGAACGTGTTGCTGAGCGCGACATCGGCGGCGTCGCGGCCGTACGCCATCAGCACGCGGCCAACGCGCGGCGCGTTATTGCGCGGGTCGAAGACCTGCCACGTGCCGCCGACATAGGCCTCGAACCACGCCGCGAAATCCATCGGCGCATAAGGCGGCGGCAAGCCGACATCGCTGATATAGCCGGTGCAGTAACGTGCCGGAATATTCAGCGCGCGGCACAGCGTCACCGCGAGATGCGCGAAGTCGCGGCACACGCCCACGCGCTCCTGGTAAGCCTCCCAGGCCGTCTTGGTCGGGCGCGCATGGTGATAGCCGAACGTGATGTGATGATGCGCGAAGTCGCAGATTGCCTGCACGCGGGCCGCGCCCGGCGCGGAGTTGCCGAAGAGTTGCCAGGCGGCTTCCGATAGCAGATCGGTTTCGCAGTACCGGCTGCCGAGGAGAAAGACGAGGCACTCGTCGGGCAGTTCTTCCACCGCGTGTTGCCGGCCATCCATGGGACGCGTTTCGAACTCGCCCGATACATTGAGCAATGCGGAAGTCGACAGTTCGAAACGCCCCGGCGGCGCCACGATCCGGCTGCACAAATTACCGAAACCATCGCGATACTGAGTAATCGGCACCGGCGGATTGGTGGCAAGCACGTCCGCCACGATCACATCGTTGGCATGCGAGTAATGCGTGTTGAGCATCAGCATCATGGGTGTCGGCTGCGGACACTCATAGGCAAGATCGTAGCCAACGCGGAGTCTCATCGGACATCCTTTGCTGTGATGATTCGTGTGGGGCGTCTCGAAGGACGCCGCAAGCGAGGCACTTGCAGCCACACTATACTGCGCCGCCCTGAAGTCATTAAAGCCGGAAAATTAATGTGGAGCGTGCGGTATCGCGCGGTTCAAAAGCGCGCGCCCCTCACGCATCGCACATCGCACGCTACGCGCCACGCAGCAGGATAGCTTCGAGATCGTCCTCCTCTTCTTCCGCCGTATGCAGGCGCAGGGTAGCTTCGATGTGCGCGAGATGCTCGACCATGAGCTTTTGCGCCAGCTTGACGTTGCCGGCTTCGAGCGCATCGATCAGGCGCGCGTGCTCGTCGTGCGGACACGCCTCCGAGGTCGGCGCGTTGTAGAGCAGGATGGTCAGACACGTGAGCATCTGCAGGCCGCGCATGGTGCGCTCGATGAAGCGGTTGCCGCCAAGCTGCGCCAGCAACACATGAAACTCCCCCGAGAGCCGTACAGCGGTGCGCCGGTCATTGCGCTTGCGTGCATCTTCCTCGCGCGCGACATGCGCCCTCAATGACGCGATGTCCTTCTTCGTCGCGGACCGGCAAACCTTCTCGATTACGGGCAGTTCTATCTGCCGCCGCGCCTCGAAAAGTTCGCGCGCTTCTTCCACCGTCGGGCTCGCGATAAACGCGCCCCGGTTCGGCACGATAGTCACCACCAGTTCATGCGAAAGCTGTTGCAGCACCGCGCGCACCACCGTGCGGCTCACGCCGAAGATGGCGGCGAGCCGGTCTTCCGCGAGCTTCGTCCCCGGATGCAGGCGATGTTCGGCGATGGCGTTCATCAACCGTTCGTAAATGGGGTTGCGTTGAACGCCGTCGAATGACCCTTTGACGTCGAGTTCAATCGATGCGCTTCGTTTCTTGTCTGTGGGCATGAGGTCTTCCTGAGTCCTGCGGTATTCCTGGCGCGATTATCCGCTTAGATTGCATACGATTCAAATCGGGATTGTATGTATCAGCACTGTGAAGCGCAGAACAAACCAAGCAAAAAGCAGCATTGTTGGTGCCGAAAAGCATCGCGAAGGTGCAGCGCTACACGTCGATGGTGCGAAATGGTCCTAGTAAACCGCAGTAAGTCTCGTATACAAACTCAGCTGATTTTGTAGTCAATAATCTGCATCGCTAGTAAACAAAGGCCGTCGCGGATAACGTCAACTTACGTATGCAAAAGTGGCACGGTCTTCGCTAAAGCTCTCGGGCGATGCCTCTAAGCGCTGCACGACGTCTCACGGAACGAACCCGACCACTGGGAACACGATGCGAAAGTTGTTGCTGGCGCACGGCGGTGCGCTTTCCAATCTGCCGCTCTTCGTCGCCATCGACGCGGGCTTGCTCGAAGCGCGCGGACTTCATGCCGAAGCACCAGAGCTGGCCGAATTCAAATCGACGGCCGCGCTGTTGCGTACCGGTGCGGCGCAACTGGGCACCACGGGCTTCACGCAAGCGTTAGTCGATCACGCGTTGCCCGATCCGCTGCGCATCGTCGGCGGCAGCGGCAAGCTCGGCATGGCGCTGGTCGGGCAAGGCGGTTTGACCGTCGAGGCACTGCGCGGCCAGCGCGTGGGCACCTTCGCCGACGACCCCATGGAGGCCCTGCTCTACGACGCCTTGCGCATTTACGGCGTCGGCATGAGCGAGGTCGAATGTGTGCACTTCGGCTCGCTGACCGCCGCCGCCGGCGATCTGCTCGCCGGCCGCATTGCCGCGTTGACGCTGGTGGAACCGTATATCTCGCGCTTCGTGGCGCAAGGCTTCGATGTGCTCTGCGACGGCATAGAAGCATGGGGCGGCGACTATCCCGACACACTGCTTGTCGCGCGTGAAAGTTTTCTCGTGGCACAGCCGGACATCGTGCGCGAAGTGCTCGCCGGCATGCTCGAAGCGCAAGCGCTCATCGAGCGCGATCCGCACGCCGCGTTGCGCGCGAGTGCGCATCGATGGCCCGAGTTTTCGCATGACGAGTTGCTCGCGGGCATGGCGCGTCAGCCATCCGATGTCGACATTCGGCCGTTACGCGCCAGCGTGCTCGCGCGGGCATCGGCACTCGAAGCGCTTGGACGCATGCGTATCACGCCGCGCTTGAGCGACATCTTCGCCCTCGATCTGCTCGACGGCTTGCTCAAGTCCGGACCGATTTTCCAATGAAACGCCTTTGTTCAATTTGACGGGGATATCACGATGTTCAGGAAATTCATCGATAAAAACGCGGCATCGCTGCGTCTTAGCGCAATCAGCCACGAGCGGCGCGACTTTCTTGCGCGCAGTGCCTGCATGGCGGGCGGCGCGATGCTCGGCGGCGCATGGCTCACCAACGCCAGCGCGGCCGGCGGTCTCACGCTCAAGGCGACGCACGGCACGGGCCTCTGTAATTGCCCGTTCTTTCTCGTGAAGGAGCGCAATCTGGCGCAAGGCGTGACGCTCGATTTCGTGACCACGCCGACCAACGCCGACATCGCGGCGCTCTTCGGCGCGGGCGTGGTGGATGTGAGCGTCGTGCCGTACACCAACTTCATGACGCTCTACGATGCGGGCGCGCCCATCAAGGTCGTCGCGGGATCGGGCGTGCAGGGCTGCGTGATCGTCGCGCAGCCGGGCATCACGTCGGCGGAGCAGTTGCGCGGCAAGACCATCGGCACGTTCCAGGCCGATACGCTCGAAATGCTGCCCTACGACTATCTGAAGAAAGCGGGCATGAGCTTCAAGGACGTCAAGGTGCGCTACTTCGGCACGTCGCCGGAACTGGCGCAGGCGTTCATCGCGGGCAATATCGATGCGATGTGCCATATCGAGCCGTACGCCACGCAGGCGCTGAAGTCGCGCGCGGGTTCGGTCATGCTTTCCAATGGCGTCGATGTGTACGGCGCGAACTATTCCGACTGCGTGCTCGCGGTGCGCGAGAAGTTGCTGCACGAGAATCGCGATGCCGTGAAGTCGCTCATCAAGGCCATGATGGTCGCGCAGCATCAGGAAGAACAGGATCGCGCGACCGCCGTGAAGGACACCGTCGGCAAATACTTCAAGACGAGCTACGACGCCACGCTCGACGCCGCCACCAAGCAGCCGCCGATGATCGATCAGCGTGGCAACGAAGCGTTCATCCTCGGCCGCGCGGAAAATCTGAAGGAGCTTCGCTACATCAAGAAGCTGCCAGGCAAGGACATGTTCGACTGGGGGCCGCTCACCGAAGTCATCAAGGAAAACGGCGACCTGTACGCGCAATTGCAGCGAAAGACCGCATGAGCAGCCTCATGGGATACGCCACTTCCCGCCTGAAGCGCGCGAGCGACAAGACCGCCGATGGACGCGCGCGGGCGCGGCGCGCGCCGCTCCTTGCGCGCATCGTGCCGCTTCTGTGGGGCATCGCTTCGCTTGCGTGCTTCATCGCCGTGTGGGAAGCGGCCTGGGCGCTGCACTGGGCCGATCCACTCCTGCTGCCGCCGCCGCATATCTTTTTGCGCAACTTCGGCTCGCAGGCGCAGTACTTTTTGTCGAGCGATGTGATCGGCGAGCAGTCGAGCGGCACGGCGTTCGGCGCGCTGGCGATGACCATCGTCGCGACTACCTTGCGCGTGCTCGCCGGTCTCACGCTCGGCTTCGTTTGCGCGGTGGCGATGGGCGTGGCAATCCGTTACTTTCGTCTCTTCGGCAATCTCACGCTGCCCACCATCACGCTGCTTGCGCCGATCTCGCCCATTGCGTGGCTGCCTGTCGCGATCTTTCTGTTCGGCATCGGCAATGGGCCAGCGGTGTTCATGGTCTTCATCTCGCTCTTTTTCGTGATGACGGTATCGACCATCGGACAAATAGACAGCGTGAGCCGTACGCAGCTGAACGTGGCCGCCGTAATGGGCGCCACGCGCGCGCAGACGTTTCGCCATGTGATCCTGCCCGCGATTCTGCCGTCGCTTTTCATGGTGCTGCGCATGAACCTGTTCGGCGCGTGGATGGTCGTGCTGATTGCGGAGGCGACCGGCGTGGGCAGCGGGCTCGGACAAGTGGTGATGCTCTCGCGCAATACCTTCAACGCGAGCCTTTCGTTCTTCACGATGACGCTGATCGGCGTGCTCGGTTTCGCGTTCGATTACCTGTTGCGCATCGTGCAGCGCAAAGTGCTGTTTTGGGTGCCGGAAAGCGGCCTGAGGAAATGACATGACCGAACAAGCCTTTGCCGACGTTGCACCGAAGCGCCGCGGCCAGCCGCCGCTCGTGACCTGCACGGGCGTCGGCAAGACGTGGGAGACGGACGGCGAACCGTTCGTGGCTTTACGCGACATCGACCTCGAAGTAGCGCGCGGCGAGTTCGTCGTCTTTCTGGGTCCGAGCGGATGCGGCAAGAGCACGCTGCTCTTTCTCATGGCGGGACTCGAACAGGCGACCGAAGGCCGCATTGTGTGCGGCGGCGCGGAAGTGCATGCGCCGGGCACGGATCGCGGGCTCGTGTTTCAGGAGGCGTCGCTTTATCCATGGCTCACGGTTGGGGAGAACGTCACGTTCGGCTTGAAGATGCAGCATGTGCCGAAGGATCGCCGCCGCCAGGTCGCGCAGGAGATTCTAGAACGCGTGGGACTTTCCGAAGCCATCGACAAGCGGCCGGATCAGTTGTCGGGCGGCATGCGGCAGCGCGCGGCCGTGGCGCGCGCGCTTGCGCTCAAGCCGGAAATCCTGCTGCTCGATGAACCCTTCGCCGCACTCGATGTGCAAACGCGCGCCCGCATGCAGGACTTTCTGATTCAGGTGTGGCGGCAAGCGGGCGTATCGATGGTCTTCGTCACGCATCATATCGACGAAGCCATCGCACTCGCGGATCGTATCGTCGTGTTCACGGCGCGGCCCGGGCGGATCAAGACGATCATTCCCGTCGACATGCCGCGTCCACGCGATTCGCGCAGCCCGGCCTTTCACGCGCTCGCCGATCGATTGACCGACCTGTTGCGCGACGAAGTTGACCGCGCGTTCGCGGAGCAGGAGCGCATCAAGTGACCGACGACGTGCTTCGCGTAGCCGCGATTCAATCGCCGCCCTGCACCACCGATCTCGCGCACAACGCGGCCATCGCTTTCGATGCGGTGCGCCGCGCCGCAAACGAAGGCGCGCGTCTCATCGCGCTGCCGGAACTCGCGACGGTGCCGTATTTCGCGGGCTCGCCTGCGGGACGTTATCGCGAATGGGCGAATCCCGCGCAAGGCGCTTTCGCCGATAAGTGGGCCGCGCTCGCAAAGGAATGCGATGCCGCGCTCATCGTGCCGTTCTACGAGCACGATCCCGCGAGCGGTTGCTATCACAACGCTGTGCTTGGCTTCGATGCCAAAGGCTTACCGTTGCGTGCGAATGCAAGCCCGGTTGCCCGCAAGCTGCACTTGCCCGTCGGCGACGATCCCCCGCCCGGCTTTGACGAGCCCGCGCATTTCACGCCCGGCTCGGGTCTGCATGTGGTGAACGTCGGTGTCTGGCGCGTGGGCGTGCTGGTTTGCTACGACCGGCGTTTTCCCGAGTGCTGGCGCGCGCTGCGGGCGCAAGGCGCGGACCTCGTGATCGTGCCGGTGGCGGGCAGCGGCGGCGACGACATGGACTTCTTCGTCGGCGAAATGCGCACGCATGCCCGCGAAAACGGCCTCGCCGTGCTGTGCGCGAACAAGGCCGGCGACGAGTTTCTCGATGACGCGCGTATCGACAACTTCGGCGAATCGTGTGTGATCGCGGCCGATGGAGCGGTGCTCGCGCGACGGTCCGGCGCGCTCGGCGCAGGCATCGTGAGCGCGACGCTCGTGCACGCGGATATCGCGCGCACGCGGCGTCGGCTCAATTATTACGCGCATCGGCGGACCGATCTATACGGCACGCCGTCGTTCTAATTTTCCCCATTCACTTCGAGAGAGCAGAGAACGCGATGTCCGAATCATTGATCGTGGCAGGATGGATTGTGAAAGGCGCGGCCGACCGGCATGCGGCCGAGGTGGTGCGCGACGCGGCGCTGTATCAACGCGATGGCGTGATCGTCGAGATCGGCCCGCGCGATGCGATGGTGCAGAAGTATCCGCACGCGCTGCGCCTTGGTTCGCCCGACACGGTGCTGATGCCGGGCTTCGTCAACAGCCACCATCATGTCGGGCTCACGCCGGTGCAACTCGGCTCGCCGGACCATGCGCTCGAACTTTGGTTCGCGAGCCGCATGGGGGCACGCGATATCGACTTGTATCTGGACACGCTCTACTCCGCCTTCGAGATGATCGCCTCGGGCATCACGACCGTGCAGCATATTCACGGCTGGCGTCCCGGTCCGCTCGATGCCATCCATCAGGCCGCGTCGCGCGTGCTCGATGCTTATCGCGATCTCGGCATGCGCGCGTCGTACAGCTTCGCGGTGCGCGATCAGAACCTGCTCGTCTACGAAGCCGACGACGACTTTTGCAACCGCCTGCCGTCCGAAACCGGCGATAAGCTGCGGGCGCATCTGCGGCGTTTTCGCATTCCGCTCGCGGATTACCTGCAACTCTTCGATACCCTCACGCGCGAGAACGAAGGCCATGCGCTAACGGCCATTCAGCTCGCGCCGGCCAACCTTCACTGGTGCAGCGACGACACGCTGCTCGCGCTCAAGGAGAAGTCGGCACGGCACGGCGTGCCCATGCACATGCATCTGGTCGAAACCGCGTATCAAAAGGAATATGCGCGGCGTCGCTCGGGCAAGACGGCAGTCGGCCATCTGAACGATCTGGGCCTGCTCGGTCCTTCGCTCACGCTCGGCCACGGTGTCTGGCTCACCGAGGCGGACATCGAGACCATCGCGCATACGGGCACCTGCATCTGCCATAACTGCAGTTCGAACTTCCGGCTGCGCAGCGGCGTCGCGCCGCTTAACGCGTTTGCGCGGCATGGCGTGACGGTCGGCATGGGGCTCGACGAAGCGGGCATCAACGAAGATCGCGACATGCTTCAGGAGATGCGTCTTGCGCTCAACGTTCACCGCACGCCGGGCATGGACGACGACGTGCCGACATGCCCGCAGATTCTCAAGATGGCAAGCGAGGACGGCGCGCGTACGACGCCGTTCGGCGCGCGTATCGGCAGGCTCGAAGAGGGGCGTCTCGCCGATCTCGTGCTGATGAACTACAAGACCGCGACGTGGCCGTATCAGGACGACGACATTCCCATGCTCGACGCGTTGATGATGCGCGCCAAGACCAATGCCGTCGATGCCGTGATGATCGGTGGCGAAGTGGTGTATCGCGAAGGCCGCTTCACGCGTATGGATCGCGATGCGGTGCTCGAAGACATCGCGCGTACGCTCTCGCAGCCGCGCAGCCTGGAAGAGACCGCGCGCCGCGAATTGGGGCGCGCCGTGTTCCCGCACGTCAAGGCGTTCTATGATGGCTATCTGACCGGCGAAAGCGAGACGCCGCGCGAGCCGTTTTACGCGCCGTCGTCGCGCATCTGATGCGGAGACCAAACGTGCAGGCGCTTTTACAATCGATCGATACGCGCTTCGAAGCGCAAGTGGAATTTCTCGCGGCGCTCGTGCGCAAGCCTTCCGACAATCCGCCCGGCGACTGCGCGCAGCACGCGCACATGACTGCCGGGCTGCTCGAAGCGCTCGGCTTCGAAGTCGAACGTCACGCGGTGCCGCAAACGCTCGTCGAGGCGGCGGGCATGCAGAGCGTCACGAATCTCGTCGTGCGGCAACGCTTTGGCGTTGGACCTGTCATCGCGCTCAACGCGCATGGCGATGTGGTACCGCCCGGCGAGGGATGGTCGAGCGACCCGTACGGCGCGCAGATTCGCGAGGGCGCGTTGTACGGGCGCGGCGCGGCGGTATCGAAGTCGGATTTCGCCACGTATGCGTTCGCGTTGAAGGCGCTGGTCGAAAGCGGCGTTGACCTCAAAGGCACGATCGAGCTGCATCTCACCTACGACGAGGAAACCGGCGGTCTGCTCGGGCCGGGATGGTTGCTTGCCGAAGGCATCGTCAAGCCGGATTACGCCATCTGCGCGGGCTTCAGCTACGCCATCACGGTTGCGCACAACGGCTGCCTGCATCTGGAAGTCACGGTGAGCGGCAAGTCGGCGCATGCGGCGCGGCCCGATACCGGACACGACGCGCTCGAAGCCGCGACCGTCGTGCTGAACGCGCTGTATGCGCATCGGCGCGAGTTGCAGGAGATTCGCTCGGCCACGCCCGGTATCGAGCATCCGACGCTCGTCGTCGGGCTGATCGAAGGCGGCATCAACACCAATGTCGTGCCCGACCGCGTGAAACTGCGGCTCGACCGGCGCATCGTGCCCGAGGAAAATCCGGCGCGCGCGCGTGAACGCCTGGAAAGCGTCGTGCGCGATGCGGCGCGCGAACTGCCGGGCATCACCATCACCACGCGCGAAGTGCTGGCCGCGACGCCCATGCGCACGCTGCCGGGCGCGGAACGTCTCACGCACGCGTTGCAGGACGCGGCGCTCACGATCATGGGCATCGACATACCGGCCGAAGGCGTGCCGCTCTATACCGACGCGCGCCTTTATTGCGAAGCGGGCGTGCCGACCGTGATCTATGGCGCGGGGCCGCGCACGCTGCTGGAAGCGAACGGACATCGCGCGGACGAGCACGTCAAGCTCGAAGACATGCGTATTGCGACGAAGACCGTCGCGCTCGCGCTGACCCGGCTTTTGGGCGGCGCTTGAGTTCAGACCACGAATCGAACGAAAGGAAGTCATGCGCATCAAGCTCATCAATCCCAACACGACGCAAGGCATGACCGACGCGATGGCCCGCTGCGCGCGCGCGGTCGCTTCGCCCGGCACGGAAGTCGTGGCGGTCAGTCCGACAATGGGCCCGCCTTCGATCGAAGGCCATTACGACGATGCGCTCGCCACGCCCGGCCTCCTCATGGAAGTGGCGCGCGGCGAGCAAGAAGGCTGCGACGCGTACGTGATCGCCTGCTTCGGCGACCCCGGCCTCTACGCCGCACGCGAACTCGCGCGCGGACCGGTAATAGGCATCGCGGAAGCGGCGATGCATGCCGCGAGCGTGCTTGCGCCGGGCTTTTCCGTGGTGACGACGCTCGGACGCACGCGCGGACTTGCCTGGCATCTCGCGCAGCGCTACGGCATGGAGCGCTTTTGCCGCAACGTGCGCGCGACCGAACTCGCCGTGCTCGAACTCGAAACGCCCGGTTCGGCCGCGCGCGCCACGATCCTCGAAGAATGCCGGCGCGCACTCGACGAAGACGGCAGCGAGGCGATCGTGCTGGGCTGCGCGGGCATGGCCGATCTGTGCGCGGAGTTGCAGGACACGCTGGGCGTGCCCGTCATCGACGGTGTGACGGCCGCGCTCAAGTGGTGCGAGGCGCTCGTCACGTTGAAGCTCAATACCGCCAAGCGCGGGGAATTCGCACGGCCGCTGGCCAAGCGTTACGTCGGGGAACTCGCGGCATTTAGTCCGCTTTGATCGGTAAGACTCAACGCCCTCCGCTTCAAACCCTTCCTTCCTCACAAAACCACGCGCGCCCGGACCGTTGAACGTCCCGGCGCGCGTTGCCGCTGATCGGCTAGGAATCTAGTCAACAACGTTGTTAACAACAAAAGTATTTTTGACACGATATTTTTCGGTGTAGTTTACTTGAACATGTCAACAACGCCCGCTACACCGGAGCATGCATGGACGCAGAATTCGACCTCGTGATTCGCAACGCCCAAGTTGCCACCGCAAGCGATACGTTCCTCTCCGACATAGGTGTGAAGGACGGCCGCATCGTGCAGATGGGTTTGTCGCTCGGCGCGGGCAAGCGTGAAGTGGACGCGCAAGGCCGCATCACCACGCCCGGCGGCATCGACGCGCATTGCCATCTGGATCAGCCCATCGCGCCGCCCGCCCGCATGACCGACGACTTCGAGTCCGGCACGCGCTCGGCGGCCTGCGGCGGCACCACGACGATCATCCCGTTCGCGGCGCAGCAAAAAGGGCAAACGCTGCGCGCGGCCGTAGACGACTATCACCGGCGCGCGGAAGGACGGGCGAGCATCGACTACGGCTTTCACCTGATCGTCTCGGACCCGACGCCGGACGTCATGGCGAATGAGTTGCCGCAGCTCATCGCGGAGGGCTACACGTCGTTCAAGATCTACATGACCTACGACGACATGAAGCTCGACGACGGCCAGATTCTGCGGCTGCTCGCGCTGGCCCGCGCACACGGCGCCATGGCGATGATCCACGCGGAAAACAGCGAGTGCATTGCGTGGCTCACCGAAAGCCTGCTCGACGCGGGTCTCACCGCGCCGCGCTATCACGCCGCCTCGCGTCCCATGCTCGTGGAGCGCGAAGCCACGCATCGCGCCATCAGCCTGGCCGAACTCGTCAACGTGCCAATGCTGCTCGTGCATGTCTCCGCGCGCGACGCGGTCGAGCAGATTCAATGGGCGCGAAGCCGCGGCCTCAAGGTGCTGTCCGAGACCTGCCCGCAATATCTGTTTCTCACGGCCGAGGACCTCGGCATGGACGACGGCTACGAAGGCGCGCGCTGTGTGTGCAGTCCGCCGCCGCGCGACAGCGATAGTCAGGAAGCGATCTGGAGTGCGCTCGCGGACGGCACGTTCACCGTGTTCTCGTCCGACCACGCACCCTTCTCCTTCGAAAGTCCCACGGGCAAGAAGCCGGGCGGCGAAGAAGTCGCGTTTCCGTATATTCCGAATGGCATTCCGGGCATTGAAACGAGACTGCCGCTGCTCTATTCCGAAGGCGTGATGACCGGGCGCATCTCGATCAACCGCTTCGTCGAACTCACCGCGACCAACCCCGCGAAGACCTACGGGCTGCATCCGCGCAAAGGCACCATCGCGATCGGTTCGGATGCCGATCTCGTGATCTGGGACGAGCATCCCGACGACCCCGTGCGCCTGACCAACGCCATGCTGCATCACGCCGTCGATTACACGCCATACGAAGGCCGCTCGCTCGATTGCTGGCCGGCCTACACCATCGCGGGCGGCGAAGTCGTGTGGGACGGAAGGCGCTACTTCGGCACGCCGGGACGCGGACGCTTCTTGCCGCGCGGCCTGCCCACCATCGTTCCGGCCAAACCTGCCGGCCGCGCGGCGCGATGAAGCGCGACGCGTCTGTTTCGAGTTCGCATCAACGGTTCCATCCGATTCCACCGGTCTCATCTTCACGCAAGGAGCGTGTCATGTCGCAAACCTACGACGCCAAGCCCGCGTCCGCATTGACGCGAGCGGGTTCCATCCAGCTTGCGCGGCTTATCGCGGCGGCCGCCGCGCTCGGCATCGGCGCGCTTGCCATGCCCGTTTTCGCGCAGAACAACAATTCGGTTCTGGTCGTGGCCGGGCCGCGCACGCCGGAGTCGCTGGATCAGGAATATCCGCCGACCGAAGCCAGTCACGAGGCGCGCCGCAACGTGTTCGAACGCTTGCTCACCTATGAGATGAAGCCGGGTGAAAACGGCGTGACCGTCGAGGACTTCAGCAAGCTCAAGGGTGCGCTCGCTGAAAGCTGGGAGACTTCGCCCGACAAGACTTCGATCACCTTCCATCTACGCCCCGGCGTCAAGAGCTATGCGGGCAACACGCTCACCGCCGACGACGTCATGTGGACCTTCCAGCGCGGCTGGAATCTGAAGGCGACGTTCCGCTGGTACATGACGCAGGTGCTGAAGATCACCGACTTCGACACGGCCTTCAAGAAAATAGACGACCACACGGTGAAGGTCACGCTGCCGGGTTCGTCGCCGCTGATCGAACGGCTGTGGGTGAACAACGATCTCGGCATCATCGATTCGGTCGAGATCAAGAAGCACATCACGCCGGACGACCCGTGGGGATCGCGCTGGCTCGCGAGCCATTCGGCATCGTTCGCGCCGTATCAGGTCACGAAGTATTCGCCCGGCCAGGAAGTGGTCTACGAGAGCAACAAGAACTACTATCGCGGCGCGCCGAAGCTCACGCGTATCGTGTTCCGCGAGATGCCGACGTCGGCCAACCGTCTCGCGGCGTTGCAGGCGGGCGCCGTCGATGTGGCCGAATGGCTCGCGCCGCGCGAACAGGCCACGCTCGAAAAAATGCCCGGCGTGAAAGTATGGAAGGTCTACGGCAATTACATTCAGCGCGTGGAAATGAACAACGCCGTTGCGCCCTTCAACAACGACAAGGTGCGTCAGGCGCTGAACTACGCGGTGCCGCGCGAGCAGATCCTCAAGTCCGTGTTCTACGGCACGGCGCGGCCCACCAAAAGCCCGGTATCGGAGATCTATCCCGCGTACACGGATCAGTACTACCACTACACCGAGGACCTCGACAAAGCGCGTGCTTTGCTGAAGGAAGCGGGCTACGAGAAGGGCTTCAAAACGCAGTTGGGCTATCCCACCGGCGACCAGACCGAGGAAGAACTGGCGATCATCCTGAAGACGGCTTTCTCGAAGATCGGCGTGGACGTGGAATTGCAGAAGCTGCCTGCATCGACGCTCGTCGAGCGCTATTCGAAGGGCACCATTCCCATGTACTTCTTCCGCGACATGGCTATCGTGCCGGATGCCGCGTACGTGACGAATCTCTGGCTCAACAGCGCGTCGCTCATCAACTATTCGCATTACAAGAATGCGGAAGTCGACAAGCTCATCAACGACAGTCTTTCGATGACCGACGAAGCCAAGCGCAAGACTTCGATGGAGCGCGTGCAGCAACTCGTGATGGGCGAAGCACCGTGGGTGTTCCTCATCAATCCGGGTTATCAGCTTGCCACGCGCGCCAACATCAAGGGCTATAGCTGGAACACGACCAACGGCAATACCTGGTACGACTTTTCCAAGAACTGAGGTCCTGACGCCGTGACGCCGCCGCGCAAGCCGGCGGCGTCTTCGCGGCGCGATCATCCTGAAGGAGTTCGCGATGTCCCTCTTCACCGCGTGGCGTTCGGCGCCGCGACCGCTTCGCATCGTCGTCGCGCGGATCGGCATTCTCATCCCGCAGATGTTCGGCGTGATGTTCGCGACCTTCCTGCTGATCCGCCTCCTGCCGGGCGACCCCGCGTTGCTCATGCTCGGCAACATGGCGACGCCAGACGCCATTGCATCGTTGCGCGAGAAGCTGCATCTCAACGGCACGGTGTGGTCGCAATTCGGCGGCTATCTCGTCGCGTTGATGCACGGCGACCTCGGCACCTCGATGTTCACCTCGAACCCCGTCACCGTGGATCTGCTGCAACGCGTGCCCGCCACGCTCGAACTCATCACCTATTCGATGATCCTCACCGTCGTGCTCGGCGTTGGAATCGCCGTGACCTCGGCGGTGCGACCGGGCGGACTGGTGGATCGCGCGAGCCGCGTCTACGGACTTGCCGCCGGCGCGATACCGGACTTCTGGGTCGGGCTCCTCCTCATCTACGCGCTCTTTCATATGGCGGGCATTGCGCCCGCGCCATTCGGGCGCGTCGATTCATTCGTCACGCCGCCGCCCACCGTCACCGGCTTCTACACCATCGACAGCGTGATTGCCGGGGACTGGGAAGCGTGGCGCTCGGCGGTCGCGCATCTGTGGCTGCCGGTGCTCACGCTCACCATCGTCAACATGGGCGGCCTGATGAAGCTCACGCGTTCGACTTTCGAGGGCATCTATCGCAGCGAGTTCATCCGCCATGCGCGCGCGTCCGGGCTTTCCGAGCCCATGCTCGTGCGAAGCGCGCTGCGCAACAGCCTGCCGCCCATCATCACCATGATCGGTTTTCTGTTTGGCTTCCTGCTTGGCGCGGCCGTGCTCGTGGAGACCATCTTCGCGTGGGGCGGCCTCGGGCAATACGCGGTGCAGGCCGTCATGAACAGCGACTATCCCGCGTTGCAGGGTTTCGTGCTCGTCGCGGCGGCCTTCATTCTGCTCGTCTACACGGCGGTGGACGTGCTCTACGGACTCGCCGATCCGAGGATCGAAATATGAAACCGATGAACGCGCTCTCCGCTTTTCGCCAGCGTCTCGACAAAGCGCTGATCTTCGGGCTTGCGCTGCTCGTGTTGCAGATCGTGCTGATCGTATTCGCGCCGCTCATCGCGCCGCATTCGCCAATAGAAGCGGACCCGTCCAACATTCTGAAGGCGCCTTCGTGGCACTACTGGTTCGGCACCGATGTATCAGGCATGGACATTCTCTCGCGCGTGATCTATGCAACGCGCATCAACCTGCTGATCAGCGTGACGGCGGTGGCGATTGCCTTCGTGATCGGCGTGCCGATTGGTCTTTTCATCGGCTACTACCGGAATACGTTGAGCACACTCGTGATGCGCGTGTTCGACTTCATTCAGTCGTTTCCGGTGTTCGTTATCGGCATGGCGCTGGTGTCTGTCATGGGCCAGGAAATCTGGAACGTGGCGATCGTGCTCGCCGTGCTTTTCATTCCGATGTTCGCGCGCCTGATCCGCGCCGAAGTGCTCTCGTTGCGCGACCGCCCGTTCATCAGCGCGGCGCGTTGCAGCGGCGCGACGGACGCGGGCATCATGTTCCGCCACATTCTGCCGAACGCGATCACGCCGGCCATCGTGCAGGTTTCGATCAGCATCGGCATGGCGATTCTTCTAACCGCGGGTCTTTCGTTCGTCGGCGCGGGCGTGCGCATGCCGACGCCCGAATGGGGCTTGATGGTTGCCAACGGCGCGCAGCAAATGATTCTCGGCGTGTGGTGGGCGGCGCTCTTTCCGGGCCTTGCCATCATCGTGTCCGTGCTGACCTTCGCCATTCTCGGCGATGCCGTCAAACGTATTGCGGAACCCGTCTCGCGAGGTGAGCAATGAACGCGTCTTCGCGACCCGTGCTGCTGGAAGTCGAACGGCTCACCGTCTCGTTCGGCGAGACTCCCGCCCGCCGCGTTCTCGATGAAGTGAGCTTCACGCTGCGCCAGGGCGAGATTCTCGGCATCGTCGGCGAAACCGGCGCGGGCAAGTCGGTGCTGGCGCGCTCGATCATCGACCTGTTGCCGGAGGGCGGACACATCGACGGCGGGCGGGTGATGCTCGCGGGGCAATCCGTGCTCGACATGCCCGCGCGCGAGAAGCGGCGCTTTCGCGGCGGCGAGGTCGCGCTGATCGGCACCAATGCAAAGATGCTGCTCGATCCGGTGGAGACGGTCGGCGCGCAGATCGTGCGCGTGTTGCGCGTGCATAAACGCATTGGACGGCAGGCGGCGTGGCGCGAGGCGATCGAACTCTTTAAGCAAGTGGGGATCGTGAATCCGGAAGCGCGCGCGCATGCTTATCCGCACGAACTATCGGGCGGCATGGCGCAGCGCGTGGTCATTGCGATGGCGTTGATCGCCCAGCCCAAGGTCTTGCTCGCCGACGACGCCACGCTCGGTCTCGACGCGACAATCCAGTTGCAGGTGCTCGATCTGCTCGCGCAGAAGGGCCGTGATCTGGGCCTCGGCGTCGTGATGGTCACGCACGATCTCGGCGTTGTCGCCAACTATTGCGACCGCGTGGCGATCATGAAAGACGGCCGGCTGATCGAGCTCGCTTCGGTCGGACCTTTTCTGCGCAGCCCGCAAGAACCGTACAGCCGCGAGTTGCTCGATGCCGCGAAAGCGCGCCCCGCGCCGCGCGAACCCGATCTGCGCACGGACGCCGACAAGGCCGCCGCGCGCCGTCCTTTGCTCGAAGTCGAACACCTGGTGAAGACCTTCGTCTCGGACCGCAATCATGCCGTCGTGCGCGCGATCGACGATGTGTCCTTCGCCATCGCGAAGGGCGAAACCCTCGCGCTCGTCGGCGAAAGCGGCTCGGGCAAGACGACGACCGGCCAATGCTTGTTGCGTCTGCTCGATGCGGACTCCGGCGTGATTCGCTTCGATGGCGTGAACACGCTCGATCTGTCGGAGCGCGCGTTCCGGGCCGTGCGGCGGCGCATGCAGATGGTCTTCCAGGAGCCTTATGTATCGCTCAATCCGCGCTGGCAGGTCCGCGATCTGATTGCAGAGCCGTTCGCGCTCGGCGAGAAGCTCACGCGCGCCGACCGCGAGGCGCGCGTGCTGCATCTGCTCGATCTCGTGAATCTGTCGCGACGGCGCGCGACTGCGTATCCGCATGAGTTGACGGCGGGCGAACAGAAACGCGTGGGCATTGCGCGGGCGCTCGCGGCCAATCCCGACTTCGTCGTCTTCGATGAATGCACGACCGCGCTCGATATTCGCGTGCGTGCGCAGATCATCGACCTCGTGCGTAACCTGCAGGCAGAGATGGGCTTGTCCGCCTTGTTCATCACGCACGATCTGAACTCCGTGCGCTCGCTCGCGCACTATGTCGCGGTCATGCGCAACGGCAGGATCATCGAAACTGGCGAGGCTGAAACCGTATTCGAGCGGCCGGTCGAAGAGTACACGCGCAAGCTCCTGAAGGCCGAGTTGCCGATAGAGGAAGTCGCAAAGACGGTTCACCATCTCGATGTCGCGGGAGAAAGACAATGAGCGTGCCGCAGAGAATCATCGTAACGGGCGCGGCGGGGCTCGTGGGCCGCGCGGTGGTCCGGCTTTTAAACGCGCGTGGCGATGAAGTCGTCGCGATGGATCGCAGCGGCGGGTTGCGCATAGACGATGTCACCGTCGCCGAATGCGATCTGCGCCACGTGCACGGACTGCATGCGCTGGCGCGCGGCGGCGTGTCGGGCGTCATTCATTGCGGTGCGTTTTCCGGGCCGATGGTCGCGCGCGATAACCCCGCCGCCATGTTCGACGTGAACATCGGCGGCACGGCCAATATGCTGGAAATAGCGCGCATACATGGCGCGCGCCGCTTCGTGTATTGCTCGTCGACGAGCGCTTATGGCGATACGCCGCCTGGTCCCGTCCCCGAAGATGTCGTGCTCGCGCCCGCCAGTCTTTACGGCGCGAGCAAGGTCTGCGGCGAGCAACTCGTCAGCGCCTACGCGCGGCAATACGGCGTGGATGGCGTGAGTCTGCGGCTGTCGTGGGTGTACGGCCCGCATCGCACGACCGACTGCATGATCCGCCGCATGCTTACCGACGCCATGACGAAGCAGCCGACGCACGTGCCGTTCGGCCTCGACTTTCATCGCCAGTACATTCATGTCGACGATGCCGCCGCCGCGCTCGTCGCCGCGCTCGATGCGCCGTCGCTGCCGCGCCGCACCTACAACATCACCGGTGGCGTGCGCGCGACGCTCGGCGAAGTGGCGGATATCGTACGCCGCGTGATGCCCGGCGCGGATATCGAACTCGCGCCCGGTCCCGATCCGCTCGACGAGAATCAGGAACGCTTCGACATTTCGGCGGCGGCCACGGACTTGGGTTACAGGCCGCGCCTCGATCTCGAAGCGGGCATTCGCGCTTACGCGCAATGGCTCGCCGAAACATCGGCCGAAACCGCATGATCGAATCAAGGAGGAGCATCAGCATGGAATCGTTCTCGCTGAAGGGCCGCACGGCATTCGTGACCGGCGGCAACACGGGTATCGGCCGCGCCATCGTGCAACTGTTCGCGGCTCAGGGCGCAAAGGTCGGCATTTCGCATATCGGCGATGCAGCCGGCGCGCAAGCACTCGCCGACGAACTCGCCGCCAGCGGTGCAGAAGCCGCCGTGACCGAATGCGACGTCACCGATGCCAATGCCGTCGCGCGCCTGAACGCATGGAGCCGCGAGCATCTCGGCCCCGTCGATATTCTCGTGAACGCGGCGGGAATCAGCGGCGAGACGCCGTTCGTCGATCTGTCCATCGACGAATGGGACCGCATGATGGCCGTGAATCTGCGCGGCACGTTCCTCGTCACCAAGCAGTTTTTCGCGGACATGATCGCGCAGAAGTACGGCCGCGTCATCAACATCGCCTCGCAACTCGCGTACAAGGGCACGTACGACATGAGCCACTATTGCGCGTCGAAGGCGGGCGTGGTCGGCTTCACGCGCGCGCTGTCCTACGAAGGCGCGCCGCACGGCGTGACCGTCAACGCCATTGCGCCGGGCCCCGTCGAAACCGCGATGCTCGCGAGCTTCACAAACGAATGGCGCGCGATGAAGTTCGCGCAGCTTCCCGCCGGCCGCTTCGGTGAAACCGGCGAGATCGCGCCCACCGCGCTCTTGCTCGCATCGGAAACGGGCGGCGCGTATTTCATCGGTCAGACGCTCTCGCCCAATGGCGGCGACGTGATGCTTTGAGCCCGCTCATCCTTTCGAAACACCACGACACGACACAGGAGTGCAGCATGGATCTCGATCGCGATTTCATCGGTTATGGCGCGCATCCACTCCACGCGCGATGGCCGGGCAACGCGCGTATCGCCATCAACTTCGTGATGAATTACGAGGAAGGCTCGGAGCCTTCCATCGGCGATGGCGAAGCCGCCACCGAGACCTGGTTCACCGAATCGCACGGCTTGAACTCCGGCGTGCGCGGCCGCGATCTTGCAGCCGAAGGTCTCTTCGAATACGGCAGCCGCGTGGGGTTCTGGCGCCTCATGCGGCTCTTTCGGGAGCGCGGCCTGCCGCTCACCGTGTATGGCTGCGCGCTGGCGCTCGAACGCAATCCGCAGGCAGCGGAAGCCATACGCCATTCAGGCTTCGACGTGTGCAGTCACGGCTGGCGCTGGATCAAGCATTACGACCTGAGCGAGGAAGAGGAACGCGAGCATATTCGCCGCGCGATCGAGTCGCTTGAGCGCACGACGGGCGAGCGTCCGTACGGCTGGTATTGCCGCTATTCGCCTTCCGTAAACACGCGAAGGCTGCTCGTCGAGGAAGGCGGCTTTCTCTACGATTCCGACTACTACGGCGATGAATTGCCCTTCTGGAAGGTGGTTCAGGGCCAGCCGCATTTGGTGATACCCTACTCGCTGACCACGAACGACGGTCAGTTCGCCGGGTCGGTAGGCACGGCCAATCAGTGGTTCGAATTCATGCGCGACAGCTTCGACATGTTGTATAGCGAAGGCGCGACACAACCGAAGATGATGTCGGTCGGGCTGCATATGCGGCTCATCGGTCATCCGGCGCGCGCGGCGGGTCTCCAGCGTTTCCTCGATCATGTGATGAAGCACGAGGACGTGTGGGTCACGCGGCGTATCGACATTGCGAACCATTGGATCAAGGAACATCCGTTCGTGCGGTAAGCGGTCGGGCGAAGCGAGCCTGACCATCGGCATGTCTCTTTCGACATGCGGCAATCCATCAGACGCGGCACATGCTAAAAACCGTCGGCGAAACGCAGAAACTCAAGCCCCGCAAGACAGGCGACGGCGACAACACCAGCGAAGAGATTTACGAACAGATCTACGTCGCACTACTGGAGCATCGGCTCGTGCCCGGCACGAAGCTCGCCGAAGAACGTCTGGCCAGTATCTTCGGCGTGAACCGGGCACGCGTGCGCGACGCGTTGAGCCGGCTTGCCTATGAACAGATCGTCGAGGTGTATCCGAAGAAAGGCTGGTTCGTCGCGAAGCCTTCGGTGGACCAGGCGCGCGATGTTTTCGAAGCGCGCAGGGTGATCGAACCCGCGGTCATTGCGCGGCTCACGCGCAGCATCACGCCTGACAAGCTCGCGCAAATGCGCGAGCACTTGCGGCTCGAAATGGACGCGCGCGAGCGTTCGGACAAGCGCGCGGTCATCCGGCTCTCGGGCGAATTTCACAATCTCGTGGCGACGCTCGCGGGTAACTCGTCGTTCACGCGCAGCGTGCGCGAACTATCGACACTGACGTGCCTCGTCATCCTGCTTTATAACGCGCCGATAACGTCGAGTTGCCGCGCCGATGAACACACCGCTATCGTCGATGCCATCGCCAAGGGCGACGGCGACAAGGCGGCGGAGTTGATGCTGCATCACCTCGATCACATTCAAAGCGCGCTCAATCTGGATGTGGTCGAGGAGGAAGTGGACCTGGAAGCGATATTCAAGCGCTAGGGTGCTCCTTTGAAGGCATTGAGCCACCCGAGCCCCGCGACCGTCGATTCACGAGGCCGATACTCGCAGCCAATCCAGCCTTCGTAACCCTGCGCCCGGATACTCGCGATCAACTCGTTCCACGGCATGTCGCCGGTGCCGGGTTCGTGGCGGCCGGGTGCGTCGGCGAATTGAATGTGCGCGACGTCGGGCGCGTACAAGGCGAATTGCTCGACGACATCGAGGCCGCTCATGCGGCAATGATAGACATCGAAAAGCAGGCGCACCTTAGGTTGCGCGATCTCCTTCATCAACGCATGCGTATCTTCGAGGCTGCGCAGAGCGTAGCCTGGTACGTCGATCTGATTGAGGCATTCGAGCAGCAGCGTGACGCCGCTATCGCGCGCCGCATCCGCAGCCCATGCGAGATTTTCGCGCAACGTATCGCGCGCCTGTTCAACGGGCACGCCGCCTGGCGCAAGTCCAGCCATCACGTGAATGAGCCCGCACTTCAGCGCCGACGCGTAATGCAGCGCACGCAACACGCCATCGCGATACCGCGCCCGTTCGCCGGGAATGCATCCGAACCCGTTACCGCCGATACTTCCAGGCGGCGCGGCGGGCGTGTTGATCAGCACTTGCCGAAGCCCCGTGGCATCGAGCTTCGCCTTGAGAATCGCAGGCTCGAACTCATAAGGCGACGCGTACTCGACCGCGCTAAAGCCCTGCTTTGCGGCCGCCTCGAAGCGTTCGAGAAAGGGCAGCTCCGTAAAGAGCCACTTGAGGTTCGCGCAGAACCTGAGCGAAGTACCGTTCGATGTCTGCATCACTTCAGTCCGACGATCAGCTCGACTTCCACCGGCGCGCCATGCGGAAGCTGCTGCACGCCGATCGCGCTGCGTGCGTGGCCGCCGACTTCGCTGCCCAGCGCGTCGATGAGTACGCGCGAGGCCGCGTCGATCACCTTGCCCTGCGCCGTGAAGTCCGGCGAGCAGGCAACGAAGCCGGTCAACTTGAGCACGGCCGCGATCTTCTCGCGCGAGCCGAGCGCGCGCTCCAGCGCCGCGAGACACGCATGCGCGCAAAGCGCGGCCGCGGCTTCGGCGTCGGGCATCGCAATCTCTTCGCCTACCTTGCCGCGATACTTCAGTTCGCCCGCCTCGCGCGGAAGCTGTCCGCTTACGAACGCAAGATTGCCGAATAGCCGTACCGGCGTGAGCAGGGTGGAAGCATTCGATGAATTCATGTCACCGCCCGTTCAATAAACGCTGCGCGAAATGTCGATTCCGAAATACTTCTTCCAGACCGCGTTGAGCTTGCCGTTCTGAAGATTGCTCGCAACCCACGTATCGAGCCAGCCTTGCATGGCGGCATCGTTTCGCTTGAGGCCGATGGCGAGCGGGTCTTCGGCCACTTGGAACTGATACTCGAAGTTGGATGCGGGGCTCGTCTCTTTGACGGCAAGCGCATCGGCAAGCGCAGCCACGAAGATGCTCTGCTGACCCGACGACACCGCCGTACGCTCGGTGGCCTCGTCCAGATAGCGGACGATGTTCACGTCCTTCACGCCCTTGTCCTTGATCGCCGCAACGAGATCCAGATCGGCCGTGGTGCCGCGCGCCGTAGCCACCGTCTTGCCGGCAAGACTCTCGACATCCTTCAGCGTGTTCTTGCCCGGCGCGACGACGAAGATCGGCTCGGTGGCATACGGGCGGCTGAAGCCGATCACCTTCTTGCGTTCATCGGTGACGGAGAACGACGCAACGACGATATCCGCCTTGCCCGTCAGCAAGAACGGAATGCGGTTGGGTCCGTTCACGGGGACGATATTCAGCTTCACGCCGAGGTCGTTCGCAATCAGGCGCGCGATATCGAGGTCGGTGCCGGTCTGCACGGCGTTCGCGTCGATCATGCCGTAAGGAGGATGTGTGAAGTCGATACCCACGTTGATGCTGCCGCGCGACTTGATGTCGGCGAGCGTGTCGGCGCTGGCCGCGCTATTAAGCGCGCATAAGGTCAAGGTCATTGCAAGGAATCGGGTCCAGCCGCGCTTCAGGTTCATTTCGCGTGCCTCTGGTTCAAAGGTTGATGAGTAAAAGGGTTACAGCCCGTTGCCTACGAAAACTTGAAGCTCGGCGGTTTTGGGCGCTTCGAGCATCGCGCCGCTACCCGCTTCCCAAACCACGCCGTCGTTCATAAACACCACTTTCTGCGCGACCGAACGCGCAAACGCCATCTCGTGCGTGACGATCAGCATGGTCATGCCATCGCGCGCAAGCCGTTCCATCACGCGCAGCACTTCGCCGGTGAGTTCGGGATCGAGCGCGGATGTCACTTCGTCGAACAGCATCACGGCAGGTTGCATGGCGAGCGAACGCGCAATCGCCACGCGTTGCTGCTGACCGCCCGAGAGTTCATGCGGATACGCCGATGCACGCGCGCCGAGTCCCACCTGATCGAGCACGTGTGCCGCGAGTTCTTCAGCGGCGGCGCGCGCGAGACGGCGCACCTTGAGCGGCGCGAGCGTGATGTTCTGCTTGACGGTCAGATGCGGAAACAGGTTGTAGCTCTGGAACACGATGCCCACGTCGAGCCGCAATGCGCGCAGGTCCACTTCCGTATCGCCGAGCTTGTGCCCGCATACTTCCAGCGTTCCGCCAGTGATGCGTTCGAGGCCGTTCACGCAGCGTAGCGCCGTGCTCTTGCCGGACCCCGAGCGGCCGATGAGCGCGACGACTTCGCCCTTGCGCACATCGAGATCGATACCCTTCAGCACTTCGGTCGAACCGTAAGCCTTGCGCACGCCCTTGAAAGTGACGATGTTGTTCATTGCGTCGAATCCTTGCCGAGTCTCGCACCGAAGCGTCCCATGCGTTCCAGCCGGACACTCATGCGCGCCACGGGATAACAGAGAATGAAATACACGCCAGCCGCGAGCGTGAAGATGACGAACGGCTCGAACGTGGTGTTGTTGACCATGCGCGACGTGTAGGTCAGCTCGCTCATGCCGATGACGACCGCATACGACGTGTTCTTGATGAGCGCGACGACGAAGCCAACTGTCGGTGGCACCGAGATGCGCAGCGCTTGCGGGAGGATCACGTGCACCATGCGCTGCAGATACGAGAGCGCGAGCGACTCTCCCGCTTCCCATTGCGTGGCGGGCACGGCGAGAATCGCGCCTTTCCATATCTCGGCGAGATAGGCGCCGGCGTTGACGGCGAGCGCGACGGATGCGGCAATGACCGGCAACACGTCGAAGCCGAAGAGCCCGATGCCGAAGTACACGACGAACATCGCGACAGGCAGCGGAATGCCCTGCATCACGGTGACGTAGGCGCGGCCGAGCCTCAACGCAATGCCGCGTCCCGACACGAGCAAGAGCGCCACGGGCAAGCCGATGATCGCGCCACCCACCGCTCCCGCGACCGACAATTCGACGGTGGCGAGCGTGCCCTTGAGCATGTAGGCGAGCTGGGCGTCCGTGAGGTTGAAGATCATGAACGTCCTCCGCGCGCACCCGCGAGACCCAGACGCGGAAACATGAACGCGCCTGCCGCAAGCAACGCCCAGCGCAACGCGCTGGCGAGCGCCAGATAAGCGAGCGCGATCACCATGTACGCCTCGAAACCACGAAACGTGATCGACTGAATCAGATCGGCAATGCCCGTGAGTTCCTCCGCCGATATTTGCGACATGATGGAAGTGGCGAGCATCATCAGGATGAACTGGCTCACGAGTGCGGGATACATCTTCTCCACCGCCTGCGGAATCTCGACATGCCACAACACTTGCCGCCGCGACATCGCGAGACACGACGCCGCTTCGATCTGGCCTTGCGGCACCGCTTCCAGCCCCGCGCGCATGATCTCCGCGGTGTAGGCGCTGACGTTGACCACGAGCGCTGCAACGGCTGCCTCGAACGCGGGTACGTGCAGCTTGATCGCCGCGAGCCCGAAGAAAACCCAGAACACTTGCAGCACGAGCGGCGTGTTGCGGATCACCTCGACATACGCGCGAATGGCACGCGAAAGACCGGCGCCGCCATGCAGACGGCCCACGGCAAGCGCCACGCCCAAGGCGAACCCTGGCACGGTCGCGACGATGGTCATGCGTATCGTCAGCCAGATGCCGTAGAGCAGATCGCCCCAGTACTGCTGCAGGAAGCTGAAATCGAATTGATAGTTCATGGCCGGCGGAAGGCTGTGGCTGCTGAATTAATCGAGACACTCGAGGCCGAACTTCTCGTAGGCATCGCGTGCGGCGGGCGAATCGAGTGCGAGGAGCAAGGCTTCGGTTTCAGGCGTTTCGTCGGCACCCGCGAAGGCGGCGATGGAGAAGCACGTGTACGACTGCACTTCCTCGGGCAGCGGACCGGCGATCTTTACGCCCGACACCATCGCAAGTTCGCTGAGTTGTTGAATGGCCACATCCGCATCGCCGCGTGTCACGCATTCGCCCGTGAATCCCTTGGGGATGACGGTCGCGTTCGTGTCGATCTGCTGCGCGATTCCGAGCCGCCCGAGCAAGGTCGCGAAGTAGACGCCGCTCGCGCCGCTGCGTGAATACGCAACGGACTTGGCCGCTAGCAGACAGCGCTTCAACTCGTCGACGGTGCGAAGCGGCGGCACAGACGCATCGCTCGCGACCGCCACGCCTATCCCGGTGCGCACGATTGCACGCGCCCCGCGCGGGCTCAGAACACGTTGCGCGATGAGATCGTCGATGGCGGAGGTCACCGCGACCATCACGCTCGCACGCTCGCCACGCACGATGCGTTCGAGCAGCACGTTGGTAGGATCGAACGTCGCGTTCACAGTCAAGCCGTGGTGCCTCTCGAAGGCGGGCAGCACGCTTTCCGTGAGCGCGCCTTTCACGGCCAGCGTGCTCATGAGCGTAAGCGGCCTTGTCTCGTGGATCATCGGTTAGCTCCTTCTCTCAAAGACCAAGGCGGCTTCTGAGCCGCCGCACCGCGCTTTGCGGAGCGGCGAACACGGGAACACGCACCGCTTCTGTCACGAGCGCCTGCGCACGCGAAGTGGAGAAATGCGCGAGCAGGATCGCGTCGTAGCCATGCAGCTTGGCGGCTTCCTGGGCCACGAGCGCGTTGTGTGCCGATGCATCGCCCGCACGCAGCTTCGTCATGGCTTCGGCGGCCACGAACGTATCGAGCGTCGCTTGCGGATTGATGCACGCGGCTTCCTCGGCGAACTCGGCTTCCATCGTCGGCACAGCCGGGGCGAAGGTCGCGATCATCGCGAGACGGCTGCCGCAGGCAAGCGCGTCCTGAAACATCGCGTCGTTCGGCTTGCAGACCGGCACTGGCAACTCGCGATCCGCTTTCTCTATGGCCGGACCAAACGCCGAACAGGTCGCGAGAATCGCGTCCGCGCCCGATTCGTAGCCATAGCGCACGAGATTCACGAAGCGCTGCATCAGCGCCGGCGTGAGTTGCTCGTCCGCTGCGCGCGCGGCCGTGAGACCGTCGTCAAGCAGATTGCTCAAGCGCGCTTCGGGCCAGTCCGCTGCGAACGCGCGATGGATAGGCTCCATCGCGACCGGCGTGGCATGCAGCAATACGATCGAAAGATCCTGTCTCATGGCCCGTGCCCCCTAGCGCGCCATGCCCGGCGAAGACGAAGGCGCGACGAGCGCCTGAATGCCGTCGATGATCGCAACGTGGTCTTCCAGCGGCAACCGGTCGATGGTCATCTGCAGCTTGCCGGGACGATCCACGCGGCTGTCGTCGATGGCCTGACCGATCTCCACGGCCGCCGCCAGCACCTCCTTCTCGAACGCGCCGTTGAAATGCGCGAGAAGCGGCTGTGCCAGCTCCGGCTTCAGCTCCGCGACCGCGCCGAGCAAGCCATACGCGCCCCAGTTGGCGACGCCAGACACGATCAGATAGTCGGCCGGCGTGCGCGCGGCGATGAGCGGCCCGTTCGGGATGTCTGTTTCGACGATCTCTTTCGGCAACACGCCCATGCCGATCTCATTGCCGCCGTCGCCGATCCCGATGGTCTTCCACGGCGCCTGCCATCCTTCGTCGGCGAAGAGGTAGTCGAGCGCGGCGGTGTCGTCGGAGATATCCCAGCCATGCTCGCGATGCGCGCGCCCGTCGGAGCCCAGCGAACAACGTTCGATGGCGATCAGATGCGTAATCGGATGCTCCGCCGTTTCGAGGCGCTTGCGCAGATCGCGCACGGCGGTGTCGTCGACATCGACCACTTCGAGCGCGACCTTGCCCGGCAACACGCGCGTCACGGCCCATGCGGCCTTGGCGCAAGGCGCATCGGTAATGACAGTCACGCGCATGCCCGCTTCGACAAAACCCGCTGCCAGTTGCGCCATGCCGTTGAGCCCGTCCGTTTCGGGCGAAGGCGGCTCGGCATGACGCACGAAAAATCCGCAGACGATGCCGATATGCGGCTCACGTTGTCCCGCAATGCTCGCGGCGGCGCGCGCCAGATTGCCCTTCGCGAAGGCGACCAGACGGCTGATGTCGCGCCGTACTTTCTGGCCGACGAGCGTTTCGATTCCTTCTATTGCGTCGCTCAACTCGTTCTCCTTTATTGGTGTGTCGTGCACGAACGGCCTGTTCGCAGGCGTGCCAGGGTCCTTCCGGGTCAGCGCCAGAATGTGTTTGGAACCTGGGTCGTCAGTGAAGAAGCCGGGTGCTTCGAATTGCTCGTCGATGAGCAACGACCCAACCTTAGCATGTGAATATACGTCGCGTATACTTTTCAAAAAAATAGTTGTTCATGCGCGCAAGAGCGTTATTGAGCAAGGCGAAGGCGTAATAGCCGACATCCTATATACTTCGCATATACGAAATTGAACGCCTGCGCCAGGGCGGGAAAACGAGAGACTATGCCGAAGCTGAAAACCGCCGCCGCGAAGACCGCCGGCAGAACCGTGTCGCGCAAGACGTCGGCGAAAGCCGCGCTCGTGTCATCCGACGATCCATCGCAATCGATACTCGATGCAGCCGAACCCGTCGCCGCCGAAAGCTCGATGAGCCAAACCGATTCGGCCGTGAACGCCATTCGCTCGCGCATCATCGATCTGACGATTTCGCCGGGCAGCCGTATAGACGAACCCATGCTGCTGAACGACTTCATGCTCGGACGCACGCCTGCGCGCGAGGCCATCAACAGGCTGGTCGCGGAAGGCTTCGTGAATATCGTGCCCAACCGCGGCGGGACCTTCGTGCGCCGGCTCGACTTCGAGGAGATCGGCGAGATTCTCGTCGCGCATCAGCTAGCCGAGAATATCCTCGCGCAGATGATGCGGTTCGAACCGGGACTGGCGGAAGACCTGACGACGATTCAGACGCAATACGTCACGCAGGTTCAGGCGCGCGCGTTTCTGAACATCACCGCGCTCAACGAGAAGTTCCACATGCGAATGAATCAGGCCGTGGGCAATGGCTTTTTCTATGAGTTCGCGCAATCGACGCACCGCCATGTCCGGCGGCTTTTAGTGCATCTCTACAAGATGGAAGCCGAATCGACGCCCGAAGAGCAGGACCTGCAGTTCGACAGGAACTTGCGTGAGCACGACAAGATCATCGATATCGTGAAGCGCAAGGACCGCGCGGCGCTCGTGAAGTATCTGCCCGCGCATGCGCGAGCGACACAGGACAGGTTCGTGCATCTGCTCAAGAGTCGCAATGCCCCGCCGTTCGATCTCAACGTCAAGCAGTTTCCCTGACGCGCCGGTGCATCTTCAATATGCGTACTCGCCGATCACCCGCCTCACTGTCTCGAGCGAATCGCGCAGCACATCGCGCTCGACGGAACCCAGCGCCAGCCGAATGGCATGCGGCACATGCGGCGAAACCGAATAAGGTTCAGCGGTTGCCACCGAAATGCCCTCGCGCATGAGTGACGCTGCAACCTGATCGGCGCGAACCTCTTCCGCGAGCGGCAGCCACACGAAATACGACGCAGGATGACGGACGCATCGCATGCCCGCGAGGATGTCGGCGGCCATTGCCTGACGATGCCTCGCGTCGCGACGCTTCTCCGCTTCGAGCCGGCGCACGGTGCCATCGGTGAGCCATCCGCAAGCAATTGCCGTCATCACGCCCGGCGTGTTCCAAGTGGTCGCTCTTATAGCGCGTTCGATCGCTTTCATGGCGTCGGCGAATGCCACCACGAAACCCACGCGCAAGCCCGTCGCGACGCTCTTCGAAAGCCCGGAGACATAGACGGTCGACTCGGGTGCGAGCGCGGCCAGCGGTGCGGGAGGATCGTCGACGAGGAAGGCGTATGCGGCGTCCTCGATGATCAAAAGCTCGTGCTTTCTTGCAATCGCCACGAGTTGCTTGCGACGATGCGCGCTCATCACCCAGCCAAGCGGATTGTGCAGCGTGGGCATGGCGTAGACCGCCCGCACGCGGCGCGTTTTGCATAAGTGGTCCAGCGCATCCAGATCAGGCCCGGAGCCGGCCGTTGGAATCGGCGCGAGTTCGAGCCCGTGCGCCTCGGCCAGTACCTTGAAGCCGGGATACGTCAATGCATCGGCCGCGACGACATCGCCGGGACGAAGCAAGCCCACGACGGTCGCCGCGAGCCCCGCTTGTGCGCCGTTGACGATGGACACTTCGTTCGCGCTCACCGCAAGCCCGCGCGCCTTCAAATGTCGCGCCACGATTGCCCGTTCATGCGGACGGCCACCGTGAGGCTGGTAACGAAGCAGACTTTCGAGATCGCCCGAAGCGGCGAGCTGGCGCAAGGCGTTGCGCAGCAACTCGGCCTGACCCGGCAGCGACGGATAATTGAAGTTGACATCGATCATGTCCGATCCCAACACGTGCTGATCGACACCCAGGCCCGGCGGCAGCGAGATTTCCCGCACGAAAGTGCCGCGCCCGGTCTCGCCGCGCACGAGGCCCATGGCTTCGAGTTCCGCATAGACGCGCGACGCCGTGACGAGAGCGAGGCCCTTCGTGGCCGCAAGCTGGCGATGCGTGGGCAGGCGCGTGCCCGCGCGCAAACGGCCCGCGCGGATATCGGCGGCCAAGGAATCGACGAGCGTCTTGTAGCGGGGCTGGGCCATGCGAAGATGTATCCATGACAATTATTTGATTGTAATGGACTCCTGGTTTAGCATCGGCTCATTCGATCATTCAAACGCTCAACGGTGCGCCATCATGCATATCGCCATTCTCACGTTCGAAGGCTTCAACGAACTCGATTCGTTCATCGCGCTGGGCATTCTCAATCGCATCAAAAAGCCACACTGGCGCGTGTCGATTGCGACACCCGAAACGCGCGTGAAGTCGATGAACGGCGTGGTAATCGAAGGCCACATTTCCCTGCGCGAGGCGAGTGACGCGGATGCGGTCATCGTCGGAAGCGGATTGCTGACGCGCGAAGTCGTCGCCAATGCAGCGCTCATGGCGCAGATGCGGTTCGATCCGGCGCGGCAGTTACTCGGCGCGCAGTGTTCGGGCACGCTCGTGCTGGCAAAGCTCGGGTTGCTTGGGGGTGTTCCCGCTTGTACCGATCTGACGACGAAGCCGTGGGTTGAGGCAGCCGGCGTCGATGTGTTGAATCAGCCGTTTTTCGCGAACGGCAATGTGGCAACCGCTGGCGGCTGTCTTGCTTCGCAGTATCTGGCAGCTTGGGTTATTGCGCGATTCGAAGGCGTGGAAGCGGCCGAAAGCGCGCTGCATTATGTGGCCCCTGTGGCCGAAAAAGAAGACTACGTTGCGCGCGCCATGCGCAATATCACGCCGTACCTGGCGCTCTCGCCTACGCTTTGATGTGCGGCGAGAGCGCTTCGAATCTTCAAGCGCTCTCGGCCACCGCAATCGGCCGCCCTTCTAGCGCCGACCGATAAATCGCCTCCATCAACACCTGATCGCGCAGACCTTCTTCACCCGGTGTGTCGGGCTGGCGATCATCGCGCACGCACTGCGCGAAGTGGTCGATTTCAAGCATGAACTGATCCTTGAATTCGAGCCGCTGCTCTTCGACCACTTCGAAATCGTCCTTGCGTCGCGCAATGCGCATGCGCTGTCCCTTGTACGCAAACGCGTTCTCGATATCGATCCAGCCTCTTTCCATACGGATACGCATATCCTTCGATTCATGCGCGCCATAACTGCTTGCGCACTGCGCAATCGCGCCCGAGGGAAAGCGTAACGTGAACGCGATGGTTTCCTCCACTTCCCGATAGCGTTCGTCATCGGCGGGATTCACGATCTGCGCATAGACCTCGACGGGTTCCTCGCCGAGCACATGACGCACGCCATTCAAACAGTACAAGCCGATATCCGGCAACGCGCCGCCGCCCGCCAGGGCCGACCTCAAACGCCATTGACCGCCGGGACCTTGCACCTGCGCATTGGTCGCCTCGATGATGCGCGCCCTTCCCAGCTCGCCCGATTGCACGAGTTTCATCGCTGCACTGTTGAAGACTTCGAATTGGCAACGGTAAGCCACCATGAGCTTGACGTTCGCCTTCGCGCAGGCGTCGATCATCTGGCGCGCCTCGTCGGCGGTGTTGGCCATCGGCTTTTCGCATAGCACATGCTTGCCGGCCTTCGCTGCTGCAATGACGTGCGGCAGATGCAAGCCGTTAGGCGTGACGACGTATACCGCTTGAATGTCGGGATTGTCGGCGAGACGCGATATGTCATCGTAGTCATGGACGGCCGCTTCGTTCACGCCGTATTGCGCGGCAACCGCCCGCGCCTTGTCTGGACTGCCCGACACCAGCCCCGCAACCCGCGCGTGCTTACTGTTCACGAACGCCGGCAAAATCTGTTCGAGCGCCAAACGTCCTAGACCGACGATTGCAAAGCCAACACGTTTGTCCGGCGATGTCGGTGCTGGCGGCGGAGGCGATGGCTTGTCCGCATCGCCCTTCCAGTTCGGGAACTCGACCTTGCCGTCCTTGACGCTGCCCACGTCGATCTCCGCGGGCGCTTGCCATTCGCCGGATGCGGGCAGCTTCGGGCCATCGGCGGTGCCGGGGCCGGTGACGGAATAGGGAGTCGTATCGTTGCCAGACATGAGTAGTTTCTCCATCGTTGAACGATTGCTGGACGAATCGAACAGCAATCAATGCGCGAGCCGTTCCGCGTGCATGGTGCTGCCATACACGGTCGCAGTGAGTGCGCAGACGAGTGCGGCAAGCGCAATGGCCGCCAGCGCACCAGGGCCGAACAGAATATTCAGCACCGTGCCCGCAGCTGCGCCGACGATCCACGATATCCAGCGCAGCATGCCGAGCGCAGCCGCGCCGAACTTGCGGCTAGCGAGTTGCCTGCCGACGCTAATGAACGTACCCGTAATGAACGTGACGCCCGGCTGATCGGCGAGCGCCTGATTGATCGCGCCCATGCCTGCCGCGACGAGACACGTCGTGAGCGGCGAGAACTGCTCGCCCGTGAGCGGCACGGCGCAAGCGAGAAGGATTGCGGTGAGCGTGAGGGACAGGGCGGCGCGCCATCGGGGAAAGCGCGTTCCAAGCCACGCGGCAAGCGTCGTGAACGCAAGAAAGCACGCGATGACGCAGATGAGCGGAATCGTCTTTTCGAACGCGCCTTGAACAAGCGACTGACTCAGCTTGGTGGAATCGCCGGTCATATAGACCGCGAGCCATTCCTTGCTGTGAAGCATGACGAGCGCATCCGTGCCGCCAGCGACAGCAATGAGCACGAAGACCGGAAGAGGCGAACGAGCGAGCCGTTCGAGTATCGAAGAATTGGGTGAAGGCAAGGCGATGCTCCGTGACTGGCGGCATGGCGAAAGCGGTGCTCCGCGATGCAGGTGCGCGTGACGAACATCGTTCGCCAGGTCCCTTTGCCTCGAGCATCGGGCGCAAGATCGATGCCCGACGCTTACCAGTCAGCTTGGCTTCTACCTTCGTTGTTACTTCAGACTGGCGCGCCACGCAGCCGCATGACTTGCGTTTCACGCACGGCGACCCACAAGACCAGCATGCCGAGTGCCGACAACGCGCTTGCGAGAATGAAAGCCGACGAGTAACCCGCGCCGTACTGAATCAGAAAGCCGGTAATGCTCGGCGAGAGAATGCCCGCGAGATTCGCGAGCAAATGTACGAAGCCGCCCGTTGCGCCAATGCGATCGCGCGGCACGATGTCCTGCAACAGCGACCAGCACGCTTGCGGCGTCATGAAAGCGAAGAGACTCGCCACCGCGATCAACGCGACGGCAGGCGCAAGCGAACTCACGCGCGACACCAGCAACACGCAGATTGCCGCCACGCCAAGTCCCAGAATGATGACCGTCTTGCGCGCGAAGAGCACGTTGCCGGTCTTCTTGTAGAGCGCGTCGGAGATGATGCCACCGAGCACGAAGCCCGCCGTCGCGCCGAGCCACGGCAGGATGCCGATCACGCTCATGTGCTTGATGTCGAGATGCTGATAGTCCGTAAAGTAGCTCGGCAACCATGACAAGAAGAAGTACAGCACGTAGTTGAACGCGAAGAACGCGGCAGCCACGCCGAGCACCGGCAACGACAGCAAATAGTGCATCACGCCCGCTTGCGAGCCTGCTTCAGCGGAACCCTCCGCGTGATGCGGCACGAGCCTGTCGCTCGCGATATGCGCGGCTTCCTCGCGCGTCACGGCAGGATGATCTTCCGGATGATCGCGAAAGCACCGCAACCAGAACGCAATCCATACGAAGCCGAGCACCGCGATCACGACGAAGGAAATACGCCAGCCGAACTGCAAAGCGACCAGCCCGACGATCGGTGCGGCAATGGCGGCGCCCAACGGCTGACCAGCGTTCGTGAGACCCACGGCGCGGCCCGCTTCACTGCGCGGGAACCAGTTCGAGATCGACTTGTTGGTCGTCGTGCCCATTGGGCCTTCGGCGACACCGAACGCGACGCGCGCCACCATCAGCGTGGCGAAGTTGCCCGCGAATGCCGTGGCGCCGCAGAACAGTGACCAGAACGCGGCAGCAATGGCGAACACCTTGCGCGGACCAAACTTGTCGGCCGCCCATCCGCCGATAAAGCAGAACACGCAGTATCCGATGAAGAAACTGCTGAACAGCACGCCGAGTTGCGCGTCGTTGATATGCAGTTCGCTCTTGACGAGCGGTGCGACCACGGAGAGCGCCGCGCGGTCCAGATAGTTGAGCATGCCGGCAAAGAACAGCAGCGCGGCGACTATCCAGCGGTAGCGGAATCGCATGTCTTCTCCTTTGGGTGCTATCGAAGCGCGTGAGGAATGCGCGCACGCGAGACCTGACGACGAATCTGTAAAGATACGTCATCATACAAGTCAGTTGCTTGCCTCGCGTCCGTGAAAACCCTACGAACTGCCGGTTTCATGCGGTCCTTCACACACAGAATGCTTTCCTTACATAGCGCCAAAAGGTGCATTACGATTGACTAGTTGTACGACAACCGGCATCAAGTGACGTCTATCACCACTTTTCCAAAGTGGCCACCCGATTCGAGATAGGCATAGGCATCCTGCGCGGCATCGAAGGGAAAGACGCGATCGATCACCGGTTCGATTCGGGACTGTGCGATGGCCTTGACCGCATCGGCGAGATTGGCCGTCGAGCCAGTCTGATTACCGACAATGCGCAAGGTCTTCACCATGACCTTGAGCAAGGGCATCTTCGTTTCCTCGCCGCCTATCAGCCCGACGACGAAGATCGTTCCACCGATTGCCGCCGCGTTCACCGAGCGCTCGAAAGTCGCCACGCCGACGGTTTCCACGACGAGATCCGCGCCACGCCCTTCCGTGGCTTCGAGCAACGCGACGTCCCACGCGGGCGTGGTCCGGTAGTTGATGGTGACGTCCGCGCCCAGCTTGCGCGCGCGGGCGAGCTTCTCGTCCGATGAAGACGCGATGATCACGCGCGCGCCCGCCGCCTTGGCAAGCGGCAGCGCAAACAGACTCACACCGCCCGTACCCAGCAACGCCACGGTGGACCCCGGCCGCACATTGCCCGCGACGATGGCGTTCCATGCGGTCGTCGCGGCGACCGGCAAACTTGCGGCCTGCACGAACGGCATGGCAGCGGGAATGGCGACGAGCGCGGTAGCGGGCACGACCGCATATTCCGCGAGCGAGCCCGGCATGGTGACGCCGCGAAGACGCTCGCCGTTCGCTACCGTGAGCGGTCCTGCGGCCCAATCCACGATCATTCCGGCGATCACGCGATCGCCCGCCTTCCAGCCTTTCACGCGCGATCCGACCTCGACGATCTCGCCCGCGCCATCCGCACCCGGCACGAAGCTCGCGTCCACGTTGCCGAAGCGCGCGTTCGCCACCATGAGATCGAGATAGTTGAGTCCCGCCGCGCGAATGCGGATGAGCACTTCGTCGCTTTCCGGTACGGGCTCGAGTGCGTTATCGGTCAACGTCAATTCGTAGGGCTTGCCTGCCTTCAGTCGATACGCTTTCACGGTGCGCTCCTTTTTCGTTAAGCACAGAGGTCATGCTAGCGAAGACGCGCCTCTATAATCGACCCATACGGCATAACATTCGTGCGTGGGGTGCATCAATGAACGGCATCGAAACGGATCAGGTTCAGGCGTTTCTCGCGGTGCTCGCGACCGGGAGTTTTACGGCGGCAGGCCGCCAGTTGGGGCGCGACGGCTCGGTCATTTCCCGACGTATCGCGGAACTGGAAACGCGTCTTGGCATTCGTTTGCTCGAACGGTCCACACGCCGCGTATCGGCGACGGAAGCAGGCACGCGTTATCGCGATCGCGTGCGCGAAGCGTGGGACATCATGCGCGATGCGGAAGACGAAGCGCGCTCGCAAGCTGCGACGCCGCGCGGACTTTTGCGCATCAGCTTGCCCGCAGGGTTCGGGCGCATGTGGATTGCGCCGCGCATGCCGGAGTTCCTTGCGCGCTATCCTTCGCTCGATGTCGAATGCACGTACACGGACCGTTATGTCGATCTGATCGAAGAACGTTTCGATGTAGGCGTGCGTATCGGCAAACTGGAAGACAGCCGGCTTGTCGCGCGGCCGCTTGCGACCATGCGGCGCTTACTGTGCGCATCGCCGGATTATCTCGCCGCGCACGGACGTCCCACGAAGCCCGAAGACCTGATGCGCCATGAATGCATCGGCTTTTCGCGGCTCTCCACGCATCCGGTATGGCATCTGAAACGCGACGACATGCACCGCGCCATTCGCATCAACGCGAGAATGACGACCGATGAGATCGATGCCGTGCTGCATGCGGCGCGCGCGGGCGTCGGCATCATGTATGGGACGGACTGGCTCGTCGGCCGCGAATTGCAGAGCGGAGAGCTGGTGCAAGTGCTGCCCGGCTGGAAGGTGGACGCGGGCGAACAACTCAGCGTGGTGCGCGCGTCTTCCAAGCATGCGGCCGCGAAAACGCGTGCGTTCATCGACTGGGTGGTGCAATCGTTCGAGACGCCGCCGTGGGGGACTACGCGCAGACGTCGAGCGAAGTAAGGCGCGCGCGGCGGCAGTATCGATTATTTAAAACGGTCCGCGGAGAAGCGCTCGATTGCGCCGGGACTCTTGCCGTGAATCAATCGCGCGACCATGTCGCCCGTGGTTCCCGCCAGCGTGATGCCGAGATGCTGATGCCCGAACGCGTAGATCACGCGCTTGTCCGCCGAAGATGGTCCGATCACCGGCAAGTAGTCCGGCATGGTCGGCCGGATACCGAGCCAGCTACTGGACACGGGCGCTTTGATATCCACGTTGCGGCGGATGCTTCGTTCGATGAACGCCGTGCGCGAAGGGTTCAACGGTGACTTGATCCCGCTCAACTCGATAGTCCCCGCAGCACGCAGCCGCAGGTCACGCAACGGCGTCATATAGAAGCTCGACTCAACGACGCAAGTCGGCCGCGTGAACATCGGCTTATCCAGCTGGAACTCGACGTGATAACCGCGCTCCGCGCCAAGCTGGATGGAATCGCCCATTTGCGCCGCGAGTTTCGCGGACCATGCGCCGCCCGCAATCACCATTCTGTCGGCGTGTAGCGTTTCGCCGGCAGCGGAACGCAGGCAGATGCCCGCGGTGCTGCTCGAAATATCGCTGACCTCCATGCGTGCGTAACGCTTCTCGTCGATCAGCGGTTTGGCCAGCGCCTGCACGAAGCCTTGCGGATCGACGAGATGGCACGCGGCAGGAAATAGCACGCCGCCCACCGTGCGCTGCTGCATGGCGGGTTCCAGTTGCGTGAGTTCGGCCGCGCTTATCACCTCTTGACGAATGCCCAGCAAGCCACGCAGTTTGATATCGCTCGCGGCGCGCTCGAACGCTCCTTGCGTGCGATAAGAGTAGAGACAACCATCGCGCCGAATGAACGACCCAGCGTGTGGATTGTCTTCGAGAAGCGGCGCATATCCCTCGTGCGTACCATGCAGCAACGATGCAAGCGCTTCGCTATTGGCGACATAAGCGCGCCGGTTGCATTGCCCGAGAAACGCAGCGAGCCATCCTGCATAGCTTCCCAGGCGCGACCAGCGAATGGAAAGCGGCGAGTCCGCGCCGAACAGCAAGCCGGGAATGTCGCCCCAGATTTTCGGCTGCGGCACGGGCGTGCATGCGTAGTCCGCAATGGTGGCCGCATTGCCGAACGAAGCGCCGCCCGCTATCTCGCCCTTATCGACGAGCAACACGTCGAGACCCGTTCTTCGCAACCACAGCGCGCACGCAACGCCGACCACGCCCGCACCGATCACGATGACTTCGCGTCTTCCCTCACCCGACATGACTTGCCCTCTTGCATTGACTTGATTATCGCGCTTCGTTTCACCAGAAGCTGCGCGTGAGACTGAACGGCGTGTCGCGCGCATCGCTCCGGCTCGTGACCATCGACGTGATGAGATCGGCCGAGCCGCACGCAAGCGTCCAGCCGAGCGCGCCGTGTCCCGTGTTGACGAAAAGACGCGGCACCGCCGTCGGTGAAATGATCGGCAATCCATCTGCCGCCATGGGCCGTAGCCCGCACCAGGGCCGCACTTCGGCAGGCATCCGGATCTGCGGAAAAAGCCGCGTCAGCGCGCGTTTCAGGTTCTCCACGCGACCGGGCCGCAGCGTCTTGTCGAAGCCATCGAATTCGACGGTGCCCGCCACGCGCAGCATGTCCTTGAGCGGCGTTACGCCGATATGCTCGTAATCGTCGACGATAGGCCGTTGCGGCAGAAATCCCAGTTCGTCGGCACGGAGCGTAAGCGAATAGCCTTTGACGGGCGCCATCGGCAGGCGCACGCCGAGCGGGCCGACGAGCGACGGAGACATCGCGCCCGCGCATATCACGACGCTATCCGCGCTCAGATAATCGTCGGCAAGACGAACGCCGGCAACAGAACCGCGCTGCAGGTCGATACCGCTCACCGCGCTTCCCCACCGAAACGTCACGCCTTCGTGTTCGGCTGCGGCGGCGGTCGCGACACTGAACGCATGCGCGTCGCCCCAGGCATCGGATTCGAGCAGGAGCGCCGTGCCAATGCTATGTGCAATGCCTCCGAGCGATGGTTCGAGCGCCACGCTTTGCGCTGCATCGAGTCGCCTGACCTTTGCGCCCATGCGCTCGAGCATGCGCGCGAACGATTCCGCGCGCCGCTCGGCGTCCTTGCCGCGAATCAGTTCAAGCAGGCCGCCACGCTGGATGCCCGCGTCAATGCGCTTCTGGCCGAGCAGACGCTCCATGGCCGCGAGGCTTTGCTGACCGAACGCGGTGAGCGTCGCAGCCGTCTTGTAGTACTTGGCCGCGCGGCAGTTGGCCAGAAAGCGCACACCCCACATGCCAAGACCGGGGATTGCGCGAGGCCGCAGCAGAAGCGGCGCATCTTCGCGGCCGAGCCATTTAAGCAATTGCATCGGCGTGCCGGGTGAAGACCACGGCAACGCGCTGTTGGCCGCGAGCAAGCCGCCGTTGGCGAAGCTGGTTTCCAGGCCTGCTTCACGGCGGCTGTCTATCACGGTGACGCGGCAGCCCGCGCCCGCAAGCGCGAGCGCGGTCGTCGTCCCAATGATGCCCGCACCGATGACGATCACATGCTTCATCAGGCAACCTTGCTCACATCGGCATGAGCCAGGATTTCGATCTTGCCGCCTTGCACCATGAGATCGGCGATGATGGTCGCGCGGTTCGGATACGGCTTCGTGAAGAACCGGCGATAGACCTCGTTCATGCCTTCGAAATAGCTCTTGTCCGTCAGAAAGACCTGCACCTGCGTGACGTCGTCCATGGTCGCGCCCGCCGACTCGACGATCTGCTTGAGATTCGCGAACGTCAGTTCGGCTTGCGTGGCGATGTCGCCATCCTCGATCGAACCGTCCGCGCGAATGGGAATGCTCGCCGTGTAGAGCGTGCCGTTCGAGACGGTCGCCCATTCGACCGGCGCGCTTCCGTTGGGCAAACCGGTTTCGATGACCTTGCGCATACACTTACTCCTTCTGTTCTGTCTTGAGAGACTCTGGTTGGGAAAGACCGCTGTATCAGCCGTGAGCAGGCTGACGTCGCTCGATATGACGCATCAATTGCGACAGCGGATAACACAGCACGAAATAGAACGCCCCTACGGTGACGTAGATTTCGAACGGCATGAAATACTGCGAGCTCAAGTCCTGAGCGCGCAGCATGAGGTCGGGCGCGGCGATGAGCGAGGCCACCGACGTGTCCTTCAGAAGCGAGATGGCGACATTGCCCGAAGGCGCGAGCACCAGGCGAATGGCTTGCGGCAGCACGACCCAGCGCATGGCCGCGCCGCTCGTCATGCCGATGCTCGCGGCTGCTTCGCTTTGTCCGCGTGGCACCGCTTCGATGCCCGCGCGAAAGATCTCCGCGAAGTACGCGGCGGCGTTCATGCCGAGACCAAGCACGGCGGCCTGATACGAATCGAAGCGAATGCCAATGGCAACGAAGCCGAAGTACACGAGAAAGAGTTGCACGAGCGCGGGCGTGCCGCGAAACACTTCGATATAGACACGTGCTAAACGCGCGGCCATGCCACGACTGCCCATCCTGACGATGGCGAGCACCATCCCGAGCACGACGCCAATAGCGTTGGCGCCAAGCGCCAGACGCAGCGTTGCCCATGCCGCCTGAAACAGCTCGTCGTGCATGGAAGACCAGAGTTCGGAATAGTTCATGACAGCGCCGCCCTCGGTTTGCCGAGTCCGCGCTCGGTCGCCGTCGAAAGACGCGACAACGCCAGACTCAGCAGCAGATAGATGATCGCCACGATGAAGTAGATGAGGTTGGTCTGATACGTCTCGCTCACGAGCATCCTTGCGCGGAACACGAGTTCCGGCACCGCCACGGCGGAAGCGAGCGACGTATCCTTCAATAGCCCGATGGCGAAGTTGGCGAGCGCGGGCAAGGCGAGCCGCATCGATTGCGGCAGCACGACGGTTGCGAGCGCCATTGGCCATGTCATGCCGATGGCAAGCGCCGCCTCGCGTTGGCCTCGGTCGACGCCGTTGATCGACGAACGGAACACCTCGGAGAGAATCGCCGCGCCGTTGAGACCGAAGCCGAGCGTTGCGGCCACGAATGCGGGCAGCGTGACGCCGATCCGTTCGAGCCCGAAGTACAGCACGAACAACTGCGTCAGCAAGGGCACGTTGCGGAACAGTTCGAGATAGACGTTCGCCACCGCCTTCAACACGACACTGCGCGACAACCGCATGAGCGCGATCACGAAGCCCAGCAAGAAGGCCACGCAGAACGCGCTCGCGGTCAGCACCACGGTGGTCACCGCGCTCACGCACAACACGCGCACGAAATACGGCAGAAAATGCAGGCTGTGAGCCCACGCGGTGAGAAGCGCCATGTCAGTGCTCCAACACCGCGCGCAAAAACGCGCGCGTGCGTTCGACCTTTGCATCGTGAAAGATCTGCCGTGGCGGTCCTTCCTCGACGATCTTGCCATCGGCCATGAACACGACCTTGTCGGACACGCTTTCAGCGAAGCGCATCTCGTGCGTCACGATGATCATCGTCATGCCTTCGTCCGCGAGCTTGCGCATGACGCCGAGCACTTCGCCCACGAGCTCGGGATCGAGCGCGGAAGTCGCTTCGTCGAAAAGCATGAGCCGCGGCTTCATGGCGAGCGCGCGCGCAATGGCCACGCGTTGTTGCTGGCCGCCCGACAATTGATCGGGAAACGCGTTGCGCTTCTCGTCCATGCCCACTTTCGTTAGCAACGCACGCGCTTCGTCGATCAACTCGCGGCCGCTGCGCTTCTGCACCTTGCGCGGTCCGAGCAGGACGTTGTCGATCACACTCAAGTGCGGAAACAGGTTGAAGCGCTGGAACACCATGCCGATATTCGCGCGCATGGCGGCGAGTTCGCGGCCCGACATCGCTTGCCAGCCGTCACCGTGACGACGCTCGCCGATAGCCGCGCCGTCGATGAAGATATGCCCCGCGCTCGGCGTCTCGAGAAAGTTCACGCAGCGCAACAGCGTGGTCTTGCCCGAGCCGCTCGGTCCGATCAGCGACACCTTTTGCCCCGGCATCACATCGAGGTCGATGCCCTTCAACACATGATGCGTGCCGAAGGACTTGTGCAGGCGGTCGATACGCACGAGCATGCGCGTATCGACCGAAGGAGTGGCGCTTAGCGTCGCAGACATATCGCGGTGTCCCATGATGATCCGGCCTTCAGGCGAAGGCTTTGCTGAAGTCCCGCGAATCGTGCGCGAACGGGCCAATCAGCGCGCCCTTCGCGTCGCGGTCCACGCCGGTGCGCGGGTCGGTCGGCAACGGCTGCAAGTAGTCGGGATTGTCGATCCCGTACTTCGCGAGAATCGGCTTGATCTGGTTGGTGCGCCAGAGCCAGCGCACGCCTTCGTTGATGCCGTCGAACAGATCCTTCTTGTCCGGACTCACGCCCCAGATCGACGCGAACTTGCCCGTGAGGCTGGGGTACGCTGCGTCGAAACCGATGGGAATCTGTTTCAGTCCCCACGACGGATTCTGCTGGATCATGTAGTCCACGGTCGGCGCGTCGAGCACGGCAAAGTCGAGACGCCCCGCGACGACATCGCGCAAGCACGAGTCGATACCGTCATACAGTTTCACTTCGACGATGCCCGGAACCTTCTTCATGTCGGGCACGACCGAATAACCCGTCGCCGTGCCGATGGTGTGCCCGCTCAAGTCTGCGATGGCAAGCGAACTCTTCTGCGTCTGGTTTTGCCGCATGATGACGTAGGCGCCCGTGTAGAAAACGGGATCGGTGAGCAACAACAGTTTGGCGCGGATCGGCGTCCACGCGAAGTTGCCGCCGAACCAGTCCACGCGGCCCGACTTCACCGCTTCGATCACGGCGGAAAAGGTCATCTGCTGCACGTCGATCTTCAGTTGCAGACGCTCGGCGATCAACTGCAGCATGTCGAAGTCCGTTCCCACGAGCTTGCCGTCGCGCACGGATGCAATCGGCATGTCGCCGAGGCACGCAGCGGTCAGATAGCCGGGACGCACGGTTTTGATCGGCGCGAGCGTCGGTGCGGCGAGTGCCGCGCGACCGAGCGTGCTTGCGCCGAGTCCTGCGACGACCCCGTAGCCCGCCGTCTTGAGAAAGCCTCGCCGGGATGACTTGAGTGCGTCGATGGCGTGGGTGAGAGGATCGTCGAACATGGTGGTCAGCCCTTCCTGAATGGATTCATCGGGTAACGTCGGCGGTTTTTGCGTATATGCAAAACCATGAAAACCATCGTATTGAGCTAAAATTTGATGGTCAAGAAAAACTTTTGCATATACGCAAAAACATGCAAACGCCGGGCGCTTATGTCACCATGTCGTGATGGCGAAGTGGCGGTTCCCCGCATATCGAACGAATACAAGAGACACCATGCAAACAGAAAATCGCCCGCGAAAGGCGGCGCAGAGAACGAGCCCTGCGGCAAAGGCGGCGGTCGTGCGCAAGCCCAAGCGCAAGCCAGGAGCCGAGGCGGCGCCCGCACCCACGCCTGTTGAAGAAACCAGCGAAGCGAGTCCCGGGGAGACCATCGCGCATCATCGGCACGCGCGGGGCATGACGCTCGCGGCGTTGTCGGAGTTGTCGTCGGTGGCGATCTCGACCATCTCGCGTATCGAGAATGGCCGTATATCGCCGACCTATTCGGTGTTGTCGCGGCTAGCGAAGGCGCTCGATATCCGTTGGCCCGACATGGTCGGCGGCAACGAAAAGTCCTTTGCGCAAGGCTGTCGGGCAGTGAGCCGCGCGGGTCATGGCGTGAAGCATCCGACCTCCACCGGTATCTTTGAATGGCTCGGCGCGGACCTCGTGACGAAGTCGATGGAGCCGACGCTCATCGAAGCCAGTGCCGATACCGGCAAGCATGTGCTCTCGGCGCATGACGGACAGGAGTTCATCTACGTCACCGATGGCTCGTTGATATTCATGATGCGCGACTACGCACCGCTCATGCTCGAAAAAGGCGACAGCGTGTATTTCGATGCAGCCACGCCGCACGCATGCTATGGCGTCAAGATGCCGGCGCGCTATCTGTCGATCGTGGCAAAGCCGTGAGCTCGCGCGGTTGCGGTGTTGAGCGTTTCCGAAGGACGCATGCCGAAAAGCTTGCGATAGTCGAGCGCGAACTGGCTGAGGTGCCAGAAACCCCATGCAGCGGCAGCGTCCTGAACGGTTTGCGTCTTTTGCGCGGCACCGGCATGTCGTAGCTGACGTCGCGCACCGTTGAGGCGTATGGCGCGCAAATAGACATTCGGCGCCATGCCGAATGCTTCCTGAAAACAGTATTGAAGCGTGCGGCGGCTCACATGCAGATGCGTGCACAGTTCGGGCACGTTCACGGCGCGGTCGTGATTTTCGAGCACATAGTGACGCGCTTGCGTTGCGATCGCATGACGACGCGAGGCCACGGGCAGCGCGACCGGCTCGCCGCATTGCAGCGCGCCGCACTCGAAGAGCCACGACAACAAGGACGAGCGCATCGACTCGGTCGGTGTGATTTCGCCTCGCAACATGATCATGAGCGATGCCGCGAGTCGCGCACGTTCTCCCGCACCCACGACGACGATCTCACCGCGCGACATGGCGCATTCGAGATCGATATGCTCGACGTCTTCGGCATGACGGCGCAGCGCATCATGCGTTGCAACCACGCCGAGAATTTCGTAGCCGGACGGCGTCAACAGTTCGAACTCGACGCCGCCCGGGCGAACCGCAAGCGCGTTTTCATCGATGGCGCGCGACTGTATGCGCCCGGCGCCATCGCGCAAGAGCGGGATGCCGAACCAGCACGCATCGACCGGCACTTCGCAGCTTTGGCGCAAGGTCTGGCTCGTCGTCTCGCGAAACAACTGCACGTCGTCGAAGTCGATCTCGGCAAGCGTGCCGACGAAGCGTCCGGCGCTCAACTGATCGTAGACCTGCCGCCAGCCGCGCAGATTGCCCGCCTGCTCGTCCGCATCGTGCGAGACGAGCCGATGCACGCACGGACCGCGCGGCGCGTCAGCGTTCGGCTTGGATGGTCTCGCTGCGCTTCTCATGGGACGAATATAGATCGCCAAAATGAAGTGTGTCGTTCAGGCGTGGCACGCAATCGACGTCAGTGGTTCTTTCGCGGCGATAGCCGCGTCGCTGTCGTCCTTGAGCGCGACGCCCGTAAGGCCCATACGACGCGCATGCGTCAGCAGATAATGCAGCTTGTACGCCGCCGCGTCGTGGTTCAAACCTTCCGGACGCACGTTGGATATGCAGTTGCGCTCGGCGTCGCTGCGGCCTACCGCTGGCGCGTAAGTCACGTAGATGCCGAGACTGTCCGGCGAGCTCAGGCCCGGCCGTTCGCCGATCAACATCACGACGATACGCGCGCGCATTACTTCGCCGATCTCGTCGGCGAGCGCGACGCGTCCTTGCCGGGCGATCACGACAGGTCCGATGTTCCAGTCGTCGAGTCTCGAACGAATCGCCTGCAAGAAAGGCACGGCCTGCTTCGATGCAGCGAACGCCGACAAGCCGTCCGCGATCACGAAGAGCACGTCATGGTTTCGCGCACACGTTGCGTCGAGCATTGCGCGGCTTTCATCGGCGAGACGGCGGCCAAGGTCGGGGCGACGCAGATAATGCGCGCGATCCGGCGCCGCGCTATGCACATCGACAACGTTCGCAAAGCCGGCATCGGCAAGACGCGCGCGAAGTGCGTCGACATCGAGGGGATGATGCACGGCGTCGCGCGCCTGCGCATGCGCGAGATTGAACGCAAGCAACGGTTCGGTCGGCATGCCACTGCCCGCGCGGCCGAGCGCAATGCGCGCGTTCGTGAATTGCCGCAACGACTGCCACGGGTTCTTGACGAGCGTATCGCTCATGCGGCTCCCATCCATTCGCGCGATGCTTCGAGCAAGGGCTGACGCGTCGCCGAATCGATCAATGCGCCGCGCGCATTGGCTATCTGCATCGTTTCGAGCCAGGTTTCGAACTCGGGCGCGCGGCGCAGGCCGAGCACTTCGCGCGCATAGAGCGCGTCGTGAAACGAGGTGCTTTGATAGTTGAGCATGACATCGTCCGCGCCCGGCACGCCGATGATGAAGTTGATGCCCGCGACACCGAGCAACGTGAGCAGGCTGTCCATGTCGTCCTGGTCCGCTTCGGCGTGATTGGTGTAGCAAATGTCGCAGCCCATCGGCACGCCGAGCAGCTTGCCGCAAAAGTGATCTTCGAGACCGGCGCGCATGATCTGCTTGCCATCGTAAAGATACTCGGGACCGATGAACCCGACCACCGTGTTGACGAGCAGCGGTTCGAACTTGCGCGCGACGGCATACGCGCGCACTTCGCAGGTCTGTTGATCGACGCCATGATGCGCGTTCGCCGACAGCGCGCTGCCTTGTCCCGTCTCGAAGTACATCACGTTGTCGCCCACGGTGCCGCGTTTGAGCGAGCGCGCGGCTTCGAACGATTCTTGCAGCAACGCGAGCGAAATGCCGAAGCTCGTATTGGCCTTTTCGGTGCCCGCAATCGACTGAAACACGAGATCGACAGGCGCGCCCTTCTCGATGGCCGTGATCGTGTTGGTCACATGCGTGAGCACGCAGGACTGCGTCGGTACGCCGAAGCGCTCGCGAAATTCGTCGATCATCACGAGCAGGGTCGTGATCGCGGCAAGATTGTCGCTGGCGGGATTGATGCCGATGACGGCATCGCCGCAACCGTACATCAGGCCATCGAGCATGGATGCCGCGATGCCCTTCACGTCATCGGTCGGATGATTCGGTTGCAGACGCACCGACATGCGCCCCGGCAAACCAATGGTATTGCGAAAGCGCGTCACGACCGGCCGCTTGCGTGCAACCGCGATGAGGTCCTGATTGCGCATCAGCTTCGACACGGCCGCGATCATTTCAGGCGTGAGGCCAAAGGTGATGCGTTCGAGCGCGGCGGTATCGGTCGTGTGGCTCAAGAGCCAGTTGCGGAAATCGCCGACGGTGAGATGCGCGATGTCCGCGAAGGCCTCGCGCGAGTGTTCATCGACGATCAGCCGCGTGACTTCGTCCTGCTCGTAGGGAATGAGCGGTTCTTCGAGGAACCTTTGCAAGGGCACGTTCGCCAGCGCTAGTTTAGCGGCGACACGTTCTTCCTCGCTCGTTGCGGCCACGCCCGCAAGTTGGTCGCCCGAGCGCATAGGGCTTGCCTTTGCCAGCAGGGTTTTAAGGTCGGCGAAGCGGTAGGTGCGCACGCCGATCGTTTCGGTAAAGCTCATGGGCGGCTCGCTCTTGGAAGGCCTCGTCGAAGGCAATCCTAGCGGCTCAAAAACCGGGGAGTTATCGAAAATCGGCAAACTTGGGCGATGCGCGCGGCTTCGCCCGAGGTTCATCGCGCGCTTAAGCTTTCAGCTTCTCAACCAGTTCACCGAAGCCCTGCAATACGATATCCGGCTCCATCGCCGCGCACCGCGCCTTGTCGCCGTAGCCATACGCGGCCCAGCAAGCAATGGCGCCGATGTTGCGTGCAAGGCCCAGATCCGCTTGCGTGTCGCCGACGACGGCAATCTCACCTCGGGGAACATGCGGATAGCGAGGCGCGATAAGTTGCTCGTAACACGCCGCATCCGGCTTCTTCGGCAAGCCGGGCGGGTCGCATACGAGCATGTCGAAGAAGTGGGCGATCCCGTAATGATCGATTGCCTTCTTCACCGACGCTTCCGCCTTGTTGCTCGTGATCACCAGGGCAACGCCCAAGGTTTGCAACTCCGTGAGCACGCGTTCGACATCGGCGAAAAGCTGCGTATGTTGCAGTCCACGTTCGACGTAATACGCGCGATACGTGGCCGCCCATTCATCCGCTTGAGCCACGCTCAGACGCGAGCCCATGAGCTGCTGCATGGCCTCGGACATGACCACGCCCGCTTCGATCACGTGCTCGACGCGCGCGGCATCGGGCCGCTCCACACCGTAATGATCGAAGGTCAATTCGATGCAGGTGCGAATTGCGTCATGCGTGGCGCACAACGTTCCGTCGAAATCGAGCAGGCAGAGTTTGATCATGCTTGGGTCATGTGCCTCAGGCCTTCACGATGCCCAATGCGACCAGCGCTTGTGCGACTGCCGCGCGCATTGGCCAGCTCCATTCGGCTTCGTGCTCTTCGGTATAGCCTTCGAGCACGCTGCCAGCCGCCACCGCGCCGGGATCGGCTATGGCATACGTAAAGATGAGCGAGTTGTCGCGCGGACGGCGCGGCAGGTCGACAGGATGCTGCTCGTAAATGAGCTTGCCCAGATTGCCGTATTGCACATTGGCGCCGCGATAGCTGGCATAGCCCGCGGCCTTGGCCAACTGCATGGCGGTGATGGTGCGCGCGGGCGCCTGATAGTGCGCGACGAGCATCTTCCGCTGCCCTGCGCTGACGGGCAAGATAGCCTTGAACGCCGCGATGTAGGCGTCCACTGCCGCATCTCCCGCGCCGGTCGCCGGTCCCATTTCCGCATCGATCGCCGCACGCACGGTGCGTTCGGCGTCGTCGAGCGTCTCTCCGGTTTCCTTGAACGCGGCCTTCTGATCCTTCCACGCCCAACATTGCGCCACACCGTTGGACGCGTTCTTGATAACCAGCTCATAGCCCCGGTACGTGACCGTCGATCGACTCATTCCAGCCCCTGAACAAAGATATCTTTTCGAGCGCGAACGCGGCTTGCTTGCCTGTTCGCATTCGATTCCACGAGGGACAAGTATATCCGGTCGATGCTTCCAGCATGGTTGCAGCGCTGCGCGGCTCACTGGATTCGGTTACGCTTGGCTTTTTTTCGGCACTTCGGGCCTTTGCCTGAAGCCTCTTTATCGAACGCTCATGAACACGCCACAAGCCGATTACGCTCTGAATCTCGACATCATGTCCGCCGACGAAGCGGCCGCGCGCCTGCCCGCATCCGTGCTCGCGTCGCTGAACGGCGCAAACGTCGATGTGTTTCGCGTGCCCGACGACGCCTCCGATACCGCCGCCTGCAGCGCGCGCTTCGGTATCGATCTCGACGACTGCGCGAACACCATCGTCGTGCGCTTCAAGAAGGACGGAGGCGAACAGTTCGCCGCTATCGTCACGCTGGCGACGCGCCGGCTCGACGTGAACGGCGCGGTCAAACGCGAACTCGGCGCGCAACGTATTTCGTTCGCGTCGCGCGAAGCGGCCACGGAGTTGTCGGGCATGGAGTACGGCGGCATCACCGCATTTGGCTTGCCTGAGTCGATGACCGTGCTCGTGGAAGCGTCCGTGATGGAGCGCGAGCGCATCGTGATGGGCGCAGGCATCCGCGAGGCAAAGCTGCTGCTCGCGCCGCAGCGTTTGCTCGCACTGCCGCAAGTGATCGTGGCGGCGTTGGCCGTGTAGCCTGGGATTGCCGTCAGTTCTTCGCCACTTCGCAGAACCGAATGCGATTGCCGAACGGATCGGCGACTTCCATCACGCGTCCCCAGTCCACCGTTTCGACGCCGGGCTTCGCATATCGATACGCCTTCGCTTCCAGCTCGCGATGCAACGTATCGATATCTTCCATCGGCACGAAGATGGTCGAACCGGGTGTTGCATCGCCATGATGCTCGCTCAAGTGCAACGTGAGGTCCGAGCGCCTGATCTGCGCGTAGAGGGGAAAGTTCTCGCCGAACGTATGCTCCCATTCGAGCGTGAAGCCGAGGAAGTCGAGATAGAACTCCTTGGCCCGATCGACGGCAAAGATGCGGATGATCGGTATGGCAGGATGAATTCGCATGCTGAGTTCAGTCGAGTATGGGATGCGACTCGCCCGGAATCGGAAAGCCGCGATCATCTGTCGGCACGAGTTGCGTTTGAAACGCCACGAAGAGCGCCTGATACTTGCCATCCACTTCGACGATCACGGCACCATCCTGCGACACACCGTTTTCATTCGAATGATCCTTCACGTGGCTACCCTTCATGGGCTTTGGATTGCCCTGATTCATATGCGTCTCGTGAAGCCCGTCTTCTCCCGGCTGAAAGAGAAAGCCGAAACCATAAACCGTGACGTCCTTCGTTGGTTTCCAGCCGCGCCGTTCATCCTTGTAGCTCGGCGTCGGATAAACATAGTTCACCGGATCGGCTGACATATCGAGCTGCAGCATCTCGTTGACGAGCGCGTTGATGTCGTTGTGCTCGCTTGCCGTGTCGAGCGGAATAGGACGCATGGCGCTTAGATCGACGAGGCCTTCTTCGTGCACGTAGTCGAGTTTCGGAAAGCTCGATGTGGTGACGCCCGCATTCAGTTTCGCGAGGTCTGCCGTGATCGCGTTGTCGAAGTTCTGATTCAGCACATACAACACGAGGTAACCCGCAGGACCCGTCAGCGAGCTATCCGACTTCACGTTCGTGACGATGCGAAACTCGTTGCCCTTCTCGTCGTCGCTTACGATCACATAGTGCGGGTCGCCTTTGTAACCGTCCAGAAAGGGAACGCCAAGCCTTACCTTTCCCTTGAACACCACGTACTCGTTGCTTGCCATTCTTCGCTCCTGTTTTCACCTAAGCCGGTCGTGCAGGCCGTTTGTCATAGCCGGGTCATACCGATAGTAATAATGTCTCCGGACACATCGCGTCCTGATCAAACGAGGAGACGGCCCGTCCATGGTAACGAAGAACCCGCAAGACTCCGCATCCATTGCATCGCGCAGAGGCTTTCTCAAGCTCGCCGGTGCGTCCGGCATAGCCACCGCGGCCAATGTCATGAGCGCGACGGCGAACGCGGCATCGCCCGGCCCGGATGGCACGCCCGAACAAGTGCATCTGACTTGGGGCCAAGACCCGACGCGCGAAGTCGTCGTGAGCTGGGCATCGCTTGCGCAGGCCGTGCATCCGCGTGTTCGCATCAGAACGCACGAAGGTCATGCAAGCGTGATTCACGGCGTACAACGCACTTATACCGATGGTCTGAACGGCGAGATTGTCTGCACGTATCATGCGCGTCTTGGCGACCTTCATCCGGACACGACGTATCACTACGAAGTCACCGCCGATAACGACAGCAACGCGGCCCAGCCTTTCAGCGCGAGCTTTCGCACGGCGCCGCGCGGCCGTCGCAAGTTCCGCTTCACGAGTTATGGCGACCTCGCGACGCCGAACACGGGCTGGGTGTTGTCGTCGCCGCAAAGCCGTTTCGCGGTGCAAGCCGTGGAACGTTTCGACCCGCTCTTTCACTTGCTCAACGGCGATCTCTGCTACGCGAATCTCAACGCCGCTCATCAGCCTGAAGTGTGGCGCGACTTCGGCAATAACGCGCAGGTCTCTGCCGCGAATCGTCCGTGGATGCCTTGTCCGGGCAATCACGAAGTCGAGTTCAACAACGGCCGCCAGGGCTTCGATTCCTATGTCACGCGCTACACGTTGCCCGACAACGGCACGCAGTTTCCGGGGCGCTGGTATAGCTTCCGCGTCAGTTCGGTGCTGTTCGTTTCGCTCGATGCCGACGACGTCGTGTATCAGGATGCCGCCGCATTCGTCGCCGGTCCCGCTCCGCTCGTGCCGGCCGCGAGCACGGGCAATCCGGCCATCGAACCGGGCACGTCGTTCTACATTCGCGGCTACAGTCAGGGGGAGCAGACGCGCTGGCTCGAAAAGACGCTGCGCGATGCGTCGCGCGACGACGACATCGACTGGATCATCGTGCAGATGCATCAGGACGCGCTGAGTTCGTCGAAGACGGGCAATGGCTCCGACAAGGGCATTCGCGAAGCATGGCTGCCCTTGTTCGACCGATACGGCGTGGACCTCGTGCTATGCGGCCACGATCACGATTACGAGCGCAGCCATCCCGTGCGCGGTTGCAATCATCACGCAGGCCGCGATGCGACGACGGGCGAACGCGTCGACACCTTGCAACCGCGTCCGGTGATGACAGCGCATCGCGCGAACGATCCTATCGATACTTCGCACGGCACGGTCCATCTGATTCTCGGCGGCGGCGGCACCAGCGCGCCGCTCGACGTCTACGGCACGGACGCGGGCACGGGCAATCCGCAAGCGCAGGTCTTCACGAAACGCAACCGGCCCATTCCGGGCGCGACGGCGGGCACGTTCGTGCGTCCCGTAGCGGATGCGGTGGAAGACGCCATCTGGTCCGCGCAACGCGATACGGGCACGGGCTACGGCATCGCCGTTTTCGACTGCGATCCGGGCGAGCATGGCGGCAAGACATCGATCACGATGAACTATTACCACGCGCCGGGCGCGGACCAGACGCCCACCGCGGACTACGAGTTGTTCGAAACCATCGTTCTCGAAAAAGGATGCCGTCGCTGATTGGCCCGCATTCACGCCCGCAGCGCCGCGCGTTGCGGGCGTTTTGCATCTTACGCATCTAGTACCGGCACTGTACGCACCCTTACAATCGCCTGACCATTTCGGAAAAAGTTCCCTGGAATTGTGAAATTCTTTCCAAATATTTCGGCCTTTGTGTAATGATAGTGATTCGCATTCACCTGAATTAAGGGCTTATTTCTGATTCGTGGATGCCGAGCCAAGAACAAGTCAATTGCGCATGCGTCAGCGACACGCATGCGGTCGAAAAAATTTGAGGAACGACATGTTGAGGAAAACACCGCTTGCCGCGGCGTTGGCCGCGTTTACCGTTGCGCCGATTGCGGCGCCGCTTTACGCGCAAACCGCCCCGCAAGTGACGCAGACGACCCAGGCCGATGCCCCGGTGAGCAACGCATCCGCACCGGAAACCGCCGCGCTGCCGGCGGTCAAGGTCACGGGACAGGCCGATCAGCAAGCCGACTTCCAGCCGGAAGTCTCGAGCGTCGGCGCCAAGGTTCCGACAGCGCTGCGCGACATTCCGCAGGCCGTCGTGGTCGTGCCGAAAGCAGTGCTGCAATCGCAAGCGGTGAGTTCGTTTTCCGACGCCTTGCGCAATGTGCCGGGCGTAACCCTCGGCGCGGCCGAAGGCGGCCAGATCGGCAACAACATCAACCTGCGCGGCTTCACGGCGCGCACCGACATCTATCTCGACGGCTTCCGCGACCGCGGCCAGTACTATCGCGATACCTTCAATCTCGAATCCATCGACGTGCTGTATGGCCCGTCGTCGCTGTACTTCGGGCGCGGTTCCACGGGCGGCGTCATCAATCAGGTCAGCAAGCAGCCAAACCTGAAGCCTCGCGCCGATGTTTCCGTGCAAGCGGGCACGCACGACCGCTATCGCAGCACGGTCGACATCAACCAGCCGCTCACGGATACCTCCGCGTTCCGTATCAACGCGTTCGGACAGGATCTCGGTTCGACCCGCGATCAGATGAAGAACAAGGATTACGGCGTGGCCCCGGAAGTGAAGTTCGGCATCGGTACGCCCACGCAGGTGACCTTGTCCGCGCTGATCCAGCATAACTACGATCAGCCCGACTATGGCATTCCGCCGCTGAACGGCCATCCCGCGCCGGTCGATAGGAAAACCTTCTACGGCTTCACGGACGACCGCACGATCCAGGACGTGCAGACGGTGAACGCGCGTGTGGAACATCGCTTCAACGACATGTTCACGCTGCGCAACCAGACGCAGTTCAGCCACTACAGCACCGAGGCGCGCGCGACCAACGCAGCGGCCGTGCTGACGGGTCCGCTCGGAACCTCGACCGCGCTTGCGAACGGCAACTACACGGCACTGCCGCTGTCGTCGCTCTTCGTGCGGCTGCAGGGCAAGGACCGCAACATCAACGATCACTCGGTCTATAACACGACCGATCTTCAGGGCAAGTTCGCAACCGGCTTCCTGAAGCACGACATGCTCGTCGGCGTCGATCTGAGTCACGAGACCTACAGCAACCAGAGCTTCACGGCGACCACGCCCGGCCTGCCTTCGAATACGCTCGCCATCGTGCCGCTCGTCGATCCGGCATACGTGCCGCGCCCGGCGAATTATCGTGAAGTCGCGACGAATCTGGCCGAATCGAGCGCGAACGGCATTGGTCTTTATTTGAACGATACGGTGTCCATCGGCGAGAACTGGAAGTGGATTGGCGGTGTGCGCTGGGACCGCTATGAAGCGTCGATCAACAATTCGATCAACGCGCCCGGTTACGCCACGCAGACCAACTTCTTCACGAGCGTGCGTACCGGCGTGGTGTGGCAGCCGGCCGACTGGCAATCGTATTACGTGTCGTACGGGACGTCGTTCAACCCGTCGCTCGAAGCACTGACGCTCACCAACAATCAGCAGAACACGCCGCCTGAAAAGAACCGTTCGTACGAAGTTGGCTCGAAGTGGGACTTGCTGAACGGCGGCCTTTCGGTGACGCAGTCGCTCTTCAACATCGAGAAGACCAACGCTCGCACGCAGGTTTCGACCGGCGAATACACGCTCGATGGCGACGTCCGCGTGCGCGGTTATCAGTTGGGCGTCGCGGGCCACATCACGAAGCAGTGGCAGATGTTCGGCGGCTACACCTACATGGACGGCACCGTGCAGAAGGCGCTCGACGGCACGACCGGCAACACGCTCGCCAACACGCCGCATCACATGCTCAACTTCTGGACGACCTACGACTTCACGCCGGCATGGCAGATCGGCGGCGGGCCTTCGTATGTGTCCTCGCGCTATGCAGCGAACAACAATCTCGTTCAGGTGGGCGGATACGTGCGCTGGGACGCGATGGCCGCCTATCATCAGAAGCGTTACGATATCCAGTTCAACGTGCTGAATCTGACGGACAAGCGTTACTACGACGCGCTGATCCCGTCGGATGGCGGACGCGCGGTGCCGGGCTACGGCCGCACCTTCCTCGCGACGTTGAATTACCGCTTCCGTTGATGTGCCTGCGCGCGCCACGCCGAACCAAGGCGCGGCGCGCGCAGTTGAAAAGCCAGAACGATGATCCTCTCCATACCCGGCGTTCTCACGCCCGAAGATGCCGCCGCCATGCGCGCACGGCTTGAAGCCGCCACGGACTCATGGGTCGACGGCCGCGCAACCGCTGGCTATCAGGGCGCGCCGGTCAAACATAACCGGCAGATCGCGGAAGGCTCGCCCATTGCGCATGAAATGGGCGACGCCATCGTCGGCGCGCTCGAACGGCATCCGCTCTTCATCAGCGCGGTGCTGCCCAATCGCGTGTATCCACCGCTCTTCAATCGCTACGAAGGCGGCATGCACTTCGGCAGTCATGTCGATGGCGCAATCCGTATCGTGCCGGGTCATGGCGCACGCGTGCGTACCGACGTCTCCGTCACGCTCTTCCTGTCCCGTCCCGAAGACTACGATGGCGGCGAACTCGTCATAGAAGACACGTATGGCGTGCAGGAAGTGAAATTGCCCGCGGGACATGCGATCGTTTATCCCGCGACGAGCCTGCATCAAGTACGGCCCGTGACGCGCGGCGCACGCGTGTCGAGCTTCTTCTGGGCGCAAAGCCTCGTGCGCGACGACGCTCAACGCGCCCTCCTCTTCGATCTCGACAACTCCATTCAACGCCTGAACGCCACGCAAGGCGATGAAGCCGCAAAGCGAACGCTCGTCGGCTGCTATCACAATCTGCTGCGCATGTGGAGCGAGACCTGAGCGGCCCTGCTTTTGTCGGAGCACGGCCACGAACAAGTTGCCTTGACAATGCCGACTGCCGAAGCGTACGTTTGATGAACACTTACTCGAGGCACCATCATGGCCACCGACGAAAACGGCTTGAGTGACGAGTTCATCGCAAAGCAGCGCGAACGTCTGGAAGCATTGCAGCGCGAATTGCTCGGCAACGAAGAAGGCACGATTGCGAGCGAGCGAAATCTACAGGAAGAACAAGGCGCCGAAGCCGAGGAATACGAAGACGACGCACAGCGACGCGAGCAATACGTATCGAATCAGGCGCTGCGCAACGTGAACGACTTGCGTATCGCCGACATCCAACGCGCGCTGCAAAAAATCGCGGAAGGCAGCTACGGTCTTTCCGACGAAAGCGGCGACCCCATTCCCAAGGCGCGCCTCGAGGTCATGCCCGAAGCCATTCTCACCGTCGCCGAGCAGAGCAAGCACGAAACGGGCCATTGAGGCTTTGCGCGTCAGGCACTTGCCGTGAATGCTTCGATCAACGCGCGTACCCGCGCGGGCCGCACACGCGAGCCCGGCAGCACGAGATTCACGGCAAGCGGCGCGGGGCGGCAATTCGCCAGCACTTCGACGAGCGCGCCCGTCGCGAGATACTGACGCGCGAAAAACTCGGGCATCTGCGCAAGGCCGATACCGAGCAACGCGGCCTCCGCCAGCGCCTCGCCGTGACTGATGCGAAACGGCGCTTGCGGTTCCACCGATACCTTTTCTCCGTTCTCGATGAATTCGAGCGGCCGGTCGCGCCCGTTCGTCGGCAGACGAAACGCAATCAACGTGTGATCTTCGAGGTCCCTCACCGCGCGAATTCTTGCGTGCCGCGAGAGGTACGTCGGGCTCGCGCATAACACGAGCGCCTGCTCGTCGATCTTTTGCGCAATTAGCGACGAGTCTTCGAGCTCGCCGAAGCGGATCGACGCATCGAGTCCTTCGTCGGTGAGACTCACGCGTCCATCGGAAAGACGCAGATCGAATTCGAGTAGCGGATAACGTTCGCGCAGACGCGCGAGCACCGGCAACACGACACGCACGCCATAGCCTATCGGTGCGCCAATGCGCAGCACGCCTGCGGGCTCGTCGTTGTCGCTGACAGAGTCCAGATCGAGCGCTTCGATTTCTTCGAGCAAGCGCGCGCTTTTCGCAAACAGCGCGCGACCTTCTTCGGTGAGCGTGACAGCGCGCGTGGTCCGGTGAAAAAGCCGCGCCCCGAGATCCTTTTCTAAGCGTGCGACGCTTTTCGCCACGGATGAAGGCGCAAGCCCGAGTTCACGTGCTGCTTGCGCAAAGCTGCCGTGGCGCGCGACAGCAGAAAAATTAACGAACTGGCTGAGATTCTTCATGGCGTCATTCGCGACAGATTAGCGTGAAAGACGTGGCACGGCTGCCCCCAATGCATGGCCGATATTCGCTTAGAGTAGCGCGGTGAGAGTGATTTCGGCTCATGTCTCATTAGTACGTCATACGAACTATATGGAGAATTTTTCATGTTCATGTTGAACGATAACCCGGTCGAATACGATTTCGGCGGTTCCCGCGCTCGCCTGCTCGTGTCCGGCAATCATACGGACGATGCTTACTGCATGCTGGAAATGTTCTCGCCTGCCGGACGCGCCACGCCCATGCATCGTCACGAGAATGAGGAAGAGACGCTGCTGATGCTGGAAGGCGAACTGGATGCCATCGTCGATGGTACGCGGCATCGCTTGCTGGCTGGCTCGACCGCGGTGCTGCCGCGTGGCTCGCGGCATCAGCTCATCAATTCCGGCGCGCAGACAGCCCGTTATCTCGTGATCTGCACGCCCGCAGGCTTCGACCGCTTCGTCGATGCTTGTGCCGATGCGCAAAGCGGCCAGGTCGTCCCGCACGACCCGACCGACGCGGACAAGGCCCGCATGCGCGAGGCCGCGTCGCGCTTCGGCATCACGCTTTATGCGCCGGCCGCGAAGGCTTGAAGACGCGCGGCACTTTTTGGTTTCGCTGAAGAATCATTCAAGAGGCAGACCCATTATCAAGCGACATCGATGAAAGCAGAATGGCTTTCATGCAAGGCGCATTGCAAGCAATAACCGAAGTCCGCGTTGCGCCGCGTAAACCTCATACGAACAGCCATTCACGGAGAACATCATGTCGCTCTTACGTATCGTGTCCGCTGCCCTTGGTGCAGCACTTGTTGCAAGTGCGCTGCCGGCGTCCGCCGCCGACAGCCTCGTCGAGCCGCAGACGCTTATCGTCGACAAAACTCTGTCGAAGCAGCAGGCGGCGCGGCAGATTCACGCGGCCCGCACCTACGACACGTTCTGGACTACCGGCGACGAAGCTCAGGCACGCGCCGCGCTCGCCGACGACTTCACGGACCGCACGCTGCCGCCCGGCCGCCCGCAGGGCATTGCCGGGCCGCTGACTGCATCGAAAACGTTTCATGCAGCCGTGCCGGACGTCCACGCTGCGGTCAAACAGATGATCGTCGCGGGCGACCGCGTCGTCACGCATCTGCACTTCACGGGGCATTTCACCGGCACGTTCAACGGCGTGCAGGGCAACGAACAACCGGTGGATTTCATCGCGACCGATATCTACCGTATCCGCGACGGCAAGATTACCGACAATTGGCATCTCGAAGACAACCTCGCTTTCCTGCAGCAACTCGGCGTGGTGAGCAAATAAGGGCGCGGGTATGATACCCACGCGCACCTCGGCGCGATCGTCCCACCTACCAAACCTGGAGCGGCAGCGCGTGGATAACCTGGGTGACATCCGGCTCTTCGTCGAAGCAGCGGCGCTTGGCAGTCTTTCGGCGGCCGGCCGCAAGCTCGATCTATCGCCGGCTGCGGCCAGCGCGCGGCTCGTGCGACTCGAAAGCGCGCTCGGCGTGCAACTCTTCGAGCGCACCACGCGCAGTCTGAGACTGACCGACGAAGGCCGCACATACCTGTCGCACTGCCAGCACGCGCTGCAAACACTCGACGACGCCCACGCCGCGCTGCACGCCGGACGCGCCGTGGTGAGCGGCAAGTTGCGCGTCTCGGCCACGTCGGATTTCGGCCGCCATGTCCTCACGCAATGGCTCGACGCCTTCAACGAGATGCATCCCGAGGTGAGCATTGCGTTGGTGTTGTCGGACTCGCTGTCGCATTTGCTACTCGACGATATCGACCTCGCGATACGTTTCGGCGTGCCCGCCGACAGCACGATGATCGCCAAGCGCATGGCGCCGAACCGTCGCACGCTATGCGCGTCACCGGCTTATATCGAGGCGCATGGCAGGCCAGAGAACGTCGCGGCGCTCGCTCGGCATCGCTTCATTTTGCTGAGTTCAGCTGCTGGCGTGGCGAACGAATGGCGTTTCATGCGCGATGCCCACAGCGAGAATTTCACCGCTCCGCTCACGCATGCACGCGAGACGAACGATGGCGCACTCGCGCGGCAATGGGCGCTCGAAGGACACGGTGTGGCGATGAAGTCCATATGGGACATCGGCGCGGATCTGCAGGCTGGCAGGCTCGAGCTTCTGCTGCCCGAATGGCGTTGCCCCGACACGCCCGTGCATGCGTTGTTTCAGCGGCGTCAGTACATGGCGCCGCGCGTGCGGGCGCTGCTCGATTATCTGAGCGCCAAATTTGCGGATGCGACGCGAGACCTCGCGCCTTATCTCGACAATTAACCGCACGTGCCGTCTGCCTCAATGGAAGCCGATTCGCGCCCGTAACGAAGCAAGCGTGCGCCACGTGACGGAGATATCGCGGCTGGCTTGTGCATCGCGAATGCGTGACGCAAGCAGCGCGACGGCGCCATCGAGCGAGACGAGTGCATCGCTGGTGCGGGTATCGATAGGAAGCGTGTTGCGTATCGGCCGTGCATAACGCGCGCGTATGCTTTCCAGCCGCGCCATCACCGAGCCGAAGCTGTGTTCGCTGCCAGCATCCTGTCGCGTATCGGAGCGCTCGCTGAGCATGGCGCGCACGTTGTGGACGCAGCACTGCAAGGCTCCGGCGATCTGCTCGTAACGCGGCTCCCAAACAAAGACGCGCTGAGGACGCAATGCAACGCGGAAGTCGTGCCATTGACGATCCAGCGCTCTGACCGCGGCGGCGGCCCGTCCCTGGTTTTCATCCGCATTGGCTGAAGCCACGCTCACGCCTTCGATCAAGGCATCGACCACGCCGACGAAGCGCGCCTCGATATGGCTCGCGGTATCGAGCGGCTTGACGGTGAACGCGGCGATCAAGGCGGCGAGGCATCCAATGGCCACTTCTTCGATCCGCAGTTCGACCAGCGGTTGCACGGCAAGGCCGAGACCGCCATAGACCAGACCCACGAGCACGGTGATGAAGAACACGCCCGGCCCGTATGCGCTCATGATGAAGTACGCCCAACCGAAAACGCAGAGCAGCATGGCGGCTGCAATCGCGGCGGGCTGATCGTGCAGACTCGTCACCAGAAGCGCGCTGACCAGTCCGCCCGCGAGTGTTCCGGCAATACGCTGCATGGCGCGATACAGCGTGTCGCCGCGCGAACGCGTACCGAGGAACACGACGAACACCGTGATGACGGCCCAGAACCAGCGCTCCGACGAGAGCACGTGACCCGCGAGCATGGCCATCAGCGCTGCCGCGCCCGTGCGCAAGGCGGGCAGCCACGAAAGGCTCGTGCGTAGCTGGCTCATGTCGATTCTCTTGCGCGGCGGCGGCGCGTTCTTGCGCTTCGAGTCCGTCGTCTCGATGCCTTCGAGCTTCGCAATCGCCGAGCGGAAGGCGCTTTCGCGTGCGGGGCGGCTCGTTGCATCGAAGACATATTGGCCTGCGGCGACTTCGAGTTCCACGAGCGCTTCGCGCAGCGCGCCGGCGTCGTCCGGGTCTAGAAGCGCGAGCCGGTCTTCGAAGGCGATGGCCGCTTCGTTCATCGAGGACAACGCCGTGTGCATGCGCCCCGCGCGGTGCGTTTCGCGGAGCACGTCTCTTGCGCGCAAGGCGACGGTGCGAATCGCCAGTTGTATCGCGGCAATCCGGCGTTGCGGCACGATTCCGCGCGCGACGCACACGATCACGCACGGCGCCACCATCGACAGCGCGAGGATCAAACCAGCCTTGTTCGACGATGGATGCAGATACACGCCAAAGTAAAAAGTCACGATGCCGATCAGCGCGCTGCCAAGCGCTCGAGGTCCGCAAGCCTGCACCAGCATGCCGGCGAAGAGCAGCGCGATGAACACCGCATCGGCGACGAACGGCACGGCATCGAGCGCGGCCGCCGTGGCGAAGCTCGACACGGCGACGAGATAGAGGGAAGAAAGGGAGACTAACCAGCCGCGCAGCGTGTGATCGCGCAAGAACAGCGGGGCGATCATGCAGAACAGCACGGCTAGTCCGGCGACCACCGGCGGTGACCCGAATCGCGCGGCCACTTCGATGCAGATGAAGGCGCTAATCAACGTGGCGAGCGTCGCACGAAGCGCCGTGACGAAGCGCGCGAGGCCGGGATCTGCTACGAGCAGGCGGTCAGCCGCTCGTCGAAAGACGATCGCAATCATGGGTCGACATCCGGTCGGAGATCGGACACGGCTTTTGGCCGCCGCCGATGCAAAGGGACAATGCCGATTCATCGTCGGCCGGGATCGCCGGCACTCGGACAAATACGGGTTTTCCCGGATGATAGCGCGTCAAAATTTTTTTTTGCGTGACTCAGGTCACGGATACGCCGCTGCCTTGCGCTTATCGACTCGATCCGTGATCCACACAGCCGCGACCATCGCCACGATGAGAACGACCGAAGCCGTGAAGCGGCTGAAAGCGAGTCCACCCTGGTCGACGGGTTTATCGAAGAAATCGCCCAGCGTGGCGCCGAGCGGCCGCGTCAGCACGAACGCGAGCCAGAAGAGCAGCGTGTGGGAAATCTGCGTAAAGAAGTACATCAGGCACACGGCAAGCAGCAGCGTGCCGAAAATCAGCGCGCTCACTTCGTAGCCGAGGCCGAGACCGCCGCGATCGTCGCCTGCGAGCCAGTCGCCGACGGCGGTGCCCAGCGTTTGCGAGAACAGGATCGTGATCCAGTAGAACCATTCGGCGCGCGGTGTGGTCACGCTCGACACCGCGACCGTTCCTTCCACGCGATACCAAAGAAAGATGCACAGCACCAGGCACACGACGATCAACGAGACGCCGCCCGGATAACCGAGCCCAACGGAGCGATCGGCAAAGTCGGCGAGCGTGGTTCCGAGCGTCGTGGTCGCGACGATGGTGATCCAGTAGAACGACGGATGGAAGCCCTTCGCCCGCACCTGCGCCATGACGAAGCCGACGAACAGGATCGCGAAAATCGCGGAGCCCACCAGATAGCCGAGATTCAGCGACATCGTGACCCAATCGCCGCCGGTCTCGCCGAGCGTCGTCGCCGCGATCTTGATGAGCCAGAAGCCGAGCGTGACGGCCGGCACCTTGAGGTCGTGTCGGTCCTGCGTTTCCGTATTGATTTGCATGTCGAAGTATTCCGTGAGAGCCGTGAGTCTCCGCAGAATAACAATCGATTCCTTAGCGGACGCTTAGCGCCGTTGGTCAAATTGCATCGAACGGACGCTCCCAGCCAAACGCTCGCACGCGTTCGAACGGTCTTTCGAGCACGACAGCGCCACGCGCTTCGCCCGGCAAGAGCAGCGGAAGCGTATGCCACGTCGTCTCCTGCGCGGCCCGCTCTTGCAGCGATCGCACCTCACCGCGTTCCGCGCGCGCTCGTGCGGCTGCGAACAAATCCTTCGTATCGCGCGGCGCGAACAGATTCGGCGCTATCTTCAGCCCTACTCTGTCAGCCGCCATCGCAATGACGATCCAGATACCGCAATAAGCGATGTCGACGCCGACCGACTGGCCATCGCGCAGATTCGCCACCACGATGCGTTCCTCGGGCCCTTCCTCCAGCTTCACTTCGTGTTGCCGGCACGCGAGCACCCCGGAAAGCAGCAGCCGAAGCGTCGCCCGTCCGACGCCAAAGCGCCGTCCCACCGCCGCGTTTGGATGAATGCGCGCGCGTTTGCGCTCGGCGACCGTGAGCCAAAGACCGACGTTCGATGCGGACACGAAGCGGAATTCGGTAGGCACGAGCCAGAGCGCGAGTTCGCCCGGCGCGGGGAGCCGTTCGAACATGACATTCGACTGCGAGAGATCGTAATGTTCCCAGGCCAACGGGCGGGCGAGAACGGCGGAAGGCGGCCGTCGCGGGGCTTTTTTCGTGGGCGCGGTGGTGGTCATGTCTGTCTTATGGGCGAACGGGCGGGCGATGATTCCGTGCAGAGCGACACCGTTGCAGCCGAGACTTAGCTCAAGCTTAGGATTGGCGGCGATGCGGGTTTTCGCGGATGGCATGGCCCATCGAGCAAACGATTCGCCTGGTCTTTTATTCCTAAGCACCAGCTAAGTCTACGCTTCGAGACTTCAGACTCAGTCAAGAAGACGCATCCTCCATGCCGATGTCCCCATCCCCCTTCTCACTCGGTGTAAAGTCGCTTTTGCCGCCCTTTTCGCAGATGTTTTGCGCGCGGGGGGGAAGGTGAGCCCACGGAGAAATGGCATGAGGGTGTTGCTGGTCGAGGACGACCGCATGATCGGCGAAGCTGTGCAAGACACCCTCAAGGACGGCAGCTACGCTGTCGACTGGGTGCGTGACGGCCGGCTTGCGTTGACGAGCCTGGAAACGCACAGCTACGACGTTGCCCTGCTCGATCTGGGCTTGCCGGGCAAGGACGGCATCGACGTGTTGCGCGCGGTGCGGGCCGGCGGCAATTTGGTTCCGTTACTTATCATCACCGCGCGCGATGCGGTGGAAGAGCGTATTCGTGGCCTCGATGCAGGCGCGGACGATTACATCCTCAAGCCCTTCGAGATGTCCGAACTGCTCGCGCGGATGCGCGCCGTGGTGCGGCGGCGCAGCGGTCAGGCGGCGCCCGTCATGTCGAACGGCATCATCTCGCTCGATCCCGCCACGCGCGAAGTCACGGCCGCGGGCAACGTCACGCGTCTGTCGAGCCGCGAGTTTGCGTTGCTTCAGGCGCTCATGCTGCGCCCCGGCGCCATTCTCTCGCGCACGGAACTCGAAGACCGCATCTACGGCTGGAATGAGGAAGTCGAAAGCAACGCCGTCGAATTCCTGATTCATTCGCTGCGCAAGAAGCTCGGCGCGCAGGCGATCAAGAATGTGCGCGGCGTGGGCTGGATGGTCTCGAAGCAGACATGAACCGTTCGCTCCAGTTTCGTTTGTCGGCATGGCTGTCGGTGTTGATCGTGGCGATTGCGCTCATCGGCGGCTTCATCGCGTTCAAGACGGCTTTTCACGAGGCGAACGAGTTGCAGGACGGGCAGCTCAAGCAGATCACCGCGCTCGTGACGCCGCGCAGTCTCGCCGTCATGCGGCGCGAAACGCTTGCCGATGTGCCGGGTGTGGACTTCGCATCGAAGATCGTGATTCAGACACTCGATGAACGCGCGCCGCTCGCGCTCTCCGCCGACCTGCGGGACGGCCTTCAGTATGCGAACGTGGCTGGCCTGCGCTGGCGGATCATCGTGAAGACGCTCGAAGACGGCGTTCGTGTCGTGGTCGGACAGAAGACCATGGGGCGCGACGAGATCGCGCGCAACAGTGCGCTTGCCACCGTCATTCCGTTCGGCACGCTCGCGGTGGTTTTGCTCATCACGCTTCATTGGCTCGTGCGCCGCATGTTTCGTCCGCTCGCGCTTTTGGCGGGCGATCTCGATCAGCGTCCCGAGCACGATCTCTCGGCGCTCACGGAAGATACGGTTCCTTCCGAGATCACGCCGTTCGTCGTGGCGATCAATCGCCTGCTGATCCGCGTGGACATTTCGCTGGCGATGCAACGCCGCTTCGTCGCCGATGCCGCGCATGAACTGCGCTCGCCGCTAACGGCGCTTTCGTTGCAGGCCGAGCGCCTCGACGCCTCGGAGATGCCCGCCGCCGCGCGCGAACGATTGTTCTCGTTGCGGCGAGGTCTCGCGCGCACGCGTGCGCTGCTCAATCAGTTGCTCACGCTCGCGCGCGTGCAGGACAAGACCGTGGGCAAGCCGAGCAGGCTGCGTGTACAGGAAGTTTTTCGCAACGTGCTCGAGGATTTGATGCCGCTTGCCGAGGCGAAGCGTCTGGACATCGGCGTGTCGAGTACGGAGGATGACGTGGTGATCGACGTGCCCGAGGCCGAGCTTTCGATCTTGCTGAAGAACCTCGTCGATAACGCCATCCGCTATACGCCGGAAGATGGGCGCGTGGATTTATCGGCCGGCGTGATCGATGGCCGCGCGTTCATTCGCGTGGAGGACTCCGGCGCCGGCATTGCGGCGGAAGAAAGGGAGCGTGTGTTCGATCCGTTCTATCGCGTGCTCGGCACGGATACCGAAGGCTCGGGTCTTGGTTTGTCGATCGTCGCCACGGTGGCGGCGCGGATCGGCGCGGAGGTTGTGTTAAGGGATGCGGAACCGCATGGGCTGGTTGTGGTGGTCAGGTTCGCGGCGGAAAGGGAAGTGCGGAGAGCGGCTTGAAGCGGTCTCTCACGCAAGTACGGACAGTGTGCGACGAAGCCGTCGTCGACCGGCAGCGCCACGCCAACAATTCCAGACAACACAGGTATTGCGCAAGCCGCCGGCAGACGTCGCGGGCGACGACCGTAGTGATTGACGCGCTGCGGTAACGCGAATCAAAATGGCGCCCGCTCGAACTCCATCACCGGATACACGGTCTGCTTACCCTCGACGTCCAGCACCAACCGCATCGCATGATGAAAACTTGCATAGCGGCCCACGAACCGGCTTAGCACATCACCGAACAGCGCTGCGTCACCCGGCCCGTCGAATGCCCTAGCATCGAGGCGCACGTACACGCGAACCTCGCGTCGCATATGTCCTTTGCCCACCGACTCATGCTCGGCCAACCACACGTCTTCGATAGCATCGATGCGCCGCTGAGTACTGTCGTCAGGCGACCAGTCGTAAAGCTCCAGCGCCTCGCGAAATGCAGGTGCGCCCACCATCCCGATCATGTTCAATTCATTCGCGCCGCCCGCCGTGAAATGGCCGAGCAAGCGCCAGTCGTACTCCGGGTGATGGCGCGGCGGATACAACGGCAGCGTCGGCGCGCTCAGGTTGCGCACCGACGCGATACCGGTAAAGCCCGACACTGTCTCGGTGATCGTCGCCTCGGAAAGCGCCATGCGCGGCAAGCGTCCATTGTTCGCCAGTGCCCTCACCGTCAGATGGCGATCCGGTTGCGGACGGTTCTCATCGTGCGCAGCGTCCGCGTGGAGACGCTCCCACAACTGCCCGGATAGCGTCAGCCAAAGCTCCCGGCCCGTCACGCCCAAACGCATCGACGTATGGAAATAGCGCTCTGGCTTCTCGTACTGCAGCGTCCAGCCGCGATGGCGAAAGCTCGTGAAGGCGCTATATGCGTGACGTGCGCTGTCCTCCGGATCTGCGGCGGTCACTGCGAGCACGTGATACGGCTCGACGTGCCCCGCCACGCCGGGTTGAACGCGATGTTCGCGATCATGCCAGTCCGTAGGTCGCAGCGGCAGCGCATCCACTTCGAACAGGTTGATCACTGGTGTGCAGAACAGACGGAAGCTCTCGCGACACACCGGATAATCGCCCGGTACGCGCCCGCTCAGTCGCCGAATCCCGACCATTGCGAGCCAAGGCTTGCGGCAGTGAGCGCGGCATCGTCGCGTGCCTGCGTGAGTTCCGAAAGCTTGCCCTGAAACACCGCCTGTGCCATCTGTCGGGCCATCGCCTGGGCGTCGGTGCTGGTGGCGATTTGCTGCAGCTTCAGGCGCATGGTCGTGGCCACCGTCAGGAAGTGCGCGAGGCTCACGCCGCTGAAATCGGCGACGCTTTTCGTGGGCTTGCCGTTCGACTTGCTGGCCGTGCCCGTCACCACGTCATCGCCCATCAACGCGAGCAGCGGGCCGAAAGGTTTGTCCAGCGGATCGACTTCCTGAGCACTCGCGATGCCTGTCTTGTTGCCGATCAGGTCCTGTGCTTTGCGCACTAGCGTATCCGAGAGCGCCTGCGAGGGACGTCCCGCCTGTGCCTGATACTGAACCGATTTCATCAACGCAATCAGCGGCGAGGTCTGCGCATCGGTCAAGCGCGTGAGCTGCGTGATCGCGCTGCCTAGATTGGTCGCATTCTGCCATTGCAGGCTGTTCAGCATCGCCTGCCACGCGGCGGTATAGCTTGCGAAATAGCGCGCGCGCAGGCGCTGCCTCACTTCCTCGATGTCCTGATGCGCTTCGAGCGCCGCGCCCGGCACGCGCGCGGCGCGTTCGTCGGCGAGCACCCAGTCGGCCGCCACGCGCCCTTCCTTGGCGGCCTTGTCGATTGCCTCGCCGATCATGCCGTCCCATGCGGCGCGCGTGTAGATGCCCGGTACGGTTTGAGTCGTCGTGAATAAGCCGCGTGCGTCCGCTCCGTTGATCAGCGTCACGAGCGACATATCGGCGTATTTGCCCTTCGCCTGCTCCAGCACGGATTGGTAGAGCGTGTCGTCGGAGTTCTGCAGGCCGATCTGATTGACGAGCATGTTGCGCGCGGCTTGGGTCAGATCATCCGATGCATGGAGTCGCCATTCAGGATGCGCGCGCAGATGAGACGCGTAGAACGACGCGAGCCGTTGCGAGGTGTCGAGCCATTCGCCCGTGCTCATGCCGGCGATTGCGGGCCATGTGGTCGGCAACTGCTTGGCGAGGTAGGCAGCGTCTGCGTGTTGAGGTTGCGCCAGCATCAGATACGTTTTGAGCGCGTCGTAGTCGTGCTGCTGTTCTTCGGTGCTGGGCAGTGCGTCGGCGCGAGACTGAGCGAGTTGCGTGAGCGTGGCTTCGAGTTGATGGGCGGACGGATCGCGCAGGTTGCGCGCCGCGATGCTTGCATAGGTCGGCCAGAGCGCAGCGAGTATCCGATCGTTGTGATTCAGGCCTGCACGCATGTACCACGGTGCGCCATGTTGCTGGCGATATTCCAGTGTGTCGATTTTTTGTTGTAGGGCGAGTTGAGCGCGTATTGCTGCCGGCGTGCCTAGCTTCGTGGCAAGGGCCGTGTCGACCGCGGCCCGTACATCGGCCATGACGGAGCGATTGCCGATGAACGAGACGGTCAGCGCCGCGCACCAGCCTATCGCTCCAACCATTACCAGGGCCGCGAGCGCGTTGGGCCAGTAGAACCCCACCCGACGTCCATAGGGTGCTCCACTATGTTCTGCAACGGTCTGCCAAATGAGGCGCCGCTCGAGCTGGCGCGGCACCACGCCGTCTTGCGTTTCGCCGCGCTGAAATGCGATTAGCTCCCGCTCCTTAAAGAGCGGAGCAAAGAGCAGCCCGTGCACCGGGTGACGCCAGAGGCGAGACTGAGCGGTTTGTAAAACGAGGTTGAGCAGCCCGACATGCAACTCGCTGATGTGTTGCGATACCTGCGCCGCATACCGATCGTGGGCATCTTGAGCGAGGCGTCTTACACCACTGTCCGCAAGACGATGAGCAAGCGCGCTGAGCAAGGGTTCGACCGCATCGGCTTTCAGACGCCTATCGGACCAAAGAATGCCAATCGCCTCCTCCGAGACAGGGAGCTTGTCCTCGAAATCCGTTGCATTCACAAGATACACAGGCGCCGCCCAGCCCAGCGTCCGAGCCTGACGCGTGAGCCGCTGTGCGAGTTCTTCCGAATCAAATGGAGCGTTCTTGTAATGCCGATTGCACATCACGGCTACGATCGCATCAACGGGCCGTCGGCGACGGAACCGACGGATCTGGTCGAGCCAGTCGGCATCGATAAAATCAATTGTCTGCGCCGCATAAATCAGAACCGCACCACTGGTGATCTCATAGCCGTTCTTGGCAAGCCCTGGCGCAAGGCGTTTGACGATCGACTCGTCGCCACTCACAAGAATCCAACGATCACGGTACCGCCAGCACCTGCCATGGCGGTCGCGAAGCGCTAATTTCAGTGCTTCCCGTTTGATCGGCACAGACTCTTTGCGCACCGTCTCGGCCGCACTCAGCCGGGCGCGCGGATCGCGTTCGAATTGCTCCTGCTTGCGCTGCAGGGCAAAGCGCGCTGTCAAGCGCCATGTGCTTGACAGCGCGCCCCGTGCACTGAGTACGATCGCGCCCATCATGCACACAAAAATCACCCTTCGGGCAGCAGATGGATCGAGTTCCGAGCCATGGGACCAAGCGTAAAGTGAAGCGAGCGCGGTCAGCGCTCCCACAAAAATCCAATAACGAGATTTAGGCAATTTCTATTCCGTCGCGTGTCGATGTCTGGCCTCCCGGCTGCGCGACCGCAACGCGAAACCTGCCTTCTCTCCATGCCATTAGTTGTGGGCGCTTGGTATCCGCCGCGTGCTCGATACCGAGCGTGAGCGTGAGCCATCCGGTCGCGCCGTCGAGGCGATCGAATGTCTTGTCAATGTCGTGAATACCGGACAATTTCTCAGTCTTTGACACGCCGGCCACCAAGCTTGAAATGTCTCGGGAGATGATTGATTTCTCGTCGGACTCCAGAGCAGCTTCCCATAGATCACTAATTTGATCGCCTGTCGCGTGCCCAAACCGCAAAGGGGTTGTCAGTACAGCCCTGCACTCCTCCGACTCACCTTCGATCGGCCGGTGCAGTATTGCAAGCGGACAAAGCTCATAACGATAGGCGAGCGGCGCCCATGACAGCAGCAAGGCGACCGCAGCTTCGGTGCTGTCGTCGAATGGCGCTTCACGAAGCTGTACAGCAGCAAAAAGGACGAACCGTTCCAACTTTGGCCCACCTCGAACATCGAGCCATTCATCCAGCGCCATCACGCCTTGTTCGGGTTCGATCAGAATGGCAGTGGTCGGTCGAAGTTTCGCGGCGGTCCAACAAGCTTGCCATGCCGCAAGCGAGGTGTCGCGATCCGCCTCCTTGGGCAACTGCAGACGAACGGCAAATGGCGCGTCATGGGGAATCTTCCGGACTACATCGACCATCGCCCCGATCAGATCTCCGAAGCAGGCGCGATAGCGTGATGGATCATCGTCGTCACCGACCAGCGGCAGTTCCTTGTAGTTGCTAACCGAGACTGCGATTTCCCCTGTCGGCAGTTCGGCGGTGTTCGCAGGCTCCGCAATGAGCCTCGCCATGTTCGACGTGCCGGCGCCAGTTAGATAGGCATAGCCGAGCACCGCGAGCGGATCGCGGGCAAACTCCACTGCTTTTTCTCGGTCTGCGCGCAGTGTTTCGTTCACTGCGTCGATCCGATCACATTCCTGTTCGTGATAGAGCCAGCGCAATCCGTAGGCAAGCGCCCAAAGCAGAAAAGGAATGCCTAACAGCTGGATCCAGAACCATGCTGTGCGCGTCGATTCGTTCTTGGGCCACGCGACGAAGGTATAAACGGCGCCTCCCGCCATGACAACAGCAAGAAGCACCAGCCAAATAATCATCCGTGGCGGCTCGGGACGGGTCTCGGATGACTCTGCCGGGGGTAAAACGACGGGCATCCGTCTACCGCAAGCTAGAAATAAGGCGACAGCCGCACGTAGCACGAAAGCCGTGCCGGGCGACTGGAACCCCGCCGTCGGTCGTGCCATCGTCACCGTCGATGACGAGGTTAGGCTTGATGTCGTGCAAAGGGCAACTTACCTCGTCTCCTTTGCGCGCGACATAGCTACCGCCGAAGCGCATGGTCTTCGAGGCGGTAATGACTTTGCCACCGTGATCGGTGTCGTCGCCAAGACGGATGAGATCAATCATTTCGTGCTCCTTTTACTTGTCTTCGAACCAATTTATGCAATTGCCTCAGTGTTATCCGAACGCTCACGCGCTGAGGCAATGCTCCAGTCGTTTTCGGGCATGTAGGAAACGTCGCCGAAGTACATCATTCGCCAGTTCTGAAGCTTTGAAAAATCGTTTCCAAAGCCGGCTACAGAATCGTGTACCAAGTAGTCAAAAAAATCGAGTTCAGCTTGCGCGTCGCTTGGTTCGCCGATGATTAAAGACACGTCTTCATAAGCACGGGCCAACGTCAATTCCCTCAGGGTCAAGGTCTTCCCATTCAGTTTCTTAGTCTCTGCTTCCGCCGTCGCACTATTGATCGCAAGACCGCCTTTGGTGATAAGACGTAGTTGCTCGTCCTGCTTTGGCACCAAGTCGCTGTTATTTGTCTTTGCAAGTATTTGCTTTGCCTTAGGCAGACGTGCGCGTGCGGCGGAATCGTTGGTCAGCTTGGAGAGGTGACTACGTGCGACGTAAAGCGGGAAAAGATGATCGGAGACAGCTTTCTCAAGTGATCCGGCGGCTCGAGCGCGCCGTTGATATCGATTGAACAGAGCCGCGGTCTTGGGAGAAAGACTAAACGACGCTTGGACCTTTGCACCGAGCGTGCTTAAAGATCGCAGCGGTACGCCGGCAGTTCGAGCCGCACGATACATGTGTAGCAACGGCACCTGACTTAGCTTTTCCGCGTCTTCCAGCGCTTTGGTCTGTTCTGCGGGCGCATAGCCCCCACCTACGTCTGAGTGCACTCCGGGATAGACGATCTCAAAACAATTCGGTGGATAGTGCTTTCCGTCACGCACGGAATCCAAGGGAAAAGAATCGCGGACCTCATGCGCGGCGACGTAGTGAATGCACTGTTCTACCATTGCCGGAATCTTTAGGCTTTTCGCCCAATCGTAGTGACCATCTTTCGGTGCAATACTAAGTCCGACGCTCAGAGCCGGCGATATGGCGTAGGTGGCGAATTTTAGGATTGGACTATGATCGACGGATTTGGCACTAGCGGGTAACCCTGCGGAGGCAACCGTATCGAACAAGCCCATGAAGTACACCCGGATCGGGTAACCTTGATAGCGCCATCCGGCGGAGTCCTGTCGGCAATCCTTGGACAGGCGAACAGCAAAAGCACGCGCCAGGGCTGCGCCTCGTGAAAAGCCGAACAGCGCGACGTTGATCATTCGAATCGGTTGCTTAGGGTTCGTCGCGCGAGCTTTCGCTTTGGAGATTCTCTGATCGAACTGAGTCCTTGCCCACCGCAAACGCTTGTCTCCACCGCTAGCGAACGCAAGTCCCGGCGTGCTCGCTGTCATCTCGCCGACTTCAGGGAAAGGTGTGCCGAGCCCGTTGATATAGATTCGATATGTGCCTGTCCTTTCTTCATCTTCAGCATGTGCCGCATGAAGGCGTGCAACGTTACTATGTGCCGACTTTTCTGTGTCAATGTAAAGATTGTTTCCTGTACCGTCGAAGAAGACAGAAATCCAAAGCGATTGCGAACAGTCTGAAGTACCAGGCCGCTTTTTCTCATCGAAGCAAGCCATAGATTCCGCACGCTTTTCACGCTCACTCGAAGTCAACGGCCGCAGACCAGCCGAGGAAGGAACCTGAGTAATGTCCAACATGGCTATTTATTCTCTTATCGTACAAAGGGCATGCGTCGCTCAAGCTTCAATCGCGGCGGCGAGGGTCCATCCGAACTAGATATGGCGGCCTCAATATGACCGTCCGGGTAGAAGTGAATCTCAAGATATTTCGGATTAGGAGGAATAGAGCCTCTTACTTCGACTCGTACTTTTTTGGCTGGCTTGGGCGGATCGACGATTTTCCTTGAAGGATAGGATTCGAGAGCGTCCATTGAGTATCCAACCTCGACCCAAAAGGGCATTTTTGTCTTGCGACTCATAATGACGCAGCAGGAAACACTTCCACCGCCAGAAGTCGGCGTGCTTAGCTCAACACTGCCTCCCCCCTGACCATTCACTCCGAAGTTCCAGAAGGCGCGATCGGTGTAGTTGTATCCAATTATTCCGAGCATGTATGGATCTTGTGTGCACCCCCCGAGACTCGTAAGCGCCAGCAAGCTTGCCAATGCAATACGTTTAAATCGCCTTTTCAGCATGATTTCGGCTCCTCTTGTTCCTCTTGTTTATGTGCTGCGAGCAAAGCCGATCCCACCCGGTTAGTCAGCAACATATGACTGAGCAACTCCTCGGTTGTTGCCTGCGCGACAATCCCCTCGCAGACCCGGTAGCGAGTCTGTGCATCGAACTCAGCGAGGAGATCGTCATCGCTCAGCTGCAGCGAATGCAACACGGAATCAGGCAAACTGGCGTCCACAAAGACCTCAGTCTGTTGCTCGCTTAGCCGAAGGGGACCGCAGTATGAGTCTTCAGTCTCGTCCGCCAAGATCAATTTCTGCGTCTCACCATACCTATCGAGATACCACCATTGTTTTGCAAGTCCGAGATACGCCCGACGCTGCTCGGCAGACAAAGCGCGGTCAAGCACGGCAAGCGAGCGCGTATCGAAAAATTTCATCTGCCATTCACTGCCGTCCTCGCACAATGCATCTAGCCGCTCGCTCAGGCCGCAGATCAGATCGTCGGTTGGCAGGCGAGAGAACAGGAACGACACGCCGCGGTAATCATCTACGCAGGCGTGCGCCAGCCGCGTCAGGAGCTTCGATGGCTTCTCGGCCCCTCGCGCGATACGAACCAGGTACGGACCATACTGACTGCGTCCATCCTCCGACTGCGCATCGAAAATTAACGACAGCCGCTGATTGCTGATGTCCTGCCCCAGCCACTGACGCAGCTCGCGATAGAGCGGCGGAAAAGCCACGCCATATACCAACGCGTAGGTCTGAATATCTTGATTGGCTTGCTGAAATTCATGAATCGCCGTACTTAGCGCCTGTGCTTCGAGTTCTGGGTTGTTCGATGTCATTTCGTACCCAACAGTGCGCCTTGCGAGAATTCCGAAAGCAGACATGGAATGCAGATGGACTTGGGCAGCAACGGGAGTTCCGGCTGCATTGACGCGGGGCCGGGTCGGTCCCAGGACGCACCTCGCTCCAGGATGGCGCCCATGGTTCCGTTCTCGATCTGGCTAGCGTTGATCTTGATGTACGAGCCGCCCGCGCCAATCCACACTTCCTTTTTCGCGGCGAGGACCAATCGGCCCTCCGTGCTCGTGACGGTGACGTCCTTCAGGGCCGTCAACGCCATCTCGTCGCTGTGCGCCTCGATCCTGACCTTCCCTTTGGCGGCGATTAACTCGATCCCAAGCTTATGCGCGCACAGCGAAATGAGTTCGCCAGCCGCCATGCGCAGCCGCCGCATGATGCTCACGTCCATGTGCTCCCCTGCGGTTACAATCACGTTCTCGCCCGCCGAATGCTGGACCGATTTCGGCGTAACGAAGGCCATGCCACCCGGTGTGCTCGCGAGTAACCCGGCATCATGAAGCTGGCTCAACCCGTCCACGAGCGCCGCCTGCGTGTCCTTGTCAGCCGCGTCAGCGTTGGCCTGCTTATTCGCGTCTACGAGAGCCGTCACGCGCTCGAACGCCACCTTTAATTGCTGGATCGCAGCAGGCATCTCCAAGTGCGGCGTATCAGCGCCAGCCGCCGCATCGGCCGAAAAAAACAGTCCTTTCGCTGCGCGCACGGTCCCCCACGCCTGGGTGGTCGCTTCAAAGCCCTCGCCTCGCGCGAGCTTTTTACTGTTGAGCAGATAGCCCTGATTGAACGCCGTCTGGCTGTAGACCGTGGCGATACGCGCGCTTTCCTTGCCTCGCAGATCGTTGAAGACGATCTCGGCGCCGAGCAGCGGCGCGCGCCAGATTGCGTAACTGAACATCGCATCGGCGCCGTGCACCACGTCCGGATGCGAGTAGTCATGGAGCGCTCCCACGATATGCATGCGATCTACATCGGCATGCGCCGCACCAAGCAAAACCTCCGTGGACGGCAGCAAAGGCGAATGGAAGCCACCTTGATAAGACGAAGACGGACGAAGCAGCCGCAGCTTCAGCAACTGCTTGTCAGTGTTAGCCGTTCCCTGCAGGAACTTCGGCAACACAGGATATCGGCCATGCTCGTCCATGCAGCCATAAGGCGACGAGTCAAACGTCGTGACGACGCCAACGACCGGTCCCTTCAGAAATCTCCAGTCGCGTTCATAAACGAAGTCGGGACGGTAGGCCAGATGCGCGGGCATCGCCTTGAAGCGGACATGCGCCGGTTTCGATCGGCTGCCCTTCATCGTCATCGACTCGACCACGAATCCATACGGAGCGCTCGCCAGCTTCGTATTGGTCAGCTTGACCACCACGCCTGGCGCCATGCCCTTCGCATTGCTCTTGCCCGAAAGCTTTACCTGCTTTGCAATCTGCTCATCGCGCCGCGTCTGTGCTCGCGACTCACCCTGCTGAGGCGTCAGATGAAATTCCGCGCTACCGCTGATTCGCCCGAACACCGATTGGTCATTGGCCTCATTGGAAATGCTCGCGCTCGCCCGCAGCGGATCTTCCGGCGTGCGGTAATTGCGCTCCCACAACTCGATGGCGGCCGGCACCAGCGTACGCGTCTCGCTGACCGAGAGTGCAGCCTCATGCCAGTTGCTGTTCATGCCCGAGTCAGAGAGCAGGGGTACGTCGATCGAGCGCACGTACCCGCGCGGATTGTCCGTGAACACGAGCGTGTCCAGTTGACCATCCTTGCCTCGACCCTGCTTGTAAAACCAGCATATGCCTCGACGTTTTGCATGACGTGTCACGAAGGCCCACACGGACTCCTCGTACATCACAACCTGCTCCATCTTCTCTTGCGCGCCTTCCAGATGGAACTCGATATCGAAGGCATCGATGTTCTTCCGGTCGACCAGCAGTCGCGTCACCATTTCCTGAAAGGTGATGTCTTTGAATACATCCGAGCCATGCACGCGCTTGCAAAGCGCGGCAAACCGAGGTTCGATCCGGAGTTTGTAGGTCGCCTCATCGCGGTTCGCTTTGATGCGTTCGAAGCGCGTGACGATGCCATTGAAAGTGGCCGCCTCGTGATCGACAGGCTGGACATAATTCACCGACGGGACGGCTACTCGCTCGTCGATCTGCAAGCCCGCACGCCGACCCACGCAGAGCTTGCCATCGATATCGAGACGCGGCGAGGTAACGGTGACCTCCGCCTTGTAGTCATCGCATAATCCTGCTTTGACCTTGAACTTGAGCACGTCGAGTTCGAGCTCGAGCGTACCGATCCATATGCTCAAACGCTGGGTGAGTCGCGCGCTTGGATGCTGCAGCGCGTCCGTCAGTTTTTTCGTTACAGCATTCATTCGCTTCCCGTTCAGTTGAACGCAACGTATGGAACCGTCGCGCCTGGAGCTTTTTAGCGCAGGAATTTAGGGCTGCAACAAAAGAACGTCAATCGATCGGCTGACAAACAGGAATAGTCTCAAGTAGCCAAGGTCACGCGTCATCGTCTGAACGCGAACTTGCCCCCCACAAGCCGGTATGATTACCCCCATCGAATCATCACCGCGCAACGCCCCGGCATGACATCAGTCAACGATCCCACATCGCCCACCGCCGCCCCCGTCCGCATGGCCGATGTCGCGCGTATCGCCGGGGTGTCGAAGATGTCGGTGTCGCGCGTTTTGACAGGCCAGCACGTCAGCGAAGAGACGCGCGCGCGAGTCATGGATGCCGTGCTGAAAACCGGCTATGTCGCCGATGCCATCGCGGGTGCGTTCTCTTCCGGCCGAACGAATGTCGTCGCGGTCATCGTGCCGTCGTTATCGAGTTCGAATTTTGCGGAGACCGTGCGCGGCATCAACGATGTCGTCGAGGCGCGCAGTCTGCGCCTCTTGCTCGCCAACACGGACTATCTGCTCGAAAGGGAAGAAGCGCTCATCCGCGCGCTCCTGAGTCATCAGCCGCGTGCCGTCGTCATCACGGGAGGTCAGCACACGTCCAAGGCGCGCGCCATGCTCAAACAGGCGCGCATTCCAGTGGTCGAAATCTGGGAGATTCCCGCGAAACCCGTGGATCGCGTCGTCGGCTTCTCCAACGCGGACGCGGCCGCCGCGATGATGCGCTATCTCTATGCGCGCGGCTATCGGCGCATTGGCTTCGTGAGCAGCGCATCGCACCTGGATTTGCGCGGCGTCGCGCGGCGCAATGGCTATCTCGGCGCCGTGAAGGAAGCGGGTCTGCACGACATCCGCGAAATCGCGCACACGGACTGGACCACGGACATGGCGCACGGCGCGGCCATGGGTCACGGCGGCGCGGCGCTCGAACAGATCCTCGACCGATGGCCCGATACCGACGCCATCATGTGCACGAGCGACATCCACGCGTTCGGCGTCATCATGGCGTGTCATCGGCGCGGTATGTCGGTGCCGCGCGATATCGCGGTGGCGGGCTTCGGCGACTTCGAAGTGTCGCGCCATTGCTATCCGACCATCACCACCGTATCCGTCGATGCCTACGGGATCGGTCACGCCACCGGCGAATCGCTGCTCGCCGCGCTCGACGAGTCCGAGACACCCAACGCGTCACGGCGCGAAATCGCGCAGGCGCGTCCCGACCGGCAGGACGTGCCCACGTTCATGCGTGTGCCTTACGAAGTCATCCCGCGAGAAAGCGCGTAAAGACCTCGTTACGGCTCAGTGGTTGTGCCGCGACTCGCCGCGCGTCTCGATGATGTCCTGATAGCCGAGCGCCGGCTCAAGACACGCGCCGCTGCCCTGCTGCCCGACCATGCTGCGATAAATCTCTTCCCACGGCGTCTTGTTCTGCAACTCGATAGGCACGTACGCTTCGCGGCGCTGCGCCATTTCATCATCGCCGATCAGCACGTTGACCTTGTAGTTCTGCAAGTCGATTCTCAAGCGGTCGCCCGTCTTCAGCAGCGCGAGGTTGCCGCCCACCGCCGCTTCCGGCGATACGTTGAGAATCGAAGGCGTCGCGCAGGTTCCGCTTTGGCGGCCATCGCCCAGTGTCGGCAACTGCGTGATGCCTTGCTTGATGAGCGCGGCGGGCGGCTGCATGTTCACCACTTCCGCGCCGCCCGGATAACCCACCGGCCCGCAATTGCGAATCACCAGCACGGAACGTTCGTCGATCTCGAGCGCGGGGTCGTCGATACGCGCGTGATAATCCTCCGGTCCCTCGAAGACGATCGCCTTGCCTTCGAACACGTTCGGATGCTCGGGATCGGAGAGAAAGCGCTTGCGGAAGGCGTCGTCGATCACGCTGATCTTCATCACCGCGCTGTCGAACAGATTGCCGGAGAGCACGACGTAGCCCGCCGCCGGCTTAAGCGGATCGTCATACGCGCGAATCACTTCGCGATCCACGTCTGCGACGGCGGCCAGGTCTTCGCCGAGCGTCTTGCCCGTGACCGTACGCACGCTCGTGTCGAGCTTGCCTGCCGCCTGCAGTTCGCGCATGACGGCCGGCACGCCGCCCGCGCGATGGAACGCCTCACCGAGAAAGCGGCCAGCGGGCTGACAGTCCACCAGCAAGGGAATCTCGGGACCGAGGCGCTGCCAGTCATCCAGCGTGTGATCCACGCCCATGTGCCGCGCAATCGCGATCATGTGAATCGGACAATTCGACGATGCCCCGAGCGCCGCCGCCGCGACCACGGCGTTTTCGAAAGCGCCCTTGGTCATGATGTCCGAAGGCCGCAGATTCTCGTGCACCATGCCGACAATGCGCTGCCCCGTGCGATACGCCACCCAGCCGCGTTCGCGATGCGGCCCGGGAATCGCGGCGCAACCGGGCAAGGACATGCCGAGCGCTTCGGCGAGCGAATTCATCGACAACGCCGTGCCCATGGTGTTGCAATGCCCGACAGAAGGCGCGGACGACGACACTTCGTCCATGAACGTCTCATAGTCGATCTCGCCGATGGCGTGACGCTTGCGCGCGTCCCAGATGATGGTGCCCGAGCCCGCGAGCTTGCCCTTCCACCAGCCGTCGAGCATGGGACCGCCCGACAGCACGATAGCCGGAATGTTGACGGTCGCCGCGGCCATCAGACACGCGGGCGTGGTCTTGTCGCAACCGGTGGTGAGCACCACGCCATCGAGCGGATAGCCGTGCAGGATTTCGACGAGCCCGAGATACGCGAGATTGCGGTCAAGCGCGGCGGTCGGGCGCTTGCCGGTTTCCTGGATCGGATGCACGGGGAATTCGAGTGGAATGCCGCCTGCATCGCGGATGCCGTCGCGCACGCGCGTCGCCAGTTCCAGATGATGCCGGTTGCAGGGCGCGAGATCGGAGCCCGTCTGCGCAATGCCGATGATCGGCTTACCCGACTGCAATTCCTCGCGCGTGATGCCGTAGTTCATATAGCGCTCGAGATAGAGCGCGGTCATGCCGGGGTTCGAGGGATCGTCGAACCAGCGGCGGCTGCGCAGGCGCTTCTTGTTCTGCGCGTCTTCGGATTGGGGAGCTGAGTTATTCGTTGGTGTCATGACAGTACTCGCGATACGTTGACGACGGGGTTCCAGCCTACGCGCATCCGGGCAAATGCCCATTAGCGCTTTCTTGTAGATCGGCATCCCTCCATGTTAGATTTTGTTGACGGTTACCGATAACCGGGTTTATCCGAAGGCGGCGGTTTTCGTCCGGCTTTCAGATCGAGTGTCGTCAGAGAGACACCGCGCAGGAATCAGGAGACACGAGAAGATGACGTCCCACCACGATGCGTTGGCGCATGCCGGCGCGCTTCCGCTCGATCGTCCTTCCGACGGCGCTTCCGCGCCCGTTTCCGCGAGGCAGCTTCGGCGCGCGATTCTCACGAGCGCCGTCGGCAGCGCGCTCGAATACTACGACTTCGCTATCTTCGGGCTGGCCACGGCATTGATCTTCAGCCGCGTGTTCTTTTCCACGCTCGACGCGAGCGCAGGTCTGCTCGCGAGCTTCGCGACCTACGGCGTGGGCTTTCTCGCGCGTCCGCTCGGCGGCTTGTTCTTCGGCTCGCTCGGCGATAGGAAAGGCCGAAAGTTCGTCCTCTTGCTGACCATCGCGATCATGGGCGTATCCACGACGCTCGTCGGCTTGCTGCCCGCCGGTCCGCTCGGCGCGGTCGGGCTCGTCTTGCTGCGCCTCACGCAAGGATTCGGCGCGGGCGCGGAACAGGCGGGCGCATCCACCTTGATGGCCGAAGTCGCGCCCGTGAAGACGCGTGGCTTCTTCGCGGCGCTTCCGTTCGTCGGCATCTTCGCGGGCTTCGGCATTGCGACGGCGACGTTCAGCATCATGCAGCACTCGATGGATCAGGCCACGCTCCTCGCCTGGGGCTGGCGCATTCCGTTCCTCGCGAGCGTCGTGCTGATCGGCGTCGCCATCTGGATACGCTTGCGTCTGCGCGAAAGCCCGACCTTCGCCGCGCTCGAAGGCGGACACAAGGTCGCGCGTTCGCCGATGCGGCTCGTCATCAAGGACGCGCGCCGCACCGTCGTCGCGGCCGTGCTGATGCGGCTTGCGGAACAAGGCGGCTCGACCATCTATACGACCATCGTGATCGCGTTCCTCAGCGGCACCGTGGCGGCGCGGCACGGCGTGCCGCCAGCGGAACTGGCGCGCGTGGGCACGAGCGGCGCGCTCATCGCTACTTTGTCGAGCGTGATTACCACACCGCTTTTCGGGGCGTTGTCGGATCGGCTCGGGCGCAAGACGGTGTATCGCGGCGGCGCGATCTTCATGCTGCTCTGGGCGTTCCCCGCGTGGTGGATGGTGAGCACCGGCAGCTTCTGGTGGGTCGCGCTCGCGATGTTCGGCGGGCTCGCCATCGGCGCAAACAGCATGCTCGGGGCGCAGTGCGCGCATTTCGCGGAACTCTTCGGCAATCGCTATCGGTACTCGGGCGTGGCCTTGTCGCGCGAGATCGGCGCGGTGTTGTCGGGCGGACTCGCGCCAATTCTCGGCATCTATCTGATTGGCCGCGCGGGCGGCGGCTTCTGGGTCATGGGCGCATACACCGCCGTGTTGTCGGCGCTCACGCTCGTCGGCGTCGCCATGTCCACCGAGACCCGTGGCCGCGATCTCACCGACTTGCGCGACGCCGTTCGTTGAGCGTTGGCATCGGGAGTATGATCGGCGTCTTCCTTCGAGCGGACGCCAGTCAATGGAAATTTTCGTCGATGCCGACGCCTGCCCTGCCATCGTCAAGGACATTCTGTTCCGCGCCGGGCCGCGCGTGGAAGTACGCGTGACGCTCGTCGCCAATCAATTTTTGCGCACGCCCGCGTCGCCGTGGCTGCGCGCGATTCAGGTGCCAGCGGGCTTCGATGTCGCGGATAAGCGCATCGTCGAAATGGCGCAAGCCGGCGATCTCGTCATCACCGCGGACATTCCGCTTGCGGCCGCCGCGCTCGCGAAAGGCGCGCATGTGCTCGACCCGCGCGGAGAATGGATGAACGCGGAAAATATCGAGGAGCGACTCTCCATTCGCGCGATGATGGATCAGTTGCGCAGTTCCGGCGTGCAGACCGGCGGCCCGCCGCCCTACGCTCCGCGCGATGGCAAGAAGTTCGCGGGCGAACTGGACAGATTTCTCGCGAAGCGGTCCGCCACAAAGTAATCTTGTTGCGCAAAACGCATCACATAACGTAATCGTAAAGTTCGGTTGATACGATGGCGCCTCCTCTCAATCCCCTGATAATCGACGTCATGAAGAAAGCTGTTTTCGCCGCACTGCTGGCCGCCACCACGTTCCTTTCCGTTACCACCGCTTTCGCGGCCCCCCACCATCATGCCGAGTGCCACAAGGTGCGCGTGCATCATCATTGGGAACGCCACTGCAAGTAACGGCTGCCTCGTGCGGTCTTTGAAAAGCCTCGCTTAATGCGAGGCTTTTTGTTTTTTGGGGCCGAGGCTCGCGCCCCTTTCCTTATCGAACCGGCGTCAGCGGATAATCCAGCAAATCCGCCTTGCCGCCCGCCAGCCGGCTGCGCGTTCTCTCTGCGTTCACCACGTCATGCGGAAAACCGAGCGGCGTGGCGCTTGCCGCATCCAGTCGCGCGAGCTGCTCTGCACTAAGCGTGACCGCGAGCGCACCGAGGTTGTCGTCCAGCTGCTTCAAGGTACGCGGTCCGATGATCGGCAACACGCCCTTCGCGAGCACCCACGCGATCGCCACCTGCGCCGCCGATACACCCAGCTCATTGGCGATGGCGAGAACCGCGTCGACCGTGGCGGTCTTGCGCGCGTCGCTTTCGTCGTGGATCACGACACCGAGTCCTTGCTTGCGCCCCGTCTCGCCTTGCCGATACTTACCGCTCAGAAGCCCGCCTCCGAGCGGCGACCAGGCCACCGTGCCAAGACCGAAAGCCGCGGCCATTGGCAGCAACTCGCGTTCGACGGTGCGCTCGACCAGGCTGTACTCGATCTGCAACGCGCTGATCGGCGCCCAACCGCGCATCTCGGCGATCGTCGCCGCCGTCGCGACGCGCCAGGCAGGAAAGTCCGATAGCCCCGCATAGAGGATCTTGCCGGCGCGCACGAGGTCGTTGAGCCCGCGCGCGATCTCCTCGCTTGGCGTCACGCCGTCGGGCATGTGCACCCAGAGAAGATCGATGCGATCGGTATCGAGCCGTTTCAGGCTTGCATCGACCGCCTGCACCATCGCCTTGCGGCTGTTGCCGGTGCGCTGCAGACCCGCGTCCGGCGACGCCCCGAGCGAGAATTTGCTCGCGAGCACGATGTCCTCGCGCTCCGCCTTGATGAACTCGGCGAGGATGGTTTCGCTATCGCCGAACTGATAGCTGTCGGCGGTATCGATGAAATTGCCGCCCGCCGCACGATACGTATCGAAGACCGTCTTCGCTTCGTCGCGCTCCGAGCCGTATCCCCAACCCGTGCCGAAGTTGCCCGTGCCCAGAGCCAGCGACGATACCTTCAGTCCCGTACTTCCGAAAATGCGATAACGCATGTCGATCTGCTCCTCTCCGTTTCCGGCGATCAGGCGCGATAGCGCGGCGCGGCGGTGCCGTTCTGCGATGCGCGGAATAGCGTTTGACGCGCTTCTTCGAAGCTGTGCAACAACTGCGCGTCGTGTACCGACGGCATGGTGATGGCTTCACCCTGATCGAAACCTTCGAGCGCGGCATCGACCATGTCTTCGGTGCGCATGACCGTGCCCGCCGCCAGCGAGTCGAGCGGCACGCCCGATTCGTCCCAGATTTCCGTGGCCGTCGCTGCGGGCAGCACCGCTTGCACCTTCACGCCGGTGTTCGCGAGTTCCAATTGCAAGCCGCGCGTGTAGTTCAGAACGAATCCCTTTGTGCCGCTATAGACCGCGCTGACGGGCAAGGTGTCGAGCGCCAGCACCGAAGCAATGTTGATGATCGCGCCTTCGTTGCGCGCGACAAAACCGGGCACCACGGCTTGCGTCAGACGAACGAGCGCGGTGATATTGAGCGCGATCTGCGTGGCCGTATCCGCCACCGATGACTGCGCCACCGGCCGCAGCCGCGCGAGTCCCGCGTTATTGACGAGCACGTGGATGTTCGCTTCGGCCGCGATGCGCTGCTCGACGCGTTGCAGATCCGCCTCGCTGGTCAGGTCTGCGACGACCGTCTCGACGTTCACGCCATGCGCGCCGCCAATCTCGCTCGCCAGTTCGCGCAGACGGTCGGCGCGACGCGCGACCAGCCACAGATCGTAGCCGCGCGCGGCCAGACGTTGCGCATACACCGCGCCGATACCCGACGACGCGCCCGTGACAACCGCAATCTTGCGGGATGCTTGATTCACCATGACTTCTCCCTGACGAAGGATTAAACTGGAGTTAGTTGAGGGCTCAAGTATATGTGTATTTGCCCGAAGCTTGTCAAGCGCGAGGCAATCAACCATCCTATGCGTATGGAAAAGAAAGCTACATCTAAGGCACGAGCAAAGCGTGCCGAGTCCGTCCCGACTATCGAGTCCGATGCCGCGGACGTGTTTGCACCGCTCGCCTGCACGAACACGGCGCTGCGCCGGGCATCGCGTCGACTGAGCCAGCTTTATGACGAGGCGCTCGCGCCGCTCGACATGAAGGCGACGCAAATGGCGCTGCTCTCGCAGATCGATCGATACTGCAAGGAGCATGCGAGCGAAGGACCGTCCCTGCAGGAACTGGCGTCGCGGCTCGGCATTCAGGTGTCGGCGGTGACGCATGCCATGCGTCCGCTCGTGCGTGACGAACTGGTGGAACTACGCGCGGATGCCGAGGACAAGCGCTCGAAGCGCTGTGTGCTTACGGCGTTGGGCAGAAAGCAATTGAAGGCCGCGCTCGCGTATTGGGTGGCTGCGAACCGGCGCGTGGATCGCGTGCTCGGAGCGGGCGCTGCTGCGACGTTGCGGACGCTTGCGGACAAGGTCGCATCGGATGATTTCTTCGAGGCTTATCAGGCCGACAGCGCGCGGTAGCTTCACCGCGCGCCTGGGGCTTGGCGTCAGCTCACCTTGCGGCCCACGATAGGCGCGGTGGGCGACAACGACCCCGACATCGCCGGATAGATCAGGCCCGCGAATATCGCGCCCACTATCGGCGCCACCCAGAACATCCAAAGTTGCTGGATTGCCCACATGCCCGCGAAAAGCGCGGGACCGGTCGAGCGCGCCGGGTTGACCGAGGTGTTGGTCACCGGAATGCTCACCAGATGAATGAGCGTAAGGCAGAGTCCGATGGCGATCGGCGCGAAGCCGACCGGCGCGCGCTCATGCGTGGCCGCGAGAATGACGAACACGAACATGAACGTCATCACGACTTCGGACACGAGTCCCGCGCCTAGCGTGTACTTGCCGGGTGAATGATCGCCGTATCCGTTGGCGGCGAATCCCGCGAAGCGGTCGAAGTCTGGCGCACCCGCTGCGACATATGCGAGCACGGCCGCACCCGCTATGGCGCCAAGCACCTGAGCGACGATATAAGGACCGACATCGCGCGCGGGAAAACGGCCCGCAACCGTCAGGCCGATTGTGACAGCGGGATTAACATGGCATCCGGAGATGGGACCGACGGCGTAGGCCATCGTGAGAAGGCTCAGTCCGAACGCGAGCGACACACCAAGGAGCCCGATTCCGACAGTCGAGAATTTTGCCGCGATAATCGCGCTGCCGCATCCGCCCACCACCAGCCAGAACGTTCCGACGAACTCCGCCAACATTCGATTCTGTAGAGGCATGGCCTTTCTCCGCAGTTTAGTAAGTAATACCAATCTATCCGAAGTATGTGGAGCCGCTGTTGAATAAGCAGCCGCCGAAATCGCACCTTCTGTGCTCCTTAAGAGTATGCGAAAGTACGCCGATTGCTAGCCGGATGTTTCAGAATCGGTAATGCTCGCCATTGGGTCCCTTCACCTCTGAAGAATGCGCAAGCCGCGTGGTAATTCATCGTTCAATGAATAACCAGAGTTCGATTGTTCGTTAAATCCCGCAAATCAATTCGTCATATCGGGCTTTTTCAAGAGGCGGCTCACGGATACATTGCTTCTCAACGCAAGCCGGCCTGAACCTGATTCAACGCCGGCTTAACTTTCAGCGAATCATCGATAAAGGAAGACAGAAATGGGCAAGCTCACCGGCAAGGTTGCAGTCGTAACGGGTGCATCGAAAGGAATTGGCGCGGCAATCGCCAAGGCGCTCGCGGCAGAAGGCGCTTCGGTCGTCGTGAATTACGCAAGCAGCAAGGCGGGCGCGGACGAAGTGGTCGCGGCCATCACCGCGGCAAACGGCAAGGCGACCGCAGTGGGCGGCGATGTGTCGAAGTCGGCGGATGCGCAAGGAATCGTCAATGCCGCCGTCGAAACCTACGGACGGCTGGATATCCTCGTGAACAACTCGGGCGTGTACGAGTTCGCACCGGTCGAGGAAATCACCGAGGAGCATTACCATAAGCAGTTCAGCGTGAACGTGCTCGGTGTGCTGCTGACGACCAAGTTCGCTGCGGCGCACCTCGGCGAAGGCGGAAGCATCATCAACGTGAGTTCGGTCGTGTCGCGTATCACGCCGCCGCAAAGCGCGGTTTATAGCGGCACGAAAGGCGCGGTCGATGCCATCACCGGTTCCCTCGCCCGTGAACTCGGCCCGAAGAAGATCCGCGTGAACTCCATCAACCCCGGCATGATCGTGACAGAAGGCACGCAGAGCAACGGCATCATCGGCTCCGACTTCGAGACTCAGATCGTCGCTCAAACGCCGCTTGGCCGCGTTGGCCGCCCGGACGATATCGCGACGATCGCGGTATTCCTGGCCTCGGATGATTCGAAGTGGATCACCGGCGAGCAACTGATCGCCAGCGGCGGTATGCGTTAAGTTGAGCGGTAACGGGTCCTCGCGAGAGGACCTTCGATCACGCCGCCGTTAGCGGGTTGTCTGCGGCGGCGGCGTGGCGCTTTTCCGATCGTCCAGCCAATATTCTGTCTTCACGCCAATGTTCGCCGAGACGAACCTTCCGCCGCTTCCCTTCCGATAATCCGCCAGCGCGCGATACACGAGCCTTTGCCCGGCCAGCACGATGGGAACGTTGAGCAGCACCATGACGATATTCATCAGGTCCGACAACGCCCACAGGTTCGGCAATTCGAGGCCCGCGAGCACCGTCAACGCGCCGAACGGCACGAACACAAGCGAGCCGACGACTCTTATTCCCACGATGAACGCGCGCCCACGCGAGATGAAATTCGCGGAAATCTCCGCGAACGAGATCATGCCGAGCAACGTGGTGAACGCAAAAAGGCCGTAGCACAGACACATCACGATGCGGATCACGTGGCCCACCGACTCAGGCACCAGCGCCTGCACGGAAGCCAGATAAACCGTGATCTTCGATGCCCTCACCGATTCCCACGCCTGACCATTGACCGTGCCGGTCCACACGTGCGCCATCACGACGATGAAGCCCGTCATCGTGCAGATGACCATGGTGTCGAAGAACACGCCCAGGCTTTGCACGAAACCCTGTTCGCACGGGTGATCGTTATCGGCAATGGCGGCCGCCATCGTAATGGTGCCCTGTCCTGCTTCGTTCGACATCAGCCCGCGCTTCACGCCCTGCGCAAGCGCCGTGCCAATAGCGCCGCCGAACAATGCATGCGGCGCGAACGCCCCGACCACCACTTCGCGAAAGAAGTACGGAATGAGCGGCAGATTAATGAGGATGATAACGAGCGACATCAGGCAGAAGAGCGCGGCCTTGATCGGCACGAGTACATCCGTATAAGCCGTGACTCGCCGAATGCCGCCCATGATGATGAACGAACACGCGACGATCAACCCGCCCGCAATGAAGTAATAGACCGCCGATTGCCGCGCGAGATGCGTGCCGGCGACGGTATCGGCAATGGTGCCTATCGCGGTGAACACGTTGAACGTTTGCGGCGGCACGTTGAAAAGCGCATAGACGATAAACACGAGCGACAGAAACGTGCCGACAATTCGCCGGTCGCCGAGAATGCGGCGTCCATAAAACGGCAAGCCGCCGACGAACTCGTTCTGCTTTCTCTCCTTGAAGAGTTGCGCCAGTGTGGATTCCATGAAAGCGGTCGCCATGCCGAAGAACGCCGCGACCCACATCCAGAATAATGCGCCTGGTCCGCCGACGGAAATCGCGCCCGTGATGCCGACAATATTTCCCGGTCCCGCGCGCATCGCAAGTCCCAGCATGAACGATGCAAGCGCGCTTACGCCCGTGCTCGATGTCTGCCGGCGCAACATGATACGCACGATCTTGCGCATATTCATGGTCTGGACAAAGCGCGTGCGAATGGAGAAGTAAATGCCGACGCCAACCAGCAGCAGTATTGCGAAGGGGAACTGTCCGAGAACCGGAATCTGTGAATAAGCTTTGAAGTTGGTGGGAAAGTCCCAGAGAAAATCGGAAATGGGCGCGATGAATGCGAAGAACGCATTCACGGATTGGAAAAGATTTTCCACGCAGGCTTATCCTTTGTTGCTGCGACCTGTCCTTTAGGACGGTCGAATTGCAAAAATCTGGCTGATTGCGAGAGCATTGATGCGACCGGCTACGGGCGCGGGCGCTCATTATACTGTCACGCCGCGTCTCAAATAGTCCTGCATTCACGCGCGATTATTTACAAAGCTGTCCCCATCGCATAACTAATCAAGCCGCGCGCTCAATAGCGAATCACCTTTCGATGTTTGTTCGCGCACCTGCATGCCAGCAGAATGCCCTTCTCCATCGAATGCAAGGAAAGGTGACTGCAATGGCCGAAGCGGACAGCGCGACGCTCGTGGATATCGCGGATATCGCGGAAATCGAACGATTCGAACAGACAGGACGCATCGATCTTGCGGCCGCGCATCGCGCAGCGGTCATGCACGATCTGCACGAAGGCATCGCCAATCATTTCTCGCTGTCGCTGCCCGATCCGCGCGGGCGCTTTCTCGTCGCGCCATTCGGTTTGCATTGGTCAGAAGTCAAGGCCAGCGATTTCCTCACGCTCGATTACGACGCCAACCGCATTGCCGGAGAAGGCGTGGTGGAGCAATCGGCGCTATGCATTCACCTGCCGATCCATCAGGCAGATCCAGTTCGTCATGCCGCCGTGCTGCATACGCATATGCCCTACACGACCGCGCTCACGCGTCTTGCGGATCAGCGGCTGTTGCCTATCGGCCAGGCGGAATTGCTGCTGCTCAAGCACATTGCCTACGACGACGAATACACCGGGCTAGCCTACGACATCGAGGAAGGGCGGCGTCTTGCCGACCGTCTCGGCGACAAGAGCATCTTGTTCCTGGCGAATCATGGCGTGATCGTCACGGGGCGCAGCGTGTCGCAGGCGTATGACCGTCTTTATCTGCTCGAACGCGCGGCGCGCTTTCAGGTGCTCGCGTATTCAACCGGCAAACCGCTGCGGCTTTTATCGCAAGAGCAGCAGGACAAGGTGCATCGCCAATACACGGAAGCGGCAAGGGAAGGCGCGGCTTGGTCCGGCAAGCCCTACCACGTGCTGCATTTCGAAGCGCTCAAGCGTCTGCTCGATCAGCGCAATCCCGGTTACGCCCTCTGACCTCCCGCCACTCTTCTGCCGACATACCCACGTGACCGACCAATCGACCAACACCGTTTCAACCAACGACACTCCCGGCTCTTCGACTCGCCGCAAGCTGATTATCGGCGGCCTCGCCAAGGCGGCGGGCTTCATGATCGGCACGTCCGCGCGCGCGGCTCCGGTGCTGCGCGTGGGCGACATGAATTCCATCGGCTGGAAAGCCTTCCTCGAAGCCTCCGGCGAAGCGAAGAATCTGCCGTACGAAATCGAGTGGAGCAAGTTTCCCGCAGGCCAGCCGGAATTGCAGGCCTTCAACGCCGACGCACTCGATGTCGGTCAGACCGGCGACAGCGTGTTCCTCTTTGCATATGCGGCGGGTTGCCCGGCGCGCGCGGTCAGCGCGATTACCTTCGCGCCGAGCTTCATTCCGCTGCTCGCGCAACGCGACTCGGGCATCCGCAAGGTCGCGGACCTGAAGGGCAAGAAACTCGCGGTCAATGCAGGCGGCGGGCCGCAACTGATGGCTTACGGTCTCATCGAAAAGGCGGGGTTGAAGCGCGAAGACGTGAACCTCGTGTTCCTCGATCCCGGTGCCGCAAAGCCCGCATTTGCCGCCGGCGCCGTCGATGCGTGGCTCACCTGGGCGCCATATTCGACGCTTGCGATCCAGCAGAACGGCGCGTATCCCATCGCCGATCTGCGCGACGTCGACTATCTCTATAGCGGCAACAACTTTTTACTCGTGCATGAGAAAGCGGCGCGCGACAAGCGCGATGCGATCCGCGACTTCCTCGCTCGCAGCGAGCGCGCGCAACGTTGGGCGCTCGCCAATGTCGATGCGGCCGCCGCCGCGCTCGTGAAGGACACGCACCTCGATCCCGCCACCGCGAAGTCCTTGCTCGCCGAGTACAAGCCGACGCCCGCGCCGCTCGATTCCAACGTGCGCAACGCGCTCCAGCACGCCGCTGACGGTTTCTATCGCTACGGCATGATCAAGCAGTCGATCGGCAACGTGAGCACGGCCTTCGACGGCCAGCTCGCGACGCGGGCATGAACACTTTCCGAAGGAGTCGTCTCATGTCGCATCCAACACTTGCCGTCGAAGGCCAAGCCGCGCCCGCGCCGCGACGCGCCGCCGGATTGCGCTGGCGGCGGCTCGTCGTGCCGGTGGCGTTGTTGTCGGCATGGCAACTGGCGTCGTCAACCGGGTTCGTCAACGAACGGCGCTTCTCGTCGCCCGCGCAGATTGCCACGACGCTCTGGGAACTCGCGGCCAGCGGCGAACTCGGCACGCATCTGCTCGCGTCGCTGGCGCGCGCGGGAAGCGGGCTTGCCATCGGCCTCACGCTCGGTGTCGCGCTTGCGCTCGTTAGCGGTCTCTCGCGCCGTGGCGAGGATTCCGTCGATGCCCTTTTGCAAATGACGCGCACCTTGCCGCATCTGGCGCTCGTGCCGCTGTTCATCCTGTGGTTCGGTATCGGCGAGACACCGAAGATCGCGCTCGTCGCGCTGGGCTGTCTGATACCGGTCTACCTCAATCTGTTCGCGGGTATCCGCAGCGTCGATGCCAAGATCGTCGAGATGGCGAGCACGCTCGGCCTCACACGTGCCGAGCAGATTCGCCATATCGTGCTGCCGGGCGCATTGCCTTCGTTTCTCGTCGGCTTGCGCTATTCGCTGAGCATTGCGTGGCTCTCGCTCGTGGTGGGCGAGCAGATCAACGCGTCGAGCGGGATCGGCTATCTCGCCATCACGGCGCAGAACTACATGCGCACCGACATCATCATGGCGTGCCTCCTGATCTATGCACTGCTCGGACTCGTCACCGATGCCCTGGTGCGCGGCGCCGAAAAACGTCTGCTTGCATGGCGGCCATCCACGATCAAGGACTGAGCGATGACCACACGCGATCCTATCATCCGTATCCGGCAACTGACGCGGCGCTTCGGCGCGCACACCGTACTCGACCGGCTCGATCTCGACATCGAACGCGGCTCTTTCGTGGCGTTGCTCGGCCGTTCGGGTTCGGGGAAGTCCACCTTGTTGCGCACGCTGTCGGGCCTCGATGAAGCACCCGCCGGCACGGTCGACGTGCCGGACAAGCGCGCGGTCGTGTTTCAGGAGCCGCGTCTCGTACCGTGGAAAACCGTCGAGGAAAATCTTGCGCTCGGTTTGCGCAAGCCCGACGCGCGCGCCGTGATCGCCGCGGCACTCAACGAAGTGGGCGTCGGGCATCGGCTGCATGCATGGCCGCTGACGCTGTCGGGCGGCGAAGCGCAACGCGTGGCGCTCGCGCGTGCGTTGGTCCGCGATCCGAAAGTCTGGCTACTCGACGAACCGTTCGCCGCGCTCGATGCCCTCACGCGCATCCAGATGCAGCGGCTCATTGCGCACGTGTGGAAAGCGCATGAGGCGACGGTGCTGCTCGTCACGCATGACGTCGATGAAGCGCTGCTGCTCGCCGACCGCGTGCTCGTCCTGGAGCATGGCCGCATTGGCAGCGATATCGACATCGCGTTGCCGCGCCCGCGCGTGTCCACCGATCCCGCGTTTGCGGCGCTACGCGACCGCTTGCTCGCGACGCTCGGCGTGCCCGCCGAAGCGCACGCGTAATCCGACATCTTTCCCTCTCATCGTTCAAGGAAGATCAACGTGACCAACACCGCACCATCTGCACTCGATGTCCGCGACTTGCGCGCGCTTTTGCCCTGGGTCGCCGATCAGGAAGCGCAACCCGGCCGCGACACGGCCGCCTTCAAGGCCACGATGCAGCGCCTTAAAAACGCGCGCATCGGCGCATTGCGTTTGCCGCGCGAACGTGGCGGCGCCGCGTTGACGCTCACGCAGTTATTCGACTTCGTGATCGATCTTGCAGCAGCCGATCCGAATGTCGCGCACGCGTTCCGCAACCATCTGAATCTGGTGGAGAGCCTGCTGATCGACCATAAACGCCTCCCCGCATTCGATACCTATCTCGACCGCGTCGCGCGTGGCGAGACTTATGGCGCATCGGCGACGGAACTCGGCAAGCGCAACGTAGGCAACTTCGATTACGACACAGCGGTCACTTCCGGCCCTGACGGCCTGCGTCTGAACGGCAAGAAGTTCTACAGCACGGGCAACCTGTATGCGGACCACATCTACGTCTTTGCAGTCGATGAGGCCGGCAAGCAGATCAAGGTCGTCGTGCCCGCCACGCGCGAAGGCGTGGATATAGCGGACGATTGGGACGGCTTCGGTCAGCAGTTCACGGCAAGCGGCTCGACCAACTACACGAACGTGAAGGTGTTGCCCGACGAGATCGTCGATAACAGCCGCGTCACCGCGCTGCCGTATGTCGCGACCTTCGCGCAGTTGTATCTCTCGGCGGTGGTGGCGGGCATTTTGCAGCGCGTTGTTTCCGATGCCGCGCACTTGCTGAAGTCGCGCGAACGCAATTTCTATCACGGTGTCGATGAAGTACCCGCCAACGACCCGCTTCTGCAAGCAGTGCTCGGCCGCATCGAAAGCGTGGCGCATCTGGCGCATGTGAGTGTGCTTGAAGCGGCGCAATGGCTCGAACGCGGCTTCGACAGCGCCGCATCGGGCGATGTCTCCTCGCATGCGTTCGAGCGCGCCGCCAACAGCACGGCGAAGTCGAAAGTGGTGATCGACGAACTCGCCTTGCGCGCAGCGGGAGAACTGTTCGAACTCGGTGGCGCTTCGAGCACGCGCGTGAGCCAGCGGCTCGACCGGCATTGGCGCGCGTTGCGTACGGTGACGGCCCACAATCCGCTCATCTTCAAGGCGCTTGCAATCGGCAGGCAGGCGGCGCATGGCACGCCGCTGCCCAATCTCTCCTACTTCTGAATCATGCTCGCGTGCCGTGCAAGTCAACCCGCCTTCACGCGTTCGCGCAACGTCGCATGTTCATACGACGCGGGCCGCAAGCCGCGTCGCCGCAATTCGGGGACCACGAGATCGACGAACTCGTCCATGCAGGCAGGCAACGCGTGCGTGATGCAGATAAAGCCATCGCCGCCGCCTTCATCGAGCAAGGTCTGCAACTGATCCGCGACTTCCGACGCCGTACCCACGACATGCGGTCCCTGTCCCGCAGCGAAATGACGCGCGATCTCGCCGAGCGGCGTATTCGGCGCGAAGTCTTCGGTGATGGTGGAAAGATGCCCGCGAATGCCGCTCGTTTCGCCGATATCGGGAAACGGCGCGTTGGCGTCGAAGCGCGAGAGGTCGGTGTTGAGAAACGCGGACAACATGGTGAGGCCCGCTTCGACCGTCACGTTGTCGCGAATGGCCTTCTGCTTCTGCAAGGCTTCTTCGCGAGTCTGCCCGACGATAGGCACGATACCCCACAGAATGCGCACATCGCCCGCGCTACGTCCGGCTTTCGAGGCTTCGCCCTGCACCTTGTCGACGAACTCGCGCATGCCGCGCGCCGAATGCCGCAAGCCGAACACGAGTTCCGCATGCCGTCCCGCGAATGCCGCGCCCGCGCTCGATGAACCCGCCTGCGCAATCAACGGCCTGCCCTGCGGCGAGCGCGGCACCGTGAAGCGCCCCTGGCTCGCGAAGAAGTCGCCGTGAAAGTCGATCCTCGCGACTTTCGATGGATCGGCGAACACGCCCGACGCGCGGTCCGCGACGATCGCGTCCGGCTCCCAGCTATCCCATAGCGTCTGGCACAGCTTGAGATACTCCTCCGCGCGCCGATACCGCGTGTCGTGTTCATCGAGCTTCTGCCCGAACTGACGTGCTTCGGGTTCGCCCGCCGTGGTCACGAGATTCCACCCCACGCGCCCTTCGGTCAGATGATCGAGCGTCGCGAACTGCCGCGCGACCCAGTACGGCGGCAGAAACGCGGTACTCAGCGTCGTGATGATGCCAACCGACTGCGTCACACGCGCCATGATCGGAATGAGCGGCAGCGGGTCATGTCGCGGACATTGCACGGCCCAGCGCAAGGTGTCGTCACTGTCGCCGCGATACGTCTCGTAGATCGAATACGAATCCGACAAGAAGATGGTGTCGATGCCGCCACGCTCCGCCGTGCGCGCAACGTGCTCCCAATACGCCGGACGGTCGTAGCGCAAGCCCTGGAACGAGCGCGGCAGACGCCATTGCCCGACCGTGTGCGGCGAAGCCGAATGCGACAGAAAGAATGCAAGCAGCACGATACGTGTCCTTGTTTAGCGCGTGGAAACGTTCGGACGCTCGACGCCGAGCACGTGTCGCGCAACCACGCCTTTTTGCTTGTCGACCGAATCGTGCAGCGTCAGCGTGCGCGCGTTGCGCCAGTGCCTGTCCGCCGCGGCGCGCCTCGTAGCCGAACGCGCGCCGCCGATCTGAAAGAGCCGCGAACCCGCTTCAATGGAACTGCCGCTCGCATGCACCTTCGCCTGATAAACGGCGACCAGCACCTCGGCAATATCCGCTTCGCCGCGCGTGAAGGCGTCCATCGAACGGGCTGCTTCGTTGATCAGCGCGCGGCTCGCACTCAGCGCGATGCGGATATCGGCGACATGCGCCTGAATCGCGGGCTCCTCGGCGGCGCGTGCGTAACCGTTGGTCGGCTTCTGCACGTGATTCACGAAGTGCAAGGTATCGTCGAGCGCCGCTTCGCCGATGCCCGCGAGAATCGCCGCAAAGCCGAGTTGATAGAGCGGCGCGAAGATAGCCGCAGCAGGCACGCTGGCCGGATTGCCCGCAACCCAGCGGCCATCGATCACGCTTTCGTTCACGACGAGCCGACCGCTCGATGTGGCCCGCTGACCGATGCCGTCCCACGTATCGAGCACGTTCACCGCTTCGTGACTGCGCGGCAGCAGCACGAGAACGGACTCGGGCGGACGGCCTTCGTCATCGGTCACGGTCGCGCACTGGAAGAGCGCGTAAGTGCAGCCGACCGAGCCTGTCGCGAAGGCTTTTTCCGCCTTGACGCGCCAGCGGCCGTCGTCGAGACGCTCGGCATACGACTTGAGGTTCGTGCGCTTGTTGTCGTACGTGAAGCGCTCGTCGGGTTCGGCGGCGGTGAAGCAGAAGGTCGCGCCATCGTCGCGCACGGCGGCGGCGAGTTCATCCACAAGTGCGGAATCGGCCAGCAATTCCAGCGTGAAAAGCGCGCCTGTCTGCACCGTATAGAGCTGCGCGGTGTTGCTGCACGCGCGCGCGATCGATGTCACCGCATCGAAGAAATGCGTGAAGCTCGTGCCGCGTCCGAAGCCCGCTCCGCCGCGTTCCAGCGACAGACCGGCTGCGAGCAGACCCGCATCGTGCAAGGTGCGGATGTTGTCGTAGGGAAACGTCGCGGCTTCGTCGGTTTGCGCACTGCGTTGCTTGAGCACCGGCGTGGCTTCGGCAAGTCCACGATGCAGGCGTGCGATGGCATCGGAGAAAATGGTTCGATCGATCTGGTTCATGTCGGCTGGCTCAAAGGTCGCGATATTGCGCGCCCGGATGCGTCGCTCGCAGATGAGGTCCGCGCCCGGCAAAGAGCTTCTCGCGCAGCGTGCCCTCGGCATACTCGGTGCGATAACGCCCGCGATTCTGCAGTTCCGGCACGACGAGATCCACGAACGCATGCAGGCTTTCGGGCATCACGAGACGCCGCAGATTGAAGCCATCGACGCCGGTTTCATCTATCCATGCAATCAATTGATCCGCCACCTCGCGCGGATCGCCGACGATGAACGGCCCGCGTCCGCCGATCTGATCGAAGCGGCTCATGCCGCGCGGCGTGATGGGCCGGCCTGCACGCTTCGTGAGATTCTCGACGGTCGACTGCAGCGCGTTGCTCTTCACATAGCGAATCGGTTCGTCCAGATCCAGTTCCCCGAAGTCGATGCCGGTCCAGCCCGACACCAGCGCGAGTTGTCCCAACGTATCGACGTATTCGGCATACTCGGCCTGCAATTCGCGCGCTTCCTTCGACGTGCGCGCAACCACGACGGTCGCGCCAAGATAAAGCAGCACATCGTCGGCAGCGCGGCCTGCATCGACTGCATGCTGGCGGATGTCGCGCGCCGCCGCCGCGACGATGGCAGGCGTCTGTCCTTCGAGAAACACGCATTCCGCATGCTTGCCCGCGAACGCCTTGCCGCGTCCCGACGCACCGGCCTGATACAACACCGGCGTGCGCTGCGGCGAAGGCTCGGTGAGATTGAAGCCATCGACACGGTAATACGGGCCTTCATGCTTCACGCGCCGCACGCGCGACGGGTCGGTATAAGGATGTCCCGCACGCTTGTCGCGCACCGCCGCGCCTTCGGCCCAGCTTCCTTCCCACAGCTTGTAGACGGCTTCGAGGAAGTCCTCGCCGGCCGCGTATCGCTCGTCGTGCTCGCGCGCTTTCGCGAGACCCATGCCACGCGCCGCGCTTTCCAGATAACCCGTCACGACGTTCCAGCCCGCACGGCCGCTCGTCAGATGATCGAGCGTGGAAAAGCGCCGCGCGAACTGATACGGATGCTCGTAGGTGAGGTTCGCCGTCACGCCGAAGCCGATGTGCTTCGTCGCATAAGCCATGGCGGGCACGGTCAGCAACGGATCGTGCGAGGGCGCTTGCGCAGCCGCGAAGAGCGTGGCGTCGGTGCCGCCGCCGTAGACATCGTAGATGCCGAAGACATCGGCGAGAAACACGCCGTCGAAGAGACCGCGCTCGGCCGTCTGCGCGAGTTCTACCCAGTAGCCGAGCGTGTTGTGTTCGAGCGAGCGGTCGCGCGGATGCCGCCAGAAGCCCGCCCACGAATGCGCGGGTGCGTTCATGTGGAACGCGTTGAAGTGGATGTGCTGGGTCATTTTCTGGAGACGATGGTCCGGTTCCACGAGTCCTGCGCGCGATCGAACGCGCCCCAGAACTTGTTCCAGTCCGGGTGATATAGCGCCTGGGCTTGCTCCGGCTTGTAGATGAGCTTGGCCGCGAGTTGCGGGTCGGCTTCGATCACGGGCGCAAGCAGGCGGTTGGTCGGGCCGTAGTAGAAGTCCGTTGCGTTGCCGAGCTGATAAAGCGCGCCGTAGATCTCGTTCAGGAACTGCGCCGCGAGTTCGGGATGCGGCGTGCCCTTGACGATATCCGCCGTCGATGCGAACGCGATGGAGCCTTCCGTCGGACGCACCGCGCGCGCGGGCTTGTAGGCATCCTGAAGCGCGTAGGCACGGCCATCGGCAATGACGGTAAGCCAGATATCGCCGGACTTGATGAGTTGCTCCGCCTGTTGCGAGGTCTGCCAGAACGTGCGCGCATTGATCTTCGCAATCTCCGCAACGGCCTTGTCGAGATTGCCTTCATCGCCGCCATTCAGACGCGACGTTTCGATCAGCAGCGCGCGGCCCGCGCCATTGGCGAGATCGGGCAACGCAACGTGACCCGCGAGCTTCGGGTTCCACAAGTCCTTCCACGATGAGGGCGCGGGAATGCCTGCTTGCTGAAACTTGTCCGCGTTGTAGACGAAGATCGCCGAGACGAAATCGAAGTCAGGCGCATAGCCCTGCGCGTTCTTCGCGAGATCGAGCGCGAAATTCACGTTCGGCACTTTCGCCGGATCGAGCTTTTGCAGCACGCCTGCCTTGATGGCTTGCGCGCGCACGTCGCCGTCGAGCAGCACGACGTCATAGGGCACGTTGCGGCCGTTCGCGGCGACGAGCTTGGCGACGTGATCGATCGACGCGCCATCGATGAATTGCACCTTCACGCCCGTTTTATTGGTGAAGATGTCGCCCGCGTATTTGATCTGCGTCTGCGTGGACTTGCCGCCCCACGACGACACGCGCAGCACGATGTCTTTGGGGTCTGCGCTCTGCGCATGCGCGAGCCCGGCAACGAGGGATGCGGTCAGTGCGAAGAGCCCGAGCGCGAGCCTGGCGATAACTTTCAAGAATGGCCTCGTGAGGAAAGAAGGAGAAGGCTCAACGCCGCGAAAAGAGACGTTCGAGACGGAAGAAACGATTGAGCAGCAACGCGAGCGCGGCCCAGAACGCAACGATCAGCGTGGACAGCGCGGTAACCGCGTTATCGAACTCCACTTCCATCGCGTTGAAGAGTTTGACGGGCAAGGTCGGACGGCTCGGGTCGCCCACGAACCATGCGACCACCACGTCGTCGAACGAAAGCACGAAGGCGAACAGCATTCCCGCGATCACGCCGGGCAAAACGAGTGGCACGGTCACGCGCCAAAACACTTGCCAAGGCGTGGCGCCAAGGTTCTGCGCGGCTTCATCGAGCGCATTGTCGTAGTGCGCGAAGCTCGCGACCACCGAGCGCACGACGAGCGGCAAGGTGAACACGGCCTGCATCAGCACGATGGCCGCGCTCGTTCCGTTGAGTCCGATGTCGTGCCAGTCGGCGGCGAGCATGAAGAACTTGAAGCCCGCCACCGCAATGACGATAGTCGGCACGCCCAGCGGCGCAACGCATAGCGCATTCACGATGCCGCGCCCCGCATAACGTCCGCGCACGATCGACAACGAAAGCGGCACACCGACGAGCGTGGCGAGCGCGGTCGTCGCCGTGCCCAGCGCGACGCTGTAGCGAAGCGCAGCGTAATAGTCCGGCGAGATCGAGCGATACCAGTGGAGCGTCCAGTCGCTCGGCGGAAACGCGAGCGCGCCGCTCTTCGAAAACGAAGCACTGACGATGCCGATAAACGGCAGCAGCAAAAACACGGGCACCGCGAAGGTCGCGATACGCAGCAGCCATTTCAACGCGCTCGATGCGGCATCGCGATGCCAGACGACGGCCGACGTACTCGCTTGGGTACTCATGTCCGCGCTCCGCTCATGCGCACGGCAAGCAGCATCGATGCGAGCGCGCCGATCATCGTCAGGATGGCCGCGGTCGAGCCGACCGTGTAGTTCAGCACGCCGTGCATCTGCTGATCGATGTAGAGCGCCATGAACATCACCCGATGCCCGCCGAGAATGCCCGGCGTGACGAGCGCGCTGATCGCGGCCATGAAGACCATCGACGCGCCCGCCGCCAGTCCCGGCCGGCACAGCGGCAAGACCACGTGCACGAACGCCAGAAAAGGCGTCGCGCCGAGATTGATGGCGGCTTCCTCGAGCGCGGGATCGATCTTGCGGATGGCGCTCGTCAGCATCAGCACCATGAAGGGAAACTCCACGTGCACCATGCCGATGAGCGCGCCGGTGTAGTTGAAGATCCACTGCACGGGTTCCTTCACCACACCGGAACCCAGCAAGAGCGTATTGAGCATGCCGTGTTCGGTAAGCACCGGAATCCAGCCGAGATTGCGGATCACGGCGCTGATGAGCAACGGCAACACCGTCACGAACAAAAGCGGCGTGCGCCAGCGCGAACGCGTGCGCGCAAGGTAATAGCTGAACGGAAAGCCGAACACCGCGCAGATGATCGCCGTCAATGCGCCGAAGACGAGCGTGTCGAGCAGGATCTGGAGGTAGTACGCATCAGAGAGAAAGCGCGCGTAGTTGGAAAGCGTCCATGTGTCGTCGACACGGCCCATCGAGCCGCCGCCGTGCAGCGACAAGATCAGCAGATAGCCAATAGGCGCGACGAAGAACACGCCAAGAAACGCCAGTCCCGGCAAGGCGAGCGCGCCGTAGGCGGCGCCCCTGCGCTTCGTCGCCGAAAGCGGCGCAGGCGTCGCGGCGAGATCGCCGCCTGTCAGCAAGGCATCGTTGCTCATGTGGCGGCCTCGTCGCGCAAGAGGACGGCATCGCCGTGGTGCCAGCCGAGCGTGACGGCATCGCCAGCGGCGGGTGCCGCGCGGCCCGACGTGCGCACGATGAGCGGCTCGCTTGCCTGCGTGCGGACTTCGAGATACCAGCCGTCGCCCGCATACGTGGCGAGTTCCACGCGGCCCTGCACGCGGTTCGGCAAACCCGTGCCGATCTGAATGCGCTCCGGCCGCAACGCGAGCAACAGCGGTTCGCCGGGCGCGGGCGCTGCGCCGCCGGCGAGATCGACATCGAATGGTTCGGCCGTCTGGCGGCTTTGCACGCGCAAGCGGCCATCGGCGCCGAGCGCGCCTGCCGTCACCGTGACGAGATTGATCTTGCCGATGAAACTCGCGACGTATCGATCCACCGGCCGGTCGTACAGTTCCTGCGGCGAGCCGATCTGACTGATACCGCCCTCCCGCATCACGACGATGCGATCCGAAAGACTCAGCGCCTCGCTCTGATCGTGCGTGACGAAGATGGTCGTGATACCCACTTCGCGCTGAATGCGCTTGATCTCCGCCTGCAATTCCTCGCGCAGTTTCTGATCGAGCGCGCCGAGCGGTTCGTCGAGCAACAGCACGCGCGGATTGATGACGAGCGCTCGTGCCAGCGCGACACGCTGCTTCTGCCCGCCCGATAGCTGGTCCGGGTAACGATCCGCATAACCCGAAAGGCGCACGCGGTCGAGCGCTTCGGTGGCGCGCCGTTTGATCTCCTTGCCCGGCAGCTTGCGCACGCGTAGACCGAAGGCGAGATTCTGCGCGACCGTCAGATGCGGAAACAGCGCGTACTGTTGAAACACCATGCCCGTATTGCGCCGATGAGCCGGAACCTGCGTCACATCCTCGCCGCCGATATGGACCGAGCCCGCATCCGGCGTGACGAAGCCCGCGACCATGCGGAGACACGTCGTCTTGCCGCATCCGCTCGGGCCGAGCAAGGTGAGGAATTCGCCGTCGCGCACGGAAAGCGAGACCGCATCGACGACCGGTGCGCCGTCGTAGCGCTTGATGACGCTATGCAATTGAACCGTTGCCATGGACGCTCTGAGATGCAGCGCGTGGCCGCGCCGGTTGAATGGAACGAGCACTGGAGAGACGCGTCGTCGCAGAGCAAAAAGAATAAGAGCCGGCATGCCGAGGCCAAACCAATTTTCCTGGCTTAGAAAAGTGACGGCGCGGTGATAAACGAATTCACCGATGGGTGATTAACTAAGGAGACGATCTGATACATTGCGCATCACCCAGACGCTCGAACTCCGCTCATGCGCCTTTCAGCCCTTGTGTTTGCCGCGCTTGCCGCCGTCTCCGTCGCGCGCGCGGACGAACCCGAAAGCCTCGCCGCCGATTTGCATGAAACCGTCGTGCAGGTTCCGATGATCGAGAAAGGCTTGTTCGGCGACTCGCGCCGTGAGCTGGTCGCGACGCTCTATCAGCCGGATGGCGCGGGGCCGTTTCCGCTCATCGTGCTGAGTCACGGCAGTCCGCCCGATCCGCTCAATCGCGTGAAGACCGGGCGTTTTCGGCTGATTCCGCAGATTCGTACTTTCGTGGAGATGGGTTTCGCCGTGATCGTGCCGATTCGCCGAGGCTATGGCGCGACGGGCGGCACGTATGCCGAGAGCACCGGCAAGTGCGCCACTGCCGACTACGAAGCATCCGGCAATGCAGCCGCACAGGACATTCTCGCGACCATCGCGTATGCGAAGACCCTGCCGCAAGTGGACGGCAACCGGATCGTGCTGGCGGGGCAATCTGCGGGCGGGTTTTCTTCGCTGGCGGCGGCGAGCTTCGATCCGCCCGGCGTGATAGCGGTGCTCAACTTCTCGGGCGGACGCGGCGGCGATCCGGCAAGGCATCCAACCGTGCCGTGCGCCCCGGACAACATGCTAAGAGCGATCACGCACTTCGCGGGCACCGTGCGCGTGCCGGTGCTTTGGCACTATGTCGAGAACGATCAGTACTTCGGCCCGGACTACACGCGAAGCTGGTTCAACGCATTCCAGCAAGCAGGCGGCAAAGGTCAGTTCGTGATGGAGCCGCCCTACGGTGAAAACGGTCACGGAATGTTCGCGTCTCGCGCGGCCATTCCGATCTGGCTGCCTTACGTGCGCAATTTTCTCGCGCCTGTCATTCAGATGCGTTGACTCTCAAGCCCGCAAGCGATGCGCATTGCTTGCCGTCGGCGTCGAAGTTGTCGTCGGCGAGCCAGCGTTCGAATGCGGCGCGCACCGTGGGCCAGTCTTTATCGATGATCGAATACCACGCGGTATCGCGGTTACGCCCCTTGTACACGATAGCTTGCCTGAAGATGCCTTCGAACTCGAAGCCTAATCGCAGCGCCGTCTTGCGCGATGGCGCGTTCAGGCTGTCGCATTTCCATTCGTAGCGCCGGTATTGCAGGGCTTCGAACACGTAGCGCATCAGCAGATACTGCGCTTCGGTCGAGATGCGCGTTTGCTTGAGCAGCGGCGAAAACGTCACGCTGCCCACTTCGATCACGCCATGAACCGGCTCGATGCGCATCAGCGCGAACGTCCCGACTGCCTTGCCGCTGGATTTATCGATGACGGCGTAGTGCATCGGATCGGCCGATGCCGCCGCTTGTGTCAAATACGTGCGGAACGCCGCAAACTCCTTGAACGGACCGGTGAACAGATAGGTCCAGTCGCTCGGCTCGCTGTACGCGTGGAAAAGATCCTGCGCATGTGCGTCGACATCGAGCGGCACGATCTTGCAGTGCGTGCCTTCGATGACGATTCGCGCGGGGCGCTCGCGCGTTTTCCAGTCGGTCACGGCATCGCCGATAGCTTGTTGGTACTCGTTGGTTCTTGCCATACGCCGGAAGTCTCCTCTTTCAGTTGAATTTGCAATGTAGTTTGGCACGAACGAAAAACGACCGATCGTTCGCAGGGCAGGCCCGTGTTTTGCGATATTGATATTCGTGGAGGCAAACCGTCCCACGCAACCATTCAAGGAGGTTCACCATGAACAAGGATCAAGTTAAGGGTACCGCCGAAAAGGTGAAGGGCAAGGCGAATGAGGCGGTCGGCAAGATGACTGGCGACACCGCCCAGCAAGTGAAGGGTCAGGTCCAGCAAGGCGCCGGCGAAGCTCGCAAGCAATACGGCGACGTCAAGGAAGAAGTGAAGAAGGACCAGCGCTAAGTCGCTAAATGCCTCCAGGAGTGAGCCTTGAGCCGCTCCCTGCAAGTCGAGGTTTGATGCCGGCACGAGAGCTTCGCGCTCACTTGCCGGCATCGTTTCATTTCGCAGTTTGCGTTTGCTATATTGGCCGCTTCCGTCCCTCGACTTATTCAACAATGCGAGTCGGCCGCCCGGTCAAACCTCTGCCTCATCCCAATTGCGACTATTGCGGCGCGCCCGCGACGCTTGTTCGCTCGGACGATGAAATCTACCCGTATCGCGACGATCACGGCCCGCTCTGGGTCTGTGCGCCTTGTCAGGCGTGGATCGGTGTTTTCCCGCGCAGCACGCGCCAGGTTCCGCTCGGGCGTCTGGCCGATGCCGCTTTACGCGATCTGAAGACAAAACTACACGCTGCCCTCGAACCGCTCGCCCAGGCAAAAGTGCGCCGCGACGCGTGCAATATTTTCGAAGCCCGTGCAAAGGGCCTGAAGTGGCTCGCGCAGCAAATCGGCGCCGATACGGTAAAACCGTCCATCCACTCGCTGGACGCGGCGCAGTGCGAGCGTGCCATTGCGATCCTCGAAGAATTTGCACGCACACGCCAAAACAACCCTTCAGAAAACGCGTGGGACGAACGTTAACGAGAGAAGTCAACCACGACGGCGCTTCTTTCGCTTATACGCATGTCACGCACCCTTCCTTTTCAGCGTTCGCCGCAGGCTTCGCGCGCGCGGCTGTCCAAAGCGCAACTGCTGCCGATTCCTCGCTCGGTAGCCAACGAACTCGCGTTGCAAGTGCATCTGTCATTGCAAGCGCTGCGTGCCGGCGCCACCGACATCGCACCCGCCCAGCAGATCACCGAAGCGATGCTGCTCGCGCGCTTCCTGTCCGAAGCGGGTCACGGCGACTTCTCCCACGACGCGCTGATGGCCGCGGACCGCATCATGGCCGAAGTATTCGACGGCGGCCGAGAATCCGGCACGTGGACCCTTGCGCCGGAAGCATTCGAGCAGATCGCGGCAATCGTCTCCTTGTACGATCATCAGTTGCAGCGCGCCACGCTCGCCGCCCTGACGACGGCAAGCGAGCGCCTCGACCGCTTCAAGGCTGGCGAAGCGTATCAACCGATGCAGCAACGCCGCGCCTTGAGTTAGCTTCAAGGCGTTTGCAGGCCGCCGTCCATGAGGCGCGTTTGCGTCCATACGGTAACGTCGGCCTCGCAGGGATATTTCGCGGCTTCCTTCTCGTCGATATCGACGCCCAAGCCTGGCTTGTCGTTCGCATGAACGTAGCCGTCGCGAAACTCCGGCAGGCCGGGGAACACATCGAGCAAGGCGGCACGCGGCCCTTTCAAATTCTGGATCACGAAATTGGGCGGTTCCGTGCCCGACCATTCCTGCACGCCAAAATTACGCGATGCCAGATCGATATGAATATTCGCCGCATGCGCGAGCGGCGACATATCGCCTGGACCGTGCCATGCCGTGCGCACGCCGAACTGCTCCGCGAAAATCTGCAGCTTGCGTCCCGCCGTGATGCCGCCTATCTGACTCAGATGCACGCGCACGAAATCGATCAACCGTTCAGTGATCAGAAAACGCCATTCATAAGGGTTGTTGAACAACTCGCCTTGCGCGAGCGGCGTCGTGGTCTTCGCGCGTAGCTGGCGCATCCATTCGCCTTCTTCCAGCGCGATCGCATCTTCGAGAAAGAAAAGTTCATACGGTTCCAGCTCGCGTGCGAAGCGAATTGCTTCCACTGGCTTCAGGCGCTCATGCACGTCGTGGCACAACGCGACATCGAAACCGATCTTGCTGCGAATTCCATCGAAAAGCTTCAGCGTATCGCGAATATATTTGCGGCTGTCGAGATAGATGCCATCGGGCGCGCCGCGCGGTGCGCTCTGCGGTGCCTTGCCAAAACCGCCGCCGCCATAACCACCGCTTTGACAGCGAATATGCGTGATGCCTTGCTCGCGATATCGCTGAATGTTCTCGCAGAGTTCGTTGAGATCGCGACCATCCGCATGACGATAGATCGGCACGCCTTCGCGCACCTTGCCACCGAAAAGCTGATAGAGCGGCATGTTCGCGAGCTTGCCCTTGATGTCCCACAAGGCCATGTCGATGCCGGAGATCGCGTTGTTCTCTATCGGCCCGTTACGCCAGTAAGCGTTTTGATGCATGAGCTGCCATTGCTCTTCGATAGCTTGCGCATCGCGCCCGATGAGCAGCGGCCGCAAATACTCTTCGATCAGACATTTGACCGCGAGATGCCGGTAGGCGAAGGTCGCGCAGCCGAGCCCATGGAGACCGTCCTGATTCGTCTCGACCTTCACGACGAGCAGATTGATGCCTTCCGGCGCGGTCAGTATGACTTTGACATCGGTGATGAGGATGGCCATGACGTTACTTCGCAAGAACGGAAGGCGTGGACTTGCCCGCGCCTCCCTTGGGCGTGGAACGTTCGCCGGTGGTGGCGGGCACGAGCATCATCAGCACGACCGAAGCGAAGAGCGCCGCAGCCATGAACACATACGATGCGGACGGACTGCCCGTCGCGCCATTCAGATAGCCGACGACCCACGAACCGCAGAACGCGCCGAGTGCGCCGCACGCATTGATGAGCCCGATCGCCCCGCCAAGCACGTTGCTCGGAATGAGTTCCGGCACGAGCGCGAAGAACGGTCCGTAGGGCGCGTACATGGTGCCACCCGCGATCACGAGCAAGCCGAACGAGAGCCAGAAGTTGGAGCTGCCGACGAGATAGGAGCCGACGAACGCGATCGTTCCGATTAGCAGCAGCGGCCACACGAAGAGCTTGCGATTACGCGTTTTGTCGGAGAGCCACGATGCCAGCAGCATCAGGATGATGGCCGCGAGATAAGGCACCGCCGCGAGCCAGCCGACCGACACGATGTCGATGGTCGAGGCCGCCTTCAGGATGGACGGCAACCACATGATGAAGCCGTACACGCCGATACTCCACAGCGCGTGGATAGCGCAGCACTTGAGCACGATGGACGACCGAAACGCCGACTTGTAATCGCGCACGGGTGCGATGTGCGCCTGTTCCGAGACGAGACGCGCTTGCAGTTCGGCTTTCTCGGCGTCGCTCATCCAGGTGACTTCGGAGGGACGGTCCTTCACCGTGAACCACCACACCACGGCCCATGCAATAGCCGGCACGCCTTCGATGATGAACATCTCGCGCCAGCCGAAGCTCTTCACGAGATAGCCCGAAACCACCGACATCCACAGCACCGTCACGGGGTTGCCGAGAATGAGGAACGTGTTCGCGCGCGAGCGTTCGGTGCGCGTGAACCAGCGGCTGATGTACATGAGCATGGAAGGCATCACCGCCGCCTCGACGATGCCGAGCACGAAGCGCAGCACCATCAGCATCGGGATATTGCTCACCATGCCCGTCAACGCGGCGCACACGCCCCAGAGCACGAGGCTGATGAAGATGAGTTTCTTGACGCTGTTCTTTTGCGCGTAGATCGCGCCGGGCACTTGAAACAAGCAGTATCCGAGAAAGAACAGCGAGCCGATGAGCGACGACGTCGCATGCGTGATGCCGAGATCGCGGTCGATGCCCGCCGCAGCCGCGAAGCCGTAATTCGCGCGATCCAGATACGCAAGACTGTATGTGATGAAGATGATGGGCATGAGATACCACCATCTTTGCGGTGCCACCGTTTTGACGCTATCCATGTTGTCTCCAAGATTCATGGTGATACTTCAAAGCACGGCGAGCCAACCGCCATCGACATAAATGATCTGGCCGTTCACATAGCTCGATGCAGGCGACGCGAGATACACCGCCGTGCCGACGAGTTCCTCGGGCTTGCCCCAGCGTTGCGACGGATTGCTCGCCTTGACCCATGCGTCGAACTGCACGTTATCGACGAGCGCCTGATTCATGTCGGTGAGGATGTAGCCAGGGCCGATTGCGTTCGCCTGAATATCGAACGCGGCCCATTCGGCGCTCATGGCGCGCGTGAGCATCTTCACGCCGCCCTTGGCCGCCGTATAAGGCGCGACGGTGGCGCGCGCGCCTTCGCTCGTCAGCGACCCGATGTTGATGACCTTGCCACCCTTGCCGCGCGCGATCATGCGCCGCGCCGCTTCCTTTGCGACGATGAACGCGCTCGTGAGATTGGTGTCGATCACGCGTTGCCAGTCCGCGAGCGCGAGTTCGACGAGCGGCTTGCGAAACTGGATGCCCGCGTTATTCACGAGGATATCGACCTCGACGCCTTCGGCGTCCCACGCCTCGAAGGCGGCGGCGACCGCGGTTTCATCGGTGACATCGAATGCACGGCCTTGCGCCGTGGCGCCCCGTTCGCGCAGACGGCGCACGGCTTCATCGACGGTATCGGCCCGCGTGCCGTTCACGATGATGCCCGCGCCCGCTTGCGCCAGGCCTTCCGCCAGCGCAAAGCCGATGCCGCGCGCCGATCCCGTTACGAGCGCGGTGCGGCCGCTCAAGTCGAACAACTGTGTCATGCGTAAGTCCTCGGTTGAATCGTTTCGCGTTGCAGGTTCAAAGCGGCTTGTCGTTGAGCGTGCGCGTCATCGCGGCGCGATCGTCGAAGTCCTTCTCCGCCCGCTCGATGAGCGTAAGCACCGCGCGCTCGGCGGCGGCGGTATCGCCCTGTTCGATTGCGACGCAGAGCGCTTCGTGCATCGGCAACGAACGCGCGGGACCGCCCGCGATCTCCGAGCTCAGTTCGAAACTCGTGCGCAGGATGGCCGACAGCGCGTTCTGCATCTGCTGGATGAACTGGTTATGGCAAGCGGTGAGAATCGCGCCGTGAAAAGCAAGGTCGGCGGGAACGTATTCGCCCTGGCCCGCGACAGCCCGCTCCATTGCCTTGAATGCGCGTCGAATGTCCTTGCGGTCCTGCGCGGTCGCCCGTTTCGCGGCGAGCTTCGCGGCATTCGGTTCAATGATGAGCCGCAACTCCATCAGGTCCTGAATGAGCGCGTCGTCGATTGCGCCTGCGCGTGCGCGCCACGTGATGACATCGGGATCGAAAAGCTGCCACTGTGCGCGCGGCAGCACGATGGTGCCGTGGCGGCGGCGCACCTGAAGCATGCCCTTCGCCGACAACGACTTCATCGTCTCGCGGATAGTGATGCGGCTCACCTGCATCTGCTCCGCGAGTTCGGTCTCGGCAGGCAGGATGTCGCCGGGCGCGAATTTGCCGGAGCAAATCTGCTCGCCCATCTCGTTGAGCACTTGACTATGCAAAGTCGGCATTTTTATGTCTCTAGATCATACGTATGATTTGGAAGGTAACAATCAAGTGGCCGTCAGAACAATGCGGGTTGTCCCTAGGATGGCGCCAGCGAAGGCCGGGGCGCCAGGATTCGGCGGTTAGTTGCGCAGCGTCGATCAGACGGCGGTATCTCGCTGGACTTGAGTGCCGCATATGCGCCGAACAGAAAGTCGAAAAGGCATCACCTTCACCGATTGAAAAGTGAGCACGCGCATTAAACTTTGTTCCGTGGTGCTGATCAACGCACCGCACTAAAGCGGACCCAGCGAGTGCTGAACACACGGCCTCACCTACCTACCTTGACCGAAGCGCAGCCAAGCAAGGTTCGCTTGAAGCAGTTGCAAACAGAAGTTGTCTGAAACCAACGCGTCATCTTTATCGCAACAAAGCGCAGCACGTTTTCCCGCTGTAGCCGTAATGCAGGCCTGAGCGCAATGGTCAGGAAGTGAGCAATGAGCAAGTGCAACGACGAAACCCCGTTCGGCCGATGGCCCAGCGGGGTTTGGTTTTTTTGGAGTTTGAAACCGGCGTGATGGACTTCGTTGTCATCGTTCCCTGAATGCCTAAAGTTCGCCACTGCCGCGCCGATAACGTACTTGTTGCAGCGATGCTTATAGGACGATCGGTCGTTCTTGCAACATCGGTTCAAGCGACTTTTCAAGCTTTTCTCAAACGCGAGCTTCGAGCAAACGATTGTCCGACGCTCGCCGCCCAGGGCCGCGCGTCGTTGAAGACGCAGGCTGACGTGATACCGCTTTAGTGGTCCAGCACCGATCTTCGTGTCGGACGGTTTCGTTCGTCCTCGGATTTGCGTTTATACGGATGACTAACTTCCGTCGCGTCTGGTCCGTGCGGATGATCACGCCTTCTTTAAGGGATTCTGTATCGTTATGACGACCGCGCCTCTTTTCTCTGCAACCCGTTTTACCGCGCCAAGCGCGATCAAGCTTGCAGCAGCGCTCGCCGCGAGCCTCGTTCTCGCGGCGTGTGGCGGCGGCGGTGGCGGAGGCGATGCAAAGGAAGCGTCGAGCACCTCGGCGGCAGGCACTAACTCGTCCGGCTCCGCAGCGACGACTCCAACCACGACCACGACCCAAAGCGGCGCTGCATCGGCTTCGGCCGCGACCACGACGACGACGACGGCATCCACGAGCGACACGACGTCGTCCGCGCATACGGTCAGCGGCAGCAACTCGACCAGCAGCAACGACACGACCGTCATCGCGCCCACGGCGCCCGCAGCGCCCGTAACGCCTATAACGCCCGTAACGCCCGTAACGCCCATTGTCCCGCCCGCTGCAAACAACCCTCCGGCGTCATCAGGCTCACCCGCTTCCGGCACGATCGTCACGCCCGTCACACCCGTGACCGTGCACTCGATCTTCTATGGCGCGAACGGCCACAACAACGAAGGCGGCGCCTACGACATATCGAGCCCCGCGCTGCAACTCTCGCAGTTGCAGGATCTAGGCGTGAAGATGTATCGCAACGAAGTGTTCAGCGCGTATGGTGCGACCAAGCTCGCCGGCATCGCAACGACGATGGCCGCAGGCGGCGTGACCGTTTACCCCGTCATGCTGATGGACCTGAACTACAGCAGCGAAGCCGATGCCTATAACGCGGCCTTCACGCTCGGTCAGCAGACGGCGGCCGCAAATCGCTATCCGTACTATGAAGTCAGCAACGAGCTCGAAGCGCTATGCCTCACCGGAAACGTGGACGGCATCTATCCGCAGCACTACGACAACGCGAAGTTTCAGATTGCACGCGGCGTGATCCGCGGCATGATCGCGGGCGTGAAGTCCGTCGATACGGCGGGCAAGATCGTCATGGGCGGCGGCGCGTGGATGCACTACGGCTTCGATCAGATGCTCGCCAACGGCACGCAACCCGACGGCACCACGAATCATCCCATTGTGAGCTGGGACATCACCGCATGGCACTGGTATTCGGATCAGGGCGACATCGTGAACGCTTGCGGCGGCACCGGATGCCACAACGTGCTCGCGGCGCTCGCGCAGTTCAATAAGCCCATCTGGATCAACGAATTCGGTGTGCGTCCGAGCTATGGCACGGACACGCAAACCGCGAACTATCTGGTCGGCAACCTTATGATGGCGGAGTTCGTGCTGCTCGCGAGGCAATACAACATCCAGTCCATCCAGACTTACGAGCTCTATGACGACCCGGTGGGCGGCGAAGGTCCCTACGGCCTGATGCAGAACGACGGCAGGACCATCAAGCCGAAGTACACGGCGTTCAAGAACTTCGTCGCCGCGAACCCGATGTAAGGGTCGCAGTGCCGCTCAAAGCTGCACGCCGCGAGTGAGCGCGCCATCGACGACGAAGTTGGCGCCGCTCACGAAACTCGCCGCCGGACTCGCGATGAACGCAACGGCATTCGCAATCTCCTGCGGCTTTGCCATGCGTCCTGTCGGGTTCAACGCGAGCGCCTTGGCGAAGAGCTCGGGATCGTTATGCTCGATCCAGTCCCACACGCCGCCTTCGAAGTACACATTGCCGGGCGACACCGTGTTCGCGCGAATGCCCTTCGCGGCAAGCTGATTCGCAAGCCCCTGCATGTAGTGAACGAGCGCCGCCTTGAAAACACCATACGGTCCCGCCGCGAAATCGATCTCGCGTCCCGACACGCTGGAAATGGCCACGATAGATGCAGCCGCGCTCTTTTCGAGGTAGGGCATGGCGGAATGGACGAGATGAACCGTGCCGAGCAAGTCGGTCTCGAACTCCTTGCGCCACGATTCGATGTCGTTGCCGATGGCGAGCGCGCTCACATTGGCGACGATGATATCGATACCGCCCCAGTCCTCTCCAACGCTTTGCACCCAGGTCTCGAGCGCCGCGCCGTCGGCGACATCGACGGCTGCGCCCAGCGAACGCGCGCCGCTCAGTTCCGCGAGCGCATCCGCCGTGCTTGCCACGCTTGCCGCATCGCGCGCACAGATGGCGACATCCGCGCCCTCCTTCGCCAGCGTCTGTGCAATGGCCAGGCCAATGCCCTTGGTCCCGCCCGTGACGATCGCTTTCAATCCCTTGAGTTGCAAGTCCATGTCCGTGGCTCCTGTGCCTAACTTTCCTCTCCGGGCGCGGCGCAGCGTTTGAGCTGCAGCACTTCGCCCGCTTGAATGACCGAGTGACAGATATCGTCGATAGTCACGCGCTTTTCCATCGCCTGCGCCCTGAGCATGTCGTAAGCCTGACTCTCGCTGATCTGATGCATGAGCATGAGGATGCTCTTCGCCTCGCTCAAATGCCGACTGTCGAGCAGCTTCTGTTCGAGCTTCGCAATACGCTGCGTATGTTGACGCGCGCGTCGTGCGTGATAGAGCGCCATGACGATGGCCGACAACAAGCCTGACGCGCGTATGGGCGTGGTGATGATGCCGTCCGATCCCATCTTGATGGCCTGATCGATAAACGTCGGGTTCTCGTAGCCGATGACGCAGATGAGCGGCGGCGCGTCGGGACCGAGCCATTCGTCCTGCGGCGCGCGTTCGTCGGGCCGCAACGCGCGAAACACGAGATCCACGTGATCGGGCAGCACATCCGTGGGCGGCCATACGCGTTCGACCTCGAAGCCAATGCGTCGCAAATGGCTCGTCAACGTGAGGCCGTCGTCATCGTCCGGATGCACGACGATCACGCGCGGACTGCGCTCCAGAATGGAGCCAGTCAAACTGCGCTGTCCTCTGTCGCCTCGCGTGCTCACGTCAGTAGTCCCGCAAGCTCAGCTTGGTCACCCAATCGCCGAGCGTCTGGTGCGTCATATAAGGATCGGGCGCGACCGCGATCTTCGACTCGCGCAACACGCTGAAGTGACCGTCTTCATTCGCACGGCCAATACGCGGATACAACGCCATATGATGATTCACCGGGTCGATACGCACGCGTCCCTGCGGTGCCGCATACTCCGCGCCGAGCAGATGCGGCATGATCGTGCCGATCTCGTCCGAGCCCGCGCGCGCGCAGGCTTCGGCGAACATGTGCATCTGATAGTACGCAGCCTCCCAGTTCATGTCGGTGGGTGTATCGGCGCCAAAGCGCGTCTGATGATGACGCACGGCGGCGTGATTCTCCGGCGTATCGATGCTTTGAAAATAAGGCGCGGCCGTGTAGTGTCCTTGTGCGATTCCTCGTTCCATTGCATGAATCTCGGTCTCGGACGTGTTGAGGCTGGCAATGGGCATCACCGCGGGATCGAGGCCGGCGCGCGCATAGGCTTCGTAGAGATACGGCACCGTGGCGCCGATCAGCGTGCAAAAAATCCAGTCGGGCGATTTGCGTTTGATGTCCGCGATGACTTCGGCGAACGGCTCGCGCGATACATCGAGCGGAAGATAACGTTCACCGAGAATCGCGCCTTCCGGATGCTGCAACAGCAACTCCTGCATCGTGCGGTTGCACTCATACGGATAGACATAGCGCGAGCCGACCATATACACACGCGCACCGAACGTCTCCGTCATGAAGTCGGCCAACTGCACGCCATTTTGATTCGGCGATGCCCCGCTATAAATGATGTTGTCCGAATACTCGAAGCCTTCATACTGCTGCGAATAAATGAGCAGACGATTGTGCTTCTCGACCACCGGCAACATGGCCTTGCGGCTCGTGGACGTGTAACCGCCGAAGATCACGTTCACGCCGTCTTTCATGATGAGCCATTCCGCCCGCTCTCTGAATGCCGCTGGGTCGGACGCGGGATCGTAATGAACCGCCACGAGTTCGCGCCCGCCAATGCCACCGCACGCGTTGATCTCGGCCATTGCAAGCGCGGCCCCGCGCCATTGCGAACGTTCGAGCAGTGCAGTCGCGCCGCTCGTGGAAGAAAGCAGGCCCACTTTGATGGGATCGGACAAAGCCATAGCGTGACACGCTCACCGGAAATGTACGGACGCGCAACGCGTGAACTCGAGCGTCGCACGCCTTTATTTGAGTGTTATTTCAGGTAGCGCTTCGCGACCATGGCGCCCACCGTGTATTTCGGATCGACGAAGTTGCCGAGCCGAACCTTGCCTACCTGACTCAGCATCATATATGCATCCCACTTGTCGAAGCCATATTCGGCGGCCATCCACAACACGAGCTCACGGTACGCAATGCGCGTGGCGTCTTCCAACGGACGCGCACTACCGATACTCATCAGCGCGTCTTCGTTTTCGAGTCGCGGCCAATCGATCTTCCAGCCCTTGATGAGATCGACGCGCACCGTCGTCGTGCTTCGATACTCCACCGCCGTGCCGCACACTTCGCCATCGCCCTGGCAGGCGTGTGCATCGCCGATAAAAAGCCGTCCGCCTGGCGAGCGCACCGGCAAGTAGGTGATGCTGCCTGGCCCCATGTCGGGCACATCCATGTTGCCGCCGTGCGAATCCGGCGTGAGCGAGTTGATGGAGTCGATCTCCGGCGAAAGACTCAAGGTGCCGATATGCGGCTTGTACGGCAACGTATTGCGCTTGCTCCAATAGACGTTCTCTTCGTCGATCTTGATCTTGCGCACGATCTCGGGCAGCGGCTCGTTGAGAAGCGCCGTGTAGTCCGTGCCCGTGAGGCCGCCGAAGTTGGGGATCATGCAGCAGAAGCCGTGCGGGTCGTCACCGCGCGGCGACATCTTTTCGATGTACACGGCCACCACGTCGCCCTTCTCCGCGCCTTCTATCATGACGGGTCCGTTCTGCGGATTGAGAAACGGCACAGTCAGCAGTTCGGATGGCTTGTCGGTCTCTTCCTTGATCTTGCCTTCGAAGGCATCGCGCGTTTCAACCACGATACGGTCGCCCGGTTTCACATGCAGCACCGGTTGCGAATAAGGACCGATGGTGTAGTGGAACGTCTGCTGCAACTCTTCCGTGAGATGGTGCTCAACCGGCTCGCGGCTCGCGCCGACGCCACGTTTCATCATGATCGAATCTTCAAGCCATTTCATGTCTGATGCTCCTTCACAGTGCCAGATACTGGCGAATCAGTTGTTCGTCTCCGAGTTGCGCCGGGCTCAGGGTATCGACTATGCGGCCCTTGTCCATCACGCAGCAGCGCGACGCAATGCGCTCTACCATGCCCATGTCCTGCTCGACCAGCAATACGCCGATACGCGCCTCCCGCGCAATCTGTTGAATGGTGTCGCCGATGAGCGTGACGATCGACGGTTGAATGCCCTCGGACGGCTCATCGAGCAACAACACCTTGGGCGCGCTGATCAACGCGCGCGCAATCGCCAGTTGCTGTTGTTCGCCGCCGCTCATGGTGCCCGCCCTTTGCCGGTAACGCGCCTTGAGAATCGGAAAGTACTCGACGACTTTCGCTTTCATCTCGGCGGCCTGCGCGCGATTGGCCTGTGCACCGACCTGCAGGTTCTCGGCCACGGTCAACATGCCGAATATCTCGCGCCCTTGCGGCACATAACCGATGCCTTGCTGCGCTCGCACGTAAGGCTTCGCATGCCCGAGCTCGACGCCATCGAGCGCAATGCTTCCCGCGCTCAACGGCACGAGTCCGATCAACGCGCGCATCAACGTGGTCTTGCCCACGCCGTTGCGGCCGATCATTGCGAGCACTTCGCCGCGTTCTATGCCGAAGGACACGCTATTCAACACGCGTCCGCCGCCATAGCCGCCTTCCACGCCCGATACCTCGAAGAAGGCGCTCATTGCTTCTTCCCCAGATAAACCTCGGCAACATCGTCGCGCGCGAGGATTTCATCGAGCGGACCATCGGCGAGAAGGCGTCCGCCGTGCAGCACGCTCACGCGCGTTGCGATCTGCTTCACGAAGGTCATGTCGTGTTCGACGACCATCATCGTGAGACCATCGTCGCGTAGTTGCTTGATGAGTTCGCCCGTCGCGTGCGTCTCTTCCACCGACATGCCGGCCACGGGTTCATCGAGAAAGAGTAGCTTCGGGCGCAGCGATACGGCCATCGCTATTTCAAGCCATTGCTTCTTGCCGTGCGAAAGATTGCGCGCCGGTACATGCTCTTCCTGCGCGAGCAAGAAGCGCTGCAAGAGTTCGTCGATGCTCTCGGGCCTGTCATCTTTCGCGCGATGCAGCGACAGTTGCAGATGCTGGCGCACGGTGAGGTCCGGGAACACGCCGGGTATCTGAAACTTGATGCTCATGCCCATGCGTATGCGCTCATGCGGCAACACATGGTTCATGTCGCGGCCGAGAAAATACACGCTGCCGTCCGATGGTCTATGTTCACCGGTGATGAGCTTGAAGAACGTGCTCTTGCCCGCGCCATTGGGACCGATCACGCAACGTATCTCGCCCGCGTCGATCTGAAAGTCGATACCGTTGATCACGTGCGCGCCGCCGAAGTGCTTCTTGAGCGCGCGCGTTTCGAGTAAGGCCGTCAAGATTTGCTCTCCTTGTGCGCATTGATCGCGCCATGCGAATGCGTCCGGTCGCGGTCGAAGAGTCGTCGCAGCAACTTCGCCGACGATGGCAGCAAGCCTTCGGGCGCCGCGAGCACGACGATCAGCAGGATCGCACCCATCAGAATGAGCGCGTACTGGCTGCCGTACACCGCGAGGTTTTGCGAGAGCCACACGAGGAATGCAGTGCCGATGATCGCGCCGCCGATGCTCTGCCTGCCCGCGGTAGCCACCCAGATGACGGGCATTGCGGCTGCGGTGAGTCCCATCGTCGATGGCGTGATATAGGACCCCCAGATCGTATAGAGCGCACCGGACAGGCCGCCGAGCGTGGAGCCGAATACGAAGATCATCCACTGATGCCGGCGGATATCCACGCCCAGCATTTCCGCGCGCTGCGGGTTCTCGCGGATCGCGACGAGCGTGAGTCCGAAGGTTCCGTCGAGCAGGCGTTTAGCGATCGCATACACGATCAGCAGCAATACCAGCACGAGGTAATAGAAGCTCGCGTTCTCCAGCGTGAGCGTGCCGCCGGGCCACGGAATGGTGAGCTGCGGCATGCCGCCCATGCCGTTGTAGCCGTTGAGCGGTGCCTGTCCTATGGTCCATTGCGGCCCCGCCGTCTGCGCCATGAACGTTTCGAGCACGAGCGTGACCGACAAGGTCACGATGCCGATGAACACACCCTTGATGCGCCCGTAGAAGATCATGTAGCCGATCAAGGCGGCCACCACCACGCTCACCAGCAAGCCGACGATCACGCCGAGCCACGACTGATACCAGTAGTCGCCGAAGTTGAGCGTAAAGACGCCATACGTATAGCCCGAAAGCCCGAAGAACGCGGTCTGTCCGAACGAGAGAATGCCGCCGTGGCCCCACATCGCCGCAAGTCCGACCGCGCTGAAAGCCCACACGAGACAGTAGGCGAGATTGCCGCTTGCGGTGGCGTCGATCACCATCGGCAAGCAAAATGCGACGAGCCACGGCAGACACTTCAATGCGATTGATTTGTTCACACGAGGCTCCTAACGCAAGCGGGTGAACAGATTGCCGAGGCCTTGCGGCATCAGCCGGATGACGACGATCACCGTCACCAGCAAGCCGATCTGCCCGAACAACTGACCATACGATGCAGTGAGCGCCGTCTGTATCACCGCGAGCACGGCAGCGGCAGGCGTGGTGCCCGCAATGACGTTGGCGCCGCCGACCACCACCGAGACGAACGCCTGCACGATGAAGTTGCTGCCCATCGTGGGCACGGCGGTCATGGTCGGTGCATAGAGCGCGCCGGTCAGCCCCGCGAGCCCCGCACCGAGCGCGAAGGTCAGCGTGTAGAGCCGGTCCGTGCGCAAGCCGAGACATTGCGCGATGTTCGCGTTCTGTATGGTGGCCCGTGCGCAGACGCCATAGTTGGTCTTGAAGAACAGGAGGTACAACGCGAACAGAATCACGAGCGCGATCACCGGCAGGACGGCGCGATACACCGAGAACGAGTATTCGCCGACATAGAACGATCCGAACGGCGTGCCGATGCCTTCTATCGACGGCCCGGCGACCAGCAGCATGGTCTGTTGCACGATAAGGCTGATGGCCCACGTCGCGACCACCGAATCGAAGAGACGGTCGTAGAGATGACGTATCACCAGACGTTCGATGACGACGCCCGCTATCGCAGCGGCGATCGCGCCGAGCAGCATCGCGAGCGGTAAGGGTACGCCGCGCTTCGCCGCGATGATCGTCACATACGCGCCGCACATGATGAATTCGCCATGCGCAAGGTTGATCACGCCCATCATGCCGAAGATCACGGCAAGACCGAGCGCTGCGAGCACGAGATAAGCGAAGCTGTCGCCGAATTGATAAACGAGCGAATAAAGTACGAACACCGTGGCCATGAATGCGTCACCCAGGTTGCCGGCGCGTTTCGCTCGTGACGAGCGGCGCGCCGTTTCCTCAACTTACGACTTCTTCGGCAGATTCGTCGGCGTGTACTGACGATGATCCGGCTTGTTCGGCAGATCGCAGCCGACCTTGCCCAGCCAGTAAGGCTGCACGTCGTCCCATACTTTCGGAATGTCGACCGAGTGATCGTCCTTCACATGCACGAGGTAGATCGTGTGGCTCACGTGATGGCTCTTCGGATCGATACACACCTTGCCCTGCGCGCCTTCCGTGCAGATGCCGCTTTCCAGCGCCTTCTGCACCGCCGCCTGATCAGTGGTCTTGGCCTTTTCAGCCGCCGCCTTGTACAGATAGATGGCGTCGTAAGCGTTGGCCGCTTCCTGGTTGATATACGGCTCGTTCGGGAACTTGGCGTGGAAGCGCTTCTTGAAGTCGTTGCTCGCGGGGGTATCGACTTCCTCGACATAATTCGCCGTCACGTACATGTCCTTGAGCGCGGGCGGTTTGAAGCGCTTGTGCTCGTAGGCCTGGCCCACGTTGACCGAACTCGCCATCGGCAAGTTCAGATGCGCGGGCGCTTGCTGCTCGTAATAAGAAGCCTGATTGGCGCCCACCAGCAAGGTCACGACGAAGTCGGGCTTGGCCTTCTGAATGTTCTGAATGGTCTGGCCGAACTGCGAAACAGAAAGCGGAATGAATTCCTCGCCGACCATCGTGCCGCCATTTTCCTTGACGATATTGCGCACCCATTCCGCCGAGATCTGGCCGAAGTTATAGTCGGCCGCGATGGTGTACACCTTCTTGCCGAACTTCTGCATCATCCACGGCAGCAAGGTCGAGAACTGCTGTTCGGGAACGGCGCCCGTGACGAATGTGGTGCTGTCGCAGACGCCGCCTTCGTACTGGTTATCGTAGAAATAAAGTTGCTTGGCGCGGTCCATGATCGGACGAATGGCCTCGCGCGACGCGCTGGAGAACGCGCCGAAAATCACGTCGGGTTTGTCGGTCTGAACGAGCCGCCGTGCAAGCTCCTGGAACTTCGTATTGTCGGACTGCGTGTCATACGCGATCAACGTGATGGGGCGCCCGAGAATGCCGCCCTTTGCGTTGATTTCATCGACGGCGAGTTGCGTCGCGTGGATCTTCGGGATGGTCGCAAGCGCAAAGTTGCCCGAAGCATCTTCGAGCAAGCCGATTTTCACGGGGTCCGCCGCGCTGGCAGCAAGCGACGAGAGACCAAGTCCTGCAAGCAGGGCCAGACGCATCCAGCCAGACGGCTTTGGCAACATTGAGGTTCTCCAGGAAAACAGACAAAAAAAGCCCCCTGACGAACGCACGGTTCGTCAGGGGGCTTCTACGCCGGGTCCTCAGGCGGACATCGTTGTCGGGCCGTAAGGAATGGAGTCGATACTAGTGCGCCGAAATTCGCGTTGTCAACGAGAAATCAAAATAGTTCGGTGCGCTTCGTGTCTAGTGCGAGTGACGCGGCACCTCCGCGCCCCGGCAGCCCACGAGAAAGTCGAAGTCACAGCCTTCGTCGGCTTGCAGCACATGATCGACATAGAGCTTGCGATAACCGCTATGGTCCGCGGGCGTCTCGGTCTTCGCCGCCTTCCATGCTTCGAGCCGAGTGTTGATTTCCGCTTCGTCGATATCGATACGCAGCACGCCCTGCATGGCATCGAGCTCGATCCAGTCGCCGTTGCGCACGATAGCCAGCGGACCGCCCGCGCGCGCTTCCGGTGCAACGTGCAGCACGACGGTGCCATAAGCGGTGCCGCTCATGCGAGCATCGGATACGCGCACCATGTCGGTCACGCCTTGCGCGAGAATCTTGGGCGGCAAACCCATGTTGCCGACTTCAGCCATGCCCGGATAACCCTTCGGTCCACAGTTCTTCATCACGAGCACGGAGTCTTCCGTGACCTCGAGTTCGGGATCGGCAATTCTCTGCTTGTAGTCGTCGAAGTTTTCGAACACGACCGCGCGTCCGCGATGCTTGAGTAACGACGCCGTCGCCGCCGACGGCTTCAGCACCGCGCCATTGGGCGCGAGATTGCCGCGCAGCACGCACAGGCCGCCGTCTTCCACGAGCGGTTTGTCGAGCGGCCGGATGACTTCGTCGTTATAGAGCGGCGCTTCCCTGCAGTTCTCCCAGATTGTGTGGCCATTCGCGGTGAGCGCGTTTGGATGCGGCAGCAAATTCGCTTCGCCAAGGCGCCGCAGCACCGCAGGCAAGCCGCCCGCGTAATAAAACTCCTCCATCAGAAAGCGGCCCGATGGCTGAAGGTCGACGAGCGTGGGCGTGCCGCGTCCGACGCGCGTCCAGTCGTCGAGTTGTAGATCGACGCCAATGCGCCCGGCAATCGCTTTCAAGTGAATGGCCGCATTGGTCGAACCGCCAATGGCCGCGTTCGCGCGGATGGCGTTCTCGAATGCTTCACGCGTGAGGAGCTTCGACAGTCGCAAGTCTTCGAGCGCCATGGTGACGACACGCATGCCGGACAAATGCGCGAGCACATAGCGGCGTGCATCGACGGCAGGAATCGCGGCGTTGTGCGGCAAGGTCACGCCGAGCGCTTCGGCCATGCACGCCATGGTCGATGCGGTGCCCATGGTGTTGCAGGTGCCCGCCGAACGCGACATGCCCGCTTCCGCCGACATGAATTCGTGAATCGATATCTTGCCCGCCTTCACTTGCTCGCTCAGCTGCCACACGACCGTGCCCGAGCCGATGTCGCGCCCGTGATGCTTGCCGTTCAACATCGGCCCGCCCGACACGACGATGGCCGGCACGTCGCAACTCGCCGCGCCCATCAGAAGCGCGGGCGTGGTCTTGTCGCAACCGACGAGCAGCACGACCGCATCGACCGGATTGCCGCGAATGGCTTCCTCGACATCCATGCTCGCGAGATTGCGTGTGAACATGGCCGTGGGACGCAGGTTCGATTCGCCATTCGAAAACACCGGAAACTCGACGGGAAAACCGCCCGCCTCGAATACGCCGCGCTTCACGTGCTCGGCGAGCTTGCGGAAGTGCGCATTGCACGGCGTTAGTTCGGACCACGTATTACATATGCCGATGATCGGCTTGCCTTCGAACTCGTGACCCGGAATGCCCTGGTTCTTCATCCAGCTTCGATACATGAAGCCGTTTTTGTCCGCGGTGCCGAACCAGGCGGCCGATCGAAGTTTACGTTTTGGCTCATCCATGTCTTTTACCCACTCTTTGAGAGATGCTGGAAATAGCATGACTATTGCGCTTCATCTTACCGGGAAAACGCTAATCGAAACGTGCGTGAACGCTGCATATAGTTTGGCTAATTCAACGAGAGGCGATGCTGCAGCGAAGCAAACCGAGTGCTTCGAGCTTCACCACGCCGAACCTGAGAGCGCGATGAATCGAAGAAATAGAACAACGTCGGAGTTGCACGAGCATCCCATCATTTGACGCAAACCCGCACCACTCACTATCTGAACATGATCGACGATCAGTCGACCCATCGACCAACGAGAAAGGGCTAGGAGGAAGACATGGCGCATGATTCAAAAGACGCGGAAGACAACAAGAGCACGATCAACAACGGCCGTCGCGGCCTCATGCAGGGTGCGGGTCTGGGAGCAGCGCTGTCGCTTCTCGGCGCGGCCGGCGGCGCGGGCGGATTGATCTCGTCGGCGCAGGCCGCGGAAACCGCATTTCCGCAGCACAAGAAATGGAAGATCGTGTTCGTCAATCACGTGACCACGAATCCTTTCTTCGTGCCAACGCAATACGGCATTCAGGACGCCTGTTCGCTGCTCGGCATGGATTATCAGTGGACGGGCTCCGCCACTTCGGATGCGGGCGAAATGGTGCGCGCGGTGAATTCCGCCATCGCGGCCAAGGCGGATGCCATCGCCGTTCCTATCGTCGATCCGACCGCCTTCGACAAGCCCATCCAGGCCGCGCTCGATGCGGGCATCGCCGTGTTCGCCTATAACGCCGATGCGCCGCGCGGCAAGACGAGCCCGCGCCTCGCGTACATCGGGCAGGACTTGTATCTCTCTGGCTATCAGATGGGCGAGCGTATTGCGAGTCTCGTCGACAGCGGCCTGGTGGCGCTTTTCATCGCGACGCCCGGACAGTTGAACATCCAGCCGCGCCTCGATGGCGCGAGCGACGCGATCAAGAAGTCCGGCAAGAAGATCGACGTTCAGACGGTCGCCACGGGCGCCACGGTCAACGAAGAGCTTTCGAAGATCAAGGCGTTTTATCTCGGCCATCAGGATCTGAAAGGCATGTTCGCGGTGGATGCAGGCAGCACGCAAGGCGTGGCGCAAGTGATGAAGGAGTCCAACCTGCCGTCGAAGGGCGTGCACGGCGGCGGCTTCGATCTGTTGCCCCAGACCGTCCAGTTGATTCACGAAGGCTTCCTCGATTTCACCATCGACCAGCAGCCTTATGTGCAGGGCTTTTATACGGTCGTGGAAGCGTTCACGTTCCTGGCTTCCGGTGGACTTGTCGGGCCGGCCAACATCAACACGGGCCTGAAGTTCGTCACCAAGGGCACGGTCGAGCCGTATCTCAACACGTCGACGCGCTATGAAGGCAAGTCGACCAAGCCGCAGATCGTGCCGATGAACGGCGCGATCAAATCATGATGAACGCGGTCAACGAACCGCAGAAGACACAAGCTCCCGCGCGCGTTCCACGGCCGCGCGGGGCCTTGTTGTCGAACTGGGCGGCGGAGTTGCGCATCCTGCTCGTGGCCGTGCTGTTGTGCGCGTACTTTCAGGTCATCAATCACGACTTCCTGTTGAGCAACGCGAGTCTCGTCAACCTCTCGCAGTTCATCGCGCCGGTGGCGATCATTGCGTTCGGCGAAGTGATGCTGATGATCGGCGGCGACATCGATCTGTCGGCGGGCATGGTGTTCGCCTTCGCGCCTTTCATGATGGTGTTCGCCAACGACGCGGGCGCGCCCATGTGGCTCGCGGTGATCGCGGGACTCGTCGCGGCGGCGATCATCGGCTTCGTGAATGGCGCGGTGACGGTATGGCTGCGCCTGCCTTCATTCGTCACCACGCTCGGCACGCTGTTTCTCATCAACGGCATCACCTTGACGCTTTCACGCGGCACGCCGGTGGCTACGCCGGGCGAACCGGGCTTCGCTGCCGTGATGGGCGGATGGGGCTATAGCGAGATCATCTGGACAGTGGCGATAGGCTTCGTCATGCACGTGCTGTTACGTCATACGCGATGGGGACTGCATACGCAGGCGGCCGGCGCGAACGCCATTGGCGCGAGCGAGGCCGGAATTCAGGTGAACCGCTTGCGGCTCGGAAACTTCGTTCTCGCCGCAGTGCTCGCGGGCTTCACGGGCATTCTCGAGGGCTACCGCATTACGTCCATCGACCCGCAAGCAGGCGGCAACCAGATCATGTTTCTGGCCGTCGCGGCGGCCGTGATCGGCGGCACGCCACTGACCGGCGGCTCGGGCACCATCGTGGGCGGGCTCATCGGCGCGGCCGTGCTGGGCATTCTGAACGATGGCTTTACGCTCATCGGCATCAACGCGTTCACGTTCAACATCATTCTGGGCGCCGCCATTCTCGCCGCGATGATCTTCAACATCCATATCGGCCGCGTTCGCCGCAAGGGAGGCCGGGTATGAGCGATGTTTTGCAAACCGCCCCGGCGAGCTATGCGCTGCGTGGCGACAACCTCGTCAAGCGCTTCGGCGCGGTGACGGCGCTCGATGGCGTGTCGTTCTCGCTCGGCTCGGGCGAAATTCTTGGCGTGCTCGGCGACAACGGCGCGGGCAAGTCCACGCTCGTCAAAATACTCACGGGCTACCATCAGCAGACCGATGGAAAGCTCGAGATACACGGTGAAGAAACCTTGCTGCGCTCGGTCGATCATGCGCGTTCGCTCGGTATCGAATGTGTGTATCAGGATCTCGCGCTCGCGAATTCGCTGAGCATCTATCACAACATGTTCCTGAATCGCGAGATCGTGAAGCCGGGCCCGTTTCGTCTGCTCGATCACAAGCAGATGCGCGAGCGCGCCGCGCAATGTCTCGACGATATCGGCGTGCATGTGCCTTCCGTCGATCTGCCTGTGGAGCGTCTTTCGGGCGGCCAACGTCAGGCTATAGCGGTGGCGCGCGCCGTCAATTCGAACGCGAAGATTCTGTTGCTCGACGAACCGCTCGCCGCCATGGGCGCACGCGAGGCTGCGCTCATCATCGATCTCGTCTTGCGTCTGAAGGAGAAAGGCGGCCTGTCGATCATCATGATCATGCACAACTACGCGCAGACGCTCGATATCGCCGATCGCATCATCCTGATGCAACGCGGACGCGTGACGTATGAGCAGCGCAGCGCGAATACGTCGGTGGCGGAGCTGATGGAAATCGTGCGGCGGGAATATCGCGCGATGCGGGCGACCACCGCGTAGCGGACGCAACGGACGCAACGGACGCAACGGGCGCGACTTCAGGACATCGGCCGGATCGATATGGACTACCGGAACCCGGCGAAACGCAAGAGCATGCACGGACGGATCGTGCAGGAACTCGGCATGCAGATCGTGAGCGGCGTGTTCGCGCCGGGACAACGTCTGCCTGCCGAGCCCGCGCTCTGCGAAACCTATGGCGTGAGCCGTCCCGTGCTGCGTGAGGCAACTCGCGTGCTGGTGGCGAAGGGACTCGTCGTCTCGAAGCCGCGCGTGGGCAGCGTGGTGCGTGCGCGCGACGAATGGCACATGCTCGATCCCGATGTGCTCGTCTGGACCGTCGGCAATCTCCGTGAAGGCGAGTTCTTTCGTTCGCTGATGACGGTGCGGCAGATCATCGAGCCTGCCGCTGCGGCGCTCGCCGCCATCTCTGCAACGAACGAGGATATCGAGCGTATCGGCGCGGCATATAAGAGCATGGAAGCCGCGCAGACCGCCGAAGAACTGCTCGAACCGGATCTGTATTTTCATCGCGCGATCATGTCCGCGACGCACAACGACATGCTCGCGTATATCGGCAATATGCTGTCGCTCGCGCTGTCGGAATCGATCAAGCTGACGAGCCGGCATCCGAACACGCATGCGCTGTCGCTGCCGCGGCACAAAGCCATTCTCACGGCAATAGCGCATCGCGATGCGCTCGCCGCGCGTCAGGCGAGCCTCGTGCAACTCAACCACGCGCGCGCCGATGCAACGTCCATTCTGGGCGGCGCAGCCCTGGAACCCGAGCGGCCGCTGTCGGGTTAAGTCAGGATGTCGGTCGCTTTGTGATCCCTATCCACGCCATCGATGAAGAACACCGCGCTGCTCGCGTGCTTCGTGCGTAGCGGCAGGATGCGTTGATAAGCGTCGGATTCGTACCAGGCGCGCACTTGCGCGAGATCGGGAAAGGCGATCACGATGAGATCGCCCCTCCACTCTCCCTCGCGCATTTCCGGGCGTTCACCGTGAATGATGAAGTGACCGTCGAAGGGCGCGAGCGTCGCATCGATCGCTTCCAGGTATTGAACGATATCCGCGCACATCTCGACTTCGTGCAGTTGGCCCACGGCGTATGCGGTCATTCGAATGTCTCCCGTTTGATGAGGTGAAGACATCTTCGCGTGCGCCGTGCCGTGCGTCGATTACCTGAGAGGTAAGGCGTGGCCCGCGCTTTAAGCCGATGCAGCGACCACCGCCACCGACGCCTCGCTCGTCAGCATCAGGAAGGTCAGCGTTTCGCGCAGATAGAGTTGCACGGTCGTGTCCGTATGGCTCGTATAGCCTATGGAGAGGTCCTGCCCGAGATGCAGTTCGTAGTCGCCACCGCGCGTGGAAAGCACGCAGCCGCCCTTGATGGCAGGCGCCCAGATGAGATCGCCATCCACTATGCGCTTGATATGCTGGATCACCGGATAGCCTTGATCGCTGGCTTCGGCGAGCGCCGTGTAGGCATCCGCGCCTAGCAGCACCGTGTACGGACCGTCCACGCCCGCAAGCCGCAATTTTTCGAGCGACTCGCTAATGGCACGCGGATAGTCGCTTACGTCGGCAGGCAGTGTCGTCGCGTCGTTGGACGATCCTTCGCGGATGCCCGTGATGTCCGCCGCGCCGAAACCATCGAAAATGGCGCTGTCTTCGGCGATAGCCAGTTCGCTTGCCGCCGTCTTCGCGGGCTGCCAGTCGCCGTCGTTCGAACCGCGCTCGACGCTGTCGATCGATTCGCGCTGCAACGTGAAAGGCACCGTCAGTTCGATGAGCGTCTTCACGTCGTAACGCTTCGCGCTTACGCCCTTGGCAGGCGATGCAATCGCCGTCTGATGTCCCGTTCCCACGCCCGAAAGATCGACACCACCGGGACCTTTCACATCCACCACGCGCCGGCCGGCAAGCGAGCGCTTGAAGGTGCGCGCCACTTCCGCTTCGATTTGCGACCATGCCGCGCTCGAAATGGGCGCGAGCTCGCGATGCAGGTTGTTCATGTCAGGACTGTCCTTTGAGTGAACCGATGTTCAGTGAGCCGTCCGCACGGCTCGGCGTTGCATCGGATGAAGACGACGATGACGATGCGGGCGCGGGTTGTGCGGCGGGATCGCGGTCGGCGAGTGCTTCGAGCAAGTCGGCCGACGGTACGAAGAACAAGCCGCCCGTGACGGCGTGACTGAAGTCGAGCAGCCGGTCGTAGTTGCCGGGCGGCCTGCCGACGAACATGTTCTCCATCATCTGCTCGGTGGGCGCAGGCGAACGCGCATAGCCGATGAAATACGTGCCGAACTCGCCCGCGCCGGGCCGTCCGAAGGCCATGTTGTGACGCAGGATTTTCACTTCCTGGCCGTTTTCATCGAGCGTGGTGAGCGAACTGTGCGAGCACGAGGGTTTCACCGCTGCGTCGAGTTCGATATCGGACAGCTTCTTGCGGCCGATGATCTTCTCCTGCTGCTCTACCGTCAGCGCGTTCCAAGCGGCCATTTTGTGCAGATACTTTTGCACGATCACATAGCTGCCGCCCGCAAATTCCGCATCTTCCTCACCGATGATCGCGAAGTGCTGCGCCGCGCGGCCCGATGGATTTTCGGTGCCATCCACGAAGCCGACCATATCGCGCAGATCGAAGTAACGGAAGCCGTGCACTTCATCGACGACAGTAACGGCATCGCCGAGTGCCTCGAGCATTTGCGCGGCAAGCTCGAAGCACAGGTCCATGTGGTCCGCGCGGATATGCAGCAGAATGTCGCCGGGCGTGGAAATGGCGCGCCGCTCGCCCGAACCGAACTCGCGGAACGGATGCAGCGCGGCCGGGCGTGGCGAGCCGAACAGCGAGTCCCAAATGTCGGAGCCGAAGCCGCACACGCAAGAGAGATTCGCGGTTGGAGCCCGCGTGCCAACTGCGCGGACCAGCGCGGCGATATCGCCGCACCAGGAGCGCACGGTGTCGCCGTGCTCGCGTCCGTGCGCCACCGTGGCGACGATAAAGATCGCGCTGCGCGAAATGGGGTTACAGACAGCTTGCGATTCCGGAATCTCGTTGGGCATCTGTTCTATTCGATTGCAAGGAATGATGTTGTCGAAGGCGAAGCGGCTTCAACCGACGCGCACCACGACCGCTCCGGGCCGATGCTCGAGTTCGTCGTTGAACCAGGTTTGCGCGCGCTCGCGCTCGGCTACGTCGGAGTGGGAAGGATCGTTGAGAAAGCGATGCCGGATGGTGCGACGCGCCCACTCTATGCCGTCGCGTAGCGCTTCTTCGACGGTGCGCCATTCCGGCTGCGTGGTCTGCGGCCATTCGTCGATGACGGACGCGCCGTCGCGACGAACGTCGATATCCGCGACCCACGCTTCGCGCTCGTTGCGCTTGGCGCGCACGGAAATCTCGAACCCTGCATAAACGTCAACGGCTGACTCCATGGCTTCCTCCACTCGGCATACATGGACATGGTTTCTAAGTGCGTCGTGCCGCCGTCTTTTTCCTGCTGATGACGAAGCGGTGAACGAAATTCTAGATTACAACAAGTTCGTGAAAATGACGTTGAAACGTGCACTCGGTTTGTTGCCGCAGCCCTATGGAAAATCATTGTACGGATGGACGCATGATTTATTATTTCGTCATCCGAATCAATTTGGCAGGGAGGAAGCCGCTTTCGATTCACGCTTTCATTGCGCGACCGGAATCCATCGCGCGTCACTTCGCGCTTGAAAGAGCCCTTCGTGTATCTCGACGATGAATGCGAACGTCAGTCTAGCCGTCGTGTTCGTTGGCGGTGCGCGTCTCGTTGCGCAAGTGCCGCCCGAATGAAATCGGGGCGACAAAACGATGGAGCGTTTCGTCATTCCCCTCATCGTGCTCGCGGTGTTGATTGCGTTGCTTTCGATGAACTCGCGGCGCTTGCCGTCAGCGCTCATCGACTGGGCTTCGAGAGCGATTGAAGTGGTCATCGACGAAGTCGTGTGCTGAAACGACTCCGTCTCGACTGAGGTTGCTTACTGCTCGTCGGTTGGCGTGGTGGCTTTGCGCGACCGGCTCGTGCGTGACGTCGTTTTGCGCGCTTTTTTTACGGGCTTCGGAATGTCGGTTGCATCGCCAGGCTGCACGAAAACGCCTGTATCCGAGGACGCGATAGCGCTTTCGGCGGCCTTCTTTGCAGCGGTCTTTCGCCCGCCGCGTCGGCTCGCTGAGGGCTTCTTCTCGGTGTGAGATGCAGCGGTGGGTCCCTGGTTGATCGGCGCGGCGGGTTCGTCGGTGACTTCAGACGCGTCGTTATCACTCGATGCGCGACGCTGCGCGTCTCTTCGGCCATTACGCTTGCCCCGCCCGCGTGGATAGCCCGTGGGTTCGTCGGCGAGTGCGGACGCGTCGTTGTCAGGCGACGCTTGCAAGCGCTCCGACGCGTCTTCGCGACTATCGTGATCGCCGGGTACGACTGCGTGGCCCGCAACTTCGAACGTGTCGTCGTCAGCCAAAGCGCGTGCGAATTCGGGCGCAGGACGCTGCGAGCCTCGGCGATCATTCCGCCTGCCACGTCCACGCGAATGGTGGCCCGAGGGTTCGTCGGCAGTTGCGAGCGCGTCGTTGTCGGCAGACTCTTGCGCGGGATATTGCGCGTCTTCGCGGGTATGCTCCGTGAATTCATCCACGACTTCGAATGCGTCGTCATCGGCCGAAGTTTGCACGGCCTCTGCAACGGCATGCTGCTTGTCCTTACGGCCGCCACGCTTATCGCGTCGGCGCTGATTGCCCTGAGGCTCCGCCACCGATGCCACCACCGCTTCTCCCTGCCCCGCATCCGCGCTCATCGTCTGGGCCGCACGAAAGACAAAAGAGCCGGACTTGTCATCGCGACCGACTTCCAGCAGACCGCGCGAACGCGCCTCGTCGAGCAGATTCCCAAACGCGCGAAAGCCATAGTGCGATTCGCTGAACCCCGGCTTGCGACGCTTGATCGCACTCTTGAGCACCGACGCCCAAATCTTTTCGCCCTCGCCTCGCTCGGACACCAGCGCCTCGAAAGTCTCCACGGCGATCGCGACCGCCTGCGACTTGCGCGCGTCGGGCTCCTGCTTGGGCTGCCGGTCGGCATCGGCGGGACGCTTGGTTGCCACGTTCGCCTCGCGTTTGGCGAGCGCGCGCTGCTGCTCGCGCACGAGGTCGTCGTAGAAAATGAATTCGTCGCAATTGGCGACGAGCAAGTCGGAGGTCGAGTTTTTCACCCCCACGCCGATCACCTTCTTCGCGTTCTCGCGCAACTTCGAGACGAGGGGCGAGAAGTCCGAGTCGCCGCTGATGATGACGAACGTATCGACGTGCGACTTCGTGTAGCAAAGGTCGAGCGCATCGACGACGAGCCGGATATCGGCTGAATTCTTGCCCGACTGCCGCACGTGCGGAATCTCGATCAGCTCGAAACTTGCCTCGTGCATCGCGGACTTGAAGCCCTTGTAGCGATCCCAGTCGCAATAAGCCTTCTTCACGACGATGCTGCCTTTGAGGAGCAATCGTTCGAGCACGGGCTTGATGTCGAACTTTTCGTACTTCGCGTCGCGCACGCCGAGCGCGACGTTTTCGAAGTCGCAAAAGAGCGCCATGCTGACGCTATCCTGATTCGCGGGCATACAGCTTCCTGTTGAGACGCGGGAGCGCTGTCCCGCTGGCATCGGTCACGCAGGCTTCAAGCCCGCCCTGACCTTCTTCATCTTGTTGAAAACGTGCGAGCAGAATGCATCCGCGACCACGCGATTGACGGTGAGGATATTGTCGGCGCTCAGGGTTTCACGCGAGACGCCCTGCTTCTCGATGAGACGCTGCGGAATCAGTTGACTCACGAACGACTGACACAGTTCGCGCCGCAGCGGCGCATCGGCGGCTTCGAAAAACTCGCGGCCCGCCTTCGTCTCTTCGCCCATCTTTGCGCGGGCCGTGTCGTTCTGAGCCTGGATGCTGGCTTCGAGTTGCGCTTGCGCATCGGTGTGATCGCGGCGCGTCTTCTTGTCGTCTTCGAGTTGCTTCGCCTTGATCGACGCCATCTTGCGATCCGCCTCGCCGATCCGGTAATTGCCCTCGAGCGCCTTGAACAGATAGCCGCGCGGACTGACCGTGACCTTGCCTTCGTTCAGCTTGAAACGCGTGTATTCGATAGCTTGCTGAAGACGCTCGTCGGTCCAGAGGTCGCGGCGGCTCGCGAGGCGCTCGAAGTCGGGGGTGTCGAAGGCAAATTCGTTGTGGAGCACGAGATACATCGAGTCCTGAATGCCGGCTCGGGCTGCATCGGCGCCCTGCTTCTTCGTGAAGCGAAAGCGAATCTTCAGCTTGTCGCCCGATACGCGTTCCGCATTGGGTTCCCAGCTGACATCGAAATCAGATACTTCATTGAGCTGATCGATGGCGGGTTCGAGAAAGCGCTTCTTGAACTCCTTCACCTCTTTTCGCGATTCGCCGACCTTGCCGGGCCACTCGATCACTTCCGAGAACGGAAACCATTCGGTCACGCCGTGCCCTTCGCAGGGAATCAGACGGTCGTAGATGGCGCGCGCAAGCGACAATGAAAATGCCGTCGATGCGCGCAAGCTCAGCCAATGCGCCTTGTACGGGCTGATCAGATACTTGATGACGCGCCCCGCCAGCAGAATGCAAACGACGTTGCGCTCGATATAGCAGTCGCCGAGCAGACTGATGGTGCCCCACGAATCTTTCTCGGTGAGTTCTTCGATAGACGGCGCCGTCATGATTTCGACCCGCGCCCGTGCCGCCGAGCGCATTTGCGCGATCAGGTGGCTATGGTTGCGGCTGTCGTAGCGCATCAGCCACTTGAAGTAGTTGATGTCGGCTGTGAAGGTGTAGACCTTGTCGTCGATCAGTTCATCGGGCGCCTTGGTGGCCACGATGAAGTAGGCGGCGTCCAGCACGCGGCGTGCGGCGATGCCGAGGCCACCGACCCGCGTGAAAATGTTGTTGCGCAGAAAGCCGATGTCCCTCGTGGACTCGCAAATAGCCGAGCCTTGCGAGGACATGTCTTCGTAGATGTCCAAGGCGAGTTGCTGCGGCGTAGCGGTGAGGTCCTGAGCTTGCATGCGTTTGGTTCGGTTCGATTCCCCGGCACTCTATCAGGCAACAAAGGCGTGTCAACACAAAAACCACCCCGGTTGCGAGCGAAGCGATCCGCACAAAAAGCACCCCGGCAGTCGGACGGCTTGCCCAATTTCCGACCCCCAGGCCACAATTTCCGCCCTGTCGTTCACATTTTCCGGCCTATCGCGCACAAAAACCGCCCTGTACAGCACAAAAAGCGTCCCTATCCACAGGGGTGATCTTTGTTTCGAAACGGTTTTTCGGGCTCTGTTTGTAGGTTTGCGGGTTAAAGTTTACAAAAGAACAAAACAAACCGGACTTCGAGGAAAATAGGAATCTTCGAATTTTGGCATTTAAGTCCTTGAAATCATTGATTAAGTCGTGTTGCACAAAAAGCGACCCCGGGGTGGTTTTTGTGCAGCCGTTCTAAGGGGGACGATGTGTGCGGGCTTCATTGGTCAAGATTAGGCATTGGCGACAAAGTTTGACGCGTCTTCGGCGACAATAAGTCGCTAATAAACAAGGAGTTAGGCCGTGCGTGTGTCTGTGTGCGACAGGCTCCGATTTTCGCTACAACCTTGTTTACGCGTTATCGTGTATTCTGCGCTTCGACATCAAAACTAGGAGGAAGCGCAGAATGGCCAACGTAGGCACCCTACCGATGGAAGACCGCAGGGTCACGCTTCGCGAAGTCGCGGAGTTCGCCGATAACCTCGAACCCTTCTCGGACAATCTTCGCGAACAGATCCTAGCGCCTCGTCCGCGTAAACTTGCGCCGTATTACACGATCGGCGAGCTTGCGGAGATGTGCAATCTAACGCGGCAGCAGATTCAATATCTTGTAACCAAGGGCGAAGGCGGCTTGCCGCAAGGCACGCTCAACGGCAACGGCCGCAGCCGTACGTTCACGCTGCCCGAGGTTCGTCTGTGGGTGAAGATGGCGTCCGACATCTATCAGACTCGTCTCGCGGATGGCGAAAGCGATTTCCGAGGGAAAGTGCTGACGACTGCACAGCTCAAAGGCGGCTCTGCTAAGACGACGACGACTGTATGTCTTGCGCAGGCATTGACGCTGTTGGGACGTAAGGTACTGCTGGTTGACTTGGATCCGCAAGCATCGGCGTCCGAGCTTTGCGGACTCTATGCCGAGAAGGAAATCTCCGGAGACGACACCGTGCTCCCCTACATTTATGACCAAAATGTCGAAGGCGGTCTGGGCGCGAGCGTTCAGTCGACCTATTGGGATGGACTCGACATCATTCCAGGTCACACGTTCCTCTATGGCGCGGAGTTCTTGCTGCCCGCGCGTCAGAAGACGATTCAGGGATATCGCTTTTGGGCGGTCCTCCGTGAAGGTCTTGAGCCTTTGAAGGCGCAGTATGACTACATACTGATCGATACGTCGCCGTCGCTCTCGTATATGAATCTGAACGCGTTGCTCGCAGCGGATGCGCTTGTCATGCCGATGATTCCCGAGAACCTCGACTTCATCAGTTCGCTCGCATTTTGGCGTCTGTTCTCCGATGTCGCGGAAGACTTTTTGCCCTATGAGGAAGACAAGGTCTATGACTTCATTTCGATCTTGTTGTCCAAGGTCGATTACGGGAAGACGTCTTCAGCTCCGGTCGTTCGTCAGTGGGCACAGAGTGCGTATGGACGGTGGCTCGATCCGTTCGAGATCCCGGCAAGTTCTGTCATGAGTGGAGGAGCTTTGTCCTTTTCGACTGCGCTCGATGTAGTGAGCACGCACTCGATCGCCAAGTCGCTTCAGCGTGTTCGTCAGCCGATGATGCAGTATGCCAAGTGGCTAGATGACATGTTCGTCAAATCCTGGAAGGAGTCGGCATGAGCAATAACATCAGAGAACAACTCATGGCCAAGACGGCCAACTTGCCGAAGCCGGCAGACTTCAAAGGCGAGACGAAGAAGGACAAGTCGGCGCGCGGTCCGCAAACCATGCCGGGAATTACGAGTGCCTTGGCCGCGGCCCAACTTCGGATTCAGGAGTTGGAGGGGAAGGGCGTCGAGACTGAGATTCCGGTGAGTGAGATCGTACCGAATCCCTGGCAGCCTCGACGGCAGTTCAACGAAGCCAAGCTCTCGGAGCTAGCACGTTCGATTGATGAGGTCGGCTTGCTGCAAGCCGTTACCGTCCGCCGTTTGGGTGATGGGTTTCAGTTGGTTGCGGGCGAGCGGCGGCTTCGCGCTCATAAGCTGATCAATCGCGAGAACATCAGGGCGGTCGTGATCGAGTGTTCGGATCAAGACATGGCGGCGCTTGCGCTGATGGAAAATGTCACGCGAGATGATCTTTCCGATTATGAGATCGCAATTTCGATTCGACGGGCCGAAACTGAGTTTCCTAATCGAACCCGACTCGCGCAAGCGATGGGTATCTCGCGTAGCGACCTATATCGTTTTTTGGCCTATGACGATCTGCCGGATTTTGTGAAGCGTGACCTTGATTTGAATCCGGCGGTGTTGGGTGCTTCATCGGCACAAGATACGGTTAATGCGCTCAAGAAGACCGGTGAATCTGGAGTGCGGGCCCTCGAAGAGTTGTGGCCGCAGGTCGTGTCGGGTGATCTAGTTCAAACAAAGCTCGCGGCTAGTTTGAGCGCGCAGGCGGGACAGCGTGGTTCTTCTACGGATGCCGGCGGAAGAAGCATTTTAAAGATTTTCGCGGGGAAGGTTCAGGCTGGGAGCATTACTAAAGACGTGAAGGGACTTACGTTCAAGTTCAAGTCTGGTGTGATGACCGAGGAACAGGAAAGTCAGCTTAGGGAACATATTGGGAAAATGTTTTCGATTCGGTCGGAGTGATGTTTGAAGACTCTTAACCCGCCGCTGGCGGGTTTTTTTTGCGCGAAGCTTATGTACTGTAGCTACAGCCATCCTAAAGTCGCATCGAAGTGTCCGAACTTGGACAGTTTTCCGAATACGCGTGCGCACTTCAGCGCATAAAGTCATTTTTTGCAAGTGAGTCCACACTCGGTCGGGTGCGGCGACTATCGCTTCGCAATCTCATGTGCTTCTTGTGCATTGTCGACGCGTTAAAGTCCAGAGGTTCTAACAATTTCTCGCGATGAGTGCGGAAAGGGTACTCGCCGTTGTGAGATGAATGTACAAGCGAGATAGATCTGTCTGTTTCCGCGCGGCAGAATATTTCGACTGACGCTGCCGTTTAGCGAGCATTAGCGTGGCGCCTGCCGGTGGTTCCCCTCCGCTACCCTGCCGGCGTCGATGTCGACGCTCGCAAACACTCTGCTGTTCAACATTACTTTAAGCAAATTCGAGTTGAAGAGACCTTCGCACCACCGGCGCAGAGCGCCGTTTCGCTGGTACGTAGCAATAACTAATGAGCAACTCTAGCGAGCGCTTTAGTTAACGTGCAGCGCACGCCTCCCGCCTTGCTCGCGCTTCTCATGACTGTCCGAATTCGGACAGTTTCGTCCGTGAACGAAGTTTGCAGATCGAGACACACGTGCCAGTCCACGATCGCGCGCCGTCGCTAAGACACAATTTACGGTGCAAGACGGATGACGCCACGCTCGCAAAATCTTGAAGTATTTACATTGCGTGTATGCATAACTTAGGCGATAGCGCTTCGACCGTTATGGAGTGCAGTTGCACGCCGATGATTCAGCACCATAGGCGAGGATCGAGTGTAGCGGTCTTGAGGCGCCGGACCCTGGGTGTCCGAATTCGGACAGGCAGTCGGAGAAGTTGATAGCTTGGCTTTGAGGCATCCGCAACGCATGAACAGACGCAGCAAAATGGAGCGATATGCCGACCTATTCGAGGGGAATGAGTGTCCGAATTCGGACACGCGAACATGGGCTTGTAAGGTTCTTTCGACCAAAAGGCATGCATGGTCATCCTCTTGCGCGACTTTGACGATGGCTTTCCTGATGCTCGCAAATTCCTGTCCCGAGTTTCGACGGCTATTAATCACCGGTTCGCGCACGCCAAACAACAGGTGACTCACGCAATCCAGTACATGTCACGGCATGTGAAATCACGTCGCTGCTCAGGGTTCGTTCAGTGAGGCTGATGGGCATGCGTCGGCCTGGCTTTCATCTCGCACTAGCGTCGCGGCTATCGCCCGGCGATAAACAGTAAGGCAGCAAAACCTCCTATGGTCGGATTGTTGCTCATTCGCGCGGCGGTAATTCCCCATCCGCGTTTAAGATCACGTTCCTTGAGCACCGCTGCTTTTTCGAGTACATGAGGCAGTGCGGTCGGATATAAGTCGCTGACAAACGCTGCCTAAGTGCTTTGGATCCCCAGTGCCGTCTGAGTGCTCCGATCTCCCGAAAGCAGTTGGTCGTCCTGGCCGCAGAAACTTAACCATCGATCAAAACTGTGCCGTTATTGCCGTGGACCCAGTGATCTGCCGAGACGAGATGCAGTGCTCCAATTCGATAAAAAACGATTACGGCCCTTGGGGGCAGGCGTCCGCGATGACGTTTGCGAGTTCCGTCTGGTCGATACGTGATACAGGGAGAGCGCATCTAAAGTCGATGATGTATGTGTTGCAACACGTGGGACGACTGCTCATCCAAAGGGAATACGGATATTCAGGCGAGTGGACTGCTCGGACTTACTTCGGCGCTGTGTAAGTGACTGGACAATTGAGCTCAAGCGCTGCGTTGGAGACCAATTTCCTCGGCGCTGATTAAGTCGAAGCGTGTTCGAACGCAAGCCCCAGGCGCATTCAATCTGCGCTCTGTCCGCTCCAACTGGCCAAAAGTGAAGGAAGTCCAAGCGTGCAATCGCAACTATGTGCATAACAGCAATATCGACGCTAACTCCGTAAAACTAAGTCAATGACGCAATACGCGCAACTTGAGTTGCGCTCGAGAAGAGGGGAGGGGCGGCAAAGAGCAGCCGCATTTGGTTGGCTGGGTTCGAGTGTCTTTAACCTCCGCGCTCCTCGCCGAACAAGGCAGGTAAGAAACACTAGGAATGGACTCGGCTGTATGCGCACCGGCATTGACATGCACGGCTACTTCCATGGCGCCAGCTTAGACGGCACCTTAGGTATGCCGCAACATCGCGGCGGGGACCATGGATGCTTCACCGCATCAGAGAGACCAAATACCGCCGCACCTTCGTGAAACAGCAAGGCAGAAAGCGACTGGCAGATTTAGCATTCGATGACAGACGGCACTCGAAGGCTTTGCGCCGAGTCGCCAACTACCTTCGCACAGCTTCGCATAACGTTTGTAACGCTGCTGGGGAAGCGCGCCACGCATGCCACATTTGCTTACTGTGTAATGGCCAGTCGATGGTTGATAGAAACGGAGCCAGACACCGGCTAGTTGGCGACCAAGGCATGATCCTGCAAAGGAAGAAAGTCCTCTTAATCAAGGCCTGACTAGCCATAGATCGACCGAGCCACACCAGACCGGGGCTCGCATCACGGAATGCATTTGCACGCGTAGTCGGGTTAAACAATGATCACGATCAGGCGTCTTGAACTCCACGCAGCAGAGGTGCCGCGAAAGCCTCCAAACCGGTTTAACTCTCGACCATTAAACAGCTTTGTAGTCCAAAATCGCGTGAAGAAATGCTGAGATATCGATGCATCTGCAAGCGCGACACAGTCGCGACCGTGAAACAATGTCGTCTCCTTGGGGGTTCAATTTATCTCTTTTAAATCAAATAGTTAGGTGTATAAATGCAAGTTGTTTCACGCAACTAAGCAGCCTTTGGCCGGTCAGAACTAGCCGACTTGGCAAAACCTGAACGGAAAACAACATGCAAGCGCATAATTTCCGTTCGACGTATCAAACAATACGCTTTTCGTATTTAAGTTTGAGAATGCGCAAGACGCCTCATATAAGCTCCGACGCAAATTAGCAACCGCTGATCGGCGAACCAACACATCTGCGGTTCAGCAAAAACAATCAAAACTCTCGCCGACTCGCGCCTCGGTGCTTCGGAAAGTTGGACACCAACAGCGACACACGCATCGGGTTTATTCAAAAAGTTCGTCGCAATACAAAGCCCTCGCGCGACGCTGATAAACCGTCGCTCATACCCAAGCACCCGCCGAACCCAATTTGACCCACGAAGAATCAAAGTCCCTAACCGAAGCGTCAACCATATCCACGAACAGCAACAACGCACTCACCCCGTCGCTAGATCGCCACCCGCGCATACGCCATCAACCAACACGACATCAAACACGACAAACAACGAACCCATCAAAACCGATACCCCACCGAAAGAAACGTCACGATTGGATCGAGCTTGATCTTCGATTCACTCCGCACCGTCCCCACCGCTGAATTCGTCGTCAACGTCGCTCGTGCCGACAGCCACATATAAGACACCGAAAACGCCGCCGACCAATGCTGCGTGAAGTTATAGGCAAAGCCCGCATTCACCACCGGCGCAAACGAACTGCTGATATGCGCCGTCGTCGGTCCAGTCAGCGCGCTTCCAAACTGCGGCGAGTAAAGAAACGCGCCATTTGACATCGCCGAACTGAGCTTTACATCCGAGAACCACACATAAGACGCGCCCGCGCCGACATAAGGTCGGAATTTGCTCTGCGCGCTCATGAAGTAGTACTTCAGCAAGAGGGTAGGGCTCCACTCGCGCGCCGTTCCGAGTTCGCCCAGGCGTCCGAGGGTGCCCTTGCCATCGAGATGAAATTTCGGCGCCACGCCGGCGATTCCCTCGACCGCAATGTGATCGGTGAAGAAGTAAGCCGCCGTGAGTCCGAGCGTGTCCGAGTTACTGACGGAAGCGCCCGCGCCCGGCGATGTCATCGATTGTCCGAGCGCCGAGATGTTGAACGGATCGCTAGAATCCTGCGGCGCAAAGTGCATCCAGCCGGCGTTGAGCTGAATATCCCCGGCGGCCTGTGCGTGTGCACCCGTCGCGCAAAGCGCCGCCATTGCCGCACATGCCATCAATTTGATCTTCATTCTGCTGTTCCAGATTCGGTTCGGATTACGGCCGAGCGCATCCGAACCGCTCAGGCAGCGCCTGCGGAACCGGAGCACCACAAAGGAAAGCAAGCCTCAAAAACAGCAGTCGAGGCTCACCTTGAAATACTCGTAACTCATCTCGATGCTGCGTTTGACCGCATGCACTTCATCGACGCCTGGCGCATTGCCGAGCAACGTCGCCACGATCTCCAGCGCTTCCCACGGATGCGCATCGTCGTAATGGGCGTGCAGGCTGAGCCAGCGCATCGCCTTGCGACGCATCGAAGGCGCAAAGCTCATTGCGTAGGTATCGGTGCTGCAAACCAGCGTGGACCATTCGCCCGTGACGCCTTCGATAGCGAAATTCGTCGCGGCGATGCTCGCAGCCAGCGCATCCGTGCTGCTGCTTTTCCAGCACCAGTGGCTGAGCGCATAAGCGAGCGACGGGCCATTGCCCTTCATCAACGCGCGCTTGCTGACATCGTGAGCCGCGGCCCAATCGACCCAATAATCCGCATGGTTTTGCTCGACGCGAATGTTGCGCGTCAGATAGCGACGCGCCAGATCTTCGCCGCGCGAATGTCCATAGCGCAACTTCTGCAGATTCATCGCCATGTATTGCGGAAACTGCTCGACGACCGGCCAGCCGTTCACGAGGAACGCTTCGGCCTGACGCGGTTCAAGACGCGCTTCACGCATCGCCGCGAAAATGGGATGGTCGACGACCCGTTGCTTGGCCGCATGTGTTTCAGCCAGGACATCCGCGAGCCATGCCGGATAGCTGGCAATGTCCTTGAGGTGACCAACCCGCTGAAAAGTGGGATCCAAAACTCCTCCTAGTTGATCGCAAGGAACTCGACGTTCTGCGCCCAGAGAGCCGGGCGGCCGACGTGAAAGCCCTGAACGAAATCGACGCCCATTGCGGCGAGTGCGCGCAAGATCGCTTCGCTCTCGACGTATTCCGCAATGGTCAAGCGTCCCATCGAATGGCCGATATCGTTGATTGCCGCCACCATGTCTCGGTTTACGGCATCCTTCGACATGTCCTTAATGAATCCTCCGTCGATCTTGATGTAGTCGACCGGAAGATGCTTCAAATAACCGAACGAGGACATGCCCGCGCCGAAGTCGTCGAGCGAGAACTTGCAGCCGCGGCTCTTGAGTTCGCGGATAAAACGCGCGGCCGTCGCGAGGTTGGCCACGGCCGTCGTTTCCGTCACTTCGAAGCAGATCGACGAAGGCGCGATATGGCTGACCGCGACCTGATCGTTCAAGAACTGCAGGAAGCGCTCGTCGCCAATGGAGGCGCCCGAAAGATTGATCGCGTACTGCACGCCCTCGTGATTTCCGGTCTTCGCGAGCACCGCGAACACGGCGCGCACGACCCATCGATCGATGGCGGACATGAGGCCATAGCGCTCGGCCGCCGGCATGAAGAAGTTCGGCGGAATGATCTTGCCGCCTTCGCCCACCATGCGCAGCAGCACTTCCACATGCCGTGGATGCGACTCGCAGTGCTCGGGCGCAATCGCCCGAATCTCTTGCGCGTAGAGGCAAAAGCGATTGTTGGCGAGCGCGTCCTTGATGCGCCCGCACCACGACATCGCGCTTGCATGGCGCGTGAGTTCCGCGTCGCCGCGCAGCGCGAGATGAACGCGATCGCGTCCGCGTTCCTTCGCGAGATAGCAGGCAATATCACCGAAACGCATGGCGGTTTCGACATCGAGTCCCTTGAGATCGACGAGGCCGATGCTCACGCTCGTCGATAACGTGTGCGTCTCGCACGACCACTCGAAAGCGGCTATTTCGCTGCGCAGACGTTCGGCGATCTGCAAGGCGTGGTTTTCGTGGCAGTCGAACATGAGCGCGGCGAATTCGTCGCCGCCCAGACGCGCGAGCGAATCTTCGTCGCGCAGACATTTTTTGATGAGCGCGGCCACTTCGCGCAGCATGGTGTCGCCGGCTGCGTGACCGTAGGTATCGTTGACGACTTTGAACTGATCGAGATCGAGCATCATCAGCATGCAGGCGCGTTCGGTTGCGCTGTCCGCTTGCGGATCGAGCGATGCCGCGAGACGCCGTTCGAATTCCGTGCGGTTGAGCAGCCCCGTCAAGCCATCGTGCGATGCCTGCCATGAAAGGCTCGAAACGTACTCGCGCTCGCGCGTCATGTTGCGCAAGAGCAGCACGACGCCGGTGATCGTTTCGGATGTATCGTGCACGAGCGACGTAATGGCCTGCACGACGGTTTCGACGCCATGCACGTTAGTCAGAATGAGATCGCCGCCTGGTTCCTCGCGATCCGCGCCGCGCAGCGCCTTCTCGATGAGATCGACAGGCCGTCTGTCCCATTCCCTGACGATGGTCACGAGATCCGTGAGCGGGCGCTTCACGCAAGCGGCGGCCTCGCGGCAAAGCAGGCGTTCGGCGGCGGGATTGATGAACTCGACCAGTCCCATCGGGCCGACTGAAATGACCGCTTCGCCAATCGATCCGAGTGTCGCTTTTGCGCGCGCCTCGCTTCGACGCAAGGCGTTTTCGGTGGCGATGCGCCCGGTGATGAAGCGCCGCGCGTACCACACCGACAGCGACACCAGAATGACGGCGACGAGCAGATTCAAGACGAACAAAAGCAGCGCGGTTTGCCGGAACGCGGCGCCGAGAACATCGGCGAAAGCGCGCGAGATTGGCGCGATGGACGCGTTGATGTTCCACACTTCGCCCGTCAAATAGTCCACTTCATTGCGCGCCGAAACGCCCGCCGCCTTTGCCGTGCGCAACTCGCGCGCGGCGACGGTCAACCGTTCGACGTAAAGATCGCCGCTCGTCCAGTAGCCGACGGCCTGCTCGAAGTAACTCGCGCGGCGAAACGTGCGAAAGACCCAGATCACCGAACCAACATCCGCGGGATAGACGCCGCTTTCGAGCAGCGCGGCGCGCGCCGTTTCGACATCGGGATGAGCACGGTCGAGCGCGAGCCGCGCGCGCTTCAAATTGAGCGGGATTGCAATCGAGCTTTCATATTGCCGATATGCCTCTTCGTCGCCCGTTTGCGCGTAGCGGATGAGATAGAACACGGCGTCTTTCTGGCCTTTCGACCAAGTGCTTTCGCCACCGATATACGCGCGCACCGACGACATGATCGAAAGGCTCGTCGCCACGAGCGTGAGCAACGAGACCACCACGGCCACGAAGGGCCATGTCGTTCTGAACAGCTGTCGATTGGTTCGGGAGGCCGCAGGCATATCGAGCCTTTCTTTTCCGTTTTATTCCGGGGTGGGGCGATGCAGGTTTTGCCGCATGGCAGCCTTCTTGACCTCCGGCTAAGACTTTCTGCGCAGGAAAGGTCCTGTCGCTTCGAGTACTAACGGCACTTTCGGCGCAGAGTTGAGGCTCTATTTCGCAAGAAGCATGAATGGGAATAATAGCCGCGAAGCTAGCGGTTTTTTAATTCGTAAGAAGAAATAGTGGCAACCGTTTTATCAGGCGGTAAGCCTTGCGAGGCGCGTCGTCCACGAGTGCGCGCTAAAAATGCTTCGTCCTCTTTAGCGAAACACGCTTTGGTTCGCGCAACGTTCACGTAAGCGAATCTTTATATGCGTGACGGGCAAGCTTAAAGTCCGGCGCCGCGTCATGGACTTTATGAAGCGAGCTTTTATGCGTCCCGATTTGATGGCATAGTTCAGCACAAACATTCCAAAGGAACTGCGCCATGACGACCATCAAGCAGATTCAATCGAGAATACAAAAGCTGCAAAAGCAGGCCGATGCCATCATCGCAAAGCAGGCGCAGAAGGTGGTCGACCAGATTCGCAATCTCATGCTCGAGCATGGGCTCACAACATCCGACATTGGAAACGCCGCGCGCAAACGCAGACAGGGCACGGCGCTCGCATCGAAGGACACGGGCGATCAAACCGGGTCGGCTGGCAATAGCAAAGTCGCGGTCAAATATCGCAATCCGAAAACCGGTGAAACATGGAGCGGCCGCGCAAGACCGCCGAAATGGATTGCGAGCGTGAAGAATCGCAGCAAATTTCTGATCGATAAAAGCGAGGCTTTAGCAAGCAGTGTCGTCAAGACGGGCGCCAAAAAGCGCGCTTCCAGCAAAAACGCAGGCGTCGCGCAATATAGAGATCCCGAGAGCGGCGCGACTTGGACCGGACATGGCCGCGCACCTGGCTGGATCGCAAGCGCAAGCGATCGTTCTGTTTATCTAATCGGCAAAGCGGCTAAGACTGCTAAAAAAGCCGTGGAAAAGAAAGCGGCCGTCAAGAAAACCGCAGCAAAGAAAGCGGCTGTTAAAAAAACCGCCGTAAAGAAAACAGCGGCAAAGAAAACAGCGGCAAAGAAAACCAAAGCCAACGCGGCAAGCAAGACGGCACGCAAGGCGCCGACCGCGACAAAGCGCGTCGCGGTACCGCGAAAGAAATCGGCCGCGAGCAAACCGACTGGCGCGCTCGATCCGCAAAACGGCGCCGCATCGTCCACGCCCGAGAGCAACCAGGCGTCCGCGGCCTGAAGTCAACGAGCATCGCTGTCGCGCAATAGCGGCGCGCAGTCACTAAAGAACTGAAATTGTTTGCCGATAAGCAGTGCTGGTGCTGCATCGGCAAATTGCGTCGCGACACCGCTGCCGATCCGGTCCAACAACAACACAAACACAACGAGCGAAGCGCAAGTGCGACGAATCGGGCTTGCTTCCCTGCTGGCGGGTTTCTTGAGCCTGATACTGCTGTCCTTCGCGGGCTGCCGTCAGGACGACCGCGCCACGTCCGCTGATCCCGCGAATGACGCGGCGGCCGCGCACGAGGTCACGACGATCTCCGCGCTCGTCTGGGCGCCCGACTGGACGGAAGAAATGCTCCAGATCGCGGCGCAATTCAACAAGTTGAATCCCGATATCCGCGTGAACGTGCAGTTCATGATCGGCAATTCGGTCGAAGAAAATATCAAGCCGCGCGTGGCATCGGGCAATCTGCCGGATTTCGTGAGCGTCAATCCAAACGCTTACGCCGCCGAATTGGCCGATCAAGGCATTCTCGCGGATGTCGGGAATACGGCGGCTTGGAAAGCCATGCTCACGCCGCTCAAGAGCGATTGGACGAGCCGTCAAGGCCGGCACTTCGGCATATCCGGCGGCGTGGCGACGACGCTCATCTATTACAACGAGGCGATGTTCGCACTCGCCGGCATAAAACAGCCGCCGACCAATTTCCGCGAGTTTCTCGCCGCCTGCGCACAACTCAAACGCGCGGGATTCACACCGATCATGTGGAACGGCGGTTTTCCGAACATGCTCGGTAATGGTCCTTTCGGCTCCGGCTTCGCGGATAACGTCGTAGCCCGCGATCCGGCATGGAAAGCGAGAATCGCGGACGGTACGCTCGATCTGAATACGCCCGAAGTCGCCGATATCTTCTCGAACATTCTTTTATTGCCCGCGCGTCACTACGTGCAGGACGGTTATATGGCAACCGATTACGACGAAGGCATCCGTCTATTCAAGGACGGCGAAGTCGCGATGGCGTTTCATGGAAGCTGGGCCGCCGGTCTTTTGCTGCACGGCAATCCCTTCGAAGTCGGCGTATTCGTGCCGCCGTGGAATGCGCCGGGCAAGGAAGCGGTGCCGGTCGTCGGCAGCGAGACGGGCTTCGCGGTTTGCGAAACGGCGAATAAAGCGGCTGCCACGCGTTTCCTGGATTTCATCGCGGGCAAGGGCTTTTCGGTGATGCAGAGAAAACGCCGCAATATCGCGCCATTCACGCAGGCGTCGGACGCCAGTCTGAGCGATCCGAAAATTGCCGAATACACCGTCATGGTCAGTCATTACCCCGTGACATCCAGCCCGTATTATTCGGTGCTGCCGTCCAATTCGATCGAGCGGCTGCATCGTCTGATGCAGGATGTGCTGCTCGGAAAGATCACGCCCCGGCAGGCCGCGCGCCTCCTGGATGAGTCAGTCAAGAACGAAGCAAAGATGCATTACAAATGAGCTCAATCCTTGGTTCGCTACGACGCGCGTTCGAATTGCTGTCTCTAGATCTTCTGAGACGCGTCGAGATTCGCTATCGCCTGATCGCGGCATTCATTCTGGTTGCGCTGCTGCCCATTCTGATTTCGGGCTATATCTCCTACGTGGAATCGACGGCCGCGATCAAACAGAATGCGGAGATGTTTTCGAAGGAAGTGGTGAAGCAGGTATCGCGCAATATCGCGCTGCGCATGGAGCAACTGGAAACGGAAAGTGCATTGCTCGTGTTGTCGGATCGCGTGCAGGGTGCATTGACCAAGGCTGCGAATGGCAGCGCAAAGGAACGCAGCGAAGCGCGGCAGGACATGACGCGCCTCTTGCTGGATCACTATGGTTCGCTCGGTTATATCAACCAGAAGTATTTGCTGGATCAGCATAACCGCATCATGGATACACAGGCGTTCGCGCAATTGTCGCGCGGCGTCACGCGTCTCGTCGCCCAGGTGCCCGATCGTAACGGACGCCCTTATTGGGGCAGTTATGACGACGGCGTCGGCCAGCAAAATCTTGGCATGGTGCGCGCGATCTTTGGCAAGAACAACAATCGGCAAATCGGGAATCTCGTGCTGGTGATTCGCCCCGAGCATTTCTCGACGATCTTCTCCGACGTCGCGCTCGGCAACAAGACCGAAATCTATGTACTCGATGCCGGCAACAACAAGGTGATCGTGCGCGCGGAAGGCGGCGCGAGCACCGATGCATCCGCCGCGAAAGACCTCGTCGAGAAAATCGCGCACACGCGGGATGGCGCGCAGCCGAACGGCTTCGTGCCCTTCGAAGGCTCGCGGCAGGACCGCTATTTCGCGGCTTACACGCGCATTCCCGGCACCAACTGGTTCGTGGTCAGCACCATTCCCGAGGAGAAACTGACCGCGCAAGTGCAGTCCGTGCGCAACCAGATCATGCTGGTCGGTATCTCGGGCTTTCTGCTTTCGATCATCCTCGCGTACTTCATCTCTTACAGCATCTCGGCGCCGCTCAAGGACCTCGTGCGCAAGATGAACGATGCCGGCACCGACGCAGGCGCGCCTTCGCAAGACCATACGGACGACGCGAAAGACGAACTCGGCCGGCTCGCGCAACGCTTCGAGAAAATGCGCGAAGCGATCAAGCAGAAGATCCAGAAGATCAACGAGATCAACACGACGCTCGAACAGGCTGTCATCGAACGCACGGCGGAACTGGTGACGCGCGAACAGGAATCGCGCACGCTCATCACGAACTCGCCGGACACGATCACGCGATACGACCGCAATCTGAGGCGTATCTATGCCAATCCGGCGTTCTGTGCGTGGACCGGGCGCAATCCTGGCGAACTGCTCGGCAGGCGGCCTTCCGAAATTCCCGGCGGTCCGAACGCGCAACTCTACGAGGAACGCGTACGCGAAGTGATTGCGAGCGCGCGAAGCGCGCAATTCGAACTGCGCGCGGTGACGAGCGACGGCGAGGAGCAGTGCACGCACTTTCGCCTGACGCCGGAAATCGACTGGTCGGGCAAGGTAATCTCCGTGCTCGTGGTGGGCCGCGATATCTCCGAGCGCGTGGCTTTCGAAGCGACCATCTGGAAGCAGGCCAACTTCGATGCGCTCACGCATCTTCCCAACCGGCAGATGTTCCTGAGCCGGCTGGAATACGAAGCGCGCATGTCGCGTCTGTCGGTGCGGCGCATGGCGCTGATGTTGATCGACCTCGACCGCTTCAAGGAAGTGAACGACTCGCTTGGTCACGACACGGGCGATGTCCTGCTGATCGAAGCCGCGCGCCGCATCACGTCCTGCGTGCGCGGCACCGATACGGTCGCCCGTCTGGGCGGCGACGAATTCACGGTGATCGTGCCGAACGTGGATGACGACAGCGAAAGCATCGAAGAGATGGCGCGCACGATCATCGACACCTTGGCGGAGCCGTTCACGCTCGGTCCCGACGAGGCGTTCATTTCCGCAAGCGTGGGTGTGACGTTTTATCCGGACGATGCGGGCGAACTCGACGTGCTCTTTAAAAATGCCGATCAGGCGATGTACGCGGCCAAGAACGCCGGGCGCAATCGCTTCAGCTACTTCACGCCCGACCTGCAAGTGGCGGCGGAAAAACGCCTGCGGCTTACGAGCGATCTGCGCACCGCCTTGGCCGAAGAGCAATTCCGCGTCTATTACCAACCGATCGTCGATCTCGCGACCGGGGAAATTCATAAGGCCGAGGCGCTGATTCGCTGGCTGCATCCGGAACGCGGCACCATCAGCCCGCTGGAGTTCATTCCGCTTGCCGAGGATACGGGGCTGATCGTGCCCATCGGCGACTGGGTGTTCAGGCAGGCGGCGCATCAGGCGCGCGACTGGCGCGAGCGCTTTCATCAAGACTTCCAGATCAGTATCAACATGTCGCCGGTGCAGATTCGGCACGACAGCCAGATTTGCACGGAGTGGTCCGACTATCTCGCCCGCCACGGCATGTCCGCGCAAAGCGTCGCGGTGGAGATCACCGAAGGTCTGTTGCTGCATGCCGAAGCAAACATCGACGAAAAGCTGCTGGCTTTCCGCGATGCGGGCATCCGCATTTCCATCGACGACTTCGGCACCGGCTATTCATCGCTGGCTTACCTGACGCGCTTCGACATCGATTATCTGAAGATCGACCGCTCGTTCGTGCACAACCTCGATTCCGACCGGGACAACCAGGCGCTTTGCGAAGCGATGGTCGGACTCGCGCACAAGCTCGGCCTGAAGGTGATTGCCGAAGGCGTGGAGACGATCGAGCAACGCGATTTCCTCGCGGCCGTGGGCTGCGATTTCGCGCAAGGTTTCCTATATTCGGAGCCCGTGCCGCCCGCGCAGTTCGAGCTGCTGATGTGGCCCGACGCGGTGATCGTCGACGTTTGAACTTCACGAAGCGCCGGATAAACGGCGTGAAAAAGCCCCTAATCGGCGAATTGGTTTTCATTCGAGAACGTTAGAGTGCGATGCAAGAAACCCCCGTTGCGTCGCCAGACAGCGCAACGGTTCATCGCAACCGTAACGAGCATTCGACCGATCGTGAATACATGGCATGTAGCGCCGCTGCCCGCGAACGAAAAAAAGAGGCTGCGATTATTGCGGAGTATCGACGTGCTCGATACGCCGCCAGAAGAAGTATTCGACCGCATTACGCGCGTCGTCGCGGAGCTGTTGCAGGTGCCTATCGTGCTGGTGTCGCTCGTCGATGAACACCGGCAGTGGTTCAAGTCGCGAGTAGGGCTCGACGTGTGCGAAACCGCGCGCGACGTATCGTTCTGTTCGCATGCGGTGCATTCCGAGGCGCTTCTCGTCGTCGATGATGCCCTCGCGGATGAACGCTTCGCGAGCAATCCGCTCGTCACGGGCGAGCCCTTCGTGCGCTTTTATGCGGGCGTGCCGCTGCGTTCGGCCGAAGGTCTCGTGCTCGGCACACTCTGCGCCATCGATACGAAGCCGCGCACGTTGTCCGCCAATCTGCGTGCCGCGCTGTGCGATCTGGCGGCGACAGTCGAGCGCGAACTCGTGCAACGCGAAGCGGCCCGCGATACGCGCGAAGTCCAGGAGAACGACCGCCGCCGTTTGAGGCTTTCGGAAACGCGCTTCCATACGATCTTCCAGCAGACGCCGACGGGCAAGGCTATCGTCGATCTCGACGGGCGCTTCATCGAAGTGAATCCGAAGCTGTGCGAGATCACCGGCTACAGCGCGAGCGAACTCGTGCACATGACCTTCCAGGAGATCACGGAAGAAGCGGACCTTGCCGCCGACTTGCAACTCGTCGCGGAACTGCTGAGTGGTGCGCGTCAAACGTATTCGCTTGAAAAACGCTATCGCAAACGAGATGGCGGCACCGTGTGGATTCACCTGAGCGTCGCGCTATTGCGTGATCACGACGGCACGCCGAGCCACTTCGTGAGTGTCATGCAGGACATCACGAGCCGCAAACATAGCGAGCAGCTTTTGCGCGACTATCAGCAGGAACTCGAGCGCCGCGTACTCGAACGCACCTGCGAACTGACGAGCAGCCGCATGGCGTTGCAGACGATCACGGACAACCTGCCGATTCTGATCGCTCACGTCGATGCGAATCTCTGCTACCGCTTCAACAACGAGGTGTATCGCGATGTATTCGGCTTCGATCCCATGGCGCTGCGCGGCAAGTCTGTTCGCGAGACCGTGGGCGATGAAGTTTTCGAGCGCAGTTATCCGCTGTTCCAGCGCGTGCTGGCAGGCGAGCGCGTGACGCATGAGGATATCGTCTACAACGTGGAATCCGGACGTGTGTGGAGCGCGACTTATATTCCCGACATGGAGCGCGGCAAGGTGGTCGGCTTCTATGTGATGTCGCAGGACATCACGGAGCGCAAGCAGCGCGAGAATCAAATGCATTCGGAAATCATGCTCGATGCATTGACCGGCCTGCCGAACCGCCGCGCGTTACAAGAGCAGCTGTCGCTGGCGGTGCACTCCGCGCGCGATGAAGAAATTCCGTTCGCGCTCTTCTTCATGGACCTCGACGGTTTCAAAGCCATCAACGACCAGTACGGTCACGACGCGGGCGATGCCTTGCTGAGACAAGTCGCGCACCGCCTGAAGAAAGCGACGCGCGCGACCGATCTGGTCTGCCGCCTCGCGGGCGACGAGTTTGTCTTGCTGGCGCGCGACATTGCATCGGCGAGTGCTTGCAGCCGTATCGCGCAGGATATCTGCCGCGCTATCGGCAAGACGTTCGATCTGGGTCAGCGCGAGGCGCAGCTCGGCACGAGCGTGGGTATCGCGATGTGCGCGGCGGGTTATGCGACATCCACGGAAACGATGCTCGCGGAAGCCGACCGCGCCATGTACGAAGCCAAGCGCAAGGGCCGCAACGGCTTTCGCTTCGCGCCCATATCGGCCGAAGCCGAACTCGCGGCGCGGCGCGTGGCGGCCGTCAGCGCCGCGGCGTAGTTCCTCACAGCGCTGCGCTGGCCATGCTTGCCGGGCGATGCGAGCGCGCCGCATCCGCGACGCGTTTTGCATCGTCGGCAATAGCCTGCTGCGCGTTCGGCGAAAACTTCTGCTGCGTCATCAGGCTCTGCGCATTCGCGGCCTGACCGCTCGCGAGCAGATACAACGCCACATTGCTCATGGTCTTCGTGCTGTTCGGCGCGAGTTCGGACGCCTTCATCAGCGGCACGCGCGCGCCCTCCACATCGCCTGCACGCAGCAGTGCATAACCGAGATCGGAAAGAATCGGCGCATCGGTCGGGGCGAGATCGGAGGCGTGCGCGAATTGCGCGGCGGCCGCGTCGAAATCGCCTGACTGACCCGACAGCAAGCCCAGTCCACGATAGCCACGCGCGGCGAGCGGCGTCGACAAAAGCGCTTCGTACGCGGTGCGGCTCGCGGCCGCTTGTCCCGTCTGCCGCAATGCATCGGCGCGGCGCAAGGTGGAATCGGCGGAGCGGTTGAAGCGCTTCTCGTAAGCGTCGATATGCGCGAGCGATGCATAGAACATCCCTTCGCTCTGCATCTTGTCGATCAACGCCAGATACATACCAGGCGTGTCGGGCAACGCGCTCTCACGGTTCGTGCGTTCGAGCGTTGCTTCGTGCTCGGCCTGCGCGCCGAGACCATAGCCGCGATCCTGCTTCGAGGCGCATGCGCCAAGCAAGGCACAGAGAAGAATGGCGCCGATGCGCGCGTGGGTCGTGAAGTTCATGTCTGATCTCGTTGAAAAGGTTGGCCGCGTTACCTGTGTAAGCCGGCCAGCGAATGGAATACGGCGATGAAGCCCGGCCCCGCCGTCATGATGAGAAGCGCGGGCAAGAGCGTCAGCACCATCACGCCCGTCATCTTCACGGTCAATTTGCCGATGCGTTCGCGCAGGCCCGTGCGGCGCATTTCGCGCAGCCGGTCGCCGAATTGCCGCAGCGGTTCCTGCACCGCGCCGCCATGCTGTTCGATTTGAATCATGAGGCGCAGCACGGCGGCGAGATCGTCGCTTTCGTAGCTCGTGGCAAGGCGTTTCATGGCCTGCTCACGCGTGCGGCCCGTCGCGTATTGCCGTTGCGCGAGCGCGAGTTCCTGCGTGAGAATCGGCATCACCTTGGCAAAGTCGCTGACGATGACCGAGATGCTCTGATCGAGCGAAAGTCCCACGCCCTGAAGGATGCGCAACAGGTCGACGAACATTGGCAATTCACCGATGATCGACCGTTGCCGCTTCGTTGCCTTGCGCTTCACATACCACTTCGGCGCCATGAAGCCTACGAGGAGCGCGGCGAAGCACGTCAGCATGAAGCGCGAGCCGTGCACATTGCCGTGCGATGCGAACACGACGAAGGCCGGTAGCACGATCGATGCAACGAGCCGCGCGGCGAGAAAACGGGCGCGGGAGCTTGCATCGGTATGGCCGCAGCGGTCGAGCAGGCGGCGGTCTTCGTCGGCGACGATCATCCGTCCGAGCCGCGATTCAAGCCACTTCGAGCCGACGACATGAGCCATTCCCGTGAGCGAGAAAAAGCGCGGAAATGGTCGCCGATTTGCGTCGTCTTTTTGCACGGGCGCACTCTGACGGTCGAGCGCGCGTTCGAGCACGCCGGACGCGCGGCGCGAGCGTAAGGTCCGCGAGAACGCGTTCACGCCGATAAGCACGCAACCGAGTGCGGCGGCGACGGCGGCAAGCGCGATAACGAATTGAGCGGGCACGATGCTGTTGTCCATGTGTTGTTTCAATCGCGCAGACGCGCGAGGCGATACAGCAGGAACGCGCCGAGCGTCTGCAGAGCGAACGCGCCGTAGACGAGCTTCTTGCCGAGCACGTCCGTCCACATTGCATCGAAATAGGCGGGGTTCAGCAGGATGATCGCGGCGCCGAGTCCGACCGGCAGCGAGCCGAGTACCCACGACGAAAGCCGCGTCTCGGTGGATAGCGCGACGAGTTCACGATCCGCCTGTTCGAGATCGCGCATGAACGCGGCCATGCGTTCGAGCATTACGTCCGAGCGGCCACCGAATTTGACCGAGATGCGCAACACCGAGCCGATCAGTTCGAACTGCTCCACGCGATACATGCGCGCGACGGCCGTCAACGCCTGATCGATATCCGCGCCGCCCTTCAGACGCGGCATGACCTGTTCGAGGCACTCGCGCAATGGATCGTCGGCGGATGCGGCCGCGCCCTGAAAGGCCGCCGGAACGCTATTGCCGATGGTCACGAGCCGCACGATGCCTTCGAGAAACGAAGGCAACTGGCGCACGATGCGCTGATTGCGTTTCTGCGCGCGCCACGTGAGGATCGCGTAGAAGCCGACCGCCGACATCGCGATGGCAACGAGCGCCATCACCATGCCGATACGCGTCCAGCATACGAGCGCCGCCACGCCAGTGAACGCCGCCCACATGGTGAGCGCCGCGCGCGGCTTGCGCACGCTTGCGCGGTGAAAGAGCGCGCCGAGTTCGCCCATGACGCGCTCTATCGCGCGATGAACGTCGCTGCGCGGCGCGACGGCTTCACCCGCTTGCCGATGCTGCGCTTGCGCCACGCGCGCGGAAAGCGGCGGCAACGGTGTCTGCGTACCTGCCGTTTGCATCTGACGCGTGAAGAAATGCTGCGCGAGGCGTGCGTCGCGTTTTTGCAAGCCGCGCATCCACAGCAGCATGCCGCTTGCGGCGCACAGCACGGCGATCATGCAGACGAGTGCGATTCCGCTAGACACCGAAGCCTCCGCTGAAATTGAAGCGGCCTTCTTGCGGCGGGAAGTCTTCGGCGCGCGTCAAGGCGGCAAGCGACTGACGGAACTTCGCGAGCTTCGGTGAATGCGGTTGCAGTCCGAGCGAGGCCCAGTTGTCCGTATCGACGCCATCCGCCGACGTGACCGCTTCATAGTGATAAAGCTCTTGCGTCGCGATGATGTCGTCTGACAGGCCGGTCACTTCCGTCACCGAGAGAATGCGCCGCTTGCCGTTCGAGAGCCGCCCGATTTGCACGATGAAGTCGATGGCATTGGCGATCTGCCGGCGCAAGCTGGCTTCGGTGCCCTGAAAGCCGGCAAAACCCGCAAGCATCTCCAGTCGATAAAGACACTCGCGCGGCGAACTCGCGTGCACGGTTCCCATCGAGCCATCGTGGCCGGTGTTCATCGCCTGAAGCATTTCGAGCACTTCGCCGCCGCGCACTTCGCCCACGATGATGCGGTCCGGCCGCATCCGCAACGTATTGCGCAAGAGATCGCGGATAGCGACGACGCCCGCGCCATCGAAGCCGCCCGGACGGCTTTCGAGCCGCACCACATGCGGATGATTGAGCGACAACTCGGCCGTGTCCTCGATAGTCACGACGCGTTCGTGCTTCGGAATGAAGAACGCGAGCGCGTTGAGCAGCGATGTCTTGCCCGAACTCGTGCCGCCCGAGACCAAAATATTGCAGCGCGCTTCGACGGCAGCCTTCAGCACCGCCGAGATGTTTTCATCGAACGTGCCGTTGGCTAGCAGATCGTCGGGACGCAAAGGGTCGCGGCGAAACTTGCGGATGGAGATTACTGGTCCGTCTATCGACAACGGTTCGATGATCACGTTCAGGCGGCCGCCATCGGGCAGACGCGCGTCGACCATCGGGTTCGACTCGTCGAGCCGTCTGCCGATAGGCGCGAGAATGCGCCGCACGATACGCAGCAAATGCGCATTGTCCGCGAAACGCACGGGCACTTTTTCGAGCATGCCGTGACGCGAAACGTACACGTCGCTATAGCCGTTGATGAGGATGTCTTCCACGGCGGCATCGGCGAGCAAGTCTTCTATCGGGCCGAAACCTGCGAGCTCTTTAGTCAACGCGGCGGCGACCAGGCGCACTTCGCTTTCGTTGAGCGGTATGCGCCGTTGCCGCACGAAGCTGTCCATTTCCGTATCGACGAACTGTTGAATCGCCTGACGCGACCAGCGGCCGAACTCGGCGCCCAATTCCTCGATGCGCGTAAGCAGATGCTCGTGCGCGGCGCTCGCCACATCTTGGAACTGTTGCGAGTGAGCGAAGGCCACGGTTTCGGGGCCTGCTTCGCTCGCGAAGGCAACATCCTGATCGAAGGAAGAGATCATCGCTTAGGCTCGCTTGAAAAGTCTGGCCGACAAACGGGCGAGGCTTGCGGGCGCGACATCGTTCGACGCGCGCACGGGCTCTCCCGCGAGTTGCGCGGCGAGGGCATCGACGGCGCGGACGTAGGGATCGGCGGGCGCGGTATCGCCGAGCAATTGACCTTGATTCACCGCGCGCACGAGTGCTTGCGCACGCGCGGGCAACGTCGCCACGAGCGGCAGCCCAAGACGCGCGGCGAGCGCCTCGGGTCCGAGATTGCAGGCCGGATCGTGCTTGTTGACGATGAGTTCCGGCTTGCGATGACTCGTGCTTTCGGCATCGCGCGCGCTTTCGAGCGCCGTGCAAAGACTCGCCGCCGATACCGCCGACGCGATGTTGGCATCGCAGACGAGCCAGAGCGTGTCGGCGGCTTCGATCAGATGGCTCACGAATTCGAGATTCGAAAAGCCACCGAGATCGACGACCTGATGATCGAAGAACGCGCGCAAGCGTTCGAGCGTTTTGACCGCGGCCGCGTAAGAGACGGTGCGCATCTCGGCGAGATCGGCGGGCAGCGTCATCAACGCAAGGCCGCTCGCGTGACGCGCGAATGCGGTATGCACGAAGGTTTCATCGAAGCGGCGCAGGTTGTGCACCGCGTCGTGAAAATGCAGTTCGCTGCGCGTGTCGAGCAGCAGCGTGCTGTCGGCGGCGGGCAGGCCGAGGTCGAGCAGCGCCGCGCCCTGGTTGCGTTTGCCAAGGCGTTTTTGCAGCAGCACCGAAAGGTTCGCTGCAAGCGTGCTGACGCCCGCGCCCGTGCGTGCGCCGAGCAGTACCGTGAGCTTGCCGCGCCTTGCAGGCGCGCTCATTGCCGATGCTTGCGCCATGATGCGGCTCACCATGTCGAGCGCGCGCAAGGCGGCGATCTGCATGGCTTCGGGCGTCGCGTGGCGGGGTTCGATGTCGAGCAGATCGCGTGCGCCCGCGCGCATTGCGGCAAGCGCGATTTCACCGACGGCTTCCGAACCGAGCGCGATCACGGGCAGCAATGGAAACGCGCGATGAACCTCGGCGACGAGCATCGTGGCTTCCACGGGCGTATCGAAGTCGATGAACACGAGCGCGGGCGCGGCCGATGCAATCTCTTGCACGAGTTGCGCCGCAACGGTCGAGGCGAGCATGACTTCGCCTACCGTGGCGAGCGCGGCGGCGAGACGCGCGATGCGTCCGGGTTGCGCGCTTGCACACAGAAGTCGAGGGCGTGCGCGCTCATCCGCCGATACGGCTTCAGGCGCGAAGCTTTGCGTGGCTGCGGTCATTTGGAGAATCCCGGTGCTTCGTCATCGGATGCCGCGCCTGCCGCGAAGCTGCGCCACACGTTGCCGTCGCGTTGCTCGGACGCGCCCGGCAACGGCGGCACGGCTGCGCCCTTCGCGATAGGCGTGACGAGATGCGGCGTGACGAGAATCACGAGTTCGCGATCCGTCTGCGAGTACTGCAAAGTCTTGAAAAACGTGCCGATGATCGGCAGATCGCCGAGCAGCGGCACCTTGCTCACGTTCGATGCGGTCTCGCGATCCACGAGTCCGCCGATCACGAAGCTCTCGCCATCGCCGAGTTCGACGGTGGTTTCGGCGCGGCGCGTGGTGAGCGCCGGCACCGAGACGCCATCCAGCGTGATGGCGTGTGCGAAGTCGAGCTGGCTTGCTTCGGGCGCGACCTTGAGCGCAATGCGATGCGGTCCGAGCACGGTCGGTGTCAACGTGAGACCCACGCCATACGGCTTGTACGTGATGGTCGTGGTGCCGAGCGACTGCGGCACCGGCACGGGAATTTCACCGCCTGCGAGGAAGTTGGCGCTTTGTCCGGAGAGCGCGACGAGCGTCGGTTGCGCGAGCACGCGCGCGAGATTATTGCTTTCCAGAAGGCTCAAATTGGCGAACAGACCACGCGAACTCGAATTGAGCAGCAGGTTGAACGCGGCGCCGATGGGCGAGGCGGACGTGACATCGAGTGTGCCGCCCGCATTGCGCGACGCGCTGCCGAGTGAACTCGGCGCGAACGTACCGAACGCAAAGCCCGCGTTGTTCTGCGAGAACAGGTTGAAGCCCGCTTCCTTTAACACCGACTTGCTGAACTCGACCACTTTGACATCGACCTGAACGACGCTCTTGGTGGCAACGATGGAGGTATCGACGACCGCGCCGTCCTTGCCCACCGATGCCTTCGCCGCCGCGACCGCGCGTTCATGCGTTTCCATCGTCGCGGCCGAGCCTTGCACGAGCGCCGTGTTGCCGAGCACGTTGACGGTGGGCGTCGCGCCATCGACGAGTGCCGCGCTTGCTTGAGACTCGACTTGCACATGCCAGGTGAGCGGCGTCTTGCGGCCTGGTTCCCACAGCATGACGTCGGTGTTGCCGGGCGCTTTGCCGACCAGCATCACGCCGTCGTTGCCCTTCAGCACGAGCACGTCCGCGACGGCTGGATCGCCCACGGCGACGCGTTGCAACGCGCGTCCCAGCATGAGCGGCTTCTGTGCGCCGCTGGTCAGTTTGATGGCTTCGGCTTGCGCGGGCGACTGGTTTGGCGTCGTCTGCGGCTTCTGTGCGTTCGGCTTCTTCGAGGACGCGTGCGAATGACGCGCTTCTGCGGGCGTGGCCGCAAGCATCGAGAGTGCGCAGGCGAATGCGATACGACGCGCGGCGCGGGAAAGAGGAAGTTGATACATGATCTCGATGGCCAATCAGGGGTTCGACACGGTTTCGCTATGCGAGCCGCGAATGACTTCGATGCCGCTCGCCGACGCGACCTTGCGCGACGCAACTGCACCGCCGGTTGCGAGCGCGGCGGGAAGCGGCGGGAGCATCGGCGCGCCGGCGAGCATTGCGGAAGCTGGTGGCGCAGGGCGCGATGTGCCGCCCGAAAGTGTCGCGAGCGAGACGCCCGCCGCAGCGCGCGCTATCGGCGACTGAGCGGATGCATTGCGTGCCTGCGAGTCCGTGCTGGCCGTATCGGCGGGGTTACGCAGCGCGAGCAAGAGACGGCCGCTGTTTTCTGCAAGCGTGAGCGTGTCGATGTCGTCGACGCGCACGCCGAGCACGGCGGTACGCGCGGCCGTTGCATGGTTCGTTGCGTTGGTGGCGTTAGCGGCATTAGTGGCCGCATCGTTCGCGATGACGCTGTCGCCAAAGCCGAGCACGCGCACTTTCGAAAGCAGCAAGCGTGCGTGGCTCGCGGGGATTTCTCCGTCCGTCACGGAATCGCGCTTGAGCACGACGAAGACATCGACGGCATCGCCCGGCTTCACGAGATTGTTCACCGCGTTCGATTCGTCGACGCGAATCGCGATTGCGCGCTCGCCCGGTTCTATAGCCGCCGTGAGTCCGCCCGCGAGCACACCATCGGTCAACGCGCTGCCAGCCGGGACGCGTACAACCGGCACACGGCCAAGCAATATGGATGCCGAACTAAATGCATCCGTGGGCAGAACGGCTTGCGCCTGCATGGTGAGATCGTCGGCGGTGAGCGCCTTGCCGGGCAAGAGATCGTGCGCCGCGACGATCACCGTCACCGCGGGCGAACCGGCCGGCATGACGAGTGGCGCGCGTGACGCGGGCGCGGCGCGCGTCAACGTGACGGCATAGAGGCCGAGCAGTGCAGCCAGCGCGAACAGCGCGATTGCAATGATGCGGGAAACGTTGGCCATGACATCGGTTCTTCAAAAAAAGTCAGCGTTCAAAGCACGCTGTCGGGATTGAGTTGCACGCTCGCGTTCGCCGTGAGTTTCGCCGGCAACGCTAGCGATAAAAGCGGCAGCGTCGGTACGAGCGGATTCGATGCGTAGTCGTAAGACAGCGCGACGGCGACGCATTGCATCGTCGTGTCGTAGGTACACGGCGCGCGGCTTGCCGTACACGTCGATGCAGAGCCGAGCCAGTTCTTCAGGCCGTTAGCCGTGGTGCAGGTTGCAGCTGTGCGTAGATCGAGCGCTTGCGCCGCGGTGGTCGCGCCACGCTGATAACGCAACGCGGCGCGCGCACCTTCTTCCGCCGAGAGCGTGAGCGACTGCTGCGCGACGAAGATGAGGCTATAGGTGACGATCGCGTAGAAGATGAGAAAGAAGAGCGGAAACACGATCGCGAATTCGAGGGCCGTGGCGCCTTCTTCATCACGCGCGAAACGCGGCACGAAGCGACTTGCGGTCGATTCGTCGTGCGTGTTTCGGATCGTGGTGTCGTTCATGGTTCTCTGCTCGCCAATGCTCTGTTATGTTCGACTGCTAATAACTACTTAACGGTACTGAGTACCTGTCCTTGAGCGCGATAAACGCCGTAGAAACAGGCCTTATCGCTCAATTCAACTGGTACGAGAATGTCGCGTTGACACGCGGACTACGCGATGAACTTTCGATGGGCGCATCGCCTATGGCACGCGCCACCGAGAGGTCGATGTTGTAGTGCTTCGCATCCGAAATGCGGAAGCCGATGCCCACCGAAGACAAGCGACGCGGCGTCGGCGTACCGCCATGCAGGAAGATGCGCGCCATGTCGACGGATGCATACGGCGTGAGCGATTTCAAATACGCCCATTCGAGTGGCAGCGGCCGGTTCACTTCGAAGGACGCGCCCCAGCCCGAATCGCCCGACACTTCGCCCGGTTGATAGCCCAGCGCGAAGCGCTGTGCACCGAACGAAATCTGTTCGGAGGTCGGCAAGGTATCCGGCGAGAACTGCCCCGTCATGGCGACCACCGTGCCGATCTTGAACGGCCAGTCGTTGGTCTGCGTGTAGGTGGCGCCCGTGCGCAGGAAGGTCAGCGAAACCGGGTTCTGCAGTTGCAGGCCGACGATGTTGCTTTCCGCCGTCTTCGATGCGCCGAGCACATCGAATGCCTTCGCTATCTGAACATTCACACGACGCGTGACGCCTGTCTGAATGCCGGTGTAGTCGAGCGACAACTGCGCGACGCGAATTTGCGAACGTTGCGTAAGTTGCGGATTGCCCGCGACAATCATGTTCTTCAAGCGGTCTTCGTCATGCGTGGCATACACGGTCGCCGTGCCGAGCAGACTCTTCGAGTTGCTCAAAATGAACGGATAGATCGCCGACAGCGCGAGCTTGTCGTTCACCACGGTGCGCTCGATATACGAAGGCAGGCCGGGGTTATCGACTGGATGGCCGTAGTAATGCGAGGCATCGACTTTCATTGCGAAGCCGTCGGAACCGACGGGCGCCATCGCATTGATGCCGTAGTAAGTCGAATCGTTGCGGCCCTTCGGTGCGAGCGCGGATGCCGTGATCGATTCGCCGAGTCCCAGCAGCCCGTTCTCCGTCGCACTGAAAATGCCCTGCAGCCCCGGATGATTCACGTCGATACCCGTGCTCACGTTGAAGCGCTTGCGCGTGACGTTGAGCTCCATCGTCGTGGCGCCGTTGGTGTTCTGCGGCGGCGCGACGGTGGCATCGATCTTCGCGCCGGGAATCATGCCGAGCACGTTGATATAGCGCTCGAAGGTGGCTTGACGCAAGGGACGGTCGGCGGCAATGCGCTCTGCGATCGCACGAATGCGCTTCTCGAGATTGCCGGGCTCGCCCTTGATCTTGATGTCCGATACGTAGCCCTCGACGATCGTCACGCGCACGACGCCTTTCTCGAAGGTCTGCGCTGGCACGAACGCGAACGAGAGTGCGTAGCCGCGTTCCTTGTAGAGCGCGGTCACGCCGTTCGCGGTTTCCACCAGTTGCCCGATGGTGATGTCGGTGCCCACGAACGACGTGAAACGTTTGGCGACTTCATCGAAGGGAATCGACTTCACGCCTTCGATCTGAATCGACGATGGCGTGATGTGCCGCGCGAGCAGCTCCTGAAGCTGTTGTTGCGGCGCCTTGACTTCGACTTCGACCGAGGGCGGTCGCGCCGGAGCGTTCACTTGCGGTAAAGCGTCGAGCGGGTTGCTGCCGACGCTCGAGCGCGGCGCGGCGGCCGGTGTCTGGGCGTGCGCAATCTGCGTCATTGCGAGTGCGGCCACGAGTGCGGTCGTTTTCCAGGTACCCATTTCAGTTCCGATTCTCTTCGTATGTCGTCTGACTGTTGATCGCGCGACGCACGCCTCGCGAAGTTGCGGTGATTTGCAGCTTCGCGAGGCTGCGTGTCTTGCTTCGTGCTTCGTTGCTTCGACTTAGCGACGCAGGCCGCCGAGCGCGCCGCCGAGCGTCGTGGTGACGCCCGTCAGCAGGCCGCCCACGACGCCGCCGTTGGTCGAACCCGTGCTCGCCGTTGCGCCCACGCCAGCAGTGACAGTTGCCGTCGTGGTCGTGGCGGCGGCTGCGGGCGCGGTCGTCGTCGCGGGCGCGGTTCTTACGCCGCTTGCGACCGGCGCGAGCACCGTGCTGACCACGGTCGTGACCGGAGCCAGCAGCGAGGTCGTCGCAGGCGATGACGTCACGGTGTTGACGGTGCCCGCCACGGTGGATACGACACCGCTCACGACGCCCGCGACCGGTGTGGTGCCGGTTGCAGTCGTCACGCCGGTGACGGTGTTGCCAAGCGAAGTGCCGAGCGTCGTTGCCGGTTTGCCGCCGACGAGCGTGCCCGTGGTCGCGACCGTCGTGCCGACAGCCGAAACCAGCGTGCCCGTGCCGGACGTGACCGGATTCGAGCTCGCGGTCAGCTTCTGGCCGCCCGCGGCGAGGTTCGAACCGAGCGCAGTCAAAAGACCAGCGGCAGGTGCGCCGACACCGGTTGCCGTGCCGACGGTCTGCGTCGCGGTGCCGATCATCGAGGTGATCGGAGCGATGGCGGTCGTCGCTTGCGTCGTCAGTTGCTGGACAGGTGCGCTGGACAACGCGGCCGTCAGATTGCCGCCGGTTTGCGAGACCACGCCGCCGACACCGCTCGTGAGCGCGCCAACGGGCGTCGTGATGGCGGCGAGCGGAGCAAGCGGGCCGCTGCCGAGGCCCGTGACGGCGCTTCCGCCGCTCGTGACGGCATCGCCGAGTTTTTGCACCACGCCGCCGACGCTTGTCACGGTCGTGCCGACTGCGTTCGGGTTGGAGCCGAGCGAGCCGATGCCATTGCCCACGCCGTCGCCGAGCGTCGAGACCGCCGCGCCCACGTTTTGCACGACGCCGCCGAGGTTCTTGGTGGTGCCGTCGGAGAGGCCGGGCACTTTTGCACCGCCAACAGCCGTGCCGAGACCGGTGACGGTTTCGCCTGCGGCGGTCACGATGTTGCTAGCCTTGTCGACCACTTGCGCGACCGGCTGCGGCGTGACGGTGGGCGTGCCGCCGTTGCCACCATTGCCGCCGCCACCGCCTCCGCCGCCGTTACCACCACCGCCATTACCGTTACCGCCACCGCCGTTACCGCCGCCCGTACCGGTCTTGACCGTCGCGCCGACAGTACCGCCTGCGCTGGCTTCGATTGTCGTGGCGTTTGCGTCGGTGTTCGACGCGGTGCTGGTATCGCGTGCGCCCGTCGTGGGATGCTCCTGCTGCGTGCCGTCGGTCGAAGCGGTGGCAGCCGGATGGCTGGCTGCTCCGCCCGTCGATTTGTTGACCGAGCCCGAGCCCCCGCAGGCGCTCAACGCCAGAAGCAGGGCCACGGCCGCGGCTGCCCCGGTCATGCGAATGGTTTCGCCTTTGAGACTGGATGTCTTCATTTTTCTCTCAGATATATATTTTTGATTCGACGGCTATCCGAGGTAATTGCATCGAGCAAATACCGGTTTGAATGCCGCTTTTTAAAAGCACGTCATTTGCGCGCGGATGAAATCGGAGATTCGATTGCGCGTAAATAAACGCGCGCCGGCCTACGGAATGGCTACAGGCGTGCACGGACCACCGCGACTTGTGATCGCGGTTCATCGACGGCAAGGCGCTTCCCGACGGAAATGGCGGGAGTACGACGTCCGGACTTAATGGACGGTCGCTAGCTTGGCCGTGATGCTGTTGAAAGTGGTCTCGAGTTGACCGGCAAGGCCGCCGACAGCGGTCATGATGCCAAGCGCAAGTACGCCGGCGATCAAGCCGTATTCGATGGCGGTAATGCCGCGCGTATCCTTGAGATAGCGCTTGAAGAAGTGCGTCATGATGATCCTCGGGTTCTACGTTTTGCTGTCTTCTGCCCGGTGCACGGGAGTCTTCGTCTGCATCGGTAGCCGCCTCTCTCAGTTGACGGATCCGAAGTTTGTGTGTGCGCAGACGCTTCGTCTAATGCCCAGGCCTCTCTAAGGCTCTGGTATTACTCTCGCCCGCTATGTCGGACGACTAGAAGTAACGGTTATCGAGTTCGGCATGCTGCTGGCGGAACCGCAACCTGACTTCATATTTTTGATTACGGCCGTCAACTTGAGGACATTAGGTTTTTTGTGGAAATTTTTGGACCGCATGGTTAACGCTTACTTCGTTTTTACCGATTAGCCGTTTTCAAAGACTTGTCTTGTTGTAAATCCTGTCTTTTGGCTTGAATCAGCCGATAAAACATATATCGGCGCGCGTTGATTTGGCACGTGCGTCCGAATTTTCTGTTTAACGCGGATATTCAAAAATGAAACGGCTTATATTCAGCTTGATGGGCGCTGCGCTGGTAACGAACGCAGGCGCTGTCTTTTCGGAAGAGCAAGAAGCGAGAATAGGCGATGCCGCCAGCGCGTGGTTTGCCATGCAGGCGCAGGGAAGCGCGTCGGCACCATATGAACCGATGCTCGGTGTGGAGGCGAGCGCCGCCCGTGCGCGCTACCTCAAAACCTTCGAAAAAAAGATTCCAGATCGGTTCGGATCGACGGTGAAAGACAGCAGCGCGTCGAACGGCGGAGGTTGAGCCTTATGGTTCACGGCGGGGAGAACCGGGCGGCGTCTCGTTGAGCACGGCCCAGAACATCCCCAGATCGCTGATCGCGCGGAAGAACTCGGCAAGCTCGACCGGCTTCACGACGTAGGCGTTCACGCCGAGTTCATAGCTGCGGATGAGATCGCGTTCTTCGCGCGACGAAGTCAGCATGACGACGGGAATGGTTTTCAGCGACGCGTTCGCGCGGATCAGCTGCAGCAATTCGAGTCCGTCGATTTTCGGCAGCTTCAGATCGAGCAGGATGACGGCGGGATTGCCCGGCACGCGTTCGCGCCACTCGCCATCGCCAAGAAGATAGTCGATGCCTTCCTGGCCGTCACGCGCCACCACGATGTCGTTGGCGAGATGGGTCTTTGCAAGCGCAAGCAGCGTGAGTTCGAGATCATTCGGGTTGTCCTCGACGAGCAGGATCGGCTTGAACATCATGGTCTCTGCGGTGGCGGCTCGTGAGGGTGCGCGCATTATGGCGCAAGTGGCGTGTGCTTCAAACTGTTGTGCAACGTTCCGTCCGCCGTGTTTGCATAACAAGCGGCAAGACCCGGCAAATACGCCTCATATCAAGTTACTTTCGGTCAATATGACGGCCATAGCGGCGTCACGGATTGCATCGCATGCACGTTCTGCGTTAAAAGAAACGATGCCCGCCGAATCTGGAATCATTCTCAGACGAGCGCGGCCAAAGCAAGCATGCAAATCACGACTGGGAGACGGGGACAATGAGGGTTCGCGCAACTGTGCTGGTGGTTCGCCATGACGCGGTGTTGCTCGTCAGGCAACGCGGTGGCCCGTGGTATCTGCCGGGCGGTGAAGTAAGGCATAACGAGTTGGTGATGGCCGCGGCGATTCGCGAACTGCACGAGGGAACCGGCGCCGAGGCGAGCGCGGCGGCCTTTATGTGGCAGCACGTATCCGCGCAGCATCTGCACCACGTTTTTCGCGTCGCCATTCCAGCGGATGCTCGGCTGTTCACGAATCCGGGGCAGGGCGTCGACGAGGTGCGCTGGGTCAACATCCCCCTGCTGCACACCATGCCGGTTACGCCCGGCACCAAGGCGATCCTTGCACGCGCCGCCGGTATCAACGGCGGCGTGGGCCGTGCACCGCCGTGGGCGAACAAGGGTTTCGGCGCGGGCAGACCGGCCGACTTCTGAAGCCGGCGCGGTCCGCCCGCTCTATGCATCACCTCGGGTTGCTCTGCACGAAGCTCCGGTAGGCCCAGTACGCGTCCTTCTGCGTCTTGCCGTCCGCTTGCAGCATGCCGTAGTTGCCTTCGCTGTCGTCGTATAGCTCGTACGCCTGGATCGACTGGATGTTGTACTTCGACGCCACGCTCACGAACTGCGCCATCATGTCGTTGCCCGTCAGATACGACGCGATCTGCTGATCCGAGCCATAGTTCGGACGCACGCCAAACTCGTTGATCCAGATCGGTTTGCCCATGTTGTGAAGCACGGCGAGCACATCGTGACAGCCCGTGCCGCCGCATGCGTTCGTGATGTCGCCTTCATTCGAATACCAGTGCCATGCGGTGATGTCCCAGCTAACCGTTGGATGGCCCCATGTGCCGTCAGGTTGCGAGCCGTCCGCGAGCATCTGGTAGAACGAGTAGTGCAGCCACGTTCCGCCAAGCACGATCTGTCCGCCGCTATCCACCGAGCGCACGCCCGCAATCAGGCCGCGAATGACACCGCGTGCAACCTGATACTGGTGGTTGTTGTACTGCTGCCAGAAAACGCCGTCGACGTTGCCATTCAGCGTATTGGCTTCGAGTTCGTTGGAGATCTCGTAGTACGGGTAGTGATACGCGTTGGCCGTTTGCTGGCCGAGCGTGAACGCGGCGTTGTAGGCGTCGTCTTCGCTGTTGAAGTCGATTCCCATCATCATCACGGGATACACCGTCACGCCGCCGTCGGCCATCGTCTTTGCAATGCCGGCGAGCTTCGTCGCGGATGCCTGGTTGTACACCTCGTTGCGATAAATCTTCGCGCCCAAATCCTGCAATTGCGACAACTGTTGCTGCGGGCTGGATGCGTCGTAGGCGCCGCCGCCGTTGTTGTGGCCGTTCATGCCGTAGAAAATCGAACCATTGTTCGCGGCTTTCGACGTGGCTTTGAGCTCGGACGCGCTCTTGCCCGTGGCGGCATCCACCGCGCTGTCGCTGCTGCCGCCGCATGCCGCGAGCAACAAGCTCGTCGCGACGGCTGCAGCGATTACCGTGGCCTTAGGCGTGGCGAAGTAAGGAAAAACCGGAAGCGATGTAAGTTTCTTCATAAGATTTCGGCGTACTAATGAAAGTATGGACGTCCATGCGCGAAAAGGCGCTTGCCGATGCTGCATGCGGCAGTATGGATGCCTCGACGACCGCCAACCACATGTCCCATTACTACGGGATGCGAACGGTCGTTAGCAGAACGAACGATTCGTTTCTGCAGTTGAAAAGGGGCTGACCTGCGCCAGACGGATAAACGTTGGCGGGCAACCGCGGCGGCAATACGTATGTGCTGATGCGGCTCATGCCTGCCGCTGCCCGACGGATGACAGCCTGTGAAGCGCATGTCTTCAAAGGCTCGTCGAAGGTCGTGCAAGACGGTCGAGGAGATACGCGCGGAGTCCGCCAGTCATGGCAGCCCGCCCGTGTACCGCACTGCAAAACAGCAATCTTGCTGTTGAAGATTTACCGATTTTTCCGCTGCTTCGGCAAGGCTTGCCGAAACTCCTGCAGCGGTCGAAAGAGTACTGCCTCCAGAACTCGATGTAAACCGATGTCACATTTTTTACGCATTATTCCGTCACCGACCAGCCATTTTTGCTTGGTCATATCATCAGTTGGAAACTGTTAAATCCGGTAATTAATAATTCGGAAAACTAATCAATTTACCAAATGGCCGAGATGTATCGACATGGTTACATTTGAGAAACTGAATGATGCGGGAAAGAATCGTCATATTGCTTACATAAGCGACCGATAAGCTTCCCGGCGCTGTGAGACCTTCACGCGCTTTGCGGGAGCCAGATCATGTCGACTTCATCACGTCGCTACTTCAGCGTGGCGCGCTTCGCTATTTGCGCCTGCGCAATCGTTGGCCTGAGTGCCTGCGGCGATTCGAACTCGACCGACATCAAGCCGCCGGCATCCGTCTCAGCAGCCAGCAGCGAAGCGCCCACGACAAACGCAACGAGCGATCTCGAGGACTGGGCGAAACAAGCCACGTCCGGTGCTCCGGTGCAAGCCGAGCAAAGAGGTATTGCGCGGGCTTCATCGGAAGTGCTCGCAACCCCGGTGATCCATACGGTCGACTAGCATCCCTTCTACTTCCCCACTACTCAAATGACGAAGAACCGACGTGAATTTCTGCGCACGGCGATGGAGGCCGCAGGCGCAGCGGCAGCGCTCAACGTAATGCCGCTCGGCATTCGCCAGGCGCTTGCCATTCCAGCGAATCAGCGACATGGCTCGATCGAGGATATCGAGCATATCGTCGTGTTGATGCAGGAGAACCGCTCGTTCGATCATTACTTCGGAACCTTGCGCGGCGTGCGCGGATTCGGCGATAAAGCCGCCGTCACACTGCCGAATGGCAAGCCGGTTTATCACCAGCCTATCGCGGCGGGTGCGGGCGAAGTGCTGCCGTTTCATCCGGGCGCATCGAATCTCGGCTTGCAGTTTCTGCAGGACTTGCCGCATGACTGGGTAAGCGGACAGGGCGCGTTCCATAACGGTCTTTACGATCAGTGGGTGCCGTACAAGGGCACGACGACGATGGCGCATCTGCGTCGCGACGACATTCCGTTCCACTATCAACTCGCCGACGCCTTCACGATCTGCGACGCGTATCACTGCTCGACGAATACATCCACCGATCCGAATCGCTATTACATGTGGACCGGTTATGTGGGCAACGACGGCACGGGCGGCGGGCCGGTGGTCGATAACGCAGAAGCGGGCTACGGCTGGTCCACGTTTCCCGAAGTGTTGGAACGTGCGGGCATCTCGTGGAAGGTCTATCAGGATCAGGGCACGGGACTGGATTCGAAAGGTTCGTGGGGCTGGACCGACGACGCCTATATCGGCAACTACGGCGACAACTCGCTTCTCTACTTCACGCAATATCAGAACGCGCAGCCCGGCAATCCGCTCTATGAAAAGGCGCGGCGCGGCACGAATGCCGCCGCGGGCGACGACTATTTCTCCATTCTGAAAAACGACGTGCAGAGCGGCTCGCTGCCGCAAGTCTCGTGGATCGTCGCGCCCGAAGCCTTCTCCGAGCATCCGAACTGGCCCGCGAACTATGGTGCGTGGTACATCGATCAAGTGCTGCAAGTGCTGACGTCGAATCCGGAGGTGTGGAGCAAGACGGCGCTGCTCATCAACTACGACGAGAACGATGGTTTCTTCGACCATATCGTGCCGCCGTTCCCGCCTTCATCGAACGCGAACGGTCTTTCCACTGTCGATACGAGTCTCGAGATTTTCCCCGGCAGCGCGAAGTATGCGAGCGGCCCGTATGGCCTCGGCGCACGCGTGCCGATGCTCGTCGTCTCGCCGTGGTCCAGAGGCGGTTGGGTGTGTTCGGAGACGTTCGATCACACGTCGGTGATCCGCTTCATTCAGAAGCGCTTCGGCCGCGCGCATGGACTGGCCGAGCCGAATATCTCGCCGTGGCGTCGGGCGATTTGCGGCGATCTGACCTCCGCGTTCGACTTCCGTAATCCCAACAGCAAGCTGCCGACGCTGCCTGCCACGACCTCTTACGTTCCGCCCGACAAAGCGCGTCATCCGGATTACGTGCCGCTGCCGCCCGTCGATCAGAAATTGCCCGTGCAAGAGCCCGGCGTGCGTCCGTCGCGTGCATTGCCTTACGAATTGTTCGTGCGCTCGAAGCCGGATGCATCGAAGGGCGCGGTGTCGTTCGACTTCATCAACACGGGCGATGCAGGCGCGGTCTTTTTGCTGTATCGCAATGCCAGTACTGCTGTGCCGCACACTTACACGGTCGAAGCGCACAAGCGCCTGTCGGATCGTATCGATGCAAACGCGGACGGCAGCTTCGACTTCGTCGTGCATGGGCCGAACGGTTTCTTGCGCCGTGTCGCGGGCAAGGCGAAGGCGCAACATGGCGGCTGGTGGTCGCACGATGACGCCGCGCCGGAAGTCGCGGAAGGCTACGACGTCGCTAACGGCAACCTGCAATTGAGGCTGGAAAACAAGGGCTCGGGCGCGTGCACCTTCAGTATCGTGAATGCCTACGATGCCGCGAAGACCATCACCAAGCGTGTGCGAGGCGGCGACACCGCGCAGCTGTATCTCGACTTGCGCAGCGCGCACGGCTGGTACGACATCGAGGTCAAGGTGGACACGGACAGCGCCTTTCTGCGCCGCTTTGCGGGCCACGTCGAAACGGGCAAGGACAGCCTGAGCGATCCGGCACTGGGCGGCTGATCGCGCCGACGCGCCGCGCGAACAGTCTCGCGCGGCGTTTTTCACGTTCGGGCATATCATTGCGTATCGTCTCCGCGATGCCGCAACCATGAACCGACGCACCGCTCCACAGAATTCCGACTGGGTCCGCCATGCCGAATCATCGGCGGGCATCGAACGGATCGAAGCCTTTTTCGGCGGCAAGGCATACGGCTGGCATCGGCACGACACCTATGCCATCGGCCGCACCATGACGGGCGTGCAGAGCTTCAATTACCGGCGCGAATTGCGTCACAGCTTGCCCGGCCAGACGATGGTGCTTCATCCCGACGAAGCACATGACGGCCACGCCGGCACCGGCGATGGCTTTCGGTATCGCATGCTCTATGTCGAACCCGCGATGATCCAGGCCGCGCTCGGCGGTCGCGCGTTGCCGTTCATCGCCGGTGGAACGACGATGGATGCGCGCGTCAGCGCCGCCACCGAAGCGCTGCTCGCACAGACGCTGCGCGAACCGCTCGCACAAAACGATGCGCTCGCCGAACTCGCATTCGCGCTGGCACAAGCAGCGAGCGTGACCACCTCGCGCGACACGGGCGACTACGCAAGCGCCGTGCTGGCGAAGGACTTTCTGCACGCCAATTGCGATCGTATCGTCACGATGGAGGAACTCGAACGCGCGACGGGACGCGACCGCTACAGCTTGTCGCGCGATTTCAGGCTCTTTTTCGGCACGAGCCCTTACCGCTATCTGACAATGCGCCGTCTCGATGTCGCGCGCCGTCTCGTGCTCACGGGCGCATCGTTGGCGGATGTCGCCGCGAGCGCCGGTTTCGCCGATCAAAGCCATATGACGCGGCAATTCACACGCACCTTCGGCATGCCGCCCGCGCGTTGGCGGGCCTGTGTTAGTACGCGTTAGAGCTTGCACGATCGTTCAAGACCCTTTAGGTGTGACAGCGGTAGCCTTGAACGAATTCATCGTCAGGGAGCCGCATCATGCAAACACACGCAGCGACAGCCGAAGCTACACGTGGCCAGCGCGCCGCCATCGATCCATTAAAAAAAGCGCGTTTGATCGACGGCTTCTGGCAGCAACGCGTGATCGCTGAGATGAACGACTATCAGTTCAAGGTCGCGCGTCTGGAAGGCGAGTTCCTGTGGCACGCGCACGCCGATACCGATGAGACGTTCATCGTGCTGGAAGGCGAATTGCGCATCGACTTTCGCGATGGCGAGATGGTGCTCAGAGCAGGGGAGATGGGAATCGTGCCGAAAGGCGTCGAGCATAAACCCCATGCCGCGCGCGAAGTGAAGATCATGCTGATCGAGCCGCGCGGCGTCGTCAACACCGGCGACTCGCGAAACGAGCGCACGGTGCCGAACGACTTGTGGATCTGAAGCGAAAGCCGCTTAGAAGCGATACGTCACGCCGACCTTGACGATCGGATAAAAGCGCAACTTGTCGGCCTTGTCCTGCAAGTCCTGCTTTTCCTGATCGACGAAAGCCTGACCGGTGATCGCGACGACTTCGGCGGGCACGTCGTAATCAACATGCGGACGGCCAAAAGCCACGCCTGCATCGAAGAACGCGGAGAAGCCTTTCTGCGCCACCGGCGTGTGACCGAAGCCGATGCCGACATACGGGCGCACGGTCGGGAATCGCGCCTTCGCGTGAATCTGCTCGCCGGCCACGTTGTAGGTCGTGCCGTGATACGTGTAGGTGTCGGTCGGGCTCGTCGCGACGGCGTCCACGTTGTCGCCGCCGATCAGCGCGCCAGCGGTCAGGCGGAAGGCCACCGTGTTCGGTGCGGGAAAGAAGTCGAGATAAAGACCGCCGTGATAGATGTGCGCGGTGCCGTCGTAATGCAGCCCGCCCGCATTGAAGTTGTGCGAGAAGGCGATGCCGTTGAATTCGGCGCGCACGTTATCACGCGTGCCAAGCGGTTCCGAATAGCCGATACCCACGCCTTCGGTGCCGACTTGTCCATAGATTTCGCGTGCGTGCGCGAGAGGGGCGGAAAGCGCGGCGATACCCGCCGCAAGCGCGACCAACGTTTTCATCATTGCAAGAATTCCTTGAGGATAAGACCCGAGCGCGTCTGTGCGATATGGCAAGAATTGCGCCGGAGAGGCGGACGCCATGATTCACGCGGTCATGTCAGGAGACATCCGAGTTAACGGAGCGGTACAAGGAAACTTTAGAAAACGTTTGCTAACCTTATTCCTGACGTGTCGGCGAGGCCGGTTCCGCAGGCGCGGGAAGTATCGGCGGCAATGTGTCGAAGACGGGCGGCTGCGCTTTTTCTTCCGTGACTTCAGCAGCGGGCGCGGTACGCGTGACGGGTGAACGACGCGCGCGCGGTGCGTGCTGAGGCGTCTGCGCGGGTTTCGGCGCTTTCGAAAACGTCTCGGCAAACCACGTCTTCACACGCGTCGCCATGATGTCCCACATGCCCGGCACTTCCTGCGTATCGAAGCGTGCACGGGCATCGATCAGATGCGAACGCATCGCCCGTTGCGTGAAGTCGCCGATCATCGGCAATGCGCTATGTGCGCCTTGTCCCCAGTAATCGCTACGCAAGGTCACGCGGCTGTCGTTGAAGCCGACCCAAGCGCCCGCCACGAGTTGCGGCTGCATCAGGATGAACCAGCCGTCCGCGTTGTCTTGCGTCGTGCCGGTCTTTCCCGCGACGTCGCCGCGAATGCCGAAGCGCGTGCGGATCAGCGTGCCCGTGCCGCGATTGATGACATCGCGCATGACGTCGACGAGCTTGCGCGTGGCATCGACCGACAGCGCGCGTTCCGGCTTGCTTTCGAATTGCGCGAGCACCTCGCCATCCTTGTTCTCGATGCGCGTCACGAGCAGCGGCTCCATGTAGTTGCCGTCGTTGGCAATGGTGCCGTAAGCCGCCACCATCTCCTTGAGCGTCACCGGACTCGTGCCGAGCGCAAGCGAAGGCACCACGTCGAGATGACTTTCGCGCACGCCCATGTCGCGCGCGAGTCGCGCCACGCGCGCCGGGCCCACCTGCTGCATCAGTTGCGCGGTGATGCGGTTCTTCGAATACGCGATGCCGTCGCGCAGACTCACCGGCCGGCCGCTTGGCGGCGAATCGTCGGTGGGACGCCAGGTTTCCTCGCCCTTGATGGGAATCTCCACCGCCTGATCGATGATCGTATCCGTGGGCTTCGAGCCGCGCGCGAAGGCCGCGCCGTACACGAACGGCTTGAATGTCGAGCCCGGCTGACGGCGCGCCTGTTGCACATGATCGAACGGGTCTTGCGTGAAGTCGCGGCTGCCGACCCACGCCTTGATCTGCCCGTTGCGCGGATCTAGCGCTAAAAAGCCGGCCTGCACGCGCGTCTTGTTCTCGCATAACGCCTGCATGAACGTGCGATTCGCGCTAAGGCTCTTGATGACGTCGGCGTCGTTCGCTCCGCCATCGCGCGCCACGTGATACTCGCTCGTCTCGCGGATGAACGCATGTGCAAGGTCCGCGTTCGCATTCGCGCAGCCACCGCGCCCGCCCCAAGCCGCATTGGCGATGGACTGCAACTGATTGCCTTGCCACGTAAGCGATTGCGTGGCCATCGTCTGCAAACGCGAGTCGAGCGTCGTGCGCACGACGAGACCATCGGAATAGATGTTGAAGTCGTTGTCGTCGGCCCACGCGATCAGCCACTTGCGTAACTGTTGCGCGAAATGCGGCGCGCGTCCCGGCTCCTCGGTCTGACGTTCGAAGTCGATGCGCAACGGCTTCTTCTGCAACGCTTCGAGCTTCGCAGGCGCGAGATGGCCGAAGCGCACCATCTGCCCGAGCACGATATTGCGTCTGTCGAGCGCGCGTTCGGGGTTGATCACCGGGTTGTAGTAGCTGTTGCCCTTCAGCATGCCAATGAGCGTCGCGCTTTCGAGCACGTCGAGTTCGCTCGCGGATTTATCGAAGTAAGTGCGTGCGGCCATCTCGATGCCATACGCGTTATACAAGAACGGCACCGTGTTCAGATACGTTTCGAGAATCTCTTCCTTCGAATAGACCGCTTCGATCTTGAACGCGGTGATGGCCTCCTTCACTTTGCGCGTGAGCGTCTGCGAGCGGCCGATGTCATCGGGATAAAGATTGCGCGCGAGCTGCTGCGTAAGCGTGGAACCGCCTTGTTTCTGGCCTTTGAACGTATGCAGCGCGGCCGATGCCGTGCGTCGCCAGTCAATACCATGATGCTCATGAAATCGCCTGTCTTCAGTGGCGATGAGCGCGTCGACCACTTGCGGCGAGACGTCCTTGAGGCTCACCCATTCGCGATGCGTTGGCTTGAATTCGGCGAGCAGCTTGCCATCGGCGGAATAGATTTGCGCGGGTTGATCCACCTTCGCGCGGCGCAGGTCGCGAATGCCGGGCGTGAAGGGAATCAGCACCAGCACATAGAGCACGAAAAGCGCGGGCAATAGCAGCAGCGTGCGCACACGCGCATGCGGGCGAAGCTTGACGGCAAGGCGAACGAGGAATGCGCGCGCCAGGGCTTTGAATTCAGAAGCGGTCACGAAGATACGGCGGGCTTGCGCGAAGAAAACGTGCATCGTAGCGTATTCTTTCTACACCCTTGCACAAGCGCTTTTTCCGCGACTTTCCAAAACGAGCCGCATCATGCCGAAAATCGATCTTGCCAATGTGCCCGAGCACCAAGGCTCCGGCTATCCACCGCCTTACGATCAACCATGCGCCGCGCGCATCCGTCGGCGTCTTGGCGATGCTGGCGGCTTGACGGACTTCGGCGTGAATTTGATGCACTTGCCGCCGGGAAGCTGGTCGAGTCAGCGTCACTGGCATTCGCACGAGGACGAGTTCGTATATGTGCTGCAGGGCGAACTCGTGCTGATCGAAGACGAAGGCGAAACCATGTTGCGTGCGGGCGATTGCGCCGCGTTCGCCAAGGGCACGGGCAACGGGCATCACATGATCAACCGGTCGCGGGAAATGGCCGTGTATCTCGAAGTCGGCTCGCGCGCGTGGCCCGATCTCACCACGTGTTCCGACATCGACATGATGAGTGCCAACGCCGATGGCCGGTTCGTGCGCAAGGACGGCTCGCCGATCGAAGCATAGTCGTATCTGCTTAAACGGTCGTAGAATGAATCACCGTCCGCGATGACGTGATCACTCGAATATAACGATCCGGAGACAGCATCATGCGACGTTGCACTGCAGCAGGCTTGACTCTTTCCCTTTGTGTCGTCGCGGTGCTTGCCGCTTGCGGCGGCTCATCCGACGACCACAACGCATACACGAACGCGCCGAAGATCGTGATCGACTCCGACTTCAACACCATGGGCGACGACGGCCAGCTCTTCGCCATGACCACGCAGTTGATGGGACAGGGCAAGGTGAATCTGCTCGGCCTGTGCGTGGTGACGGGCAACGACTGGTTGCTGCAAGAAGAAGCCGATGCGTTGAAGGCCGTCGAACGCATGGGCGTGCAGAACAAGGTCGGCGTGTACGGCGGCGCGGATTATCCGCTGCAATACGATGTGACGAGCATCCGCGCGCAGCAGGCCGCGAATCCGAACGGATACTTCGGCGCGTGGTCGCGTCCCGAGCCGACTTCGCAAGCGCAGCTCACCGCGCCGCCGGACGGCTTCGCAACCTCGACCAAGCTACAGACGCAAGCAGCCGCCGACTTTCTCATCGACACGATCAAACGTTATCCGCATGAAGTGACGATTCTCGAAGTCGGGCCGCCCACCAATCTCGCGACGGCGGTGCAGAAGGCGCCGGAGATCGTGCCGCTCATCAAGCAGATCGTCTACATGGGCGGCGCGATGAACGTGCCGGGCAACGCCAATGCAGTCGGCGAGCTCAACTGGTGGTTCGATCCGCTCGCGGTGCGCACGCTCTTGCAGACGTCGATTCCGCAAACCGTCATTCCGCTCGATGTGACCAACACCGTGCCGTTGACCGAGAGCATCTACAACCAGATCGTCAACCCGCCGACCGGGCAGACGGCCGTGACGAAGGCGTATGCAACCGTGAATGCGGGTGCGTTCGCATCGAGCACGGATCTCTACGACACGCTGACCATCGCTTACTTCAGCGATGCAACTTACGCGACGCAAACGCAGAGCGCGTACCTGGATATCGACACGACGCCCGGCGAGGATCAGGGTCATGTGCGGGTGTATCCGGACACGCCTGCTGCGGGGGCATCGCCGCAAAAGATCACGTATGTCACGAAGTTCGATAATGATCGATTCTTCAAGCTGTACGTGGACTTGCTGACGAGGCCGGTGCCAGTGGTGTTTCAGTGAGCGGTGTGGCTTCGAAGCTCGCCTGAACACGGCGACAAGCAAGCGCAAACTTTTGTAAGGCTCGCGCGTCCTGACTTTTCAAGTGCGGGTCGCGCGTGTATTGTCTGCTGCCCGAATTAAACGCGTTCTAAACGTCGTTCGCATTCGGCAATTCAAGTCCGCTTCCATGCGGACAGATGCAACAGCAACTAAAGCAAGACATGGAATTCGATAACAACGAAGGCATCAAGGGAACGGTTACGACTGCGGCAGCGGCTGGCTTGGATAAGGATATGGCCGCTTTTGTCGGAAAGAACGTGGAGTATTACGCGGGCAAGTGGTCAGCCAAGGACAAAAATGGAAACATTAAGCCGACGTGGAATGTCGCGGCGTTCTTTGGCGGTCCCGTATGGTTTGCGTATCGCAAGATGTACTGGCAGGCGGTCGCGGTCTTCGTTGGCGGCACGTTTCTGAACCTGCTGCTCGGCTTGATGAGCGATTCGCTTGGCGAGGTGTCGAGTTATGCATTGATGTTCGCGTGGGCTTTTTCAGGCAACTTGATTTATCGCGCGCATGTCGAGAAAGCAGTCGAACGGATCAAGGCTGAGGTGTTGCTGCCGGGCGAGCGCGCAGAGCAACTGAAGCTGCGCGGCGGAACGAGCGCGATGGCCGGCTGGATAGCGTCGGCAGTCTCTCTCGCGATTCTCATCTTCAGCGTCTGGTCGATGATCGGTGCTGTCTGACCGCAGGCGCCGAGAAAAACGGCCAATCACGCCGGATCAGCCGCTTCGCCTCTAGCCTCTAAACCAGGTCAAAGATAACTGCAAACATAATCCAGCGTCTCGACCACTTCTATATCGAAGCGGCTCTTTCCCGGCACCGAGAAAGACTCGCCAGCGCCGTAGGTCTTCCATTCGTCGCTACCTTGCAGACGGATACGGCATTGGCCCGCCTGCACTTCCATCAGTTCCGGCGCATCGGTGCCGAAGTCGAGCGTGCCGGGCAGAATCACGCCAAGCGTCTTCTTCGAGCCGTCGGCGAAAAGCACCGTATGCGAGACGCACTTGCCATCGAAATAAACGTTCGCGCGCTTGATGACGGAAACCTGATCGAATTGCGATGCTGCGCTCATGGCGATGAATCCTCGAATGATGGTGGCCCGCCATCATACAGAAGCGCCGCCTGTGTACGCGTCAGCGATCGCTCCACGGCGCCATTGCCTGAAACACGCCGTCGCGCCGCACGAGCGCATGAAACAGCGCCGCCGCGAGATGCACGACGATCAGCGCGAAGAAGCAAAGCGCCAGGTACTTGTGCGCGTCCCAAAGCAGCGAATGCAGCGAGTTGCTATGCGGAAGAATGGAGGGCAATCGCACGCCGAACACCACGACCGGATAATCCGCCGCCGACAACATGCCATAGCCGATGAGCGGCAAGCCGATCATCAGCGCATAAAACGCGAGATGCGAGAGGTGGGCGGCGAGCTTCATCGGCTCCGGCATATTGGCGGGCAACGGCGGCGCGCCGCGCACGAGCCGCACGACCAGCCGGATCAGCGCGAGCACGAGAATCGTCACGCCGAGCGGCTTGTGGATCGACACCAGCGTGAGATAGTCGGGCCGCACGGTGGACACCATGCCGACGCCGATGAACAGCATTGCCAGAATGCAAATCGCCATGAGCCAGTGCAGCGCGCGTTGCAGGGGCGAGAAGCGTGTGTGGATCGTGCTCATTGATTCGCTCCTTGCGCCGGTTGATGCGGATAGTCCTTGTCCTCGGCGGTCCTCCGGTTGAACGACACCGAATAGGCAGCCGAACGCGCGGCAGGGAACGGATCGTCGGAAACGTGCATGCCGGGCGGAAGCACCACCGGATCGAAATTCAGATCGCGGCATGGGCCATCCGGCTCGGCCTCGATCGCGGTGACGACCAGCGTGCCCGCTTCGACCTTCTGGCGATCGTCCGGCCACGCCTTGCTCGGGTCCGCCGTGGGGTCGCCGGGATTGGCCACCGTCACGACCATGGTCCAGCGTTGCGGCCCGCTCTGCACGCGCTGCGTGATGTCGGCATCGAGAAAGTTCGCGCCTTTCTGCTTCAACTGATCGCCCGTCAAGGTCTCGGGCTTGGCCACCGGCACGAACGACCAGCGCACGACGCGGTCTTGCCCGGAGGCGTCCGTGAAGACGAAGCTATTGAGGCTGTTGTACTGATCGTCCGCGAAGGAGCCGGTGAACGGCGCGCTCGACGCCCATTTGCCGAATGCGCCGATCTCCGGATGCGCGGCGGCGAACTGCTTCATCGCGTCGGGATCGTCCTTGCGGGCGGATGCGCGCTGCAGTTCATAGAACGCTTCCGGCGTGGCGACGGGGAAGAAGGGCGCGTCGATCATCGCGGAGCGCCACTCGCTGTGGTCCGGCATGACGATTCGCAAGCTCAGTCCGCGCACGCGCGCCGATGAATCGGCGGTCTTCGGGTCGGGCGTCGCAAGGTTGAATCGGCCGGTCACGGGGTAATTGCCAGGCGCGAAAAGCTGCGCCTTGGATAGCGAAGCCGCGCCGCCATTCGACTCGAAGTTGCCAGTGAAGCAGACGCCCTTCGCATGGTTGCGTCTGAAGCCGAGCGCGGGTCCGCCCGGTGGCGCGAGGCTATTGACGATCTTCGCAGGCGTGAGTCGCGTAGGCGACAGCCAGCCGGCGGTGTACGCGAACGCGGCGACCACGACGGCCACGACGATAGCGATAAGAATGAGCGGGCGTATTGGGGATGCGGGTTGTTCAGCCATCGGATTCTCTCGATCGGTGGTTTGGCTGGCCCCTAATTTAACAGCAGAAGAAAAACCGCGCCTGAATCCTGCACAGTCGCGGCTCGTACGCCATGCAAAAGACATCGGCACCTTTGAAGTGTCGATGTCTCGTCTATCCAAGGTCGCGTTATTGCAGGTTATTGCGCGTGCTTCGCGGCGTCCTCGATCACTGCGGCCACCTTAACCGGCTGCGATTCGTACACCGAGTGGCTCGCGCCCGGAATCACGGTCATGTGGCTATGCGCGCGCTCGTAGTACCAGCGCTCCAGATCCGGATTGATGATCTTGTCCGCGCCCGCGACGATGCCCCAGCTCGGCTTCGTGGTCCACGCAGCGGACGTGAGCGGCTCCGAGAAGACTTTCGCTGCGGTCAGCATTTGCGAATGCGCTTCGAAGGTCGCTTCCTTTGAAGAAAGATCGGCGGCAAAGTCCTTGGGAAACGCGGAAGGATTCAGGAACGTATAACCGTCGCTTGTCTTCTCGATCGCGCCGGCCTGCTTCGAGGTGAAGCTCGGCTTGCCCTTGCCGAGCGTGCTTTCGTCCTCGCCGACATTGGGCGCATGCGCGGCCACGTACACGAGTCCGACCACATCCGGATGCTCGCCTGCCTCGGTGATCACCGAACCGCCATAACTGTGTCCGACGAGGATCGTCGGTCCGTGCTGCAAGTCGAGCACGCGCTTGGTGGCGGCGACGTCGTCATCGAGCGAAGTCAGCGGCTCCTGCACGATACTGACGTGGTAGCCGTCCTTCTTCAGAATGTCGTAGACCGGCTGCCAGCCGGAACCGTCGACCCAGGCGCCGTGCACGAGCACGATGTTCTTCACGGGCTTTTCGCCTTGCGCCATGACGGGCGCCGAGGTGAGAAAAGCGGCGGATACCGCGAACATCGCGGCAGAGAGCAACAGGTTTTTCATGTGGAACTCCGAGTGGCATTCAGTACGCGTGTGCGGTCCGGCATGCCGCAGTGACCGGCGCCGGACCGCTTGGCTTTAGCTGCCGAAATACGGCACGCAGTAGTCCGCGGGGCCGACGCAGTTTCTGGAAGCGGCGGACACCTTCGAGCCGCTGGCGGACGCACCGGTCAATGCCACGCCGCCTACATCGCTCGTGCCGTGCGTGGCCGCGTAGCTCGCCGCGACCTTGGCTTCGGCTGCCTGGATGTCTGCGGGGTAGGTTGCGTCGTCGTTCACTGCGGGCTTGTACCCGGCCTTCTCCAGGCGCACGAGATCGGCGCGCACTTCGGCGCGCGTCACCGGCTGATTCGACTGCGCATACGACATGGCGGGAGCGGCAACGGCGCTGACTGCGAAAGCGAGACTGACGAGAAACTTGTTCATTGTGATACTCCTTTAAAGGCTCGGCGTTTCCGTGTGGAGCCGAATGACGTAATGGACAGATGGCATTACTTAGGAAGCCGATTCACTGGCTTCGCATACGATGAGGTCGTCTGCTTGAGCGGTGAGGCTTTCGTTGCTGCGACCTTGGAGTAACTTTATGTCCGGATGCGCGGTGAGCCTATCCCTACGTGCGTTCGCTCATGCGGCCGTTAGAGATGACGCGCCTAAACCTTTGCATGAGTAGTCGGCACGGCGTCGTTGCCTGCGCCGAATGGTTAGGCCGCGCGTATGAAGCGGTATGAGACGCAAGGTTAAACGGCTCATACGAAGGTATTAGACTGGCTTCGTCTCATACATAAATATGATTCTCACGTCCGATGCTTTTACTTAACATGGCATCACGGTCGACGGCCCGCCGCCTGGTTTATCGCCGCCACCGCACACTAGGCCCGAGGACTTTGTTGCGTGTTCAATAACCCAGTCGTTTCGATCATCGACGATGACGAATCCGTCCGCATCGCGACCTCAAGCCTGGTTCGCTCGCTTGGCTGGGAGGTTCGGCTCTACGACTCCGGCGAAGCGTTCCTGAATTCGGGTTCGATCGCGGATGTCGCGTGTATCATTTCGGATGTCCAGATGCCAGGCATCTCGGGCGTGGAGATGTACCGCAGACTCGTCGATCGCGGCGTCGCGCCACCTATCATCTTCATCTCCGCGTTCGCTTCGGACGCCATGCGCAAACAGGCGCTGGACGTTGGCGCGCTGTGCGTGCTCGGCAAGCCTGTCGACGGCGCACAGGTAATGCACTGTCTCGACGACATCCGGGCCAGCGGCGCTGGCGCTCATCCTTGAAGTGGCCCGCTTTCCGGGCTCAGGCTCTCTCGTCCTATGAAAGATCCGCGCAATGTGAATCTGGGCAGTCCGTTACTCGGGCCATCGAGCATGAATGAGCGGCCGCTTTCCGCAATGAGGCCGCGATGAAGCTCGATCAGGCAGCCGAGCAGTCTTTCCTCGGCAATCCCACCACCCTCAAGGCGATGGCCACGGTAGTCGGCCTCGCGGTGTTTCTCATCGACGCATTCACGCCGCTCGATATCGCCATTGCCGTGCTGTATGTCGTAGTGGTGCTGCTCGTGGCTTCGGTCGCATCGCGGCCTGTCACGATTGCAGTCGCGTGGGCCTGCGTCGCGGCGACGGTGCTCGGCTTCATGCTCTCGCACAACGCGCAGGACCCTGGCAGTTCCATCGCGCGTTGCGGTGTGAGTCTCATCGCCATTCTGACCGTGTCGTTTCTCGCGCTGCGCAATCAGACGAGCACCGCCACCTTGCGCAAGCAGGTCGAACTGCTCAATCTCACGCACGACGCGGTGGTCGTGTACGACATGGACGACCGCATCACTTTCTGGAATCAGGGCGCGGAACGGCTGTACGGATGGACTTCCGAGCAGGCTATCGGCCAGCCCATTCACGGACTCACGCAGACGGATGCGGCCATGCCCGTCGACGACATTCGCCGCGAAACGCTTACGCGTGGGAACTGGCAAGGCGAACTCAAGCGCGTGAAGAAAAGCGGCGAGACGGTGGTCGTGTCGAGCCGCTGGACGCTTTCGCGCGACAAATGGGGCAAGCCGCTCGCCATTCTCGCGACGAACAACGACATCACCGACGCCAAGCGCATGGAAGGCGAGCTATTGCGCCAGAAGAACGAACTGCGCGCGACCATCGACGCCATTCCCGGCATGGTGTGGAGTTCATCGAACGATGGCCGCCTCATTTATCTCAACCGCCGCTGGAACGAGTACGGCGTGAAGCTCGCGGACGACGGCCACGACATCTGGCAGGAGATCGTGCATGCGGAAGACTTCGCCGCGTTGCAAGCCGCGTGGCGCGAGGCGCTCGCCACCAGCAGCGGCTTCGAAGTGACGGCGCGCATCCGGCGCGGCGACGGCGTGTTTCGCTGGATGCACATCGGTGCCGCGCCGCTGCGCGATTCCGAAGGCAATCTCGTGCGCTGGTATGGCGTGAACACCGACATCGAGGAACGCAAGCGCGCGGAACAGGCGCTCGACCGCTCGCGCTCGGAACTCGCGCATGTCACGCGCGTGACGACGCTCGGTGAGATGGCCGCGTCGATTGCGCACGAAGTCACGCAGCCGCTCGCCGCCATCGTAACCGCGGGCGACGCCGCGTTGCGCTGGCTCAACCGTCAGCCGCCGAATGTGCACGAGGCGGTCGAGTCGATCAGTCAGATGACGAGCGACGCCAAGCGCGCGACGGACATCATTCGCCAGATTCGTTCCATGGCGCAAAAGCGCGATCCGCAACCCGCGCTGGTCGATCTGAATATGATCGTGAGAGAATCGGTCGAACTCGTGCGGCGCGAATTGCAAAGCCAGCGCGTCGAGCTTTCCGCTACTTTTGCCGAGCCCGCGCCAGTGGTTTGCGGCGACCGCGTGCAGCTTCAGCAAGTCGTCATCAATCTGCTGATGAACGGCGTGCAGGCCATGTCCGGCGTGAGCGGACGCAAGCGCGTCATGCGCGTCGCCACCCGGCTCGCGGACGAGCGTCACGCGCAGCTTTCGGTCGAAGATTCGGGCATTGGCATCAGCGAGAAAGATGCGGGCTCGCTCTTCAACCCGTTCTTCAGCACCAAGAAAGATGGCATGGGCATGGGGCTGTCGATCTGCCGATCCATCGTCGAGGCACACGGCGGCCGCATCTGGGCCGAATCGCAGGAAGGTCAGGGCGCGTCGATGCAGTTCGTCTTGCCGCTCGAAGAGGAGACATGCAGTGAGCCACGAAACTGAGGAAGGCGCGAGCCAGTCGATCGCCTACGTGGTCGACGACGACGACTCCATGCGCACCGCGCTCACCATGCTGCTGCGCTCGGTCGGCCTGCAGGTGCAGGCGTTCGCGTCCGCGCAGGAGTTCATGGCCTTCGACATGCCGGACGTTCCGAGCTGCCTCATTCTCGACGTGCGCCTCAAAGGACAGAGCGGGCTTGCCGTGCAGGAGCAGATTGCGGCGGGCGACCTGTCCGTGCCGATCATCTTCATCACGGCGCACGGCGATATCGCCATGTCGGTGAAGGCGATGAAAGGCGGCGCCATCGACTTTCTCGCCAAGCCGTTCCGCGACCAGGACATGCTCGACGCCGTGGCGAACGCGCTCGCGAAAGACGAAGTGCGGCGCAACGAAGACCGCTCCGTGGCGGACTTGCGCCGCTGCTACGCTCGCCTTACGCCGCGTGAACGCGAGGTGATGGCATTCGTCGCGAGTGGTCTGATGAACAAGCAGATCGCCGCCGAGATGAACCTGAGCGAGATCACGGTGAAGATTCATCGCGGTGCGGCGATGAAGAAGATGGAGTCGCGCTCGCTCGCCGACTTCGTGCTCAAGGCCGAAGCGCTCGGCGTGAAGCCATCCGCGTCCGCGACCACGCCGTCGCGCGTGCAGCGCACCTGAGCATCAACCACACTAAACCTTTATAGGTTGTCCAAACCTTTCAGCGACGCCGGCAACCCAAGGTACGGCTAGTCGCAGCGGGTCCGTTTGATTAACTTTGATGCATGGGTTCCGGTCTTCCGACCGAGCCGGCAAGCCTCAAGGAAACGAACGGATTCGCCATGATTCTCTTCCAGCAAACTTCAGGCAGCGGCGATGCGCGTCACCGCATCGCGAAGCGCGCACGTCATTCGGTGCGGTGCATCGAACAGGCGCGAGAACTGCTCTTCTTATCGCAGCACATCATCGATATCGCGCTTTCGTGCGGTATTCGTTTTCAGCCTCGTCACACCTCGACATTCAAGCGAACGGTCAGCGCCACGTCATCAGCGGGCGCGTGAAGACGCGCGCTCTGGTCTGACGTTTCATACGCCATTTGCAAATTCTTAATCGAGCAGGTTCATCCATTTTTGAGGAGTCAGACCATGCAGGCAAGCGCGAAGATCATGGACCCGTGGGCACGGACCATTTTCATGCTGGGCGTGAAAACAGAAGACGCGAGTTTGAGCGGCATCTTGAAGAAGCCGCCCGAGCGTCTGACCAAAAGCGATCTGCTGGAAAAGCGCGGGTTGTCGATCAGCCTGATCGAACGTCCTTCGTCGACGACGGCGATCATCGCGTGGCGCGATTCCACGCACTGCTGTTATGGCGATCAAATGTGGCGCGTCTCGCATGCACGCACTACCGGCGTCTGCGCAATGAGCGGTCAGCCGGTACTGATCGGCGACGCGGTGTATCGGCCGAGTCGGCGCACCGCGCCACGCAACGCCTACGCGATGATTCTGGCATCGGTTCTCGAAGGCGAACTGATGGAGTGAGCAACATGGACGCGCGATGCCGATTGGACCTTCGCGCTTCGACAAAACCTTGCTCTCTCCAAAAGTGGTTCAGTCTTGAACACTTTTTGCCGATATCCCCGAAGAGCCGCAGCGCTCTTGTGCGCGATGCAACACTTTCAGCAATTTCGCTTGCGGGCCGCCTGGCATCGTTCACAACCCGCTAGGCAAACGGTCGAAGTCGCGCCGAGCGCGCCTCACCGGGCTACTGGCCGCATTCTTGCTCGTGCTCCGCGACTCGCGCCTTCGCGGAATGAACAGGTTTGCAACATTTTTGGCCGTTCCCGCTGACGCGTGCTTCCAGGCACGTTTGCATCGCGCGCAATCTACGTTTGATAAGGTGAAACGCGCCGGAAACCTAAGCCAGGCAAGGCATCCCACAGACGAAAGCCATTTCGGCCGGTCGTGCCCTGCCATTTGCGCCCCTTCAGCAAATGTTCAGAATTGAATCAAAAATGCATCGCGCGCTTGGCCGCCGGCCGCGCATCTTCCGTGCATCGCCGTCTATGCCTTATCGGACATAGATCGGACACTTCCTGGCACGTCTCTCGCTTATGTACGACAAAGCACGAACATCACTGTAGCCGGTGACGGCACGAAGCGGCGATGCAAGGCTCACGGGGCTGGCCCCACATGTTTCGATGTACGCCACCAGATGCGCTCACGAAACCTGCGAGCGGACCAGATAAAGTACGGCGCGAAAGCGCTCTTATAAAGCGAATAAAAAATGTTGACCCTTCAATCCGATCTGCATGGCAACCATCTGCTGGCCGCACTTCCGACTCAGGAATGGCAGGCTCTCGCTCCCCATCTGGAACTCGTCCAGTTGCGCACGGAGCAGTTGCTTTGCGATTCCGGACAACGCATTCACCACGTGTACTTCCCGACTAC